>QUFC01000001.1 GCA_003478355.1 Lachnospiraceae bacterium AM48-27BH
AGGACCGGGATGGACTGACCTCTGGTGTATCGGTTGAGTATCAGACTCATGGCCGAGTAGCCAAGTCGGGACGGGATAAACGCTGAAGGCATCTAAGCGTGAAGCCCCCCTCAAGATGAGATATCCCATACGCAAGTAGTAAGACCCCTTGAAGACGACGAGGTAGATAGGGCAGAGGTGGAAGCGCGGTAACGCGTGGAGCTGACTGTCACTAATAGGTCGAGGGCTTGACCAAAAGGTTTAGGGAGCGGCGAAATAGACCAAAGGTCTATGAGTGTCGCCGTGATTGTAAGTTGTAACGGATGAATAGATTTTCAGTGTGTGGTTTTGAGGGTATGTGGAATAATTAGAAACGGGGTGTGGCTCAGCTTGGCTAGAGCGCTGGTTTGGGACCAGGAGGTCGCAGGTTCGAATCCTGTCACCCCGATTTGATTATGCGCGAGTGGCTCAGTTGGTGGAGTACAACCTTGCCAAGGTTGGGGTCGCGGGTTCGAGTCCCGTCTCGCGCTCTGCTCAAAGTAAGAGAGATCCTTGAATTTTCAAGGGTTTTTCTTTTTTTTGCCCTTGTCCGCAATGAAGACAACTTGAAGACAGTATTTTATAATGCTTGTGCCACGATATTATATGTTTCTTCCTCTGTAAGAGGGTTATAAATATATCCCAATGTTGTTTCAGCATTCGAATGTCCCAAAAATTCTCGGATGGCATCCAACGGGACACCGCCTGCATTGAGTCGGCTAGCTACAGTTTTTCTGATTTTGTGCGTTCGTTTTACACTTATACCCAAATCTTTACACGCTTTTTCTAAAGCATATGTGATTTGACGAGAGGTAAGACGTTCCCCATCTCGTGTAAAAATAAACCCCGAAAAATTTATTACAGAATTATTGGTTCGTACACGCTTAAGAATAGAAATTGCTGCTGGAACTAACGGAATAATGCGATCCGTATGCGTTTTGGTATGATTTACGACTGCACATATATGTTGCCAACCGTCTGGCGTTTTTTGGGATTTTTTGATTTCCTCACATTTGATATGTAGATATTTCATATCAATTACGTCACACCAACGAAGTGCAGACAACTCACCAACTCGGAGCCCTAAATACATATCTAGCATGAGCGACATCCACACAAGATCTTTAGATGAGATGTAGCTACTCTCAAAATAGCAGAGAAGTGAATTAAAATCATCCGTTTGGAAAGTTTCGGTTTTCCCTGTCTTTTTCACAATTTGCCGAAACTTTGTCGTGATCTTAATTTCTTTCATTGGATTTGTACTTATATATCCTTTATCATACGAAAAAGCAAAGATACCGCTTAGAATGGTTTTAACATTCTGCCATTCTTTACTACTCATAGAGTTTTTCTTAATGAGCAGGTTACACTGCTTCTGTAATTCTAACTTATCAAAGGTTTTTAGTTTCTTAGAACTCCATTCTTTAAAATACTTATTCCAGTGTTGTTCGTGGCGCCGGATCGTATTGGGACTATCAGTAATAGTTGCTTTGTACTCGATCCACTCCGCAAAAATATGTCCAAGTGTCAATGAATCATACGAAACACCATTGAAGTAGAAATTAAATAATTTATCCATGAGACCATCATAAGATGCATCACGGATAACTTTTCGTTTCCCACCTTCTGGTTTGACGTAAGTTTGCCAACGATCTTTTTCATTTTTGGGAGGTGTAATCGTGTAGTGGTGTAAATCTAATATTCGTTTTTCTATATTCATCCTTTGTATAGAGGTTTTACCATCACTCATCATATCATAAAACCTCCTTTTTTCAATCTGCAATATTGAAAAGATTCCGAATATGTGCTTCTTCTTCCAGGGTAAGTTCTACCGGGGTAAGATCTTCTGGAATCGTTGGAAGTTCTACCTCTGCTCCAAATCCAGAAATCAGAGTATATATATCATCTGAAAAAGATCCACAATCAATACGATCAACGATTTCCCGATATTTATTTTTTATAGGTTGTACCATTTTATTTTCTACATCTCGGATTATATCTGTTTTTGATCCACAAACGGAATATAAACGAGGGAGAGAACCCGTATAACGCCTTTTGGTATAGGATTGATAAGAACCAGCATTTTCCGAAAATCCATCATTAATCCACAAATCATAATAGTCAGAATGAATATCAATAATAAACGGGAATCGTCTGTAGGCTTGAGATTTATCCTCAACCATATGACGTTCTCCCATACGATCCGTGTATTCCCCAGATAATCCATCTAAAAAGTGGATAGGATCTTCAACAGAATTAACAATGTTTATTTCATTACATAGATTGACAGAACCGTATTTAATATTCTGTCTATGTTTATCTGGATGTGGGTCAAATACACTAAAAACATTGCCACGACCATTTAACTCTTGTAATAGATCGTAGGAACGACGATCACTCCAAATGATTACCGACTGTCCATCGTAACCTTCAAAACATGCCCCTTTTGATCCTACAATATAAAAAATATCATTATCAGTTTTCAAATTTGGGTAAAGTGATCGAGCAATAGCCTTGGACATTAAACCCTTACCCATTCCACCGGAACCAGAAATAAAAAAATTTAAGCGAGTTTTAGGGGGATTAAGTTCAGAAATATATGCAATTCTTAGCTTTTGCAACTTTTCGAGATCCTGCATATACAACAACTTGTCATCCTCTTTGCATTGTCGTAGAGTTTTTCCAGTATATAAAACATCATATCTCATTTGATCTCGTGGGCTTAAATCAGTTCCATACTTTTCAAGGTCTTTTCTCCTCTTTGTAAGCAAAGAACGATAATCAAAATTAGAATGAACCTCTTCATCAGAATAAAGATGTTTTCCAAGTTTCTGCTGAGTTGGATGTTCATGTGTTAAGTATTCAATACAATCTATATACTTATCACGTCCCTTACCCTTAGGAATATCGATAAAATTGGGGGCAATTCCGAACCATTTAGCAATCGTGTCAATCTCTAATCGTTGAGAGCATTGTAAAACGATATGCCAATGCGGTGGTTTTAAATCCCCAGATTTGTGATCAGGATCATCCATTTCATCAGCGTCCATATAAACATCTTTATCATGTAAAATGTAACCGTATTTTAAAATAGATTTGTGATCCAGAGCATTCAAAATCTGTTCTTCTGTAAGTAATATTTCTCCTGTTTTCGGATGTCGTTTATATTGCATAATATTAAAAATCCGTGCTTTCATTATTTGTTTCTCCTCTTTTTATCTATAAAAATATTTTTTTATCCACTTTATCCACTTTGATTTTCGGACGATGCACAAGCCCAGAGATCGTCCGAAAGTACTATTTACAATGGATTTCTTCAGCTTTTGTATTTTTATATCCACTTTATCCACTAAATTTTATTGGATAAAAAACATTTCCAAGAGGAGTTATTAAATGGTTGCTTGTGCCTTTAATTTCTTTCATAAGAAAAACCTCCATATTTTTTTGTTTCTGCTTGTAATATGGAAAATACAAAAAACAAAATTTGATTTTGGAGGTTTTTAAGAATGTTATTTTTCACAAAATTTCCACTACATTTTTGTTTATATTGCTATCGAGTTAATTCTTCTTGATACTTACCAATATTTTGTAATTTTTTACGATTAAAACGATCATGTTCATAATCCTCTTTTTCCTTTTGTATGCGCTTTTTAGCGTTATATTTTCGGTGATCGCTATGATATATTTTAGTTTCACGTTCGTAATATCTTATACCACGTTCTAATCCGTGGGAAAGCATTGCTTTTCCATAACTATCTTGTAATCGTGAAAGATGGGAACGTGTCCCTGTGTAATGCTTGGAGTTAAGTTTTCCTCGGTCATCAACTGGAACTACTACGGCATGAATATGTGGAGTTGTTTCATCCAAATGTATTTCAATAGTGAGTACATTAGATTCTCCTCCAAAATTTTCAGAAAGCCAACAAACGTTATCTTCAACCCAACTGGCGAAATTAAGTTTGTTGAGGGCATTGGGAGAAAATGACAGAACAATCTCATAAGCCAACACGGCATTCTTACGAATCTTTTGCGATCCAACACGCTGTTTCCAACGATCAGCAAGAGACTGATCTGCACCATAACATGGAGGGCGGAGCGTGTAATTCTCACAACTCAAGTCCGGGTGTGATCGATGGGGAAGTTCATCACGGTAGTTGTCATGATGTTCAATCCCAGACAGTCCGGACACGGACTTAATTTTTTCAATCGCATGACTGCATAATTCATAACCGTATCACTCCTTCCGATTATCCTGTTACCACCTGTTGGATCTTACTCACTACACTTTTGACTCGGCAAAAGTCGTTCGCCCTGCGGGGCATTGGTACGCCAACAGGCGGCAACAGAACAGTAATAAATATAAAGCCTGGGAGATCCCCTTGGAACGCTCCTAGGCTTTTGAGGTAAAGCTAAAATACCCAATATATCGTTTATAGCTAGTTAATCTTCGGTCTGAAATCCCGTTACAGAATGATATACTGGGTGCGTAAAAAACTTCACATTCTTTCCAACTAAAAGATTTACCTCACCATCATTTGTACAATCAATCCCAGATTCCATACAAACCTTCTGTGAAACATAGGTTTTATCTGTTAATACACCAACTGCATGAACGTCCTCATATGTATAGTGAATTTCCATTCCTACAACTGGACGGTTCGTTTTTTTTGATACATAATTGATGGTTTTGATTCCAATAATTTTTGTCATTGCTTTTTCTCTCCTTCTAATTTTATGTTTTAACGTGTGAAATCATCCCGGACAAATGTGGATTTATGTTTCTGATTCATATCTCTTGAATAGGATGGGGGATGCTTACGATCAAGCTCCTGGAGTTCTTTTTGGATCATACGTTGTTGATAGATGGCATGAGCATCTCCCGGATGAATTTCTTCTCCGTCTTCTTCGGTTAAAATTGTCCAATCTCGAAAATCATCGAGTGGAATACCTGGAAATTCATACTGATCAAAAATGTCAGTGTATTTGTTTACAGTTTTTGCAAAGATCCATCCAAGAAAAATTCGATTTCCCGGAATCCGGAACGAGAGTTTGTATTCATCCCGGATGGGATCATACTTCCGGTAAAGTTTTCCACCATTAAGATCTGACGTTGTTAAGAGCATAATACTGATCACCCTCCTTGTTTTGCCCTACTTATAATATGGTAAATGGAAAACTCGAAAATCGCATTTTTGAGAGCTTTTTATAATTTTATTAAAAAAAATAAACCTCCCAATCATTCGGAGGTTCGTTTTTGATAATATCTCGATGAAAATGAGTTGAATTCATCTAAATTTTTTTTAGAATCATATAAATAGAGCGTTAATTCATCTGGTTCGTCATTCATTAAAATAAATTGATTATAAATTCTTTCATAGAGTTCTTCAAGCTCAACATCTCTTTCGTTCACAAGAACATGAGATATGCTAGTTACATATCCACCATTCGAGCAGGTAAGACCTCCACGGAACTCAAATTCACGATATCTAGGTTTTTTACTATTGAAAACACTAAAAAGAAGCCCAAAAATAAAGACTGTCACAAGAAATTTAAAAATCATTTTTTTCATATTGCTCACCTCAACTTGATTATAATACATTCCCATATCTTTGGGAATATTAAATCATATCTTATACCATTAAACTGAACTCAGCGAGGTGGGCGTATGATAACTTTTGAGCCGTTGTGGGAGACTTTAAAGAATAAAAAGATAACTCAGTACGATTTAATAACGAAATACAACATGAGTCGTGGAACCCTTGATAATCTGAAACACAATCGAAGTATTACGTTAACAACACTAAATGACCTATGTGAAATGTTTGATTGTGATATTTGTGACATAATAAAATATACTAAAAGTTAAAGATCTCTAAATCCGGAATGGATTTATAGATCTTTTTTATATGGAGAATACATGAAGACAAATTGAAGACAAGGGCGGTGGTAAAACCTCTTTTCTCCTTAGTTTACTAAGAAAAACCAATGCGTAGAAAGTTCGAGTCCCGTCTCGCGCTCTCAAGAATAAGAAAAAGGATATCTGGAGATGGATATCCTTTTTCTTATTGTTCAAGCCCTGTCGGGCTCGAGGTCTACGCTCCGCTTTGCAACGACCGAAGCGCTCTTTTTATTTGCTGTGAAAGCCTTGATTTTGTGTCTGTATTTTCTGTAGACAGTTTGTAGGCACCTGCCTGCAACTTCTATAAGTCTTATGATTTTCATAAAGCATGGCTGATTAAGTCATAGGTTTCTGCTTCCGTCAGTGGATTATAAATATTTTGTCTTGTATTTTTTAAGGTAAGTAGCAATGATAGATAGTGAAAGCTCATTTATCATGATTATTTGTCTTCCATATCTCCCAAGCTCCATACGTTAACATGAGTCCCCCCAAAATAAGAATAACCGTAGGCGGAAAATTCCCGGTTTTTCCAGCGATAAATACGGAGGTTGGACCATCACCACCCTGAAGATTCAGAATCCAGGTGTGAGTCAGGAAAAGCTTAAGGGCATGAAGGATTGCGGTGATTCCAATGATACTGCACAGGAGACCGATGATCAGTCTTTTAAGTGTAACTTTTCGCTGCTTCTGGGCAATGTCTAGGCTGGCGATAATCTCATCGTCGGAATTTTCTTCTATTTCTTTGGAACATTTCATTAATTGGGTTAAGGTGATTCCCAGGCGTCGGCGAGAGGCTCTAAGGTATTGATATCGGGGAAACCGAGTCCGCGTTCCCAACGGCTGACGGCTTTGTCAGTGACATTTAACTTGCGGGCCAGTTCGACCTGGGTGAGTTGTTTTTCTTTGCGGATCGTTGCGATAAATTTTCCAAGTTCTGCTGCTTCCATATAGTTATCCTCCTTTTTTGTTTCCATTATACCATTAGATGAGTAGATTGAAAAACGATGAAATGTTTCTTTCATGAAAATACGACTCTATGAATCATTTACTGATAGAAATCATTGAAAACTCCACCGGGAAAAGCTATTGATAAAATGTTCATTTCCAGTTATACTAAAAAATAACCGTCTTAATGAAATGATTTTGTAATCGATAAAATAAATCGGGATGGTAAATATACGGGATATATCGGGGGATTTTTTATGAAACAACGAGAGACGTTTCAGTCACGGTTGGGCTTTTTGCTGCTTTCCGCAGGCTGTGCTATTGGAATTGGGAATGTGTGGCGTTTTCCTTATGTGGTAGGCGCTAATGGCGGTGGAATTTTCGTTGTCATTTATCTGTTGTTCCTGGCGATCATGGGTGTACCAGTGCTGTCCATGGAGTTTGCAGTGGGACGGGCCAGCAGGAAGAGCCCGGTAAAGGCATACCAGGAGCTGGAGAAGAAAGGCAGTAAGTGGCATCTGCACGGTTACGTGGCGCTTTTCGGCAACTATATGCTGATGATGTTCTATACCACTGTGGCAGGATGGATGTTATATTATTTCTACGGATTTTTAACGGGTAAATTTACCGGACAGACTCAGGAAGGTGTGACAGCGCTGTTTGGTGAGATGTTAGCCAGTCCCGGAACCAATACGTTCTGGATGGTGTTGGTGGTGATTCTGGGAATCATGGTTTGTTCCATGGGTCTGCAGGCTGGTGTGGAGCGGATCACCAAAGGGATGATGATCGGTCTGTTATCCCTGATGATCGTTCTGGCGGTTCATGGACTGTTCCTGGATGGCGGGGCGGCAGGACTGCGATTTTATCTTTTGCCGGATTTTGAAAAATTCCAGGAAGTTGGTGTTGGCAAGGTGATCGTTGCAGCCATGAACCAGTCCTTTTTCACCTTAAGTCTTGGCATCGGCGCCATGGCAATTTTTGGAAGCTATCTGGAGAAAAAGAACACTCTGCTTGGAGAAGCGGTCAATGTGGCGGTTTTGGATACCTTTGTAGCTATCACTGCAGGACTGATCATTTTCCCGGCGTGTTTTGCTTTTGGAGTGAATCCGGATAGTGGTCCAAGTCTGATCTTTATCACGCTGCCAAACGTGTTTATTTCCATGGCGGGTGGACGGATCTGGGGAAGCTTTTTCTTCTTGTTTATGTCATTTGCAGCATTTTCTACGGTTATCGCAGTATTTGAAAATATCATTGCCTGTGATATGGAGCTGTTGAACATCAGCCGTAAGAAATCCTGTATGGCAAACCTGGTTCTGATCGCTGTTCTGTCTCTTCCATGTGCTCTGGGCTTTAATCTGTTAAGCGGCTTCCAGCCTCTGGGGGCGGGGAGTACGGTGCTGGATCTGGAGGACTTTATTGTCAGCAACTTATTGCTGCCGTTGGGATCTTTGATTTATCTGGTGTTCTCTACCTGGAATTTTGGATGGGGATTCGAGAAATATCAGAAAGAGGCCAACGAGGGCGAGGGACTGAAGGTTCCGGACTGGATCCGGGGATATGTAAAATATGTACTTCCATTGATGATCCTGGGATTGTTCTTAGAGGGAATCTGGGAGAAATTTTTCTAAAAGGAATCCTGTAATCGAAAAGCTGCTTCGGTCTGAAAAATCAGAAACCGAAGCAGCTTTTTTGTGTCAGTGCATCTGGTTTTTATTTTGTGATAATTAAAGTAAGGTCATCTTTTTCAGGTGTTACAAGAATCCGCCACAGATCCGCTTTCCAGGCGAGCTGAAGTCTGGCATCGGTGATTGGCAGGCGCTCGATGATGACCTTGGAAGCATTTGGGATCTGGCAGTCACCCAGGTCTCCTACGTGAAGAATCTGTTTTTCAGGATCCCATGTGGGAACCTCGTAGGTGATCAGGGATAGAACCGGGGTCAGACCATCGCAGGAGTAGTGATCTGTGATGGTGATGGTCTCCTGGGGTTTATCAAAGGATGCATGTCGGACAAAGGACTGGACCCTTGTATCTGGATAAGCGTCAGCTAACTCCATGGAAATCTCAGAGAAGGATTCTCCTATCTGCCACTTCACATGATGGGCTGCGTACTGAGGCCCATCATTTTCCATAATGCCATAAAGACCCGACTGTCCGGCAAAATCAGCAGCCAGAGCGTATGGAGTAGAAGCGCAGGCAGTTTTTTCACAGCCGGTAAAGGTTGGCAGGTTGTGATACTGGGATTGCATGGTCCACAGCTCATAACGCTGTGGGGAAAATGTCTTCCGGCAATAGGTTTCCACGCCGATATCGGTGAAGAATGGAAGTCCATCTTTATATAAAGTAAAGCTTCCGCAGTCATTATGGTTGTGGCTGTCATCATTATCACCAGCTTTTACGGCCAGGCAGAAGGTGTCATCACGGGTGAGAAACACTCCGGCGCTGGGATAATAAAGCTCAGGATGGAAAATCGGACCGTCTGTCGGATATGCCATCATCTCATCCCAGTAGGAAAACTGTAAAAGCCGGTACCAGGTGTTATGTTCGTCCAGAAGCAGGGCGTCTTCATTGACTTTCAGATCCTGGGCAGATAATTTCATCAGATTGGCATTGCCTGTCCGTTTGCCAAAAAGGTACTCGCGGGCGGAACAGCGGACAGTGACAGCGGAGCAGTCTGCAAAATTGATGTACCAATGATCATTCACATGCATATTTAAAACATAAGAAGCGATATTTTTGATCTTTTCCTGCTGATACAATGGGGCAAAATGACCACCAGTCATGCCATTTAAGATTTCCATGCATCCAAAGAGGCATAAGCCGGCGTGGCGGTAATAATGAGCACCTTCGTCGCAGCAGCCGTCTTCCCCGTATTCATCCAGGAAATAATCAATGCTTCTGCAGGCTTTTAAGAAAATCTGCTGGCGCATGGATTCTTCGATCGGCGTGAGAGCCGCAGCAATCAGGACATTCTGGGTACACCATACCGTCCAGTTATTGACATGAGCGGTTCCGTCTCCCATCCACCAGAAATATTCGTGGAGATATGGGGTGAAAATTCGTTTGATCAGGGTCTCTTTCACGGTTTCAGCGATAAATGGGCTGACAGGATCTAAGGAGTCCTTCATTAAATAAACAGCAGAAGCCAGAACAGCACCGGTTTCTGCAGCAAATAAGTCTACCACAGGCCGGGTAGTGTCTGGAAGTGGAAGCTGTGGAGTATCCTTAATATAGGTATTGTGCGGAGGCAGCTGCCATGCGCTTTCTTCACAGATCATATAAATGCCATTGATGATGTCATCCAGAAAATGTCCCTGGTGCTGGATACATTCTGCAAATATCAGATCGTTCAGCTTTTGACGGCGGGAGAACTGTTTGTCCTCAAAATGGATCCGGTTGCCGGTGCGGGCAAAATCGAGGTAGTCGGTGGCATAGATCACAGACCATGGACTAGCTTGGGCACGTAACCCTTCGTAAAGCAGGCGTTTTGCCAGATCAGGATTCAGATTTTCCCAGGCAGTGTGGTTGGCAACAGAGGGACCAATGGAAAATGGGTGAAACGGCGGTTGGTATTGTACTGCGTATTCGTAAAACATAAGATGCATCCTTTCTATATATAGATTAGTTGTAACTATTCAGTAGGTCAGCGCACATGCTGCGCTGACCGTAAGAACACATAGGCTAGAATGCAAAAATCCCATCAGCAAAGCTGATCTAGAATGGATTTTTGCTCGTAACTATGAAGGTACTGAATAGTTACGATTAGTTACGAAAACCATTCCTTTTCATGTGGTTATTTGTTATAATCATATCATAGCGAAGGAGGGTGTTTTTGTCAAATAGTTACAGTTTGCAGGTGGCAGCAGATTTTGCTGATTCAGAATATGAAGAAAATATGTCTATTCATATATTCATTTTAGAAGAAGGAGAGTGTCAGATGGCTTTGGAGAACAAGAAATTGGACAAGGAAGAGAAAACCCCGGATCTGGCGTGGTTGGATGACCCGGAGGTGTTTCGGGTGGGACAGATAAAGGCCCATTCGGATCATCATTTTTTTGACGGAGAGGAAACGTATCAGAAACAGGAAGAAAGTCTGTGTCAGTGTCTCAATGGAACCTGGCAGTTTGCATGGTCGAAGAATCCTGCAGGGCGTCCGGCGGATTTTTACCGGGAAGACGCAGATGTATCCGGATTTGGAACCATCCAGGTGCCAGGACATATGGAACTGGCTGGTTTTGACCGGATTCACTATATCAATACCATGTATCCATGGGAGGGTCATGAGTATCGAAGACCGGCCAAAACCAGATTTGGGGAGCAGAAGGGGCAGTTTTCTGAGGCGGAGTACAATCCGGTTGGCTCTTATCGGTGCGTTTTTGATCTGAAACCGGCATTGAGGAACAGACGGGTCTGCATCTCTTTTGAGGGAGTGGAGAAGGCTATGTATGTGTGGCTCAATGGTCATTTTGTGGGGTATGCGGAGGACAGCTTTACACCATCAGATTTTGACCTGACTCCATGGATCCGGGAGAAAGGAAATGTTCTGGCTGTGGAGGTATACAAGCATTCCACAGCTTCTTATCTGGAAGATCAGGATTTTTTCCGTTTTTCTGGAATTTTCCGAAATGTGGTATTGTATGCAAAGCCAGAACTTCATGTGGAAGATCTGTGGGCGAAGCCGGTGCTGGAGACTGATGGAAAGACAGGAAGCTTTTCTATGGAACTGACGGTTTCTGCAAGAGATACGGCAGCAGATAAAACAGGGCAACTGGGAAGTGTCAGCTGGCGGATCGTGAAAAAAGGAACCGATGATATCCGAGGTGCAGGAACGGTTCTGATAGAGGGCGGAAAAGAAATCCATATCCAGATTCCATCCCAGATCATTCCAGATGTTCGTCCCTGGAGCCATGAAGATCCATTCCTTTATCTGTTGGAGATCCGTGTAAAAAATGTCCGGGGAGAGATCGTGGAGATCGTTCCTTATGAGATTGGCTTCCGGCGGATTGCCATGGATCATGGAATCATGACGCTCAATGGAAAACGGCTGATCCTTCATGGAGTGAACCGTCATGAATGGAGCGCAGAAGGCGGCAGAGTGATCACGGAGGCACAGATGAGGTGGGATATGGACTGTTTTCATGCCCATAACATTGACAGTGTCCGTACCTGCCATTATCCGGATCAGATCCCGTGGTATTATCTGTGTGACCGGGAAGGCATCTATGTGATGGCAGAGACGAATCTGGAATCCCACGGTTCCTGGCAGAAGATGGGGGCAGTGGAGCCAAGCTGGAATGTCCCGGGATGTGCGAAGGCATGGGAGGCTGCGGTGGTAGACCGGGCCAGAACCAATTTTGAATTGTTGAAAAATCATCCGTCTATTTTATTCTGGTCGCTGGGCAATGAGTCTTACGCAGGAGACGGGATTCGGGCGATGCAGCAGATGTTGGAAGAAAAACAAGATGGACGTCTGATCCACTACGAGGGCGTGTTCCATAACCGGACCTACGAGAAAGAGATTTCCCATATGGAAAGTCAGATGTATACGCCGCCAGCACGGATCGAGAAATGGCTGGAAAATAATGAGGACAAGCCATTTATCTTATGCGAATACATGCACGATATGGGTAATTCCTTAGGCGGTATGAAGTCCTATATGGATCTTTTGGAGAAATATGACCGATTCCAGGGCGGATTTATCTGGGATTTTATTGATCAGGCACTGTGGGTAGAAGATGAGGTGACAGGCAGAAGGGTATTGCGTTATGGCGGTGACTTTGATGACCGTCCATCGGACTATGCGTTTTCCGGAGATGGGATCGTATTTGCGGACCGGACAGTAAAACCGGCGATTCAGGAGGTGAAATATTATTATGGAACATACAAATAAAAAACTGAAACTGGTGTTCGGTGATGTAGTGCTGGGGGTTCACGGCGATGGATTTTCCTATCTGTTTTCTTATCAGACCGGTGGAATCGAATCTTTATGTATTGGTGGAAAAGAATGGCTGTACCGGACCCCGACTCCGACCTTCTGGCGGGCGTCTACGGATAATGACCGGGGCTGCGGATTTCCTAACCGTTCTGCTATGTGGTTGGGAGCAGATCTGTTCTGGAAGACGGAAAAAGTAACCGTGGAAAAAGACGGATGCCCGGTGGAGCAGTTTTTGGCGCCAGACAATAACCGGTTTGGCGGACCGGTAGGAGCAGAGCAGGTGACGATCTGCTGTATAGGGCACACGGCTACGGTACCGGCAGCAGAGGTGGTGATGAAGTATACGGTAACCGGAGATGGCGCAATTCATGTAGAGGTTTCTTACGAGGGCCAGAAGGGACTGCCAGAGCTTCCGGTATTTGGCATGCGCTTTGTGATGCCGACAGCAGCCGATGGATATGAGTGGAACGGCCTTTCGGGAGAAACTTACCCGGACCGGATGGCAGGCGGTGTGAACGGAATCTGGAAAGAGAATGGACTTCCAGTGACTCCGTATCTGGTTCCCCAGGATTGCGGCGTTCACATGGAGACCAAACGTCTGACCATCACCAGATCTACGGTTTTGGCCAACGAGATGGGCGAAAAGAACCCATTTTCCATTAGCTTTGAAGCAGGAGAGAACCCATTTGCATTTTCCTGTCTGCCTTACACGGCTTCTGAACTGGAGAATGCCCTTCATCAGGAGGAGCTGCCGCCAGCCAGAAGAACGGTAGTCTGTATCTTAGGAGCAGTCCGCGGCGTAGGCGGAATCGACAGCTGGGGAAGTGATGTGGAAGAAGCGTACCGGATCTCTGCGGAAAAAGCGATTTCTTATGACTTCTGGATCAGAGGTTTACCAACCGGGAGATGAAAGAGATGGATGCGTATGGATTAAAAACGGAGGATGAAAATAAATGCTGGAAGAACTGAAAAAACGAGTATATGAAGCGAATATGAAGCTTCCACAGTACGGGCTGGTTACGTTTACCTGGGGAAATGTCAGTGAGATCGACAGGGAGACCGGATGTTTTGCTATCAAACCAAGCGGCGTTCCATATGAGGATTTAAAACCGGAAGATATGGTGATCATGGATCTGGAGGGCAATAAAATCGAGGGCAGATACAATCCGTCCTCTGATACGCCGACCCATCTGGAGCTGTATAAAGCATTTCCGGAGATCGGTGGTATTGTTCATACCCATTCTTCCTATGCCACCAGCTGGGCACAGGCGGGAAGAGGCATTCCGTGTTACGGAACTACCCATGCGGATTATATTTACGGGGAAGTGCCCTGTTTGAGATGCCTGACCAGAGAAGAGATCGATGAGGCATATGAGAAAAATACAGGACTTCTGATCGTTCATGAGTTTAAGAAGAGAGAGAAAGATGTAAAGGCGGTTCCGGCAGTTTTATGTAAGAATCATGGTCCGTTTACCTGGGGAAAGGATGGCAATGAGGCGGTGCATAATGCGGTTGTCCTGGAAGAGTGTGCGAAGATGGCATTCCGTACAGAGCTGATCAATCCACAGGTAAAACCAGCGCCTCAGGAACTGCAGGATAAGCATTATTACCGGAAACACGGCGCAAATGCATATTACGGACAGAAGGCGTAAGAAGGAACCTTCCAGTTTTTCAGAAGGATGGTTGGAGCTTCCGCGTGTGGGAAGAGACTGCTGGAGCTTCCATAAAGTAACAACAGAGAGCGCTGGCATGGTGCTGGCACTCTCTGTTGTACTTAAATCTATTTACAGAATCCGGATATCCATCCGATATTCTTTCGTTCCTCCCACACCTAAATTCTGCAGATAATGCCGGTTCATGAAGTCATTATCTTCGTCAGACCGGATGGCGGAACCGTTCCATGGTTCAACGCAGAGGAATGGGGCTTTGGTGGCTGCCGCAGTCCAGAAAGCGATAGTTTCAAAGTCTGGATAAGCAACTTCAACGCCTTTTCCGGTAGCTGGATTTTTTAGAGCCACCTTTTTGGATACCAGGTCGGTGAAGAAGAGGGCATCATTGGCAAATAATGGGTAGTTGATCGGCAGAACTCTGCTATGATCCAGGGCTTTCGTATAGGTGGTCATGTCAAATTCTAATTTTTCAGTGTTGTAGGAATGGAATCCTGCATTTTCTTCTTTTTCAAATTCAAGAACATAATCCTCGAATTTTTCTCCATCTTCTAATGGACAGGTGAAGCCTGGATGAGTGCCGATCTGATAGTGGATAGTCTGGGTGTCTGTGTTTTTTACTTTGTAGTTCATATGTAACTGGCCATCGGCGTCTAAGGTGTATGTTAAGGTCAGGCAGAACGCATATGGGTAAGACTTCCTTGTCTCTTCGGAATCCTGAATGGTGAAGGCAGCTTCGGATCCGGAAGGCTGGGATACGGTAAAGTCTGTGATCTTACAGAAACCGTGTTTGATGATGTCATAGGATCTGCCATCGATGATTAATTTGTTGTCACGGCAGTTACCCACGATCGGGAAGAGCAGTGGAGAGCAGTTCGCCCAATGTTTTGGGTCTCTCTGCCAGATATACTCGGTGCCTGCTGGATCCTGTAGGGAGATGAGCTGGGCTCCATAAGAGTCGATTTTTGCGGAAAATCCATTGTTTTTTAAAGTTACGATCATGATAGAATTCCTCCTGTTTTATAAAAGATATAATTCCGGTTATGTTCGCTTTGGCGGTGCGCAGCTATCCCGGATGGCTGTGTAGAACGGCAGATTTACCCGCACTGGAAGCCGGTGTCCCCCCTCGATCCGGTCGATGAGGATCTTCGCGGTCATCTGTCCCATTTCTTCCACTGGAATATGCATGGTGGTAAGCATGGGCGTCATATACTGGGCCATGTCGATATCATCAATACTGATGACGGATACATCGCCGGGAATGGAATGACCGGATTCCTGCAGAGCCCGCATGACACCGATGGCAGTGATGTCATTGGCGCAGAAATAAGCAGTGGCGTCACAGCCCTGCTCTAACAGTTTTTTCGTTCCCTGGTAGCCGCCCTCTGAGGAAAGATGTACATTGCATGTGTAAGTCTTTTGCAGCGGGATCCGGTGGGCGCTCAGGGCATCGCAATATCCTAAATACCGGTTTTCTGACTGGGTTTCGCCAATGTAAGCGATTTTCTTGTGCCCGAGCTGGATCAGATATTCCACAGCTTCCTTTGCAGCGTCATGGCCGTCACAGATGATCTGGTCATATTTGGCATTTAAGCTGTTAAGACCAGTGTAGACCACATTGTTGAAGTATTGTTTCAACATTTTAAGCAATGGTTTGTCACAGCGTCCCAGGATCACTACACCGTCCACATGGTTATCCATGATCAGGCGGAAGGTGCTGGAATGGGAGACGTCAAAAGCGGAAAAAGAATATTTTAATACATAATTCCGCTTAAATGCCTCCTGCTCAATGCTTCTGGAAAGGGATGTGAAAAACTGGTCTGTCACGATATCTTCCGTTCTCGCAAACATACAGGCGATGGAGCGGGACGGCTGTGCAGCTTCCTGTTCTCCAAGCTTTAGCGTCCGGGCGGTGGAGTTGGGCGTATAGCCGGTGCGGCGGACGATCTCCCAGATTTTATCCTGGACTTCTTTGCTGGCGGCGCCGGGACTGTTCTTATTGACCACGCGGGAAACAGTGGAAATGGAAACGCCGGCCTCCTGGGCAATTTCTTTTAAGGTCATAGAACACCTCCTTAAAATTTCATAATTTTATTATAATGGATAACCGAAAAAAAGGGTATATCCAATAAACACAAACGTTTGCGTAAAATTTGCACAAATCACACAAAAAGTATGGTATCCTTATATCATCAATACGTGTGCAAACCGTGGCTGGGGTGTCGCGGACAAGGCAGACAGGAGGAGAAGAACATGAATGGTAATGTACTGGTAGTACATGGCGGAGGCCCGACCGCAGTGATCAATTCGTCTCTGTATGGGGTGATCGAGGAGGCGAAGGCGCTGGGATTGGACAAGGTTTATGCAGCGATGGGAGGCAGCCAGGCGATTTTAAAGGAAGATTTCTTTGATCTTCTGCAGGTTCCGGAGGACCGTTTAAAACTTTTGCTGGAGACTCCGGCAACAGCGATCGGCTCTTCCAGATATGCGCTGGAGCAGGAAGACTACGATGCTATGCCGGCAATCTTCCAGAAATATAATATCAAGTATGTATTGTTAAATGGTGGCAACGGCACCATGGATACCTGCGGAAAGATCTATGCAGCCTGCAAGTCCTCCGGTGTGACAGTTGCTGGTATTCCAAAGACCATTGACAATGATATTGCCATTACCGACCATACACCGGGATATGGCAGCGCGGCAAGATATATCGCAGCGACCACCGCTGAAGTTGGCGTGGACGTAAAGTCCCTTCCGATCCATGTATGCGTGATCGAAGCTATGGGCCGGAATGCCGGATGGATCACTGCAGCTTCCGCATTGGCAAGAAAGAAACCGGGGGATGCGCCACATCTGATCTATCTGCCGGAGCGTCCATTTAACGAGGAAGAGTTCTTAGAGGACGTGAAGAAGCTGTACGATGAAAAAGGCGGCGTAGTGGTAGTTGCCAGCGAGGGCTTAAAGGGAGCTGACGGTCAGCCGATTGTTCCGCCGATCTTTAAAGCCGGACGTGCAACTTATTACGGAGATGTCAGCGCGCACCTGGCAAACCTGGTGATTCAGAAGCTGGGTATCAAGGCAAGAAGCGAGAAACCAGGTATCTGTGGACGTGCTTCTATCGCATGGCAGTCACCGGTAGACCGGGACGAGGCAGTGATCGCTGGAAGAGAAGCCCTGAAAGCAGCAGTCGAAGGCCAGGGAGGCGTTATGGTCGGCTTTATCCGCGATGAGACCGAGGATGGAAGTTACAAGGTTCATGTAGAGCGGATTCCGATCGAGCAGGTGATGATGTATGAGCGCACCGTACCGGCGGAGTACATCAATGAGCGCGGCAACGATGTGACAGAGGCATTTACCAGGTGGTGCAAGCCGTTGATCGGACCGGAGCTCAGAGATTTTATTGATTTCCATGAGGAACGTGAGAAAATAGAGAAGAAATAGGGGAGGTAAGATTCAATGAAACATATTTATCTGAATCTGAAACGATTTGATGTGCCGACAGAGTATGGCGGAGTCAACCGCATCGCTCCGGTGGCAGATTGGGCAGAATTCATCGTGAAGAATACCCAGGAAGAGTTAAAAAAGTACGATCCTGCACAGGTGGAGTTCGGTATGTATTTCCCGGAGATCCATCTGTTAAATGCAGTGAAAGCCAGATCAGAAGGAAGCCCTATCAAGGTTGGCTGCCAGAGCGTATACCGGGCTGATACTGCTGTAGGTGGAAACTTCGGCGCATTCACTACCAACCGTCCGGCTTCCTCCATGGTGGCAGCAGGCTGTGAGACTACCATCATTGGACACTGTGAGGAGAGAAATGATAAGATGGGTATCCTGGCTGAGGCTGGCGTTACGGATACCGACGCAGTGAACCGTCTGTTGAACCAGGAGATCAAATGTGCGATTTCCCGTGGCATGACGGTTCTGTACTGCATTGGCGAGAAGAGTGAGGAACAGGAGCAGTGGCAGGAAGTTCTGGGAAAACAGCTGGAGATCGGTCTGAAGGACGTAGATACCTCCAAGGTTGTGATCGCTTATGAGCCGATCTGGTCCATCGGACCTGGCAAGACTCCGGCAGATAAGGAATATATCACCAAGATCGCAAAATTTGTGAAAGAGAAGACCGGCGGCATGGATGTTGTGTACGGCGGCGGCTTAAAACAGGCCAATGCAGCCATGTTAGCGTCCATCGACGAGATCGATGGCGGACTGATCGCTTTGACCAGATTCCAGGGTGAGATCGGTTACTATCCAGAAGAGTATTTGGAGATCATCCAGTTATATATGGAAGGCTAAGGAATGATCAGGGCGGCTGATGGTTGATGTGTGAGCCAGCGTGGCGGCCGCAGATTGAGAAAAGTAGTCAAAAGAAGGAATTATAGAACAAGAATTGAGGAGGAAGATCACATGAAATTTGAGTTTGAATATGGACAGGGAACGATGACAGCGAATCTGCCAGATAACACGGATGTATTTATTCCGGGCGAGACGGTCAAAGACCCAGCCTGCATTCCAGAGGATCAGTTAGAGGCAGCTTACTTAGAGAGCCTGGCACATCCGATTGGTATGCCAACTTTAACAGAGTTAGCGCATAAGGGAAGCACCGTTACCATTATCGTTCCAGACCGTGTAAAGGGAGGCGAGCAGCCAACCAGCCATAGAAAACTGAGCATCAAGTACATTTTAAGAGAGTTATACGCAGCTGGCGTTGAGAAGAAAGACATCCTCTTCATCATCTCCAACGGACTTCATCCAAGAAGCAAAGAGTCTGATGCAAAGGCAATTTTTGGTGATGAATTATTCAACGAGTTCTGGCATACCGGTCAGATCATCAGTCATGACAGTGAGGACCAGGAGCACATGGTATACCTCGGAACCACTCACAGAGGTGACCCGGTATACATGAACAAATATGTATTCGACTGCGATATCCCGATCCTGATCGGCCATGTACAGGGCAATCCTTATGGTGGATATTCAGGCGGTTACAAGCACAGTGCAACAGGTATCACCAACTGGAAATGTATTGCAAGCCATCATGTACCATCTGTTATGCACCGTGATGATTTTACACCAGTTAACGGCGGCAGCCTGATGCGTAACAAATTCGATGAGATCAGTATGCATATGGAAGAGAAGATGGGTCATCCATTCTTCTGCTGCGACGCAGTTTTGGATACCTATTCCAGACAGATCGCAATCTACTCCGGTTATGCAAAAGAGATGATGCCGATCAGCTGGAAGCTGGCAGATAAGAGAACCTATGTACACTGGGCAGAGAAGAAATATGACGTTTTAGTATTTGGTATGCCTCAGAAATTCCACTACGGTGATGGTATGGGAACTAACCCGATCATGATGATGCAGGCATTAAGTGCTCAGGTTCTGAGATTCAAACGTGTCATGAGCGATAACTGTGTCATCATCTGTGCATCTGCCTGCAATGGATACTTCCACGATGAATTATGGCCATACTTAAGAGAACTGTACACCATGTTCCAGCATGACCATATGAATACACTTCCGGATATGAACCGCTACGGCGAGTACTTCGCAACGAACGAAGAGTATATCCGTAAATACCGTTTCTGCAACGCATTCCATCCATTCCACGGCTTCTCCATGATGTCCTGCGGACACATTGCTGAGATGAACACCAGCGCGATCTACATCGTAGGTGCAGAAGAGCCAGGCTACGCAAGAGGCATGGGCTTAAAGACCAGAGAGACCTTCGAGGAAGCATTAGAGGATGCTAAGAAGAAATTCGTTGGCCAGAACCCGAATATCCTGGCACTGCCTCTGACCTTCAAGAGAGCAGCAGTTCATCTGTGCATGAAGAATCCAGAAGAGGATTGCATGGATGCATACGGACATCGCAACGGTGGCTGCGGCTGCTGCTAATGTGTCATAACTAGTAAAGCGGACATTCGCAATCCGCTTCGCTACTTGCTCATGAACGCAGTCGCTTCGCGATCTGTCAGTGGGAGCTGAAAGCTCCCACTGACATAAGCATCCCCCCTCACCCGCCGCTTAATGCTCTGCGCACTTGAAGCGGGGGAATGCTTATCTGCGTTCAACATTGTAAATGATACCTTCCGGTGGTATACTTCTTTTAGAAGATACTGCCGGGAGGTTTTTTATTATGGAGATCATTGGTGGTGTGACGGCGGTTCCTTTTGGACTATTGGCCTGCAGGATCGATGGGAGAGAGGTTCAGATCACGGAATTAGGGGAAAATGGGTTTGCTTTCCGGACTGCAGAGTCGATAGCAATGGAGAAAAATGAAGATCACAGGATAGAAGTGAGTTTTTATCATATGGTCCAGGGACAGTATGAGACAGTCCGGATCAGAGGTATCCAAAGATCTCCGGTCATCACACTGGAACGGGAAGAAAGATGGTACCGCGTATATTCGGTAGATGTGCAGCAGGAGGATTACCGGAGAGAGGTGCGGGAACTGGTGCTGTGGTATGACCGGTATATCCGGTTAAAATGTACCTGCGATGACGGAGAACTGGCTGGTCACCTGACCGGATATCCGGCAGAGCTGGACGAGGTCTATGGGAAGAGCTTTGAGGAACAGAAGGAGAACTGGTTCGGGGCAGTAGTGACAGATAGCAGCAATATGACAGATCGTGTTGGGTTTGCAGACTGTGCGCTGCCTGCTGCAAAGATCTGCGGGCGTGAGGTGATGGCTGTTGTGGAGGGCATGGAGCTTGCGTTGGAACTGGATGGACCAAAATGGTATGACTGTTATCTGAAAGAGAAGTTGGCGGAAGTTTCCAGGCAGTATTGGGATGCTGGTGGACTGGGAAAATATCCATTGGCGAAAAGGTTACCGGACAGAATTTATATTGGTAATCAGTTTTGCCCATGTCTGTTTCCAACGGATGAACAGTTATTCCGGATGTTGGAAAAAGCAGAGCGGGATGGACTTTCTGTTACCGTGGTGTTTCCCTACATGGCAGAAGGTGCGGTGGGGGAAATGAAGAAACTTCTGATGCAGCTGGATCAGTGGTGTCAAAAGCCAGGAATAGAAACGCATGTAAATCCAGGCAAGAATAGACACCTGGAGAAACTGGAACTTGTAATCAATGATCTTGGAATGGTGGTTATGGCAGAAGAATTGAAATTGAAAAATCTGACATTGTCCATGGGAACATTATTGAACCGGCGGCGGAAAGATCCACGGATGGTTTATAAATTGGGGAAAAAAGAGTTGTTTAATGAAAATTCACTGAATGCAGAATTCTACCGCCAGTATGTCAGAAATGAATGGAACATCCATCGGGTCGAGTGGGAATCCTGCGGTTATCAACAGAATATTGGAGGGAGACAGGACTTTTTCGGTGATGATGCCGGAATCGCCAGCAGTATCCATATCCCATACTATCAGACAAATACCTCTGAATATTGTACTCTGTATGCAATCTGTGCCAACGGCGACAGTGGAAAACAGAATCGCGTGGAACATTGTCCCCATTACTGTGAAAAATATGCTTTTTTATATCCAGATCACTTAAAAATGATTGGAAAAGGAAATTCTCTGTTTGCTTTCGATTTAGAGATTCTGAGAAACCAGGAGATTCTGAGAAACTACCGGGAACAGGGGGTAGACCGCCTGGTGATTCATCTGCTGTAGAAGGAGATGGAGTGGGAAAATATCGAGAAGACATCGGAGATCAGAATATGAATGAAAAGATAGCAAACAGAAGCTCGGCATCCATGAAAATCGTAGCAGGTTTAGGTTCCATCGATGAGTATGAGCACTTTATCCAGGCAGGTGCGGATGAATTTTTTGCAGGCTATGTCCCGTATGACTGGAGCCGGGCATATGGTACGGTGATCCCTTTAAACCGGCGGGAGGTTTTTACCACCCATGTGCAGCTTGGGGCATTCAGCGAACTGGAGATATTGGCTGAGATGATGAAATATTATGGAAAACCAGTGCATCTGACCTTGAATTCTTTTTATTATCTTCCAGAACAGTACGCCCAGATCACGAGATTGATCCACAGGTGTATGGATCTGGGATTTCACAGCTTTATCATAGCGGATCTGGCGCTGATGCTGTACGTGCGGGAAGCAGGGCTGGATTGTGAGATACATGTCAGCGGAGAAGTGGGAGAGGAAAATAGTCCCATGTTGGCGATGATGCAGAAATGGAGTCCAAAACGGATCATTTTTCATCGGAAAGTGCCGATCGAGGATATGAAAACCATGATCCAGCAGGGACACATGGGATCAGCAGCTATGGAATATGAAGCCTTTGCGTTGAATGAACGGTGTCAGTTTAATGGCGCATACTGTCAGTCCCTTCACTGCGATGAATTGGGCCATATTTGCCAAATCCCTTATGAACTGGGGTCCCTTGAACGCAGAACGGGTGAAAAACACCTGGTTCCGGATGATCAGAAACGCCAGTTTGACGTATCTGGTGAGCCAGATGAGGAAGGTTATCTCTGTGGCGCCAGTGGCTGTGGTCTCTGCGCCTTATGGCATCTCCGGGATGCAGGAATCACCCATCTGAAGCTGGTGGGAAGAGGAAATCATTCTGATTTTATGGAGCGGGACATCCGGAATCTGAGGCAGGCACTGACGATCCTGGAAGGGTCAGATACGGAGGAGGCATATATCTGCCAGATGAAAAAACAAATTTTTCCGCTGGGATGTGCAAACCAGTGTTACTATGCCTTCACCAGATAAAAGAGCAGAAGCCACGATAAATGATAGCAGATGAGGAAAGCAGACCAGCCAGTGATCGTAACGGACTATGGCAGTGGACAGGAGGAGTACAATGGAGGAAAAACGGAAAGATACCTATATCTGGCCAGAGTTGGCGGTTTCTAATATGGAAGCAGCCCAGCAGGTGAAAAAAACTGTGTATCTGTATGGGGATTCCGGGTGCGGAAAGACCGCATTTGTGAAGCGGTATCTGTTGACCAGGGGCTCTGACGATGATCGTTATGTGTATCTTCAGGCGGAAGAACTGACCAGCAGGAGACTGGAAAAAATCGCCGGGGACCGGGAAGTGACAGTTCTGGTGCTGGATGATCTGCAGGAACTGTCGGATATGGAAGAAGCAGAAGAAATAAAGGCGCGGATCTGCAGGATTCTGACCCAGGGCCGTCTCTGGGTGATCCTGATCAGCAGAGGACGGAT
This sequence comes from Lachnospiraceae bacterium AM48-27BH, assembly GCA_003478355.1. Taxonomy (GTDB): domain Bacteria; phylum Bacillota; class Clostridia; order Lachnospirales; family Lachnospiraceae; genus UBA3402. Next base: position 23,622 of record QUFC01000001.1, read on the forward strand.
GCCAGGATGGCTTCTGGAAGTGCAGATGGAGATCAATATCAAGGTGATCTCTGAGAAAGAACTCCATCTGGAGGACCGTCAGGTCCGGACGTATTTTGAAAACTGCGGTCTGATGTTAAACCGGGAAGATTTAAGGCGGATTGTGGCATTTACCGATGGTTATGGACTGATGATCCGTATGTTCGATATTGCCTTGGGGAATTTTGAGTTCCATAGGTCGGGAGAACGGATTTTCCTGACGCCGGACCGGACGGAAGAGATCAGAAACCAGCTGTGGGAGTATCTGGATGAGCATGTATACAGCCATTGGGATCTGGAACTTTTGGATTTCCTGATGAAACTGACCATTGTAGAGGAATTTGACCTGGAACTGGCGAAAAAAATCACCGGGAACCAGAATGCGGAACGGATGATCGCCAAAGCTCTGGATCATGGAACGGGAATCCAGAGACAGGTGAAAGAGTACTCCAGAGAACAGGAACTGATGAAAGTTGATTATGAGATCCGGCCTCCCGTGCGCAGATCTCTGTTCTGGAAACTGCAGAAAACTTACGGAGAGGAAGAGATCCAGAAGCTGTACCGGAGAGCAGGAGAATATTACGAGCAAAATGACCGGATCCCCATGGCATTTCAGCTGTATGAAAAGGCAGGCGATCAGGAACGGCTGAAGGAGTTTTTGATCGACCACAGCAGACGCAACCCGGCTGCAGGTAATTATTTTGAACTGAAACAGTATTATTTCCAGCTGCAGGAAGAAACCATCCGGCAGAATGCGGATCTGATGGTGGGGATGTGCATGTTGAAATCCCTTCTGATGGATTTTGAGGGCAGTGAATATTGGTATAAAGAATTAGAAGTTTATGAGAAAGCAAAGAGCGGAGAGGAGAAAAAATATGCCAGAAGCCGTTTATACTACTTAGACATTGCTCTTCCACACCGTGGAAGCAGGCAGGTGGCAGATCTGATGTTAAAAACGGCCACTCTTTTGATGGATAAGAAAATCACCATACCGGAGTTTTCTGTGACCAGTAATCTGCCTTCCATAATGAATGGCGGAAAAGACTTCTGCCGGTGGAGCAAAGAGGACGAAAAAATGGCTAAAACCGTTGGGTGGGCCGTCAGCCTGGTGCTGGGAGATTACGGCAAAGGGCTGGTGAATCTGGCTCTGGCGGAAAGTTTTCTGGAAAAAGGCCGTGATAATCAGGAAGTGACTGCACTGGTGAACCAGGGAATGATGCAGGCGGAAGCAGGAGGCAGGATCGAACTGGTATTTGATGGCGTTGCCATGCTGGTCCGGCTGTATGTGCTGGCGGGGAAATTGGAGGAAGCCATGGAGCTGCTCCACAATTTCCACCTGCGGATCGAAAAAGAACAGGCTTATCGGCTGCTGCCTAATCTTCATGCCTTAGAGATCCGGGTCCGGCTATATAAGGGAACATTTCCGGAGATCCAGAAATGGATGAAGGCAGAAGCACCGGATGAGGATCAGGAATTTTACACCATGGACCGGTACCGGTATCTGCTGAAAGTGAGGATCTATCTGCTGGAAGGCCGGTATGAGAGGGCCGTAAGCCTGATCGAAAAACTGTTATATTATGCGGGGCTGATGGATCGCACCTATATCCGCATGGAAGCATCTTTGTTAAAGGCTATTGCCTTTTACCGCATGGGAAATGAGAACTGGAAAAATGTATTCTGCCGGGTCATGACGGAACTGGAGGACTATCATTTTGTGCGGATGGTGTCCAGAGAAGGTGCGGCGGTTCTGCCGTTATTAAAATCCGGTGTGTGGAAAGAAAATGATAAAGATTTCATGCGGGATGCTATGAAAGAGACCGAACTGATGGCGGCCCTTCATCCGGGATATTTAAAAGAACAGCAGTCGGTCATTCAGTTAAGCGAAAATGCCATCCGGATCCTGCGGCTTCAGGCGGAAGGTATGTCCAGAGAGGATGTGGCGAAAGAGCTGGACATGAATCTGGAGACCGTGAAATACCATATTAAGCAGATTTATAAGAAACTTGGAGTCAAAGACAAGGCTGCGGCGGTGATCCAGGCAAGAAAAAGAAATCTTATATAAATTGGAAAATATGGATTGACAGATGCGTTAGTCAATGCTAACCTAAAGACAGGAAGAAGTAACTGAGAAGGTATGATAAAGGTGCTGAATAGACAGTTACAGATGGAAAACAACAAGAGGCAACTGTGAAATTGCTAAGTTGTAAAAGCAAGGAACAGCTGCAAAAAAGAGGTGTCTGATGGAAGCGTTGATTCGTGCAGATAAGATCAGCAAAGACTTTTCACTGGGAGAGATAACGGTACACGCTTTGAAACGTGTATCGTTTTCTTTATTTCCGGAAGAAATGATCGTGATCCTAGGTCCAAGCGGCTCTGGAAAAGTACGATGTTAAACATCTTAGGTGGGATCGAGACTGCCACCGAGGGAGAATTATATTACGAAGGAGAGCCTTTGAAGTGGGACGATAAAAAGACACTGACCGAATACCGCAGGCGGCATATTGGTTTTGTGTTCCAGTTCTACAACCTGATGCCGGGTCTGACAGCCCTGGAAAATGTGGAACTGGCGGCCCAGTTAAGCGCGGATCCCTTAGACCCGGAAGAACTGATCTGCCAGGTTGGACTCGGTGACAGGAAAAATCATTTTCCCAGCAAGCTTTCCGGCGGGCAGCAGCAGCGGGTAGCCATTGCCAGAGCGTTGTGTAAGAACCCGGATATACTGCTTTGCGATGAGCCACGGGTGCTTTGGACAGCCAGACAGGTGTGCAGATTCTGAAATTACTGTCGGATTTCAATCACCGGTATAAAAAAACTGTGGTAGTCATCACCCACAACCAGAAGATTGCTCAGATCGCTGACCGGGTCTTTTTCTTCAAGGACGGGGAGTTGGAGAAGATCGAAGTCAATGAAACACCCAGAAAACCGGAGGAGGTGGACTGGTAGTGAAAGCATTTGGAAAAAATGTTTTCCGCCTGGCGGGACAGAATAAGGGTTCTTTTATCGGCGCGGTTTTGATCATTTCCATCGGAATTTTCTGTTACGTGGCTATGATGGACACCCTGGGGAATCTGAAAGGCCAGGTGGAGCAGTATTATGAAGAGAGTACCATGGCGGATGTGTTTGCGGAGGTGTCTGGGATTTCCTCAGAAGAGCTAAAAAGGCTGGAGGAGATTCCAGGAATCCGTCTGGCGGCGGGGCGCATGGCAGCGGATGTGCGGATGCTGGCGGAGGGCCAGGAAGAGATCGTGACGGTGCATCTGTTGTCTTACGACGAGGATGATGTGGTGAACCGGCTGGCCCTATCATCTGGTTTTAAAAGCCGGGACAATATTTTTCTGGGAGCCAGAATGGAAGGCGTCTACGGTTATGAGGACGGAATGCCATTGAAGCTGTTGTGGAATGGAAAGAGTACCAGCTTTTCCATGAAAGGCACCTGCAACGGGCCGGATTATATCTACGCGATTCCACCAGGGGGTGCTATGATTCCGGATGGGACGGTCTATGACATCGCCTGTATCCAGAAAGACCGGATGGAAGAACTGACCGGGAAATACAATATTGTCAACGAACTGGGATTTTTATTGGAAGCAGACTATACTTACGAGGACATAAGATCTGTTTTGTCAGAGCGGCTGGCTCCTTATGGTCTGATTTCCATGAGCAAAAAGGAAGATCAGACCAGCTACGATATGGTGGAGGGGGAAATAGGGGAGTTGATCTCCATGGGAACCATTCTGCCGTTCATGTTTTTATCTATTTCTGTGTTTATGCTGTATGTGGTGTTAAAAAAGATGATCGATCGGGACCAGAGTCTGATCGGCACCATGAAGGCATTTGGAATGACAGATCTGGAGCTTTTCGTTCCTTATCTGATGGAAGGACTGATAATCGGCGTGGCAGGAGCTCTGGTGGGAGCGGTGCTGGCAGCGCCTTTTGGCCGGTATATGTTTGGCATGTATGTGGAGTTTTTTAACCTGCCCAATACCATTTACCATGATTTTATTTGGACCAGAATCACAGGAATCCTTTTGGCAGCGGCAACTGGTGCGGCAGCGGCTTATCTTGGGGTGCGGGATATATTAAGAATTGTCCCAGCTCAGGCTATGCGTCAGGCGGCTCCGAAAAATGTGGGAAATGTGCGGATTCCAGGGCAGATCGCCAGACAACTAAATACCGTTGGGAAAATGGCATTGCGATCAGTGACCAGAAATCCATTTCGTGGATTTTTATTGGTGTTAGCGGTATGTTTCCCATTTTCCATGGCATCAGTTCTCATGTCCTTTCAGGGGGTGGCGGATCAGATGTATATGGATCAGTTTGAGAAGATCCAGGTGTATGATCTGCAGCTATCCCTGGATTCCTATGTGAGTCCCAAAAAGGCGGAAGAGGCGGGAGGACTGCTGGAATCCGTGGAAAAATCGGAAGCGGTCTGTACCATGGCTGTGCAGTTGGGGCATGAGAACCGTTCGGAATACGCCATGCTTTATGGATTAAACCGGGGTTCGGATCTGTGGAAGATCCGGGATATGCACGGAACTTATTATGAACCAGTGGACGGAGGTATCATTTTAAATACCAGAATGGCAGAGAAATTGCAGGTACAGAAAGGAGATGCCATCACTATGTACGTGGCGGGAGTCACGGCAGAGAAGGTGAAGGTCCCCGTGACGGATGTGATCTCTGAGAGCGTGGGAAGTGGCTGCTATATGGAGCTTGGGGCCATACGGCGGTTCCTTCCTATGGAAGTGGCGGCCAACACGGTGGTGTTAAAGCTGTACCCCGGAATGCTGGAATGGACGAAACAGAAGCTTCTGGACACCAGCCGGGTTACCTGGATGGTGGACACTCAGAAAATCGTGGGAACTTACCGCAGCATGATGGGAAGCATGATCCTGATGGTCAATATGTTTGCGGTGATGGCGGCAGCAGCGGGCGGTGTGCTAATCTATAACATTTCCATGATCAATATCCGGGAACGGGTCAATGAATTTGGCACTCTTTTGGTGCTTGGCATGTCGGAAAAGGAAATCAGCGGATTTCTGGCAGTGGAACAGGGATTTTACTTTATCTTAGGCATTTTGGCGGGAATTCCGGGAAGTCGTGGAATCAAGATCCTGGTGGAAAAGGTAGTAATTTCCGATAGTTATTCCATTGATATGCATGTCAGCATCTGGTCGTACATGGGGGCATTTTTCATCTGCCTGGCTATCACGGCGCTGGCTGGAAGAGGGGAGATGCGGTTTGTGCGGAATATCCGGTTGACGGAGGTCTTGAAAGAGAGGGAGTAGGGATGAAAAAGATTGTGAAGATCATAACAGATAAATGGAAAGGCTGGAAGTACCGGAAAGCAGCGTCTGCAGCAGCAGTAGTGGTGCTGATGGGAGCCGGGATCATGGTTTATCAGGGCAGCACCAGGGCTGTGGAGTGCGCCAGAGTGGCCATTCAGGATGTGGAGGACTATTACACCGAAGACGGCGTGATCTCTTTTGGTGAAGAGTATAGCATCATTTCTGAGGTTAATGGTCCGGTAAAGGAACTGCTGGTGAAGGAAAATGATCCGGTAAAGCAGGGGGATGTGCTGTTTGAGGTGGAAACCTCTGATTACCAGTACCAGCTGACGGCGGCAGAAAATGCCCTGGCAGGTCTGGAGGCCCAGCTGGAGCAGGAACAGATTGGTCAGATGATGACGGCTTCTCCCCAGGAATACCTAGAACAGATTCGCCAGGAGATGGAGACGGCCCAGGCAAAATACCAGTCGGTGAAAACCGTTTACGATGGAAGCAGTGTGTTATATGACTCTGGAAGTATTTCCAGATTGGAGATGGAGAACCAGGAGGCGGAGTATAAGGCGGCACTTCTGGCATGGCAGCAGGCAAAGGGCCGGTATGAGGAGAGTCTTCGGTATCTGGAGGACTTAAAAAAAGAGGGAATCGATGAAACTACCATCAATAACCGGTTCTATGAGAGTGAAAAGAGGCAGCTGACCGCCCAGATCGAGGCCCAGAAAGCCAGCATTTCCAATCTGGAGGACACCATCGGCAAATGCCAGGTGAAAGCAGAGCATGACGGCATCATCACGTCTCTTCCGGTGAAAAATGTGTCGGTGGTGCAGCAGGGACAGACGGTTGCTATCTTAAAAAGTTCCGATGAAGCGGGAGCCCAGGCGGATGTGCTCACCAACATTGCTCCCTATATCCAGGTGGGGAGTCCGGTAAAAGCCACTCTGACCTTAAGAGGCAAGAATCAAGTCTATGAGGGAACAGTCAGCCAGGTCTACGATTACGCCTCAAAGGGAATTTCCGCTTTGGGATTGGATGAGTACCGGGTTCATGTAAAAGTGGAATTCTCAGAGGACTGTGATCTGAGCGGAAAAGACGGCTACGGCGTCAATCTGCAGTTCCAGCTTTACAAAGAGAGCGGGTGTCTGGTGGTTCCGGCGTCAGCGGTATTTACGGTAGACGACCAGGAATATGTGTTTCTGGTGAAAGGAAATCGGACGGTGAAAACACCGGTGACACTTTCTTATGAGACGGCAGATTCTGCAGTGATCGAGACTGGGATCGGTGAAGGAGATATGGTGGTTTCTAAGGCGGACGAAGAAGGTATGACAGATGGAATCCGGATTCGGAAGAAATAATCCAGAGCCTATGGAATACATGTTATAAAAAATAAATGCTTTTGAGAAAAGCTGATCAGCAGGAATATTTACTTTTCAATCGGGGAATGCTAAACTGGTAACAAGTTAGGAAATGCTAACCATCAGACGCAGTGTGTATACAGACCTGTCGGATGGTTATGGAAGGCTAACACAGTGAATAAATCATGAGAACTCCATGGTTTTCTGACCGGAATCAGAAAGCCCTGGGACTTCTCAGGAAAGGCAGATGTGATTATGATGTATTTAGAGATTGAGAAAGTGATCGGCAGGGAGATCATTGATTCCAGAGGCAATCCAACCGTAGAGGCAGAGGTTTATTTAACAGACGGGACCATGGGAAGAGGAGCAGCACCAAGTGGGGCTTCTACCGGTGAATTTGAGGCGCTGGAACTGCGTGACCAGGACAAGAGTCGTTTCAATGGGAAAGGCGTGGCCAAGGCAGTTGAAAATATCAATACCATCATTTCTGACGTATTATGCGGAATGGATCCGTCCAACATCTATGCCATCGATCAGGCTATGATCGATGCAGATGGAACCAAAGATAAATCCAAACTGGGTGCTAACGCAATTCTGGCAGTTCCATCGCATGTGCAAGATCAGCAGCAAACGCTATGGAGCTTCCATTATATCGTTTCCTTGGCGGTGTAAACGGCAACCGTCTTCCTCTTCCAATGATGAACATCTTAAACGGCGGCGCTCATGCAGCGAATACCGTTGATGTTCAGGAGTTTATGATCATGCCAGCAGGGGCTCGGAGCTTCAAAGAGGGCTTAAGATGGTGTACCGAGGTATTCCATGCATTAGCAGCATTATTAAAGAAACGCGGATTGGCTACTTCTGTAGGTGACGAGGGCGGTTTCGCACCGGATCTTGGCAGCGATGAGGAAGCGATCCAGGTGATTTTAGAGGCAGTGAAAGCAGCCGGCTACGAGCCAGGAAAAGACTTCGTTCTGGCTATGGACGCAGCTTCCAGCGAGTGGAAGGGAAGTAAGAAGGGCGAGTACGTGCTTCCGAAATCCGGCAAAAAATTTACTTCCGCAGAACTGATCGAGCACTGGAAGAGCCTGGTTGAAAAATACCCGATTTACTCCATTGAGGATGGTCTGGATGAAGAGGACTGGGAAGGCTGGCAGTTAATGACCAAAGAACTGGGCGACAAGGTTCAGTTAGTTGGCGATGACTTATTTGTAACCAACACCGAGCGTCTGGCGAAAGGTATCAGTTTAGGCTGCGGCAACTCTATTCTGATCAAATTAAACCAGATCGGTACCGTATCCGAGACCTTAGAGGCCATCAAGATGGCCCATAAAGCTGGTTATACCGCAATCGCATCCCATCGTTCCGGTGAGACCGAGGACACCACCATCGCAGACCTGGCAGTTGCATTGAATACCTGCCAGATCAAGACCGGCGCGCCAAGCAGAAGCGAGCGTGTAGCGAAGTACAATCAGTTACTGAGAATTGAAGAGGAATTAGGTGCGGCAGCACAGTTTCCGGGCGTAAAGGCATTTAATATCAAAAGATAGTTTTGCCCTTGAAAAATAGAAGAAATTGTAAAAAGAATCCCGTGAATGAGTCATAAATTTGACTCTTTCACGGGATTTTTTCGTGGCTAGAGCAAACGTTTGGATAAAAATTGTACAAATGAGAGAAATGGTATGTTAGAATAGTATGGATATGTTTCAAAAATAAAATATGGGGGATAAGGATATGCATTTGAAAAAAGGCATTCGGCAGGGAATCAGCACGATGCTTATTGCAGCCATGAGTTTTGGCAATGTGATGAGCGTAATGGCAGATACACCGTCAGTAAAAACGGTCTCAAGTGAAAATGTGACTGTTAAAAACGGTAATTATCGTGCGATAGTCAATTTTTCTGAAGGGCAGTTAGGGGGAGTACTTCGGTCTAAAAGTAGCGATGTAAACGCTGACTGGAATACCATGACAGAAACTATGGTTCCAGGAATGACCATGTATCTGGATGAAACAGGAACAGCGAAAAAAGCAGATGTGTCAGCAAAAAACACATTGACTACAGGAGATGGCAGTAGTGGAGCATCTGGAGTGGAACTGACTGGCGATTTGACGGGCGTAAAATCATATTTTATGTTTCCAGATGAGATTGTATATTTGGGTGCTGGGCTGAAAGATCAGAAAAATAGTGATGATAAAATTATCACGGTAGTGGATAATGTACCAGTAACTACAGCAACAAGAGTAAGTATTCCAAATCCTAAGAATGGATATTATATTGTCATAAATCAGGCAAAAGCAGGAGGCAGCTGGGAAAAGGCTGTAGATACGGCAACCAAAGGCGTACATGCTAGAAACTGGCTGTCAGCTTCAGATTTGAGCGGAACTGGGAATCCTCTTCAATGGAAATATTTGTTTACAGATTCTATTACAAATTCCAACGTATATTTCCGTTTTCCAACAAAGGGAAATACAGTTGTGCAGTCATTTGAACTTTGGATGGCAGGAACACAGTATCAGTATACAGTAAAAGCAGGAGGCAGACAGACGGATTTCAATGGTCAGACTATGGTAGATCCAGATACCAATGTCCTGTCAAATTCAAATGAAATTCAGGCGGCTGAAAGCTTAACTAACGGCATTCTTGCAGTGAACAAGTGGTCAGATGGAACTACAGAACTGACTAACAATATTGCCAATGTTACTTTAAATCAACCAATGTCTATGCTTATGAAAAAGGACGAGTCGATAGAAACAACGCAGATTACAGTAGGTAAACCAAGTAATAGCAAAGAGGAAAACCTGGAATTTACCGTTCATTTTTCTGCAAATCAGGTGACAGAAACCAGTGGAGAAGGTGCTTTAGTTTCGTCTGACGAAACAGGAGATGGACTGCATGTAAAACTGGATGCAGCCAAGATGACCAAACCAGTTACCTTAGAGGTCAGCTATCAGCTGCCGGATATTGTAGATGGTGATGTGATTGAGGTAGTGCGTGGAAATGAAAAACAGGTGGAATTGCCAGCAGGATTTGATAAAGAGGGTGTGACCTGGAGCGCAAAGTTCGTGAAGCCAGATGGAACTTATCTTAGAAATGCTGGATCAAGTAAGAAAAAGTATGAGTTACCAGACGGAGAAACCGATGGAACCCGTACAGCAGGCGATACCAGCGCCGATCATCTGGTGACAGTAAAAAAACTGACCAACGGTAATGCGATCATCACAGGGAAAGAAAAAGGAAGCCTGGTGCTGGTTGCAAAGAATACAGATGGAAAGGAGAAACAGTTTAAGGTAGAAGTTCTGTACACAGTACCGGAAAATCTGCCAAATGCAACAGAAGAAGATTACGCAAAGATCCGTAAAACATGGAAAGAGTCCATCGTAGGAGTTGATCTTGCCAGTGAAGAAGGCGGAACTGAAATCCTGGCTTCCATGAACAAGGCGGCAGAGACTGCATGGAATGCTTATGCATACAAAGGAGAAGACCGCTGTCCAGATATCCCCTGGAAAGCAGATAAAGGAGCAGCAGGCGTTGCTTCGACTCCGTATGAAGATGACGCGGCAGAGTTCCGCCCGGCTTTTAAAAAAGTGCTTTCCATGGCAACTGCTTATGCGGCAGAAGGAAGTAACTATTATCAGAATCCTGATATGTTAAAGGATATGATCAATATCATGGATTATCTCTGTACTGTATGCTATACCCCGAAGACCCAGACCAACAACTGGTGGACATGGGAGATCGGTATTCCGAAAGATTTGATTCCGATTCTGATGCTGATCTATGATAGTTTAACACCAGAACAGGTAAAACTTTATACAGAAGCTATGTATTTCTTCCAGCCAGATCCTTACCACGAGGGTGCTATCGGAACGGCTAGTACCCATGCTAATGGCTATAGAACGGCTCAGGGCGCTAATATTATTGACTGTTCTACCACCGCTGTCAGCTTAGGTGCTTTAAGAAAAGACAGTGAACAGCTTTATATGGGATCAAAGGCATCCTCCGGAACCTTTGTGATCCAGACCGTAGAGGACAGCAGTAAACTGGCGGCAGATGGATATGCGAGTGGATTCTATGCAGATGGTTCCTATATGGATCATAGCCGTGTGCCTTATCTTGGATCTTATGGAATTGAGTTTATGAAAGGCGGTGTCAAGATCCCATCTCTGATTGGTGGAACTCCATGGCAGTATTCTGGCGAAGTACAACAGAATCTGGAGTATTACATTGTCAATGGTTTTGGAAACTCCATGTATCGTGGCTTAATGCTGGATTCCTTAAAGGGACGTTCTGTATCCAGAAAGGGTGGAAGTAATCAGAATGCAGGCAGAGAGGCTATGGTGATCATTCTTCAGATGATCGATTCCCTCAGTGACGAAGCAAAAGAAACCATGCTTTCTACTATGAAATACTGGATGGAGCAGGATCCAGGATTTGTTGATAGCCTGGATGGCGTGGAAAATCTGGCAATTAAGAAAAGAGCAAGAGAGATTCTGGAAGATTCTTCCATCGTAGCAGAAGTAGAGCCGCTGCACAAATCATTCCCATATATGGATCGTGCAGTACACAGAATGGATGATTACTTATTTGCAGTATCTATGTATTCCGAAAGAACACAGAATACAGAGATCATGAATGATGAAAACCGTATGGGCTGGCATCAGAATAACGGTATGACCTATATTTATGATTCTGATCAGGATCAGTATACCGATAATTTCTGGAACACTGTCAATCCATTAAGACTTCCAGGAACTACCGTGGTACCAGTTAATATCGGAACAGGTAAGCCAGACAGTTCTGGATATGCCCAGGGCGGAGATTACTGCTCTGATGAAAGCTGGGTAGGTGGAAGCACCATCGGCAATTATGGAATCAGCGGTATGTCATTTTCGGGAGCTATCGCCAATAAGGCGAAGAGTGCGGATGGTGAGATCACTTACGCACCAAACCTGAAAGGAAAAAAATCCTGGTTCATGTTTGAAAATGAGATCGTCTGCCTGGGAGCTGGCATCCAGAACAAGGGCATGGATCTTCCGGTAGAAACCACCATTGAAAACCGCAGACTTGGTACGGATGGTGAAAATGTATTTGTAGTCAATGGTGAAGAGATCCATCTTCCGATCAAAGAAGCTAATATAAAAGAACTGGCAGAACATAGCGCCGATGTGTCCGGTACCGAATTTGACGGTGCAGAATGGACTCATCTGGAAGGCAATGGTTCCTCCGCAGGAATCGGATATTATTTCCCAGAAGAGGGAACCAGCATCCGTGCCCGCCGGGCGAGAAATACCGGAAACTGGAGTGATATTGGAACTACAGAAGGCGAAAGCACCCAGAATTACTTGGAGATGTGGTTCGATCATGGAAAGAATCCAACCAACGGTTCTTACAGTTATGTTCTTCTTCCTGAAACGGGAAAAGAAGAAACTGAAAACTACGCAAAAGTGCCTCAGGTAACCGTACTGGCCAATACCTCTGCGGCACAGGCTGTATATCAGAAAGAGTTAGGAATCACCGGAATCAATTTCTGGGAAGACAAAGAGACTACTGTTGGAGAGGTTACATGTGACAGCCAGGCATCTGTGATGATGCAGGAAGAGAAAGATGGACGGTTGATGGTTGCAGTTTCTGATCCGACTATGAAAAATAAAGGAACGATTACCTTAAAGATTAATCGTCCGATTACGAATATGATTGACAGTGATTCTGGTATATCCTGCGTGCCCAGTGAGAGTGGAGCGGAGCTGACTTTCAATATGGCAGGAACCAATGGTTCCAGCGTATACGCAGAATTACAGTTAAAAGCTTCCATTTACCCATATGCAGTTACCTTGAAAAAGGGCGATGAGCAGACCTTTGAATTACGTGATTTTAACCTTAATGAAGCAGTAACCTGGTCTGTTGCTACCGATACGACCAGAATGCGTTCCAATACCACCATTGATGAAAATGGTGTCCTGAAGATTGACGAGGAGGAGACAGACGGTGCGCTGGTTGTAACTGCAGAAACTGCTTCTGGATTAAAGCTTCACGCATATGTATCCTTAGGAAAAGACGCAGCAATCGATACACCTGATGATTTGCCGCTTCCCGAAGAGATGCAGAATCTTCAAAAATTGATCGATAAAGCATTAGACGATCCAGACGGAACAGAAGTATATGATGAAAATGCAATTAAGAAAGCAGTAAAGGCAGTTCAGGATGCAGATACAGAAAAAGTAGCAGAGTACCTGATGGATTCTGTACTGAAGTTGGCAGAAGTTTATCAGCAGGTATGGGAAAACAATGGTCGGGAGATCGGCGAAGATGTAGAGACAGTTGGCATAGCCAGGGAATTGGAGCCAGTGGACGCAAAGGGAATGATTCTTAGCATTTATCCGTCCCTGAAAGTAGCGTCTCCATCCAATGCGGTTCTGGTAATCAAGGGAGAAGAGGATGCGGCGGTATTATCCGAGACAGAGCTGTCCAATGCCACACCATCCAATGCTACACCGTCCAATGCAGTAGCAAAAACAGCGGTATTCTCCACAGAGACACTAGAAAAGATTGGTGACAAGCCGATTGTCAAGGATTCCCTCTGTGAGTATGTTCTGAGCCTGGTTCGTGAATACAATGAAGACCAGGATTCCAGAAATCTCCTTCCATTAAAAACACCGATCAAGGCAGAGATTTCCGTACCAGATCAGTTGGATTCAGAAAAACCAATCCTTGCAGCAGTGGCAGACGCAGATGGAACTCAGCATCCTTTAGAAGTAACAGTAAATGAAGATGGAAGTGCCATGACCTTTGTTCTCACAAGAATGGGAACCCTGATTCTGGCAAATCAGGCGGAGGAGCAGGAGAAGCCAGATACCCCAAATACCCCAGAGAAGCCAGATGATCCCAATAATCCAAATAACCCGGAGAAGCCAGATGATCCGTGGGTGATGACCTATGAAGTTTTCATTGATGATGAGATTACTGGAGGAACTGTCACGGCAGACCACCTTACCGGACCGGAAGGCACCAAAATCACATTGATAGCAAAAGCAAACCTTGGATATCGGTTAAATTATTTACAGGTTAATGGAAAGACTGTAAAAACCACGGCAAAAGGCACTTATACCTTTAAACTGAAACAGGATACAGAAGTAACAGCTTCCTTTGTGAAGCTTCTGGCGATTACGGACCACAGTGATCGGAACGACAGGGACCGCAGTGACTCCGAAGGATGGGTGCGCAGCGGCAATGGCTGGAAGTATCAGATTCCAGGTGGAAGTTACGCAAAGAATGGCTGGCAACAGATTGGCGGCATCTGGTACGCATTTGACGCTAATGGAATCATGCGGACAGGCTGGTATCTGGAGGCGATGGATAATTGCTGGTACTACATGAAACCAGATGGTTCCATGGCAATCGGCTGGCAGCAGATCAATGGAAAATGGTATTATTTCAACCCAGCAACCATCGGCATCACTGGCTGGAACAGTCAGGGACTTACATGGAACTTTGATATCCAGAAGAACCAGGGAATCCCACAGGGCGCTATGTACAAGAATCAGAGAACCCCAGATGGTTACCTGGTAGACGAGCAGGGCGCATGGATCCAGTAGAGTTACAGAGCCTCGTAAGAGAAATGGTTTCCAGTAACATCCAGTTGATATTTACCAAATGTCATGTTATCATCGTTTTGTAACAAAAATGTAACATAATTGAAACAAAAGGAGAATGATAACATGATGAAGAAAACAAAAATTGGTGCTGTTGTTCTGATGGCAGCATTTGCAATGATGACCGTACAGCCTATGACCTCTATGGCGGCAGGCATCTGTCAGACACGGATCTGCGGCGGAAACAGTGTGAACCTTTACGGAACCGTGCCTGGCAACTGCTTTGGCCAGAACGCTGGAAGCTGCCAGACAGGAAACAATTGCAAACCAGGAAGGTTCCAGAATAATAGTTCCTGTGGAAGGAGCGTGAAAAACTGGAACACCAGCTTTGGAAACTGGGGTACTGGCTGCAGAAAATAGCGAGCAGAAGAAATGATACATGAGAGAATGACATAACAGAATATTATCATAGACATGGTATCGTATATCGATCTAACGGTGGAGACGATACCATGTTTTTATATAAAAAGTCTGATCTTATTTACCTGCACTTATGACGGAAGTAAGCGGATCGTAGTGCGCTGTATCCGGGTATAAATGTAGATACTGTTATTGTTTATACAAGTAATCACAGTTGTAAATGTTAATAGAATGTGAAAAATGATAAAAAATCTTTAAAATCCATTGAAATCTACAGCAGATATGCTATAATATCCTCAGAAATATTGTTAAAACGTTAACAACATAGCAGAAGATGTTAACGTGAATGTCTAATTTATCTGCCGCTTCAGAAGCGGCAAGAATGGAGGATCTGAGATATGGCAAGATTTACATTACCTAGAGATTTATATCACGGAAAAGGAGCTTTAGAGGCTTTAAAGACATTCGAAGGAAAGAGAGCAATGATCTGTGTTGGCGGCGGCTCCATGAAGCGTTTCGGTTTCCTGGATCGTGCAGAGCAGTATTTAAAAGAAGCTGGCATGGAAGTAAAATTATTTGAAGGCATTGAGCCAGACCCATCTGTTGAGACAGTTATGAAGGGTGCAGCAGCCATGGAAGAGTTCCAGCCAGACTGGATCGTAGCCATCGGCGGTGGTTCCCCAATCGATGCTGCGAAAGCAATGTGGATTAAATATGAGTATCCGGACATTACTTTTGAGGATATGTGCAAGGTATTCGGTATCCCGAAATTAAGAAGAAAAGCTCATTTCTGTGCAATTTCTTCTACATCCGGTACAGCAACTGAGGTAACTGCATTCTCTATCATTACGGATTATCAGAAAGGTATCAAGTACCCGATCGCTGACTTTGAGATCACCCCAGATGTTGCGATCGTAGATCCGGAACTGGCAGAGACTATGCCGAAGAAGCTGGTTGCTCATACTGGTATGGATGCGATGACTCATGCGATTGAGGCATATGTATCGACTGCAAACTGTGATTTCACAGATCCATTAGCACTCCATGCGATCAAGATGATCCAGAACGATCTGGTTGGTTCCTATAATGGGGATATGGCAAAACGTGATTCCATGCACAACGCACAGTGCTTAGCTGGTATGGCATTCTCTAACGCATTATTAGGTATTGTTCACTCCATGGCACATAAGACCGGAGCTGCATTTGCAGACTACGGCGCACACATCATCCATGGTGCAGCAAACGCGATGTATCTGCCAAAGGTTATTGCATTCAATGCAAAAGACGAGACTGCGAAGAAACGTTACGGCGTGATCGCTGATTTTATGGGCTTAGGCGGTGAGACTCTGGATGAGAAGATTGCCAACCTGATCACATATCTGCGTGGCATGAATGATGCATTAAATATTCCACACTGCATCAAGAACTACGGTCCAGACAGCTATCCAACCGAGCAGGGCTTCGTTCCGGAAGAAGTATTCTTAGAGAGACTGCCTGAGATCGCTAAGAACGCCATTGCTGATGCATGTACCGGTTCTAACCCACGTCAGCCAAGCCAGGAAGAGATGGAGAAGCTGCTGAAGTGCTGCTACTATGATACAGAGGTTGATTTCTAATCCCAAGGGATTCCGGAATCATCAGAGATATACGAGAAATGATCGAGAGGACGTCAGAGATGGCGCCCTCTTTTTTGTCATAGGAAACTTCGTCCTATGACAAAAAAACGCTCCGCGGGATGCGCACTCGCGCGAAAAAGAAACATGTCGCAAGCGACCGCGCTCGGCGCGAGAATGTGCCCTGGCACATTCTTTCTTACTGCAAAAATATGTCAGTTTACGCTGATCAGAATCACGCGCCAAGTCTCACGGACGTTCGACTTGAAATAACAGAAAATTCCGTCGGATCATCTTAATGAGAAAAATGTTTTCAATTCTGCTTGATTTTCATTAAAAGTTAGTATATACTAACTTCATAAGAAATTCTGAAAATTCACAAAATAACACGTAAAGAGGAGGAGAACCCTATGTCAGCAGAGGCTAAGAAAACATACATTTTAAAAGAGTTAAAGAAGAACGGATGCCGCATCACGAACCAGAGAAAACTTCTGATCGATGTGATCCTGAACGGAGAGTGCAGCTCCTGTAAAGAGATTTATTATCAGGCGGCAAAGAAGGATGCCGGAATCGGTATGGCGACGGTTTACCGCATGATCAATACGCTGGAAGAGTACGGACTGATCCATAGCAAGAATAAGTATCTGATCGAATGTAATCCGGCATAAAACGTGGCGCAGTGAAAAGCCGTTCAGATAGAAAAATGTGCATTGCACGAAGATGAATGGAAACGAAAACCCCTGGGATTCCAATGATCATTTTGATCACATGTCCCAGGGGTTTTGCTGTTATCAAGTGTTTGCTGGCTATCCCGTTGCTGCTGCGGGAATGCTGCCTTGTTTTTAGAATTTGATTTCCCGTCCGTTTAATCTCCACTGACGGAATTCAGCAGAAGCGGAGAGCAGAAGATCAGAGGAAGAGTTCAGTGCGGTCTCTACAGAATCCTGGATCACACCGATGATGAAGCCGACGCCAACTACCTGCATGGCGATATCATTAGGAATACCGAATAAGGAGCAGGCCATCGGAATCAGAAGCAGGGAACCACCGGCAACACCGGAAGCGCCACAGGCGGATAAAGTAGCCAGGATACTTAAGATAATACCGGTTGGCAGATCAACTGGGATTCCTAAGGTGTGCGCGGCTGCCAGGGACATGATGGTGATGGTGATCGCTGCGCCGTCCATGTTGATGGTAGCGCCCAGTGGGATCGTCACGGAGTAAGTATCTTTATCCAGCCCAATTTCCTCACAGACTTCCATGTTGACCGGGATGTTGGCTGCAGAGCTTCTGGTGAAGAACGCAGTGATGGCACTTCTCTTTAAGCATTTGAAGATCAGCGGGAATGGATTCCTGCGGATGCACCAGTATACCAGGATCGGGTTGGTCACAAAGTAGATAAATAACATAGAGCCAACCAAAACAGCAAGCAGCCGGCCATACTCGGTGAAAATGCCAAGTCCATTGGTGGAAACTGCGCTGTAAACCAGTCCGAGGATACCGAATGGAGCAAAGCTGATGATCCAGGTGACCACCTTGGAAAGACCGGTGGAAACATCATCGAAAAATTTCTTGGTGTTGTCATTGGCGCCTCTTAAGCCGATTCCGAAGAGAACCGCCCAGGATAAGATGCCGATGTAGTTGGCATTAATGATAGCGGAAACGGGATTGGCTACAATATTTAATAACAGTGTCCGGAATACTTCCACGATGCCCTGAGGAGCGGAAAGGTCAGCGGCCTCCACAGTCAGTGTCAGTGTGACCGGGAATAAGCGGCTGGCAAATACTGCGATCAGTGATGCTAAGAAGGTACTGAACATATACAGAATAATAACGGTTTTGATGACACCGCCGTGGCTTTTGCCTGCATGACATAAGGAACTGATGATCAGGAAAAATACCAGAAGCGGAGCGATACCTTTTAATGCTCCGACAAATACATCGCCAAGGATCACAAGGCCGGAAGCCTGTGGAGTTGCCAGTCCTAAGACCGCGCCGATGATTAAGCCTACTACGATTCGTTTGACCAGGCTGATGCTGGTCCACTGTTCATAAAGTTTTTTCATATGGAAACCTCTTTTCCCCTTGAATTTGGATATTTCAGGAACAACCCGATAGGAAGCTGCTGTGTGTTTTGAAATAATCCGATTGGTCTATTATAGTGCGTTTGCTGTGGAAAAACAAGTGTTTTTTGCACACGGACACCTGCGGGCAAAATGTCCGTGACAGCAGAGTACATAGGTGATTATTTGACAGGTAATAATAAAAAAGAAACGTAACTATGAAGGTACTGAATAGTTAGAAAGAAACATTAGCGGAAGGAAAATGACGATTATGGAATTAAAACAATTGGAATATTTTATGGTAACATGTGAAAAAGGAAGCTTTAATAAAGCAGCGGAATGTCTCTATACGACACAGCCAAATGTAAGCAAAGTGATCAGTTCTCTGGAAAAAGAACTGGGAAGAGAATTATTTGAGCGGACAGGAAAAGGAATCCGGATCACGCCTTATGGGGAGACCGTGCAGGAGTATGCACAGAATATTCTGCACAATGCAGGGCTGATCGTATCCATGGCTGATCATAATCATGGGAAAAAATTCAGCCTTGCTACATATCCCAGTAATATGATCTCCAGGCTGTTGACGGATTTTTACAAAGAAAAGGGACAAGAGTATGTGATCGAACATCAGGAAGGCAGTGTGGAGGAAATCAGCACCATGGTTTCTCAGGGAATTGCGGAGCTGGGAATTGTGTATGTGGCCCAGAAGCAGTTACAGTCTTTTCAACACATCCTGTCCCATAAAAAATTGAAATTTGAGCCAATGGATGTGAAAGAAGCCTGTGTTTATATTGGCCCGCAGCATCCATTATATCACGAAACAGGTATCGATTTTAAGGATCTGTCAAAATTGACCTTTGTGCGTGGAGTCCGGGACTTTTTTTCCATGGAGCATCATTTAAACCATGTCAGTCTTGGCGCTATCCGCACAGAGCAGCTTCATTATGGGGCTTATACCAACAGCGATCACCTGACTATGAATCTTCTGATGCACACGGATATGTGCAGTCTTGGAATTAATTTCCTTTATCCGGATTATAAGCAGTATGATCTTCATCAGTTAAGGATCAACCAGTGCGAACCATTTCTGGTAATTGGCTATATTTATCAGGAAGAAGTTGAACTAAGTGAATCGTCCAGGTGGTTTATCCGCAGATTTCAAAGCATTTTATAGAAAAACACTGGGATATAACAAAATGGAATAGGAATCCCCCTCTAATCTGGTAGTGGTAAGTTAAGACTAACCATGATATACTCTGGTTCGTTGCTGGAAAGTAACAAAAAGGAAACCAAAGAAAAACCATATAGAGGAGGAACATTATGAAAAAGAAATGGGGCGCATTGGCGTTAGCAGGCGTGTTAGGAGCAGCGGTTGTTACAGGCTGTTCGACTGGCGGAAAGGGTGAGGCAGCAGAAAATCAGACTTCTGCAGGCAGCCAGGTAAATGCAGAAACTTCCGCAGC
This sequence comes from Lachnospiraceae bacterium AM48-27BH, assembly GCA_003478355.1. GTDB lineage: Bacteria > Bacillota > Clostridia > Lachnospirales > Lachnospiraceae > UBA3402. Next base: position 43,426 of record QUFC01000001.1, read on the forward strand.
TGGAGAAGAAGGGACAGCGGAAAGCCAGGGAAAAGAAGATCTGGTATTTGTCAATTATAGAGACATCCGCGATCTGAATCCACATCTGTATGCAGGTGAAATGTATGCCCAGGAAATGCTATATGAAACTCTGGTAAATATTACTGAGGATGGTTATGAGGCTGTCTGGCAGAAAGCTGGGATATCAGCGAGGATGGAAAGACTTATACATTCCACATTCGTCCAGGCGTGAAATTCTCTGATGGAGAAGTGTGCGACGCTTATGCCATCAAGGCAAACTTTGACGCGATCATTGAAAATAAAGACCGTCATACCTGGCTGGAGATGATGAACCTGTTGGTTGGAGTATCCGCTCCGGATGAAAATACTTTTGTGATCGAGCTGTCTGAGCCGTATTATCCAATGCTGACAGAGCTTGGTGTAACAAGACCATTTGCCATGATCTCTCCAAAAGCTATGAAAAACGGAAGTACCAAAGATGGTGTGGAGGCATATATTGGAACTGGTCCATACGTGTTATCTGAGTTTGTGACGGATGAGTACGCAATCTTTACTGCAAACCCGGATTACTGGGGCGAGCAGCCGGCGATCAAGAAAATTACGGTAAAAGTAATTCCAGATAACCAGACCCGTATTCTGGCCTTGGAAAAGGGTGAGATCGATTTAATCTTTGGAAAGAATATGATCGATGCAGATGCAGTGAACCAGTATATGGACAAGGATGGCTTTACCGTATCATTGTCTGACCCGACTTCCACAAGACAGATTGTTTTAAATACCACAGATCCGATCCTTTCTGATAAAAATGTCCGGATCGCCCTTCAGCATGCAACAAACAAGGAAAACATTTCCCAGGGTATTTTCTATGGTCTGGAGCAGCCGGCAGATACCTTGTTTGCAAAAACAGTTCCATACTGTGATATTGATCTAGAGCCTTATGCCTGTGATATGGTACTGGCCGGACAGCTTCTGGATGAAGCTGGATGGCTGATGGGAAGCAATGGAATCCGTGAGAAGGATGGCCAGAAGCTGAATCTGGATCTTCTTTACAACAGCGACAGTGTAACAGAGAAATCCATTGCAGAGTATTTACAGAGTGAGTATCAGTCCATTGGTATTGCACTGAATATTCACGGTGAGGAAGAACAGTCCTACCGTGATAACATGAAAGCAGGAAATTTCTCCATGGTATTTAATATCTGCTGGGGTATGCCGTATGATCCACAGTCATCTCTGGCAGCTATGAGAGCACCGGTGTATGGAGATTTTGCGGCACAGCAAGGTCTGGAAGATAAGACGGAGATTGATGATGCCATTACCAAAATCCTGGTAAGCACCGATGAGACAGAGCGTCAGGAACTTTATACCTATGTGCTGACCCGCCTTCATGAGGATGCGGTTTACATTCCGCTGACCTATGAGTGCAACAAGGCAATCTACCGTTCTGACCTGAAGGGATTCCACTTTACACAGACCCAGTATGAGGTTCCATTCCAGGATTTCTCATTTTAAGGATTGTTGAGAACAGCAATAAATAGGAGCCGGGCCGTTTTGGCTGACGGCTCCGTTTTCTAACGTATGGAGGTTTAAATGAAACCGTATATTATAAAAAGAATTTTGTCAGCAATCCCGTTGCTGGTGATCATCTCTTTTGTCTGTTTTGTTTTTATTAATCTGATTCCATCGGATCCGGCAGAGGTTGCATTAAGAGTCCGCCAGGTGCCGATCATCACAGAAGAAGCCATCGCAGAAGTGAGAGCGGAACTGGGACTGGACCAGCCGTATCTGGTCAGATACTTTACCTGGTTATGGGACTGTCTTCACGGGGATTTTGGAATCAGCTATGTGAATCCAACCAGAACAGTAGCAGGAGAACTGCTCCGTTGTCTTCCAGCGACACTGCAGCTGGCAGGTGTTTCTTTTGTGATGGTGATTGTGCTGAGTCTGCCCATTGGATTTTTGTGTGCAGTATACAAGGATGGCTGGTTTGATAAGATCATGAGAGGGCTGGTGTTCATGACGACAGCGATGCCGGCTTATTGGGTGGGACTTTTATTGATGTGGTTGGTTTCTATTAAATTGGATCTTTTACCGACCAGTGGAAATGGAACGTGGAAGCATCTGATTTTGCCATCATTTACCGTTTCTCTCAGCTATATTTCTACTTATATCCGTCTGATCCGCAATAACATGCTGGAAAATATGAAACAGGATTATGTGCTGTACGCCAATGTCCGGGGACTGTCCCAGAAATCCATTCTGGTAAAGCACATTTTGAAAAATTCCATGCATACCTGTATTGTGGCCATTGGTATGAGTATCCCACAGCTGATCTCTGGAACCATTGTTGTGGAAAATGTATTTGCGTGGCCGGGTCTGGGAACCTTGTGTATCAGTTCGATCTTTAACCGGGATTATCCGGTGATCCAGACGTATGTGCTTCTGATCGGAGTCCTGTTTGTTGGATTTAACCTTCTGTTTGACATTCTGCAGACAATTTCCGATCCACGTATGAGAAAGGAGGGGGCATAATGCTTCACCGCTTTTTACATAATAAAACCGCTGTGGGAAGTGTAGGAATCGTGATTCTGGTTGCGCTTCTTGGAATTTTTGCTCCGGTAATCGCACCTCACGACCCATATGCAGCGGACATTCTTCATAAATTTGCTCCATTCAGTCTGGAATACCCATTGGGAACCGATAATCTTGGCCGCTGTATCTTATCCAGAATGTTGTATGGAATCCGTCCGACCCTGGGACTGGCAGTGCTTACCATGCTGGGAACTATTGGTCTTGGGGCCCTGATGGGACTTCTGGCTGGATATTTCAGGGGAATTACAGAAGAACTGATCATGCGGGTGGTGGATGTGATGTTATCTTTTCCAAGCCAGATCATGGTATTTGCAGTGGTGGCACTTCTGGGAATCAATGTCCAGAATGTGATCTTAGCAAATGTATTTATCAAATGGGCCTGGTATGCCCGGATGATCCGAACAGGCGTTATGCAGTACCGTGACCGGAATTTTGTCCAGTTCTCCAGATGTATTGGAACACCGGAACGGTTTATCCTGGCACGCCACCTGATTCCATCCATTGCGGCAGATCTGGCAGTTCTGGCGTCATTGGATGTGGGCTGGGCAATTATCAATATTTCAACGTTGTCCTTCTTAGGACTGGGCGTTCAGGCACCGACACCGGAGTGGGGAGCCATGTTAAATGAAGCCAAAAATGTGCTGACCAGCAATCCAACTCAGATGATCGTTCCTGGTGTTGCCATCGTGATCCTGGTATCGGTATTTAATCTGATGGGTGACGCAATCCGGGATGTGCTGGATCCAAAGGAGGTGGCATAGATGAAGCCGGCGATGAAAGTAGAAGATCTTTGTGTGGATCTGGTGACCAGACGACAGAAAAAAAGAATTGTGGATCACGTGAAATTTGAGGTTTATCCAGGAGAATGTCTGGGAATCCTGGGGGAATCGGGAAGTGGAAAAAGCATGTCATTAAAAGCGGTACTGGGACTTCTGGATAAAAATTTCCAGGTGTCCGGACAGGCAGTGTTTGATGATAAAAACCTGATTGGCGCGCCAGGAGAAGAGTTGCGGAAATTGAGGGGCAATCAGATCGGCATGGTGCTTCAGAATCCTATGACCTGTTTTGATCCGTTATACCGGATCGGCAGCCAGATGGCGGAAACCTTTGCCATGCATACAGATTGGAATGGGGAAAAGATCAGAAGCGTTTCATTGGAAGTATTAGATCAGATGCGGATCCATGATGGTGCAGAGGTTTTGGAGAAATATCCTCATCAGCTATCTGGAGGAATGCTCCAGAGGATTATGATCGGAATTGCCATGGCGCTTTCTCCAGAACTTTTGATTGCAGATGAGCCCACAACGGCCATTGATGCGATTACCCAGTATGAAATTTTAGAAGAATTTGAGCGGATTAAGAGGGAAAAGAAAAAGGCGATGATCTTTATTACTCATGATCTGGGGGCGATTTCCAAGGTGGCAGACCGGATCATGGTCATGAACAGTGGACGGATCGTTGACCAGGGGGATTTTCACCATATCCTGCATCATGCCAAAGATCCTTATACCAGACTGTTGGTAGAAAAACGTATGGCAGTGATGGATCGTTACCGGGATATCCTGAAACGGGAGGAGAGAAAACCATGCTTGAATTAAAGAATATCTGCGTCAGTTTCCGCAGCGAGAGACAGGAAAAAATATTTGGCACTACGAGGACACAGGTTTTATTTGATGTATGCCTGTCTGTGCCGCAAGGAACCTGTCTGGGAATCCTGGGAGAGTCGGGAAGTGGAAAATCGACATTAGGAAAAGTAATCTGTGGACTTTTGAAACCGGATAAGGGTGAAGTGAAGATGGATGGGACTTCTGTATATGGTTCCCGTGCCGGCAGAAAAAATCTGCAGAAACGGCTGAGTGTGGTATTTCAGGATTATACCACATCGGCAAATCCAAGATTTCGGGTGAAAGATCTGATTGGGGAAGGACTTGCTGCCAGGGAAAGAAAGAACCGGGAGAGACTGGACCGCCAGGAAGAGACCCGAAAGCTGTTGGAACTGGTGGGATTGGATGAATCTTATGCCAGCCGTTTTCCTCATGAACTGTCTGGAGGACAGCTGCAGAGAGTCTGCATCGCCAGGGCAGTGGCCTGTCAGCCGGAAATGATTTTGTTTGATGAAGCGGTGTCTTCTCTGGACGCACATACCCAGGTGCAGGTCATGGATCTTTTGCTGGATTTGAAAAAGAAACTTGGGCTGACTTATATTTTTATTACACATGATCTGACATCCGTTACTTATTTTTGCGATGATGTGATGTTTTTGTACCGCGGACGTGTGACGGAACATCTCCCGGTATCCCGGATTGCAGATACAAAAGATCCATATGCCAGAAGACTGCTGGATTCTATCATTGATTTTGAGGAGGACGATTGCCATGAGGCAGTATGATATGAAGGCAGCACCGGGAGAAAAGACGGTCATTGAGTTGAAAGTGACGGATCAGACCTCCATCCGGGTTCTGGTGATCGAGGGAAAAGAACCGGGAAAAACATTGGTGGTCACAGCAGGTGTGCATGGCTGTGAGTATATAGGAATGGAAGCCTTGCGTCAGCTGGGACAGGAACTGGAGCCGGAAAATATATCTGGAAGGCTGATTCTTATACCGGTGGTCAATGAAGCCGGATTTTATGCGGGAGCCAGGCAGGTGAATCCTTTTGATGGGAAAAATCTGAACCGGGAATTTCCTGGAAAGGAAGACGGAACTGTTACACAGAGAATTGCAAAGGTTCTGGAGCAGGAGATCTATCCGGTGGCGGATTTTCTGATGGATCTGCATGGCGGAGATGTGAATGAAAAAGCAACGCCATTTGTTTATTTTCCATATGAAACGGAAGAAGCTGTGCGGGATCAGGCCCGTGGTGGCGCTGCATCCCTATCCCTTCCTTATCGGGTACGTTCTTCTGCCAAAAACGGTTTTTATAGCTGGGCAGCCCAGTGTGGGATTCCGGCACTTCTTCTGGAGCGCGGTGGACAGGGAATGTGGTCAGAACGGGAGATTGAAGCATATAAGGAAAATGTGTTGGAATTAATGGCACATCTTAAGATGATAGAAATGAAAAAAATGTCCCAGAAGAACAGGAAGAGATCAGTCAGTCCTATTACCTGGAAGCACCAGAACGTGGTTTCTGGTATCCGGCGGTCAAAGAAGCTGGTCAGATCATCAAAAAAGGTGAACTTCTGGGACAATTAAAATCGATGGATGGAACACCTCTTGCCTCCTATTATGCCGAGGCAAAAAGCGTAATTTTATATTATACGGTGAGCCTTGGAGTCCAGGCGGGAGATCCATTAATTGCCTATGGAAGCCTGGAATCAGGACTCATGTAAGGCTTTTCCGTGAAGATAGAAGCAGGCACCGCCAACTAATAAGGCACCGCCGATGATGTTGCCGATGGTTACCGGAATTAAATTAGAGATTGCAAAGCTTCCCCAGTTTAAGCTGGATAACTGTGTGCTGTCAATGTTGTAGAGCTCAAGGGCTTTTGTGGCATAGGCAGCATTTTTTGATGCGAAAATACCAGCAGGAATGTAATACATATTCGCAACACAGTGCTCAAACCCGGATACTACGAATGCCAGGATCGGGAAAAAGATGGCTAATACTTTTCCGGCAATGTCTTTCGCTGCTGCAGCCATGAGAACTGCCACACACACCAGGATGTTGCAGAGAATCCCGGAAACCAGGGCGTTAGCGAAGGACAAATGTACCTTGCCGTAAGCGACTTTAATGGTGTAAGCCCCCAGAACGCCGGAAGAGTAATCATACTGGCCGGAGTGAGCCACCAGGAACGCGATCAGAGCTGCACCGACAAAATTGCTCACATACACCAGAACCAGGGTACGGAGCATATCTGCAAAATGGATTTTTCTCTGCATCCATGCCATAGACATCATACAGTCTCCGGTAAATAATTCGCCGCCCACAAAGACGATCATCATCAGTCCAACCGGGAAAATACAGCCTGCCAGTGTCCGCGCCAGACCGACGTTGGAAATGTTATGGACCGCCAGACTGCTGGACTGTGCTCCCATAGCAATAAAAGAGCCAGCCATTATTCCCAGCACCAGAATATTCAAAATCCTGGTCTTGGCCTTTGCTGCCGCACCGAGGATGTTCTGCTGGATGATCTCATGAGGGGTGTTAAGTAACGTCTGCATAAAATAAAACTCCTTTAATCTTTTGTGGATTTTTTCACAACCGCTCAAAAATATAGCACAGGTGGTGGGGAGTTGTATAGTTCTTTATTGAAAAAATAGATCAGGTATGGAAAAAAGAACAAGAGAATTGATTCCTGAAAATAATGAAAAGCAGGCAACGGGAATCGAACCCGCCTCCTCAGCTTGGGAAGCTGATGTTCTACCAATGAACTATGCCTGCTTAAATGAACATATTGATTATAGCACGTTTGTGAAAAAAATCAAGGTTTTTCACTTGAATAAAACATATGTTTGTGCCATAATAATAAACAGGTATACGCCAGCATACAGGCTGGCGCTTTTTTTCAGTTAAGGAGGAATTTCATGGCAAAGGCACAATATAATGCGGACAGTATCACAGTCCTGGAAGGACTGGAAGCTGTCAGAAAAAGGCCGGGTATGTATATTGGTGGTGTCGGGACGAAAGGACTGAACCATCTGATTTATGAGATTTTGGATAATGCGGTGGATGAGCATCTGGCTGGTTACTGCAAGCAGATCTGGGTGACACTGGAGAAGGACGGTTCCTGTACAGTGAAGGACAGTGGACGAGGAATTCCTGTGGAGATGCATAAGAAGGGTGTTTCCGCGGAGCGAGTGGTGTTAGCAACTCTTCATGCAGGTGGAAAGTTTGATAATCAGGCATATAAGACCAGCGGCGGTCTGCATGGTGTTGGTTCCTCCGTTGTGAATGCACTTTCGGAGCACATGGATGTGAAGATCTTCCGCGATGGACAGATTTATCACGATGCTTATGAGCGTGGTATCCCGGTGGTGGAACTGGAGAATGGATTGCTTCCGGTGATCGGCAAGACCCGACAGACCGGTACAGAGATCAATTTTCTTCCGGATGGGGAGATTTTTGAAAAGACCAAATTTAAGGCAGAGTGGTTAAAGAGCAGAATCCACGAAACTGCTTATCTGAATCCGGGTCTGACCATCAATTACACCAATAAGCGTGCAGGCGAGGAGGAATCCATTGTCTATGCAGAGCCAGAGGGGATTGTGGCTTATGTGAAGGAATTAAATACAGGCAAGACCCCGGTCCATGATCCGGTCTATTTTAAGGGACAGGTGGACCAGATCGAGGTGGAGGTGGCATTTCAGTTTGTGGATACCTTCGAGGAGAATATTTTAGGCTTCTGTAATAATATTTTCACCCAGGAGGGCGGTACCCATCTGGTGGGCTTTAAGACCCGTTTTACCATGCTGATCAACAGCTATGCCAAGGAACTGGGGATTTTAAAGGAAAAGGATGCGAACTTCACAGGTGCAGATACCAGGAACGGCATGACGGCCATCATAGCAGTGAAGCACCCGGATCCGATTTTTGAGGGACAGACCAAGACCAAGCTTGCCAGTGCGGATGCCACTAAGGCGGTATTTTCCATTACCGGTGACGAGCTGCAGCTTTATTTTGACCGTAATTTAGAAACTTTAAAGGGCATTATCGCTTGTGCGGAAAAGTCTGCCAAGATTCGGAAGGCAGAGGAGAAGGCAAAGACCAATATGCTGACGAAGTCCAGGTTTTCCTTTGACAGCAACGGCAAACTGGCCAACTGCGAGAGCCGTGATGCAGAAAAGTGCGAGATATTCATCGTCGAGGGAGATTCCGCAGGCGGTTCTGCCAAAACTGCCAGGAACCGGATGTACCAGGCGATCTTGCCGATCCGTGGTAAGATCCTGAATGTGGAGAAGGCTTCCATGGACAAGGTACTGGCGAATGCAGAGATCAAGACCATGATCAATGCTTTTGGCTGTGGATTTTCGGAAGGCTATGGCAACGATTTTGACATTACGAAGCTGCGTTATCACAAGATCATTCTCATGACCGATGCGGATGTAGATGGAAGCCATATTGATACACTGCTTTTGACATTCCTGTACCGGTTTATGCCGGAGCTGATCTATAACGGACATGTGTATATCGCCATGCCGCCGTTATTTAAGGTGATTCCGAAGAAGGGCGAGGGCCAGTATCTGTATGATGAGAAGGAGCTGGAGAAGTATCGCAAGACCCATACGGGAGATTTTACCCTGCAGCGGTACAAAGGTCTGGGCGAGATGGATGCGTCCCAGCTGTGGGAGACCACCCTGGATCCGGAGAACCGTGTGTTGAAACGGGTGGAGATCGAGGACGCAAGACTGGCGTCGGAGGTCACGGAGATGCTGATGGGAAGCGACGTGCCGCCGAGACGTCAGTTTATATATGATCATGCAGATGAAGCGGAAATTGATGCGTAAAAGTAATCGTTTGGATTGCAGGAAGAAGAATAGGAGAACAGGAAGTGGCAGAGAAGATCATCACAACGGAATATTCAGAAGAGATGCAGCGCAGTTATATGAATTATTCCATGAGTGTTATTACAGCCAGGGCGATCCCGGATGCCAGAGACGGCTAAAACCAGTACAGCGCCGAGTGCTTTATGATATGAGCGAGCTGAAGCTGGGGCATGACAAGCCCCACAGGAAATCCGCCCGTATTGTCGGTGACACCATGGGTAAATACCATCCCCATGGAGACAGTTCTATTTATGATACCTTAGTGGTCATGTCCCAGAACTTTAAAAAGGGCATGGCTCTGATCGACGGGCATGGAAATTTCGGTTCCATCGAAGGGGATGGAGCGGCAGCCATGCGATACACGGAGGCCCGTCTGGAAAAATTCGCGGAGGAAGTGTATTTAAAAGACTTAGACAAAACCGTGGATTTTGTCCCAAACTATGACGAGACAGAGAAAGAGCCGGAGGTTCTGCCGGTCCGTGTGCCAAACCTTCTGATCAACGGCGCAGAGGGAATTGCAGTCGGTATGAGTACCAGCATCCCGCCTCATAACTTAGGCGAGGTAGTTGACGCAGTGAAAGCGTATATCCAGAACCCGGATATTACCACGGAAGAACTGATGCGTTATATGCCAGGACCGGATTTTCCCACTGGTGGGATCATTGCGAATAAAAAGGATCTTCCGGCTATCTATGAAACCGGAGCAGGTAAGATCAAGCTTCGTGGCCGGATCGAGGTGGAACTGGGCAAGCGCCGCAGTGACAAGGATAAGCTGGTGATCACGGAGATCCCGTACACCATGATCGGTGCCGGAATCAATAAGTTCCTGATGGATGTGGCGGATCTGGTAGAGTCCAAGAAGCTGACAGATGTGACGGATATTTCCAACCAGTCCAACAAAGAGGGGATCCGCATTGTTCTGGAACTGAAAAAGGACGCGGATGTTGAGAAGATCAAGAATATTTTATATAAGAAGACAAAATTGGAGGACACCTACGGCGTCAATATGCTGGCCATTGCGGACGGCAGACCGGAGACCCTGAATCTACGGGGAATTCTGAAAAATTACTTGGATTTCCAGTATAAGAACAATACCAGAAAATACCAGGTATTACTGGAAAAGGAACTGGAGAAGAAGGAGATCAAAGAGGGATTGATCAAGGCCTGTGATGTGATCGACCTGATCATTGCCATTTTACGTGGTTCCAAGAATTTGAAGGATGCAAAAGCCTGTCTGATGGAAGGCGATATCAGCAGGATCAATTTCCGGGTACCGGGCTTTGAGGAGGATGCAAAACAGCTGCATTTTACCGAGAAGCAGGCGACGGCGATCCTGGAGATGCGTCTGTATAAACTGATCGGTCTGGAGATCCTGGCATTGGAGAAGGAATACAGAGAGACCCTGCGTAAGATCAAGGAATACCAGCATATTTTAAAGAACCGGGACACCATGAATCAGGTGATCATGGAAGATCTGGATGCGATCAAGGAAGAATTTGCCATGATCCGTATGACGGATATCGAGGATGGCAAAGAAGCGGTATACGAGGAAGCACCTGTGGAAGTGCAGGAAGTGGCATTTATTATGGATCGGTTCGGTTATTGCAAACTGTTGGATAAGTCTACTTATGAGCGGAATCTGGAGACCGTGGAAAGTGAACACCCGCATGTGGTGCGTTGTCTGACCACGGACAAGATCTGTCTGTTTACGGATACGGGCATGCTGTATCAGCTGAAGGTGACGGACATTCCTATGGGTAAATTAAGAGACAAGGGAACCCCGATTGAAAATATCAGTAAATACGATGGCAAGACCGAGCGGATTCTGATGCTGACCAGTCTGGAACAGATCATGGGCAAAAAGCTGATTTTCGCGACCAGGATGGCATCGGTGAAGGTTGTTCCGGCAGAAGAATTTATAACCAATAACCGGGCTGTGGCATCGACAAAATTCCAGGATGATGATAAACTGGTAACTGTAAGAGCTGCCGCGGAGGGAGATGTGGTCCTTCAGACCATAAATGGCTATTTCTTACGGTTCCCATGCAGTGAAATTTCAGAAATGAAGAAAAATTCCAAGGGCGTCCGGGGCATCAAGCTGGAGCGGGATGACGAACTGGAGCATTTGTACCTGGTGGACGAAGACGGAACCATTCTTTATAAGAAGAAAGAAGTTCAGTTAAACCGCTTGAAGATCGCCAAGAGGGATGGCAAGGGAACCAAAGTCCGGTTATCATAAGAATCTGACAGGCAGGCGGATCTGGTTTTGATGGCAGCTTCCAGACCGGCTGGAAAAATGAACTAGAGCATGACATTTATGTAAAGGAGAAGAACATTATGGCAAATCCAAAAGTACCAACACCACACATTGCAGCACTGGAGGGAGAGATTGCAGAGACTGTTCTGTTACCAGGAGATCCGCTCCGTGCGAAATTTATTGCGGATAATTTTTTGACGGATGTAAAGCAGTTTAATGCAACCAGAAATATGCTGGGCTTCACTGGCTACTACAATGGAAAACGGGTCTCTGTTATGGGAACTGGAATGGGATGTCCTTCTATCGGCATCTATTCTTACGAGCTGATCCATTTTTACGGTTGTAAGAATTTGATCCGTGTAGGAACCGCAGGCGCATTGAATCCCAAATGCCACGTCCGCGACATGGTATTCGGGATGGGCGCATGTACCACTTCTAATTATGTAAGACTGATGGGGCTTCCGGGTGATTATTCCTGCATTGCAAGCTACGAGCTGTTATCCAGGGCAGTAGAGTCTGCGAAAGAGCTGGGACTGACCTATCATGTAGGAAATGTTTTGAGCTCCGATATGTTCTACGGCCCAGCAAAAAGCGTTCAGGGCGGTATGACCTGGTCTGATATGGGCGTTCTGGCGGTGGAGATGGAAGCGGCAGCGCTGTACACCAACGCGGCAGCAGCAGGTGTGAACGCACTGTGCATCGTGACCATTTCTGACTCTGAGATCACAGGTGAGGTGACAACAGCAGAAGAGCGCCAGACCACATTTACGAACATGATGAAAGTGGCTCTTTCTTTAGCGTAAGGAAGAAAAACATAGACTGGAACCCCAAAATCCGTGATTGTTTGTGCAAGGCGTGAACAATTACGGGAAAGTCCGTGGTACGCGGACAAATGTATTTTTATCACGAATTTTCCTTGCTTTTTTTCAAAGATTGGTATAGGATAGTCTACGACAAAACTGCTATAAGAAAATGGCAATGTGAGGAGAAAACAGATGGAAAAGAAATTGAGAGTTGGTGTACTTGGCGCAACAGGTATGGTAGGACAGAGATTTATCTCTTTGTTAGAGAATCACCCATGGTATGAGGTCGTTACCGTAGCGGCAAGTCCTCGTTCTGCAGGAAAGACTTATGAGGAGGCTGTCGGCGGACGCTGGAAAATGACCACTCCAATGCCGGAAGCGGTAAAGAAACTGGTTGTTATGAACGTCAATGAAGTGGAGAAAGTAGCAGCAAGCGTAGATTTCGTGTTCAGCGCAGTGGATATGAGCAAAGATGAGATCAAGGCCATTGAGGAAGCATATGCGAAGACAGAGACGCCAGTTGTTTCCAACAACAGTGCCCACAGATGGACACCAGATGTACCGATGGTAGTTCCGGAGATCAATCCAGAGCATTTCAAGGTCATCGAGTTCCAGAAAAAACGTCTGGGAACCACCAAAGGCTTTATCGCAGTAAAACCGAACTGTTCTATTCAGAGTTATGCTCCAGTGTTAACTGCATGGAAAGAATTTGAGCCATATGAGGTGGTTGCGACTACCTATCAGGCAATTTCCGGTGCAGGCAAGACCTTCAAAGACTGGCCAGAGATGGAAGGCAACATCATCCTTATATCGGCGGTGAGGAAGAGAAGAGTGAGCAGGAGCCATTAAGACTGTGGGGTGAGATCAAGGACGGCGTGATCGTAAAAGCATCGGAGCCAGTGATTACCTGCCAGTGCATCCGTGTTCCAGTTCTTAACGGACATACCGCAGCGGTATTTGTAAAATTCAGAAAGAAACCAACCAAAGAGCAGCTGATCGAGAAGATGGTAAACTTCAAGGGACTTCCACAGGAGTTAAACCTTCCAAGTGCTCCAAAGCAGTTTATCCAGTACTTAGAAGAGGATAACCGTCCTCAGGTAACTCTGGATGTAGATTATGAGCATGGCATGGGCATCTCTGTCGGACGTCTTCGTGAGGATACCGTATATGACTACAAGTTTGTGGGACTTTCTCATAATACGGTCCGTGGCGCAGCAGGCGGTGCGGTTCTATGCGCAGAGTTATTGACTGCCCAGGGTTATATTGCAGCAAAATAAGAAATAAAAAGACATGGAATCACGCATGACCGGGTCATGCAGATGATTTCATGTCTTTTGTCTTTTGATAGAATGCCTGCTTTGGAAATGAAGGATTTTTCTGTCAGAAAACTATACGGAATGGTATTTTTATGATATAATCAGTAGTACGTGTGTAATTGCCCGTTCTGGCAGCTTTTATGAATTGCCAGATATGCAAGAGGGCAAAGATGGTTATATGCGCATAAAAATAACAGGAGGTAATCAGTAATGGGATATACAAAGACGACATTTGATCACACTGCAGATGGAACCGAAGTTTACCGTTATACATTGACCAATGAACAGGGCGTAAGCGCTTCTTTTACTAATTTTGGCGCGATCTGGCTGACCATGTCTGTTCCGGATAAAAACGGTCAGTTTGACGATGTGATTTTAGGATATGACTCTGTAGACAGCATTCAGACACAGCCTGGACATCCGGGGGAACCTGTGGGACGTAACGCGAACCGGATCGGTGGCGCGAAATTCACGCTGAATGGCGTTACCTATGAACTGGCTAAGAATTCTGCCGAGGTCAACAACCTGCACAGTGGTCCGGATTATTACCGTGACAGGATCTGGGACGCAGAAGTGGAAGAGACAGCGCTGGGAACTACCATTACCTTTGGCTTGCACAGCCCAGATGGCGATCAGGGATATCCAGGTAATGCAGACATCACTGTTTCTTATACCCTTACACCAGATAACTGCTTAAAACTGGACTATCATATGGTAAGTGATGCGGATACCATCGCCAACTTTACCAACCATGTATATTTTAACCTGGGCGGATACAAGTCTGGAAGTGCTCTGGATCAGAAGGTCTGGATCGATGCAGATTATTTCACGGCAACCGATGCGAATTCCATTCCGACCGGCGAACTGGTGGCAGTTAAGGGAACCCCGATGGATTTCACCGAGATGAAGCCGATTGGACGCGATATCCAGGAAGATTATCAGGCGTTAAAATATGGCAATGGTTATGACCATAACTGGGCATTGAACCATCCGGCAGGTGAACTTTCTTTATCTGCGAAGGCAGAAGATGAGAAGACTGGCCGTACCATGGAGGTTTATACGGATCTTCCTGGCGTTCAGTTCTACACAGCCAACTCTTTAAAGACAGAGCATGGAAAGAATCATGCAGTTTATACACCAAGATGTGGTTACTGCTTTGAGACCCAGTATTTCCCAGACGCGATCAATAAGCCGGAGTTTGCTTCTCCAGTGGTAAAAGCAGGGGAAGAGTATAGGACAACAACCATTTACAAGTTTGGTGTGAAATGACGAAGTCCTTATACATAGCGGAGAAGCCCAGTGTGGCTCAGGAATTCGCCAAGGCACTGAAGAAGAACTGGCGGAGGGGCGATGGCTATCAGGAAGCGGATGACGCGATCGTAACCTGGTGCGTAGGACATCTGGTGACCATGAGTTATCCAGAGGCCTATGACCCGGCACTGAAGCGCTGGAGTTTGCAGACCCTGCCGTTTCTCCCAAAAGAGTTTAAGTACCAGGTTATTGACAGTGTTTCTAAACAGTTTCAGATCGTAAGCAGTCTGCTTAACCGTCCGGATGTGGATACCATCTATATCTGCACCGACTCCGGACGAGAGGGAGAATATATTTATCGTCTGGTGGATCAGATGGCAGGTGTGAAAGGAAAAACACGAAAACGTGTCTGGATCGATTCCCAGACGGAGGAGGAGATTCTTCGTGGTATCCGGGAAGCCAAGGACTGGAGTGAGTATGATAATTTATCAGCCTCTGCCTATCTCCGTGCCAAAGAAGATTACCTGATGGGAATTAATTTCTCCAGACTGCTTACACTAAAGTATGGCAATACGGTGGCCAATTATCTGAAGAAAGATCGGACAGTGGTTTCTGTTGGCCGTGTGATGACCTGTGTTCTTGGTATGGTAGTCCGACGGGAGCGGGAGATCAGGAACTTTGTGAAGACACCATTTTACCGTGTGATCGGCACGTTTGAGCATCAGGGAATGACCTTTGATGGGGAGTGGAAGAGCGTTCCTGGCTCCAGATATTTTGAGACCCCGTTTCTTTATAAGGAAAATGGATTCAAGGAGAAAAAGACGGCAGAACAGCTGATTGCGGAACTTTCTGCAGAGCCTCCGGTAACGGCAGTAACAGCGTCGGTGGAGCGGAAAAAGGAGACCAAGAATCCGCCTCTTTTATACAATCTGGCAGAGCTTCAGAATGATTGTTCCAAGATGTTCAAGATCAGTCCGGATGAGACCTTACGGGTGGTCCAGGAGCTTTATGAGAAGAAGCTGGTGACTTATCCCAGAACCGATGCCAGAGTGCTTTCTACGGCAGTTTCCAAGGAAATTTATAAAAATATCAGTGGCTTAAAGGGCTTTGGGCCATTGGGCTCCTTTGCAGAAGAAGTTTTGGAGATGGGAAGCTATAAGGGCATCGCCAAGACCCGTTATGTCAATGATAAGCAGATCACCGACCATTATGCCATTGTCCCAACGGGGCAGGGATTGGGGGCTCTTCGAAGCTTAAACCCACTGTCTGCCAAGGTTTATGAGGTGATCGGCAGAAGATTTCTGAGTATTTTTTATCCGGCAGCGGTTTATCAGAAAACAGCGCTGGATCTGGTTCGTGGGAATGAACATTTCTTCGCTAATTTCAAGGTGCTGACGGAGCAGGGGTATTTAAAAGTAGCAGATGTGTCCGGCGGTAAGAAAAAATTCCAGGAAGAAGGGGATGACTCCGAGCGGAACCAGAAAGATCTGGAAAACCCGGAATTTTTGAAGATGTTAGCCTCCTTAAAGAAAGGAATCCAGTTAGATATCCGGGAATTTCATATCAAAGAGGGCGAGACATCACCGCCGAAGCGTTATACTTCCGGTTCTATGATTCTTGCCATGGAGAATGCAGGACAGCTGATCGAGGATGAGGAGCTGCGTGCCCAGATCAAGGGCAGCGGAATCGGCACCAGTGCCACCAGAGCCGAGATTTTGAAAAAACTGGTAAATATCCAATATCTGATGTTAAATGCTAAAACCCAGGTGATCACGCCGACGTTGCTTGGCGAACTGATTTTTGAGGTGGTAAATGCCTCCATCCGTCAGCTTCTGAACCCGGATCTGACGGCAAGCTGGGAAAAGGGACTGACCTATGTGGCAGAGGGAAGTATCACTTCTGATGAATATATGACTAAATTAGAGAATTTCGTAGCAGGACGGACCATGAATGTACTGCGGCTGAATAATCAGTTCCAGCTTCGTGATAATTTCGATGCTGCTGCGGTAAATTATAATAAGCCTCAGGCAACCACAAAACAGGCCAGTGGCAGAAAGAAGGAAAACAGACAATGAATAAAGAGCAGATGACAATCAAGGCATTATTTGACACAAGCAAAACTCAGGCAGGCAGACGCTTGAGCAAGTATACGTATCCATGGGAGGTACTTCCTCATATCGGCGAGATCGCAGAGGCAATCGGCAAAAGACTTCCACAGGATGAGTACAACCATCTGGGCAAAAATATCTGGATCCATAAATCTGTGAATGTACCTCCGACAGTAGCATTAAGAGGACCTGCTGTTATCGGACCAAAGACGGAGATCCGCAACGGCGCATTTATCCGCGGTAATGTGATCGCTGGTGAGGGTGTTGTGATCGGTAACTCCGCAGAGTTAAAGAATGTGATCTTATTTGATGGTGTTCAGGTTCCTCACTTCAACTATGTTGGTGATTCCATTCTCGGTTACAAGGCTCATATGGGAGCAGGTGCGGTAACTTCCAACGTAAAAGCGGATAAAGACCTGGTAAAGATCCATGCAGAGGATGGCGACATCGAGACTGAGTTAAAGAAAGTTGGAGCATTCATCGGCGATGAGGGCGAGATTGGCTGCAATAGCGTGCTGAACCCGGGAACTGTCATTGGTAAGAATTCCAATGTTTATCCATTAAGCAGTGTAAGAGGATGCGTAAATGCCAACTCCATTTATAAAAAAGAGGGCGAGATCGTAGAAAAAGAAGAGCGCTGATCAATTCGGTATCAGAGGGGTCAAAAGCTTTTGACCCCAACATCATATTATAATGAAAAACAGAGTCAGCTGTACGCGAAGGATATGTTCCGGACAGCTGACTCTGTTTTGTCATTTCATAGGAAAGTTCGTCTTATGAAATCAAAAACGCTCCGCGAGGATCGCACTGCGGCGGAAAGGAAGAGTGCCGCTGCCGCGCCCCGCCGCAGGCGGAGAATCCTGTGAGCAGGATTCTATTTTATATAACAGGGGATTTATTTTGTTCCGAAGATACGGTCACCCGCATCACCAAGACCAGGGCAGATGTAAGCATTTTCGTTCAGGCAGCGATCCAGGTGGCCAACGTAGATCTGAACGTCCGGATGAGCCTTGTGAAGACGCTCCACACCTTCAGGAGCAGCGATGATGCACATAAATTTAATGCTTTTGCCCCCGTGCTGTTTGATGAAATCAATGGCAGCAACTGCGGAACCACCGGTTGCTAACATGGGATCAGTAACTACGATGGTTCTCTGATCGATCGGATCTGGCAGTTTACAGTAATATTCGTGAGGCTCGTGGGTCTCTTCGTCACGATACAGACCAATGTGACCAACCTTTGCGGATGGAACCAGCGCAAGAATACCATTGACCATGCCAAGACCAGCACGCAGGATCGGAACAACAGCCATTTTTTACCTGCGATCATTGGAGTCATGCAGGTTTCGATTGGAGTTTCTACTTCCACATCGGTCAAAGGCAGATCGCGCAGAGCCTCGAATCCCATCAGCATGGCGATCTCCTCGATCAGGGAACGGAACTCATTGGTACCGGTCTTTTTGTTGCGGAGAATAGAGATTTTGTGCTGGATCAGCGGGTGGGTTAAGATAGTTACGTTTTCCATGGTATATTGTCCTTTCATGATTAAAATATAAGTTTATTTTCCATCCATAGGATATGCCACAATGGCGTAATCTCCCAGGGCGTGTGGAACCGGAATTGAAAAATACAAGGTGCTGTTGCTTAAATAGCTGAAGGATTCCGGGAAAATGGAGGTGTCTTCATTTTTGGAAGGAAAATCAGCTTTGTTTAAAAGATCGGTAAAATAGTCGATACTCTGGCTGGAACGGTAATCCCAGAGAGCAGAAGTCAGCTTCGGTTCTGCAGCAACGAAATGTATATCCCAGAGAGAAGAAGTTGATTCTGGTTCTGCGCTAACGAAATGTACATCATCGGACATCAAGTAGCCTGCCATGGTGTAGGCATCGGAATAATCATTGATCCCTAAGGATTTTACCTGATTTAAGTCTACTGTATTGGTGTAGAAGGTCTGTACTGGATAAGCCCCCTGTTTGACGTAGTATTCACCCTGGTATACAACGGTGATGCGGCTGGTGTCCAAGGAAACAACCTTGCAGTCAATGGTCAGGTAATCCATATTTTTCAGATCCAGGGCATCACAGATGGAGATGGCGTTTTGATAGAGCAGGTCATTAACCTGGCTCTGCTTTGTCTCGTCCTTCATGTGAGCCACTACCGGATAAGCGATGGAACCGGCTGGAAAATCCTTTGGATGATAAGTTTCTATCTTGGTAGAGCCGGAAACGCTGGCAGATACATCGGCTGCCTTAGTTGTTTCTTCGGGTTTCTTGGAAGACTTAGTTTCAGCAGCGGTGGTCTCCGGGGCCATGGTCTCTGCGGCAGTTGTATGGGTACTGGTCAAATCCATTTTTTCCTGGCTCTTTTTGCGGCAGCCTCCGGTCATCATGACACTGGCGGCCAGAAGAAAGAGCAGTAACGTTTTCTTTCGCATGCAGTTCCTCCTTTGAAATCATGTAAAATTACAAACAATTTTATTATACTATAAATAAAGTGCTTTTGAAATCTTTATTTTTACGATATAATGAAAATATTCTGTACAACATTCTTAAGGAAAAAGGAGAGGGAAGATGGAACAGGTAGTGATGGGAAAACAACAGATGCGACAGAGAAATTCCGGATTTCTGGCATTTTTTATCAGCGGCATCTGCGTCATCAGCAGCGGTATTGTCGTCAGTCTGCTGCAGGAGATGTATGGATTTGAATATGGAATGACAGGAACATTATTGTCATTGATGAGCATTGGCAATCTGATTTCCGGCTTTGTGACAGGTATTCTGCCTGGAAAGATCGGAACCAGAAAGACGGTGGCGATTCTGACTTCCGGTTATGCAATCGGTTATCTGTGCATGGGCTTAAGTGGTCTGATGGTGCTTCTGATGCTGTCATTCTTCTTGCTGGGAATTGCAAAGGGCTGTACCTTAAATACATGTACGATCCTGGTGGGAGACAACAGCGCAAACCGCACGAAGGGCATGAACATTATGCACAGCTGCTATGCGACCGGCGCTTTATTGTGTCCGTTTTTTGTGGCATTTGCAGCGAAAAAGGGATCGCTGGTGCCGTTATTTATCCTGGCTGCAGCAGGATTGTTGATGTGGCTGATCTTTCTGTCAGCGCCGATGGAAGGAAAAAGAAAGACCAAAGAGAAGACTACAGACTGGGGCTTTTTGAAGAGTAAGAAATTCTGGCTGTTAACCGGGCTGTTATTCTGCCAGAACGCAGCAGAATTCAGTGTTAATGGTTGGATGGTAACTTATTTTAAAGACAGCGGGATTATTTCTGGTATGTTAAGTACTTACACCGTGACGGTTATGTGGACGGCGACCCTGATTGCCCGAATGTTGATTGCGTTTGTATTTCCGATTAAAAATTCATATTCTGCCATGATCAAGATGGGTGCAGGCTGTATCGTGTTTTATCTTGGCATGATGATGGCGGGCAGCCAGATTCCGGCAATCCTGCTGCTGTTCGCCTTTGCCTTTGCCATGGCAGGCATGAATCCGACCGCTGTAGCCAGCGCAGGTAAGATGACCAGCGCTACCAGTATCGGAGTCATGCTTCCAGCCGCCAGCAGCGGAGCTATCATTATGCCATGGGTCACCGGGATCATCTCCCAGTATGCAGGTCTGAGTGTGGGAATGGCTTCCAACATTGTACCTTGCATTGGACTTCTGGTGTTTGCGGTATTGGTGAAGAGAGTCAGTGAGGAAGAATAGAAGATAGAGTAATTGGCTAAAAATATAAATAAGCATGCCGGATGATAAAAAAAGTCTGGTATGCTTTTTATTTATGTCATAGGAGATTTCGTCCTATGACACAAAAAACGCTCCGCGGGATCGCACTGCGGCGGAGTGGAAGAGCGTCGCTAAAAAAGAAAAAGCCTTAAAAATAACATATACGATGTTATTCTTAAGACTTTCGCCCCTGCCAAGGAGTGCCGGCTGCGGGACTTGAACCCGCACGGTATCGCTACCAATGGATTTTGAGTCCACCTCGTCTGCCATTCCGACAAGCCGGCTCCTAAATTGTATGAAATTGTCATACAACATTAATTATTCTAGCATAGGATTATGGTTTTGGCAAGTGTTTTTGTGAATATCGGTGAAAATTTTGCGGAAGGGATTCTTTCTTGAAATCCATTTGTTTCTAGTGTATGATAGAAGCACGTCAATGAAAGAAAAGTATTCGTAACTATTCAGTAGGTCTGCGCACATGTTGCGCTGACCGTAAGAAGGCATAGGCTGGAAAGATTCCGGGAGTATATAGAAAGGTGGGAGACAGATGACTTGTAAAGAAGCAGAACGTCTGGTGATTCCGTATATTCATCATCAACTGGATGATGACACCATGTCGGAATTCCTGGAGCATATTGAGGTCTGTCCCAACTGTAAGGAAGAACTGGAAATTTATTATACAGTGGAAGCAGGTATCCGGCAGTTAGATAAGGATACCGGGCATTATAATATTAAGGGTGATATGGAGGCGGATCTTCAGGCTTCCAGACAGAGACTCCATGGGATTCATGTGCTGGATGTGGCAAGGTATGCGGCAGATACGCTGATCGTGATCAGCGTGGCCATGATGCTGGTGCTGCAGGCGCGGATCTGGTGGCAGTGCGGGATTTTCTGATGGACAGATTTTCAGGCGGCAATTTGCCAAAGCTGCCCTGCGTCCATAGAAGCTTCCAGTGGCAGTTTTTTGCAGGTGGGGAATCCGGCAGGTGGGATTTGCTTTAGAAAAGATAGAAAAAGGAGACAGCGATGGATAAATTAGTGCTGATCGATGGACACAGTATTTTGAACCGGGCATTTTATGGAGTGCCGGATCTTACCAATTCTGAGGGACTTCACACCAATGCGGTGTATGGGTTCCTCAATATTATGTTTAAGATCTTAGAGGAGGAGAAGGCAGACCATCTGGCGGTGGCTTTTGACTTAAAGGAGCCAACCTTTCGTCACAAGATGTATGACGCATATAAGGGAACCAGAAAACCGATGCCGGAGGAATTGCGGGAGCAGGTGCCGCTGATGAAAGAGGTCCTGGCTTCTATGAATATTCCGATCATGACCCTTCCAGGCTATGAGGCGGATGATATTTTAGGAACTCTGGCGAAGAAAAATGCAGCCAATGGAGTGGAAGTATCGGTGGTATCCGGAGACCGGGATTTATTGCAGCTTGCGGATACTCACATTAAGATCCGGATTCCGAAGACCAGCCGTGGTGGAACGGAAATCCATGATTACTATCCGGAAGATGTGAAACGGGAGTATCAGGTAACGCCGATCGAGTTTATCGATGTGAAAGCATTGATGGGGGATGCTTCTGATAATATTCCTGGTGTGCCAAGCATTGGTGAGAAGACAGCGACGAATCTGATTGTGGCTTATGGAAGTATTGAGAATGCCTATGCGCATTTAAGTGAGATCAAGCCGCCGAGAGCCCAGAAAGCTCTGGCGGAGCATTATGATCTGGCCCAGATGAGCAAGGAACTGGCTACCATCTGTATCGATTGTCCAGTTGAATTCTCTTATGCGGATATGGAGGTTGGCAATCTTTATACCCAGGAAGCCTATGAATATATGAAGAGACTGGAATTTAAGTCCATTCTGGCCCGGTTTGACGCGGATCACATGGCAGCGCCGGATGTGGCATCCAATTTCCAGGTCATCCGGGATTTTGGACAGGCAGAGGAGATTTTTGTAAAAGCGGAGAAAGAGAAAAATCTGGGTATGCAGCTGGTAGTGGAACAGGGACAGATCTACGGACTGGCTCTGTGCTTTGGCGAGGAGGCAGTCTATGGCATTGCCGCAGAGGGCTTTCTGACGGGGCAGTATCTGGCGGATACGATGAGCCGCCTGGTGAAAAAGGCAGAAGCTGCCTGGGTGCTGGATCTGAAAAAACAGCTTCCTTATCTGGAGGTGGAGGACGGCAGCAGTGCCCGTGATGCCCAGGTGGCAGGATATCTGTTAAATCCACTGAAAGATACCTATGATTATGATGATCTGGCCAGAGATTATCTGGGCATGACGGTTCCATCAAAGGCAGATCTTCTTGGCAAGCTGTCTTTAGGAAAAGAGTTGGAGCGCGGGAATGAAAAGGCAGGCATTTGCCTCTGTTATATGGGCTATATTGCCTGGAAAGCAGCTCCGGTTCTGAAAGAAAAATTAAAACAGGAGACTATGTGGAACCTGTTTTTAAATATGGAGATGCCATTGATTTATAGTCTGTACCACATGGAGCAGGCTGGAATCAGGGTGGAAAAAGAGACGCTGAAGGCTTATGGCGATAAGCTGAAGATAAAAATCACCCAGTTGGAGCAGCAGATCTACGAGGAGGCGGGGGAGACCTTTAATATCAACTCTCCGAAGCAGCTGGGGGAGATCTTATTTGAAAAGATGCAGCTGCCTCATGGGAAAAAGACCAAAACTGGTTATTCTACGGCAGCAGATGTGCTGGAGAAACTGGCGCCAGACTATCCAGTAGTCCATGATATTCTGGAGTATCGTCAGCTGACCAAGTTAAATTCTACTTATGCAGAGGGTTTATATGGCTTTATCCGGGATGATGGACGAATTCATGGAACCTTCAACCAGACCATTACAGCTACCGGACGTATCAGCAGTACGGAACCAAACCTGCAGAATATCCCGGTCCGTATGGAATTAGGAAGAGAGATCCGTAAGGTGTTTGTGCCGGAAGAGGGATATACTTTTGTAGATGCAGATTATTCCCAGATCGAGCTTCGTATTCTGGCCCATATGTCCGGGGATGAGCGGTTGATCGGTGCTTACCGGGACGCCCAGGATATTCACGCCATTACAGCGTCTGAGGTGTTCCATATTCCATTAAATGAGGTGACGCCGTTGCAGCGGCGGAATGCCAAAGCGGTCAATTTTGGTATTGTGTACGGAATCAGTGCATTTGGTCTGAGCGAGGATTTGAGTATCAGCCGGAAAGAAGCCCTGGAATATATCAATAAATATTTTGAAACTTATCCGGGCGTGAAGAAATTCCTGGATGGCGAGGTGGCTAAAGGCAAGGAAATGGGCTACGTGGAGACCATGTATGGCCGCCGCAGACCGATTCCGGAGTTAAAATCCGCGAACTTTATGCAACGGTCCTTTGGAGAGCGTGTTGCCATGAATTCTCCGATCCAGGGAACGGCGGCAGATATTATGAAATTGGCCATGATCGCCGTGGATCGGGAGCTGCGGGAGCGGAATCTGAAATCCAGAATCGTGCTGCAGGTACACGATGAACTTCTGGTGGAAACCTGGAAAGAGGAGCAGGAAGAAGTGACAGCTCTTCTGGAAGACAAAATGAAGCATGCGGCAGAATTAAAGGTATCTCTGGAAGTGGAAGCCCACAGCGGGGACAACTGGTTTGATGCAAAATAAAACGTAACGATCCAGTACCTTCAAGATTTTGACAGAAAAAAGGTGGCAAAAGATGGAAGAAAATACAGCGAAAAAAATGGTCGTGGAGCTGATCGGTGGCGTAGGAACCGGAAAAAGCCGTGTGTTGGATATTTTAAAAGAAGATTACCAGGCGGTGGTGATCCAGGCAGATGAAGTGGCAAAACACCTGGAAGAAAAGGGGCAGGCTGGTCTGATAAAGCTGACGGAAGCTTTTGGAACAGGAATCCTGGATTCAGAGGGCAATCTGGACCGGGCCGCATTTGCGGAGAAAATATTCCAGAATCCAGAAGCTTTGGAGCAGGTCAACGTCATCATTCATCCCCTGGTCTGGAACTGGATCTACAAAAAGGTCCGGGAGATCCAGAAGGGACTGGTGATTGTGGAAACTGCGGTTCCGGATAAAAATCCAGGTGACATTTACGATGAAGTGTGGTATCTTTATACCTTAAGAGAAACCAGAATCCGTCGTCTGATGGAAAATCGCGGTTACAGCCGTGAAAAATGCCTTCAGATGATGGCAAATCAGCTGTCCGAAGAGGAGTACCGGAGCCTTTCAGACCGGGAATTGGATAATAATGGTTCTCCGGAAGATATGAGAAGTCAGTTAAAAAGCGTGTTAGGACAAAGATTTACAAAAGGATAAGAGCAAGGTTAAGAAGGATAATGCAGATGCAATTTGTTAGTATAGCCAGCGGCAGCAGCGGAAACTGTATTTTTGTTGGTTCTGATACGACCAGTATTCTGGTGGATGCAGGAATCAGCAACAAGAGGATCGAACAGGGACTGAATGAGATTGGAAGAAAGGGCAGCGAACTGGATGGAATCATGATCACCCATGAGCATTCCGACCATGTAAAGGGCCTGGGAGTTTTAGCGAGAAAACAGGGTGTTCCTATTTACGGAACGAAGGAAACACTGGATGAGATCACAAAGATCAAATCCCTGGGTGAATTTCCGCGGGAACTGCTTCATCCCATTCAGCCAGATGCGGATTTTTCAGTGGGCGATTTGGAAATCAGACCCTTTAAGATTGACCATGATGCGGCTAACCCGGTGGCATACCGTATCCAGAATGACCATGCTTCCGTAGCGGTGGCAACAGATATGGGTCATTACGATCAGTATATCATTGATCATCTTCAAGGACTGGATGCTTTATTATTAGAAGCAAACCATGATGTGAGAATGTTAGAGACAGGACCTTACCCCTATTATCTAAAACAACGGATTTTAAGCGACCATGGACATTTATCCAATGATAATGCCGGCCGTCTTTTAAATCATATACTGCATGACCGTCTGAAACAGGTAGTTCTTGGACATTTAAGCCGGGAGAATAACTATGAGGAACTGGCTTATCAGACTGTCCGTTTAGAGATCGATCAGGGCGATCATCCGTATAAGGCATCTGACTTCCGGATTTCTGTGGCAAAGCGGGACCAGATGTCAGAAATCATCACCATATAGAAGAGGAGAATATGAGCATGAACAAGACCATTATCACAGTAGTTGGAAAAGATACCGTAGGAATCATTGCGAAAGTCTGTACCTATCTGGCAGACAGTCAGATCAACATTCTGGACATTTCCCAGACCATCGTACAGGAGTTTTTTAATATGATGATGATCGTAGATATGGATCATGCAAATAAGCCTTTTGGAACCATTTGCGATGACTTAGAGAAGCTGGGTGAAGAGATCGGCGTCAGGATCAAATGCCAAAGAGAAGAGATCTTTACCAAAATGCACAGAATCTAAGAAAAGGAGAAACTGATTTATGCTGAATATGTTTGAAGTGATCGAGACCAACAATATGATCGAGCATGAGAAACTGGATGTGCGTACTATTACGATGGGCATCAGTCTGCTGGATTGCTGTGATTCCGATCTGGAGGCTCTCAATCAGAAAATTTATAATAAAATTATTTCTAAAGCGAAAAATCTGGTTTCTACCGGTGAAGAGATTTCCAGGGATTTTGGGATTCCGATTGTCAATAAACGAGTTTCTGTGACCCCGATCGCCCTGGTAGGCGGCGCAGCCTGCAAGACTCCGGATGATTTTGTGACCATCGCAAGAACCTTAGACCGGGCGGCAAAGGAGATTGGCGTCAATTTTATCGGAGGTTATTCTGCGTTAGTCAGCAAAGGCATGACACCGGCGGAGGAGAATCTGATCCGGTCCATTCCGAAAGCCCTGGCAGAGACGGAGCGGGTGTGCAGTTCCATTAATGTAGGCTCTACCAAGACCGGCTTAAATATGGATGCGGTTCGCCTTATGGGTGAGATTGTGAAGAAAACCGCAGAGGCGACCAGAGAAAATGATTCCTTAGGCTGTGCAAAGCTGGTGGTATTCTGCAATGCTCCAGATGACAACCCATTCATGGCAGGCGCGTTCCACGGTGTGACTGAGGCGGATGCGATCATTAACGTCGGTGTCAGTGGTCCTGGAGTCGTGAAGGTGGCGCTGGAACAGGCCAGAGGAGAGAATTTTGAGGTTCTGTGCGAGACGATTAAGAAGACGGCGTTTAAAATCACCCGTGTAGGACAGCTGGTGGCCCAGGAAGCTTCGAAACGTCTGGGTGTGCCATTTGGTATCATTGATCTGTCTCTGGCTCCGACTCCGGCAGTGGGAGACAGTGTGGCAGAGATCCTGGAAGAGATCGGTCTGGAACGTGTAGGCGCTCCTGGAACCACAGCGGCTCTTGCCATGTTGAATGATCAGGTGAAGAAGGGCGGCGTTATGGCAACCTCTTATGTAGGTGGTTTAAGCGGCGCATTTATCCCGGTCAGCGAGGATCAGGGCATGATCGATGCGGTGACAATGGGCGCTTTGACGATTGAGAAGCTGGAAGCTATGACCTGTGTCTGCTCCGTAGGTCTGGATATGATCGCGATTCCTGGAGATACGACTCCAAGCACGATTGCGGGAATTATCGCAGACGAGGCAGCGATCGGCATGATCAACCAGAAGACTACAGCAGTCCGTGTGATCCCTGTGATTGGTAAATCTGTTGGCGATACCGTAGAATTCGGCGGTCTGTTAGGCTATGCTCCGGTTATGCCGGTGAATCCATATTCCTGTGAGAAGTTTGTGACCAGAGGCGGACGGATTCCGGCCCCGATCCACAGCTTTAAGAACTAGGAGGAGATTATGAAGATTTATCTGATCCGCCATGGAAGACAGTGCAGTAAGCTGTGTAATGTGAACGTGGATTTATCCCAGGAGGGATTCCGGCAGGCGGCTCTGGTGGGAGAACGGCTGGTAAAGAAAAATATTGATAAGGTTTATTCCAGTGACTACCTCCGGGCAGTTCAGACAGCACAGGCAGCCAATCTGTACTGGAATGTGGAGCATGAGATCGATCCGGGGTTAAGGGAAATCAGCTTTGGCGACATGGAAGGACTGAGTGATAAAGTGATCGCGGAGCGTTTTGCGGATTTTAAGAAAGAACAGGCGAAAATGGAACAGGATCTGCCGTATCCAGGCGGTGAATCTGCAGGTGATGCGGTGAAGCGGGCATTTCCGGTATTGGAACGGATTGCAAAAGGACCGGAAAAGCAGGTGGTCGTAGTCAGCCATGGCTGTCTGATCCGCAGTCTTGTTGCCCATATTTTAGGAATCAATCTGGCGAAGCTTGGAATTTTCGGAAAAGGTATGGAAAACAGCAGTATTACGGAGCTGACTTATGACCCGGAGCTGGATCAGTTCCGGCTAGAACGGTTTAATGACTATGCTCATCTGGAGAAATATCCGGAGCTTCTGCGGTCTGCGTGGGTGGATGCAGAAAATTGAACGCAGATAAGCATTCCCCCGCTTCAAGTGCGCGGAGCACTAAGCGGCGGTGAGGGGGGATGCTTCTGTCAGTGGGAGCTTTCAGCTCCCACTGACAGATCGCGAAGCGACTGCGTTCATGAGCAAGTAGCGAAGCGGATTGCGAATGTCCGCTTTACCAGTGAATCATAAATAAAAAAGACGGGAAGAATCATGGAGAGAATCAAAGATTTTTTAGATGAACAGCTGGGACAGATCATTCTCAGCAATTCCCGCAGAAAGGAAGAGGTCTCCAAGGTTCGTGTGAGACCTCTTCTTCTGCAGGGAAAACTGGTGTTTCAGGTAGAAGAGTTCCGTGGAAAACAGGCATTTCACCAGAATCTGATGAAGGATGAAGCATATGAGTATCTTCAGAATGCTATGAGCGATACCTTCCGTCAGATGGAACTGGCATCAGCGAAGGGCTCAGCCCAGATACTGGTCAGCAAGAATGGAAAAATGACAGTGAAAGTGAAAAAGAACCGTCCGGTGAAGGGTCAGGCAAAGATCCAGGCCCCTTCTACATTGTTAGATCACAACAGGAAGAAGAAGTACGTGCTGGAAGAGGGAAAGCCGATACCGTTTTTACAGGATTTAGGAGTTATGACGGCCGATGGCAGGATCGTGCATTCCCGCTATGATAAGTTCCGCCAGATCAATCGGTTCTTGGAGTTTGTGCAGGATATCCTGCCGAAGCTGCCAAAGGGGCGGGAGATCAATATCATTGATTTTGGCTGTGGGAAATCTTATCTGACTTTTGCGATGTATTACTATCTGAAGGAACTGAACGGATTTGATATTCGTGTGATCGGACTGGATTTAAAACAGGATGTGATCGATCACTGCAACCAGCTGGCGAGAAAATATGGGTTTGAGAAGCTGGCCTTTTATCATGGAGATATCGCTTCCTACGAGGGAGTAGATCAGGTGGATATGGTAGTGACTCTCCATGCCTGTGATACGGCTACTGATTATGCCCTGGCAAAGGCAGTCCGCTGGAATGCGTCGGTGATTTTGTCGGTTCCGTGCTGTCAGCACGAACTGAACCGTCAGATGAAAAATGATATGTTAGAGCCGGTGCTGCAGTATGGTCTTTTGAAGGAACGGATGGCAGCCCTTTATACCGATGGGATTCGTGCGGAGATTCTGGAAAATCATGGGTACCGCACTCAGATTCTGGAATTTATCGACATGGAACATACACCGAAAAATGTGCTGATCCGGGCGGTAAAAGAAGGAAAAGGCAAGAAAAACGGAAAAAAATTGCAGGAAATGATGGATTTCCTGCATGTGGAGAATACGCTGGCAAAAGAGATCGGTATTCAGATGTAAATGGTCCTGGGCATAGAAAACAGACAAGTGATCCGGCAGATCTACCGGATGATAACAGAATGGGTGTATTCATTGGGCAGTGCCTGTCCGGTTTTGGCCTGGTAAACGGCCTGGTACAGATGGGAGCAATACAGATCCTTTTGAAAATCTGAAAATGTGTGTTCCGATAACATTTTAGAGGCATCGGCTGTCTTGGTGATCAAAGGCAGTGCGGATGCCTTTTTGATTGCTCCCAATAATGGGGCGGATTCCCGACGGAAACCAAGAATCCGGACATAGGATACATATCCATTCGTCTTTCTGCGTACAGCATCGGCTTCGGTCATATCTAATAAAATATGGAAAAGACTGCGGCTGATACGGGTGTAGGTGTACTGTCTGGTCTTTAAATTCTGAATCCGGCTGAAAATCAGAGAAAAATCCAGGATCTGTCTGCTGATCCGTTTTGCCAGTTCCGGAGACACATCCAGAAACGTTTCCAGAGGTGTTCTCTGACGGTCCAATTCCAAAAAACGGAAGGATAAAAGCGCAGAGAAATCATCTGCGGTCAGCGGAAGCCTGGTACGGGCCAGATTTAAGGCTGCCGGAGGTATCTGGGAGGCCAGAAGCAGGTTGGATTCTTTGAAATCATCAACTGTCCGGTTTTCCAGCACCGCCCGGATCGCAGTGGCTGAGGCCATAGGCTGATCGGAGGAGATGACAGCTTCGTGATAACCGCTCCCCATCCGTTTGATCGTAACGGGCGTGACTGGGCTGTTCTGCTTTTTAATGGCTTTTAAATATTCAATTCCCAGGGTGTTATTTGGCTGGCTTAAAAGTTCCGGGTCAGTTTTGGGGCTGCAGAAAGAGAAAGCAGCAGCTCTTGCCTGGGGGAAAGGATATCCATCTTTTAAATGTTGGCGAAGTACCTGCTGGTATTCTTCTGATTCTTCTGCAAGAAGATCAGCCACAGATGAAGCTCCTCCAGATTTCCGGATTCGCTGCCAAAGCAAAGGTGACTGACCACACCCAGCGCGTCCAATAACGCCACGCCGCAGGATGCGAAGTCTTCGGCACTGCTGGAGGCAAAGATGGGAGGAAGTTCCACTACCAGATCGGCTCCGGATTCCAGTGCCATAGCGGTGCGGGTATATTTATCAAAGACAGCAGGGCCGCCACGCTGCACAAAATCACCACTGATGGCTGCAATACAATAATTCGCCCCAGACAGCTCCCGGGCTTTTTTTAACTGATATGCATGTCCGTTGTGGAAGGGGTTATACTCTGCAATGACACCAACTGCACGTATAGGGGTATCTGACTGATGTTTCATGAAAATATCTCCTCAGGATTTCTTGAACGCAGATAAGCATTCCCCCGCTTCAAGTGCGCGGAGCACTAAGCGGCGGGTGAGGGGGGATGCGTTCTGTCAGTGAGAGTTGAAAGCTCCCACTGACATATCGCGAAGTGACTGCGTTCATGAGCAAGTAGCGAAGCGGATTGCGAATGTCCGCTTTACAAACAGTTACACAAAGCAACTGATAATGAAAGATTATAACACAGACGGACAGAAAAAATAATTGTTTTACAAAAAATGCAAAGGAATTTCCAGACACTACTTGAAAAAAAATGCCGAACATCCTAAAATAAGGATAGAATCACAACGTATGTGTTGATTTAGATTTTATGAAAAAGAAAGAGGAGAGATTAACGGTATGAAATTCATTGTTGAAACCAGTGCACGTCACGTACATGTTACTCAGGAAGATTTAGAGACATTATTTGGTAAAGGGTATGTGTTAACAAAGAAGAAAGATTTATCCCAGCCAGGTCAGTATGCATGTGAGGAAAGAGTTACTGTTGTTGGTTCCAAGAAGGAATTAGCAGGCGTATCCATCCTTGGACCATGCAGAAAAGCAACTCAGGTTGAACTTTCTTTAACAGATGCACGTTCCATCGGTGTTGCAGCTCCAATCAGAGAGTCTGGCGATATCGCAGGCAGTGGCGCTTGCAAACTGGTTGGACCATGCGGCGAAGTTGAGTTAAAAGAGGGCGTGATCGCAGCAAAACGTCATATCCATGCAACTACAAAAGATGCAGAGGCTCTGGGCGTAACCAACGGTGAGATCGTATCTGTAAAGGTAGATACTGAGGGCAGAAGCCTGGTATTCGGTGATGTTGTTGTTCGTGTAAGCGATTCTTACGCATTAGCAATGCATATCGATACAGATGAGTCCAACGCAGCAGGCTGCGGCAGAGAAGTTTACGGCGAGATCGTAAAATAATCATAACGATTACAAACCGTCATAACTGTAACAAAAAAGGAGAAACAAAATGAACATTTTAGTAGTTAACTGCGGAAGCTCTTCCTTAAAGTACCAGTTGATCAACATGGACGATGAGAGCGTTATTGCAAAAGGTTTATGCGAGAGAATTGGTATTGATGGTTCCAAGCTGACTCATCAGCCTGCAGGCAAAGATAAATATGTAGTAGAGCACGAGATGCCAGACCATACCGTAGCGATCAAGCTGGTTATGGATGCACTGGTTGACCCAGAGCATGGCGTGATCAAGAGCACCGACGAGATCGCTGCTGTTGGACATCGTGTACTGCATGCTGGTACTGTTTACAGCGATTCCATCATTGTGAACGAGGACGTTAAGAGAGTAATCCGTGAGTGCTTCGACTTAGGACCTCTGCACAACCCGGCAAACTTAATGGGTATCGAGGCTTGTGAGAAGGCTATGCCAGGCAAGCCAAACGTAGCAGTATGGGACACCGGATTTGGTATGAAGATGCCAGAAAAAGCATATCTGTACGCAATTCCACATGAGTACTATGAGAAATACAGCATCCGCAGATACGGCTTCCATGGCACCAGCCATATGTTCGTATCCGGCGAGGCTATCAAGTTCGGCAACTTAGATCCAGAGAACGCAAAGGTGATCGTTTGCCACTTAGGCAACGGCGCAAGCGTTTCTGCTTCTATCGGTGGCAAGTGTGTAGATACCAGCATGGGTCTGACTCCTCTTGAGGGTCTGATCATGGGAACCAGAAGTGGTGACATTGATCCGGCTGTTGTTCAGTTCATCTGCAACAAAGAGGGCAAGGATGTAAACGAGGTTCTGAATATCCTGAACAAGAAATCTGGTGTTTACGGCATGAGCGGCGGTGTTTCCAGCGACTTCCGTGATATCGAGGCAGCAGCAAAATCCGGTAATCATCTGGCAGAGGTTGCATTGGATGCATTCCGCTACCGTGTAGCAAAATACATTGGTGCTTACACTGCAGCTATGAACGGTGTTGATGCAATCGCATTTACCGCTGGTGTTGGTGAGAATGATAAGGCAACCAGAAAAGCGATCTGTGAGTACTTAGGTTTCCTGGGTGTAAAGATCGACGATCAGGCAAACGATGTAAGAGGAAAGAACGCAGTAATTTCTGCAGCAGATTCCAAGGTAAAAGTTATGCTGATCCCAACCAACGAAGAGTTAGCAATCGCAAGAGATACTCTGGCTCTGGTGAAATAATCGATTCTGAAAATAAAACTTTTAGAAAAATTTGGTTGACAAATGTACGCACCTATGTATAATATCATAGGTGCGTATTGGAGAATCAATATGCTCATAAGTCTAACAGAGTTGTTTACCAGAGAGGGAAAAACAAACGATTATGCAGTAGAATTGGACTGCAGGGAATTTCAGATTCCGCAAGGCATCTGCCCTGTAAGCGATTCAAAGCCTGTTGCCCTTCATATTGAGAATGTGGGAGACCGGACATTGGTTTTAAGTGGAGAAGCAGAATTTACGCTGATGATTCCATGTGACCGTTGCCTGGAACCGGTAGAAGTACCGTTTCAGCTGTCTATTGAACGCACTCTGGATATGAACCTGACAGACGAGGAGCGTATCGCCAATCTGGACGAGCAGCCATACTTGCAAGGTTATAATCTGGATGTTGACCAGTTGGTTCGCGACGAATTGTTGTTGAACTTACCTATGAAAGTCCTGTGCGATGAAGATTGCAAAGGGATTTGTAATAGATGTGGGGCGAATCTCAATCATGAGACATGCGACTGCGATAGGAGTTCGCTAGACCCAAGAATGTCTGTTATCCAGGATATTTTTAAACAGTTTAAGGAGGTGTAACCATGTCTATCTGTCCAAAGAATAAATCTTCAAAAGCAAGAAGAGATAAACGTAGAGCAAACTGGAAGATGAGCGCTATGAACTTAGTAAAGTGCAGCAAGTGCGGTGCTTTAATGATGCCTCATAGAGTTTGCAAAGCTTGCGGATCTTATAACAAAAAAGAGATTGTTAGCGTAGAGAACTAATCATAAAGAAAACGCCTCGATGGATCATGGGGCATTTTTGATCTTAAAAAGCCGTAGAGTGTGTTCGCGGAGTACATGAAAATAAGCAGGGGGAATATCATTGAGATATCAAAAGCTTGATCAGATCCTGTTGGAGATGGGGCTGGTAGATGAGAACATTCTGGGTAAAGCGAAGGAACTTCAGAGAGAGTCTGGCGGACAGCTTGATGAGGTTCTGATCAGAATGAAACAGATTACTGAGGGACAGGCGTTGACAGCGCGTCAGAAACAGCTGGGACTTTCCGTCTGGGATCTTTCCGATGTAGATCCGGAGCCAGAATTGTCCGCCTTGATTCCGGAACGTCTGGCAAAGCGGCTGGGTGCAGTCCCGGTAAGGAAAAAAGACGGTATCCTGTATGTCGCAATAAAAAATCCGGCAGATTTTATGGCGCTTGAAGAATTAAAGGCAGCAGCCCGGTGCGAAGTGATTCCGGGATTAGCTGCCTTTCATCATATTGATTATCAAATCCAGAAGCTATATGGAGTGGAAGGAGTTAAACGTGCCATTGAAGACATGGAGCGCCGTAGTTTGACACAGAAAGAGAAAAACGAGATTCCAAAGGAGCAGGAACAAAGAGAAATGGCTCCAGCCATCCGCCTGGTCAATTCGATTCTGGAACGTGCAGCCTTGGAACAGGCCAGCGATATTCATTTAGAGCCTCAAGAGGATCAGATGACAGTAAGAATGAGAATCGATGGAATCCTGCATCCGGTTCTTGCAGTTCCGTCTTCTATGCGGGCAGCTGTCATTGCCCGCATTAAGGTAATGGCAGGAATGAATATCACGGAACACCGGCTTCCACAGGACGGCCGGGTGACGGCCACAGTTGCCGGAATGGAGATCGATTTAAGAGTTTCCGTGATTCCTGTGCTGTTAGGAGAAAAGGCAGTGCTGCGTCTGCTAAATCAGACATCTGGAAAGATGAACAGCCAGACGATTGGATTGACAGAACGTAATAAGACCCGTTATGAGACTCTTTTGAAAGAACACAGCGGAGTGATCCTGATGGCGGGACCGACAGGAAGCGGTAAGACAACGACACTTTACACGATGATCCAGGAGTTGAATACAGAAGAAGTCAATCTGGTTTCGCTGGAAGACCCGGTGGAGTACTATATCAAAGGTGTGAACCAGATTCCGATCCGGAAGGAAATTGGACTGACCTTTGCGGAAACGTTGCGGGCTGTATTGAGACAGGATCCGGATATTGTGGCAGTTGGTGAGATACGTGACGCAGAGACAGCAGAAATTACCATGCGTGCTGCCATAACGGGACATCTGGTGCTGACGACTGTTCATACCAATGATGCAGTTATGACGATCAACCGTCTTCGGGATGCAGGTGTTGCCCCGTTTTTGATAGCAGATGCTCTAAAGGGTGTGGTATCCCAGCGGCTGGTGCGGAAAATTTGCCCAGACTGCAGGGAAGCGTATGTTCCGACGGAAGAGGAAAGACGTCTCGTGGGAGCAGAAAAGGGGCAGATGTTATACCGTGGAAAGGGCTGTCCCCATTGTTTCGGCACTGGATATCGCGGAAGAACGGGAATTTATGAGATCCTCTTTATGAACCAGAAGGGAAGAAAAGCTGTCCTGGAAGGTGCGGCGAGAGATGAACTCCTGGAGACTCTGAAGGATGAAGATTATCAGTCAATGGAAGACAATTGCAAAGAGTTGATCCGGATGGGGACCACTACGGTAGAAGAAGGAGTCCGGGTGATCCTTGAGATGGGGAGGAAAGGATGAAGTACCGGTACCTTGCGATATCAGACAGAAAAGAAGAAAAACGGGGAATGATAGAAGCAGAAAACCAGATGCAGGCTGTTGCGATGATCCGGGAAAACGGGGATCTGATCCTGGAACTGGAGCAGGTACATAAATGGCGGGAAGTTTTGACGGAAGACATTTATGTAGCAGGAATGAAAGACCGTGATCTGGCATTGTTTTCCAGTCAGTTTGCCGCTGCTTTAAAAGCAGGGATTTCCGTAGAGAAAACGCTTTCGATTCTTGGTGGACAGGCTGAAAAACGCAGATGGAGAAAGTGCCTGATCAAGACGGCACAGTTTGTGAAAGCAGGAGGTTCTCTGGCGGATGGTTTTGAGGAGGCGGATCCAGATGGATTTCCGGCTGCATTTCTGGAAATGGTCCGTGGTGGTGAACATTCCAGAAGATTGGCGGAGGTATTTCAGAATCTTTCTATGTATTATGAGAGAAGATATAAGGCGAAACAGAAAATGGAAACTTCGTTGATCTATCCATGCTTTGTGTTAGGAATGGCAGTTCTGGTTTTGACCTTTATTGTTGGCTGGGTCGTACCATCGATTGCGGCGGTATTAAAAGAAGTGGGAACTGATCTGCCTCTTGGAACTAAAATTCTGCTTTCTATTTCCGGTTTTTTACAGGAGCATATCGTGGCGCTTTTAAGTACAGTCATCCTGGTGATTGGCGGAGTAGTCTGTTACTGGAAGACTGAACGAGGAAGAGAACAGCTGGAAATGATCATAAAGAAGCTTCCAATGATTGGAAAGCTGTGGGATATGAGTATTTATGCACAGTTTTGCCATACCGTTGCTACCTTGCTGCAGGCAGGAGTTCCTCTTCCACAGGTACTTGTGGTTACAGCAGGTTCTATCGACAACCGGAGCACCGGGAAAAAGATCCGTCAGGCCGCAGGAAAACTCCAGGCTGGAGAATCACTTGGGATGTGGATGAAAGAAGATGGAACATTTCCGCAGATTTTGAAAGAAGTCTGTGCCATAGGAGAAGAATCTGGAGAGCTGGCGTCCATGCTGGCTTCTATGGGTGAATATTTTGATATCCAGGAAGAAATTGCAGCGAGGAAACTGGCTGCGGGACTAGAACCGGCTCTGATGGTGGTGCTGGCTATCGCAACTGGATTTATTGTGATCTCCATGTATCTTCCGTTGTTGTCTATGTATGGACAGATGTAAGTGAAAATCAGCTGTGAAGGGACTGAATAGTTATAATGAAAGGAACATGATGAATCAGGTGGAGAGCATGTATCTTGGCTTCTGGGCAGCGGTGACCGGTGCGGTTTGCGGAAGCTTTGTGTGTTGTATGACGGAGAGAATTTATGAAAAAAGGACGCTGGGAGGCCGGAGCAGATGTCCTGGTTGTGGACACACTCTTGGAGTGATGGAGCTGATCCCGGTCTTTAGCTGGCTGATTCAAAAAGGAAGATGCAGATATTGCCGGGAAAGGATTCCAACAGAGTGTCTGTGGTCAGAAATCAGTCTGGCAGTATTTTTTACAGCTGCAGCATTGCGGTTTGACGCATGGAATCAGAAGATCTGTGCGGCAGGTTTGGGCGTGATCCTGCTGGCGATCGCCTTGTGGGATAAGGATACATACGAAATACCAGGAAGTTTACTGGCAGCTGCGCTGGTCTGGAAAATGATGTTCATGATGCTGTTTCCAAAGTATGGCGTTTCCGTACTGGACGGACTGTTGGGTTCATGTCTGATTAGCGGCGGCCTGCTTCTTTTATCGGTTTGTATGGACCGGAGCATGAAGAGAGAAACGATTGGTTACGGAGATATCCGCCTTTTATTTGTAGCAGGCTTCTATCTGGGACTGAAGGGCAATTTTCTGAATCTGTTTTTCAGTAGTTTGCTGGGGATTCTGATGTGCGCTGCGATGAAAACAAAGAAAATTCCATTTGGTCCGGCACTTGCAGTATCAACGGCCTTCTGTCTTTGTTATGGCGAAGCGCTGATCCAGTGGTATGTACACATATGGTAAAGAGAAAGGAAACGTAACGGTTTTACAGGTCTGTTCATTTGCTGTGCTGACCGTTAGAAAATATAGGCTTGAAGGCAGAATAAGGGAAGGGTATGTCAGAAAAATATATCGGAATTGATCTGGGCAGTGAATTTCTGAAAATTGCAGTCCATGAAAATAACAGAATATGCGGGGAAATAAGCGAACGGATTCCAGAACAGCTCCGGATGGATGGAAAGATCCTTTCTTTGGAATCTGCGGCAGAATTTTTAAAAGAAACAGGAAGAAAACATGGATTATCCAGATACGGAGCATGCGTGGTTCTACCAGAAAAACAGGTGATCACAAAACGAGTCCGTATGGCAGGGATGGATCCGAAGCATCTGATGCTGAATCTGCCTTATGAATTTTATGATTATCTGGAACACAGTGTGGAAGAATGGGTCTATGATTACAGCTTGGCGGATTCGATACCGGATGGAACGGGACAGGATGAAAGCATGGATCTTCTGGCGGCTGCAGTGCCTGTCAGGGTTGTGGAGTGGTACCAGAAATTGATCCGTATGGTTGGCTGGAAATTGTCTGCCATGGCTCCGGCGTCCAGTGCCATTTCCAATCTGATCATGTCTGACCAGGGAAAACAGGATGTCAGACGGAGCAATTGCTGCGTGATGGATTGCGGCAGACAGGGTGTGCGGTTGTATTTTTATCAAAAGGGTCTGTTGTTCGCAAAACGTGGCCTGGAGTTTTGCGATACAGAGGAAAGGTTGCTGTTTGAGCTGGAAAAGGTCTGGGATTATTATCAGACCTGCTATCCGGGATATATTCCGGAACTGATTTATGTTACTGGAGGAAAACGGAATCCCTTATTGGAGGCTGCAATCACGGAACGGCTGGAAGCAGACTGCTGTGACTGGACGAAATTACTGGATAACAGTCAGGAACCGGTACGGGGACTGATCAGTGCAGAAGCTGCCGGAATAACATTTTGGAAAGGATAGGCAATGGAGGAAAGAAAACGGACGGAGAGAAAGAACATCAATTTTGCGTCCTATAAAGGGAAAAGGGACAGAAAGAAATATCTGCCGGTTTTTCCTGTGTTATTGGTCTGGTGTCTGATGATCTGGTGTATGTTCATAAGCCCTTTAAGAGACCTGGCGATCCAGAAACAGGCATTGACTCAGAAACAGAAGGAATTAGCGGTACTTCTTGATGAGAATAAAGACTATGAAGAGATGGAACAGGCATATCAGCAATGGTCCGGGACAGAAAAAGAACCCATGGGGCAAAATCGTTTCCGCATGGAATTTTTGGGACTTTTGAAAGATGAGATATTTGACCATGGAAAGGTAAA
Source organism: Lachnospiraceae bacterium AM48-27BH (assembly GCA_003478355.1). Lineage (GTDB taxonomy): Bacteria > Bacillota > Clostridia > Lachnospirales > Lachnospiraceae > UBA3402. The sequence continues at coordinate 82,241 of QUFC01000001.1, forward strand.
AGAGATCGAGTTATCAGGAAACCGCTGCAGGATTCTGCTGTCTGACTGGAATTTGGAGAAAACAGTAGAAGCCATGGAGCGGATCGAAATCAGTCCGCTGGTGGATCATGTGGAACTGACCAGGCAGAATGAGCAGACAGAACTGGAAGTTTTGCTGGCGGGAGGGGAAGATCATGAACTTTAAACATATGGATTTTCAGAAGAAAACCATGCTGGCACTGGTTGTTCTGTTGATCGTAATTCTGGTTTATGCAGTGGTCTTTGCAGCGCCTGTCAGAAGGAAAAGTGAAGAATTTCAAGAAGAATTGGTGCGGACTGAGCGTCAGATCCGGGAACAGAAGGATCTTTCTGAAAATAAAAGATGGATAGAACAGGAGATGGATGGACTTCCATTCCGCATGGAGGAGTTACCGGAATACAATAACCAGAAACAAGAGATGAAAGAATTAAAAGAAATTTTTGATGGTATCCCAGGATATGGACTGGAATTTCAAACAGAAAAAATCAATGAAATGTTGACGGCCAGAGATGTGACGGTGACCTGTGAGATTTCGGGGATCGAAGAACTGGAAGAGATTACAGAAAAAATTGAGCACGGGGATTATCCGGCACTGATTCTGGAGACCGTCATGAAGCATGAGCCAGGCGCCGGCAAGGATATTTTTGAGGCAACACCGTCTGAAGTATCCGGACCGGAGAAAGAAAATGAGAATTATTCCTGTATGATCCGGATCCGTTTCTTTGAACGCAGATAAGCATTCCCCCGCTTCAAGTGCGCGGAGCACTAAGCGGCGGGCTTTACAAAGTATCAAAATAAAATACATAAATTGTGATTGATTTATAAAACAATATCTAGTATATTATGTAATAGGTTAGTGGAGAATAGAATCCGGAAGGAGCAGCAAAAAGATGATTAGAGTTGCAGTAGATGCCATGGGTGGTGACTACGCGCCGGTCGAGATGGTAAAAGGCGCTGTGGACGCGGTGGCAAAGACTGACCAGATTGAGATTGCCCTGGTAGGTAAAGAAGATGTGGTACGCCGGGAACTGGAGAAATATTCTTACCCCAAAGACCGGATCCGGGTGGTCCATGCATCAGAGGTCATTGAAACTGAGGAGCCGCCGGTGAATGCGATCCGGAAAAAGAAGGATTCGTCCATTGTGGTTGGTATGAATATGGTGAAGAAACAGGAGGCAGATGCCTTTGTTTCTGCCGGGAGCTCAGGAGCGATCCTGGTAGGCGGTCAGGTGATCGTTGGAAGGATCAAAGGGGTGGAACGTCCGCCGCTAGCACCGTTAATTCCTACAGAAAAGGGAGTATCCCTTCTGATCGACTGTGGGGCTAATGTGGATGCAAGACCGTCCCATTTAGTACAGTTTGCCAGAATGGGTTCTATCTATATGGAACACGTGATCGGAATCAAGAAACCGAGGGTTGCGATCGTTAACATCGGCGCAGAAGAAGAAAAGGGCAATGCACTGGTGAAGGAGACCTTCCCGCTTCTGAAAGCCTGCGAGGATATCAATTTTATTGGAAGTATTGAGGCAAGAGAGATCCCTCATGGAGGAGCAGATGTGATCGTCAGCGAAGCTTCGTGGGAAATGTGATCTTAAAGCTGTATGAAGGCGTGGGAGCTACGCTGATCAGCATGGTAAAGAAGGGAATGTTGACTTCTCTTCGAAGCAAGATTGGCGCGTTATTAGTAAAGCCGGCACTGAAAGAGACGTTAAAGGCTTTTGATGCCAGTCAGTATGGCGGTGCGCCGCTTCTTGGATTAAACGGCTTAGTAGTAAAGACCCACGGCAATTCCAAGGCCTTAGAGGTTTGTAATTCCATTTTGCAGTGTGAGACCTTTACAAAGCAGCAGATTAATGAAAAGATAAAAGAAAGTTTGAGCATCAGCTTAAAAACAGAGCCTTCCGATAACGGAAAGCCTGAAAAATAATATCTATATTTTAAGAGAGGAAGGATTTGAGTTATGGAATTTGAGAAATTACAGGGAATTATTGCAGAGGTTTTAAATGTGGATGCAGAGGACATCACTATGGCGACCACATTTGTCGATGACTTAGGTGCCGACTCCCTGGATATTTTCCAGATTATCATGGGTATCGAGGAAGAATTTGACATTGAGATCCCACAGGAAGCTGCAGAGAACATCGTGACCGTTGGAGATGCAGTGGAGCAGATCAAGAGCGCATTAAACTAAGAAAATCAATGAAGTGAAAGATAAAGAACGCTGCAGCATGAAAAAGGCTGCGGCGTTTCCATTAAGGGGGAACCTAGATGAGCAGGGATTTAAAGGAACTGGAAGAAAAGATCGGATATGAGTTTCACAATAAGCAGCTGTTCCGTCAGTCCATGATCCACAGTTCATATGCCAATGAACACAGGCTGGACAAACTGGAGTGCAATGAACGGCTGGAATTTTTAGGTGATGCAGTGCTGGAGGTAGTGTCCAGTGATTTCTTATTTCACCGTTTCCGTCAGTCTCCGGAGGGAGATTTAACGAAGACAAGAGCTAGCATGGTATGTGAACCGGCACTTGCTTACTGTGCGGGAGAGATCCAGCTGGGCGAGTATCTGCTGCTTGGCAAGGGCGAGGAGGCCACAGGAGGACGCGGACGCAACTCCATCGTTTCTGATGCCATGGAAGCTTTAATTGGTGCGATTTATCTGGATGGTGGTTTTGCTAATGCAAAAGAGTTTATTTTGCGGTTTATTATGAATGATATGGAGCACAAGCAGCTCTTTTATGATAGCAAGACTATTTTACAGGAAATGGTTCAGAGCCAGGGAGAAGAACCGCTGGTTTACGAATTGTTAGGGGAAAAAGGACCGGATCATAATAAGACCTTTGAAGTGCGGGCGCTGATCGGCACAGAGGAGATCGGAAGAGGAACCGGACGGACCAAGAAGGCGGCAGAAGCGATGGCGGCCTACAAGGGAATCTTGAAATTAAAGGAAATGTAGGTGTTTTATGTACTTAAAAAGCATTGAGGTGCAGGGATTCAAATCATTTGCCAATAAGATCGTCTTTGAGTTCCACAATGGAATCACCGGAATCGTTGGACCTAACGGCAGTGGTAAGAGCAATGTTGCTGATGCGGTCCGCTGGGTACTTGGTGAACAGAGGATCAAGCAACTTCGTGGCGCCAGTATGCAGGATGTGATCTTTTCTGGAACGGAGCTTCGAAAGCCACAGGGATTTGCTTACGTGGCCATTACCTTGGATAATTCCGATCATCAGCTGGCCATTGACTATGATGAGGTGACGGTGTCCAGACGGATTTACCGCTCTGGCGAGAGCGAGTACCGGATCAATGGCAGCGCCTGTAGGTTAAAGGACGTCAATGAGCTGTTTTATGATACCGGTATTGGCAAAGAGGGATATTCCATTATTGGACAGGGCCAGATCGATAAGACCTGAGCGGAAAGCCGGAGGAACGGCGGGAGCTGTTTGATGAAGCGGCTGGAATCGTAAAGTTCAAGCGCCGGAAAGCCATTGCCCAGAAAAAACTAGAGGATGAGAAACAGAATCTGGTCCGTGTGACAGATATTTTATCGGAGCTGGAAAAACAGGTGGGACCGCTGGCGAAGCAGTCCGAGACTGCCAGAGAGTATTTGAAACTGAAGGAAGAGCTGAAACGGTACGAAGTCAATCTGTTTTTGACAGAAACCCAGGAGTTAAAAGTCCAGCTGCGAGAAGTAGAAAGCAAGGAACAGATCGTAACGGGTGATCTGGAGGAAACTCAGAAAACATCAGAACAGATCCGTGTCACGTATGAGGAACTGGATCAGCAGTTAGAACAGAAAAATCAGGAATTAGACCAGATCCGCAATGAGAAGAGTCAGTCAGACTTATTAAAAGGCAGTATGGAAGGCCAGATCAATGTCTTAAAAGAGCAGATTAACACCGAAAAGATCAATGCGGAGCATCTGGCGTCCCGGATCCAGTCGATGGACAAGGAGATGGAAGAAAAGCGGGAGCAGATCGGCCAGTACCAGAAGGAGCATGAGGATCTGACCGCACAGGCACGGGAAAGCTTAGAACGTCAGGAAGAGGCAGAAAAAGCAGTTCAGAATGCGGACGAGAAGCGTATGCTGTTAGATCAGCAGGTAGAAGAGCAGAAACAGACCATTATCCAGACGCTGAATGAAAAGGCAGATCTGACTGCGAAAAAACAGCGGTATGAGACCATGTTAGAGCAGGTGCTGGTGCGCCGGTCTGAAGTGGCCCAGAAGCTTTTGAAATCCAAGAGTGATGAGTCTGTTCAGGAAGAACAGCGCAAGGAAGAAGAAAAACATCTGCGGGAATTAAAGGACCGTTTGGTGGATCTGGAACTGCAGAGAGGAACCTGTGAGGAGGCCATCGGCCAGACAGAGCAGGAGGTCCGCCGGTTGAACCGCCAGTTAAATGAGACCCAACAGGAGTACCGGGCTGCTTACACCAGGATGGACTCCCTGAAAAACTTAGCGGAACGCTATGACGGCTACGGAGGAAGTATCCGGAAGGTCATGGAGGTCCGGGACCGGGTGAAGGGCATCCATGGTGTGGTGGCGGATATCATTTCCACGAAAAAGGAGTATGAGACTGCTATTGAGACGGCTTTAGGAGGCAGTATCCAGAATATCGTTACAGATTCCGAGACAACGGCCAAGCAGTTGATCGAGTATTTAAAGAAGAATAAATTTGGCCGGGCGACATTTTTGCCGCTGACCAGTGTGGGACAGAAAAACAGCAGCTTTAACCAGGAAAAAGCTTTAAAAGAACCGGGCGTGATCGGTCTGGCAAGTACTCTGGTGCAGGCGGAGAAGCAGTATGAGGGGCTGATCCGTTATCTGCTGGGCAAGGTGGTGGTGGTGGATCAGATCGACCATGCGATCGCGTTGGCCAGAAAGTTCCAGTACACCTTAAGGATCGTTACGTTAGATGGCGAGTTACTGAGCGCCGGAGGTCCATGACCGGAGGTGCCTTTAAGAATACCAGCAATCTTCTGGGACGGCGCCGGGAGATCGAGGAACTGGAAGAACGATGTCAGAGGTGTCTGGATGAAGTACACCGGATCGAGAAGGAGTTAAGCCTGCGGGAAGGAGAACTGACCGGACATCAGGACGAACTGGATCAGATCCGAAAGGAATATCAGAGTGTTTCCCTGAAACAGAATACGGTTCAGATCCATGTCCGTCAGCTGGAACAGAAGATCCAGGAAATTTCTGATTCTTCTACGGATATGGTATTGGAGAATACCCAGTTGGAGGAACAGATCCATGAGCTGCAGAGAAACCAGGCAGAGCTGAGAAAAGAGATCGAGAGTCTGGAAATCCGTAACGCAGACACAGAGAAGCAGATCCAGAAGTTGGGTGAGATCCAGGGAGAGTACCGGCAGAAACGGGAAGAACTGGCGAAAAACTTGTCTGCGATTCAGTTAGAGACCGCAGCGTTACAGCAGAAATACCAGTTTGTGAGAGAAAATACAAACCGTATCCGGGAAGAGATCCGCAGACGGGAAGAAGAAAAACAGGAACTGTTATCCCACGGAACCAACACGGATCAGATCATCCAGGGAAAGCAGGAAGAAATCCAAAGACTGGAAGAACAGATCCGGACTATGGCCGGGCAGATCGAGGACGGTCAGAAACGGCTGGATGAAAAAGTCTTAGAAAAGGATGAGATTTCCAGGCAGCAGAAAGGGCTGTTCCAGAAGCGGGAAGAATTGTCCAGGCGGATGACGGAACTGGAAAAAGAGCATTTCCGTCTGGATGGACAGAAGGACAAGCTGACGGAGCGGTTAGACCGCCATGTGGACTATATGTGGTCCGAATATGAGATGACCTATTCCAAGGCGGAGGCATTGCGGGATGATGAGCTTTCTTCAATCCCGGAATTGAAACGCCAGGCAGATAGACTGAAAAGCGCTATCCGCGCGTTGGGCAATGTCAATGTCAACGCCATTGAGGATTATAAGGAAGTATCGGAACGATATGAGTTTATGAAGACCCAGCATGAGGATCTGGTGCAGGCAGAAGTCACGTTACTAAATATTATTGAAGAACTGGATACAGGCATGCGCCGCCAGTTTGATGAGAAGTTTAAGGAGATCCGCAGTGAGTTTGATAAGGTATTCCGGGAATTGTTCGGAGGCGGGCATGGTAACCTGGAACTGGTGGATGGAGAAGATATCCTGGAAGCCGGAATCCAAATTATTTCCCAGCCGCCGGGCAAGAAGCTGCAGAATATGATGCAGCTATCCGGTGGCGAAAAGGCCTTGACCGCCATTGCCCTGTTATTTGCGATCCAGAACCTGAAACCGTCTCCATTCTGTCTGTTGGACGAGATCGAGGCGGCGCTGGATGATTCCAACGTAGACCGTTTTGCCGGATATCTCCATAAATTGACGGCCCATACCCAGTTTATTGTCATTACCCACAGACGAGGGACCATGGTGGCGGCGGACCGGCTTTATGGTATCACCATGCAGGAAAAGGGCGTATCGACTCTGGTATCGGTCAATCTGATTGAAGAAGCATTAACACAATGATCCCCGTTTATGCAGCACATGGACGGTGATAGATAGAAAAAGGAGGCAGGCTATGGCAGAAGGAAAGAAAGGATTTTTTGGAAGACTGGTAGAAGGTCTGACAAAAACCAGGGATAATATCATTTCCGGAATGGATTCCATTTTCAGCGGGTTTTCCGCCATCGATGATGATTCTATGAGGAAATTGAAGAGACACTGATCATGGGAGATCTGGGAATCCAGACTACCATGTCCATTGTAGAGGATCTGAGAAAGAAGGTAAAAGAACAGCATATCAAGGACCCGTCTGAGTGCAAGGCTCTTCTTATGGAGAGCATGAAGCAGCAGATGGATTTAGGGGAAAATGCGTATGAGTTTGAGAACCGCAGATCTGTGGTGCTGGTGATCGGTGTTAATGGTGTTGGAAAAACAACATCTGTCGGAAAACTGGCTGGGCAGTTAAAGGATCAGGGAAAGAAAGTGATCCTGGCGGCAGCAGATACTTTCCGTGCGGCAGCGATCGAGCAGCTGACTGAGTGGTCTCATCGTGCTGGTGTGGAGATTATTGCCCAGAAAGAGGGCTCCGACCCGGCGGCAGTGATCTATGACGCGGTTGCTGCGGCAAAATCCAGAAATGCCGATGTGCTGATCTGTGATACTGCAGGACGTCTTCACAATAAGAAGAATCTGATGGAAGAGTTAAAGAAGATCAACCGGATCATTGAGAAGGAGTATCCGGACGCATACCGGGAGACTCTGGTGGTATTAGACGGTACCACGGGCCAGAACGCGTTGTCCCAGGCAAAGCAGTTTATGGAAGTAGCAGATGTAACCGGTATTATCCTGACAAAGCTGGATGGAACAGCGAAGGGTGGAATCGCAGTAGCGATCCAGTCAGAACTTGGTATTCCGGTAAAATACATTGGAATTGGTGAGAAGATTGATGATCTTCAGAAATTTGATGCAGAAGCGTTTATTCATGCGTTATTCAACGTAGAACACCAAGAATAAGTACACAAAGAGGACCCGCAAAGGAGAAAAAATTATGATGACATTAGAGAGCTTTGAAGAGGCATCAGAGGCAGTCAGCAAGGTAACTCAGGAGACAAAACTGGTATACAGCGAGTATTATTCTTCCCAGACCGGCAACAAGGTTTATTTTAAACCGGAAAATATGCAGTATACAGGTGCTTATAAAGTAAGAGGCGCTTACTATAAGATCAGCACCTTATCGGAGGAAGAAAAACAGCGTGGTCTGATCACGGCTTCCGCAGGAAATCATGCACAGGGCGTGGCATATGCGGCAAAATTAGCAGGAATCCCGGCAACCATCGTGATGCCGACACCAACCCCGCTGATCAAGATCAACCGTACTAAGGGCTACGGAGCAGAAGTAGTTCTGGCAGGTGATGTGTTTGACGAGGCATGCGAGTACGCTTATAAGCTGGCTGAGGAGAGAGGATTGACGTTTGTTCATCCTTTTAATGATCTGGCAGTTGCTACGGGCCAGGGAACCATCGCTATGGAGATCATCAAGGAACTGCCAACGGTAGACTATATCCTGGTTCCAATCGGCGGCGGCGGTTTATGTGCCGGCGTTTCTACTCTGGCCAAGCTGTTAAATCCAAAGATCAAGGTGATCGGTGTGGAGCCAGCAGGCGCCAACTGTATGCAGGAATCCTTAAAAGCAGGGCATGTAGTGGCTCTTCCAACTGTGAACACCATTGCGGATGGTACTGCGGTTAAATGCCCTGGCGATAAGATTTTCCCATATATCCAGGAAAATGTAGATGAGATCATCACTGTAGAGGACAGCGAGCTGATCGTAGCGTTCCTGGATATGGTAGAGAACCACAAGATGATCGTGGAGAATTCCGGACTTCTGACTGTAGCAGCCCTGAAGCATCTGGATGTAAAGAAGAAAAAGATCGTTTCCGTATTAAGCGGCGGCAATATGGATGTGATCACCATGGCTTCTATCGTCCAGCACGGACTGATCCAGAGAGATCGTGTATTTACCGTATCTGTTTTACTTCCTGATAAACCAGGTGAGCTGGCAAAGGTATCCTCCCTGCTTGCAGAGCAGAAGGGCAACGTCATCAAGCTGGAGCACAACCAGTTTGTCAGCATTAACCGGAGTGCTGCTGTGGAGCTGCGTATCACCCTCGAGGCATATGGAACGGATCACAAGAATGTGATCGTGAAAGCGTTAAAGGATGCCGGATATCGCCCAAAGCTGGTTCAGACCACAGGAACCATCTAGCAGAATGGGGGCTTAGGGGATGAAGTACGCGGAGATAAAAAACGCTGTAGAAAACAACCTGAAATATTTCCTGAAATGGGCTTTCTTGTCGATTCTGATCGGCTGTGCAGGAGGGCTGATCGGCGGCGTATTTGGTCTGGCGATCAAGAAGGCAGCGGGATTTTTTGGAAGCTGTCATTGGCTTTTATATCTGCTGCCGGTGTCCGGATGTCTGATCGTGTGGCTGTACCGGACGTTTCATGAGGAGGGAAACCGGGGGACCAATATGGTTCTGGATTCCATCTCCTCAGATGCCAGCATTACTCCGGCGACAGGACCATTGATCTTTATCAGCACGGTGTTGACCCATCTGACCGGAGGCTCTGCCGGACGGGAGGGTGCAGCACTTCAGCTTGGAGGCAGCATCGGAAGTCTGATCGGTAAAGCACTGCATCTGGATCAGAGAGATTTAAAAATTGCAGTTATGTGCGGAATGAGTGGCTGCTTTGGCGCCTTGTTTGGAACACCTTTAGCAGCGGCTGTGTTCTGTATGGAAGTGATCAGCATTGGCGTCATGTATTATGCAGCATTAGTTCCATGCCTGTTTTCTTCCCTGATCGGTGCGGGAATTTCAGGAAAACTCGGATTGTCTGCAGAACATTTCACCATTGTAGAGATTCCGGAATTTGGATTAAAACCGGCGGTTCTCATCATCGTTCTTGGGATTTTATGCGCGCTTATCAGCATGACGTTTTGTGTATTTCTTCATGAGGCAGAACACTGGTATCGCAGATTTTTTAAGAATCCTTATATCCGGATACTGGCAGCCAGCCTGATCCTGATCGGGTTGACGCTGGTTACAGGTACGAGGGCTTACAATGGAAGCAGTATGGGACTGATCGAGCAGGCCATCGAAGGACATGTACCATATGAAGCATTTTTCTTAAAAGCTGTGTTTACAGCAGTAACTCTTGGGGCAGGCTATAAAGGCGGAGAGATTGTTCCGACTCTGTGTGTGGGAGCTACTTTTGGCTGTGCAGTGGGAATGTTATTGGGATTTTCTCCATCTCTTTGTGCAGCCTGCGGTATGATCGCGCTGTTTGCAGGTGTTACGAACTGCCCGGTATCCAGCATTCTGATCGCATTTGAAATGTGTGGATTTGAAGCAATGCCCTATTTTGCACTGGCCGTGGCGGTTAGCTTTACCCTGTCCGGATATTATGGACTGTATAAGAGTCAGAAATTTATTTATTCAAAGATCCGTACAGAGTTTATTAACCGGAAAGCCAATTAGAATACGATACGATGGTTCCTGTCATACGGTAACTGGTCGAAAAAGGTTGTTTTTGTGCAAACTGTTGGATTTTATGGGAAACTGTGTTATAATACGCACAAAAGCACCAGGAGGGTGATGCGATCATGATGGTAGAGCTTGGAAGAATGAAACGTCAGACCATAGAAGAACTCTGCAAAGAGAATAATGAGGTATTGGTGCGCGGTGCAGTGGACGGTATAATTGGCCGTGTATGGGTACCGCAGCTGGGGAATTCCTCATATTGCCTGATTGTTGTTGGAGACTTTGCGTATCTCATGGGACTTCCGCCTAAAGGAGAGCGGGCGCTGGATCTTAAGACCCAGATTTATCAGTCTGCGCCGAGGGCGTATATTTACCCGCAAAACGGACGTTGGGAGGATTGGCTGGAAGAAGAATTTATGGGTCAGACCCGTCTGGTCAGCCGCTATGCCCTGCGCAAAGACGAGCATCACTTTGATTCCGGGCTATTGAAGCAGTATATTGAGTCTGTCCCAAAGGGAATCCGGATCAAGCGGATCGATGACCGGTTATACCACCAGGCATTAAAGGAAGAGTGGAGCCGGGATCTGTGTGCAAACTTTGAAGACGAGAAACATTTCCAGGAAAAAGGGTTTGGCTATGTAGCCTTAAAGGGCCGGGAACTGGTGGCAGGCTGTTCCGCTTATGGAGCCAGTGAAGGCATGATGGAGATCGAGGTTGATACGAGAAAGGATTTCCGCAGACAGGGGCTGGCTTTGGCATGCAGTGCGGCATTTCTGCTGGAATGCCTGGAAAAGGGGATCATTCCAAATTGGGATGCAGTCAATCTCCAGTCAGTGGGACTGGCGGAAAAGCTTGGCTATGTGTATGACCGGGAATACCAGGTGTACCAGCTAAGAGAGCTGGATGAGGAGTAGAGATCTTCTGTTCAGAACAGACCTGCTCATGTACAATAGCAAGCGAAAGACAGTTACGAAATTAACATAAAAATAAGATTGAAAAAGAATGTATGGTGCGGTATAATAACTTTAACAAAAGAAGCCTGCTTGGCAGGAGTTGTAATTCCTGAGGTGTTCGACACTCTTACTCACTTTGAACCTACATTTTGACATAAGGGATTCCTATATTTTCTGGTGGATGTCAGGCCTCCTTTGAGTGGAAGGCAGAAGTCAGAGTGCGGTTACCCACCTAGCAACGGCTAGGCGTCAAACAGTAAGAAACGGCATTTTGGGATTACAAAAGATAAAAGCAGCGAGAGATCGCTGCTTTATCTTTTATAAAAAGAAATCAGAAAAAGAAATCAGAGATAAGGTTATTTATGGTTAACATTCAATAAGAAAAGGATTGGACAACGGATGAATGAACACAAATTTCGGGAATATATTTATTGGGGAGTGACGGCAGTCGCAGTGATCGTTTGCTGTATTTTGGTTGCTATGGTATTTTTACGATGGAACACGGTCTGCGCGGCGGCTCATACGCTGAACGTGATTCTGGCGCCGATCACTTACGGTGCAATGCTGGCCTATCTTCTGACGCCGGTTTATAATGCGATCTGGAAAGCAACCGAGGGGCTGTTAAAAAGAGTGATAAAAGATCAAAAGGAGCGGAATAAATATACCAGAACGCTGGCAACGGTTGGAAGTCTATGCTTTCTTGGAATCGTGGTCATTGGATTGATTTCTATGATCATTCCTCAGCTGTGGGTCAGTATTTCCGGAATCATCAATTCCATTCCGGCTTTTGCCCAGACGGTTTCCCAATGGATCGAGGAAACTTTTGCCAATAACCCGGAGGTGGAAAGTACGGTCATGGACATCTATAACCAGGCCATGGAGAAACTGATCTCCTGGACCAACTCTACGGCAGATCTGATCCCAAATATTGAGCGGGTAGTGACCGGGCTCTATACAGGTGTGATCAACGTGATCGCATGGTTAAAGAATGTGCTGATCGGTGTGATCGTCATGCTGTATCTTTTAAATATGAAGGAATTGTTGTGTGCACAGGCGAAGAAAATTGTGTATGGCGTTTTCCCGGTGACAGTGGCCAACAACGTGATCGAGCGGTTCCGCTTTATCCATCAGGTTTTTGGCGGTTTTATCATTGGCAAACTGATTGATTCCCTGATCATTGGAATTTTAACATTTATGGTCATGAGCTTTTTACAGATGCCATATACATTATTGATCAGTGTGATCATTGGCGTAACCAATGTGATCCCGTTTTTTGGTCCATTTATTGGAGCGATTCCGAGTGCATTGCTTCTGCTTTTAGTCAGTCCGAAACAGTGTATCTGGTTTTTGGTGATGATCCTGGTGATCCAGCAGTTTGACGGCAATATTTTAGGACCAAAGATCCTGGGAAATACCACCGGACTTTCCAGCTTCTGGGTATTGTTTTCGATTTTGTTCTTTGGCGGTCTTTTGGGGCCTCTGGGTATGATCATTGGCGTTCCGCTATTTGCGGTGATCTATCGGCTGGCGGCTGATTTCATTGAGCGTAATTTAAAAAGGAAGAAGCTTTCAGAGAAGACTGCCGATTATCATGGACTGGATCATATAGAGAATACAAAAAATATTTACAAGGACGATGGATCACGATAGACTGTGCAGATGGAATAGACAGACAGATTTCAGCGGGGTGATGAGATAAAGATGATGGGAAACAGAAACATGGAAACGAAACATCAAAACGTGATGCTGGGCTGGATGGCTGGAATGATTCTGCTGGTAGCCGTGCTGGTGCTTTTTATCCTGTTCCACGAATCGGAACCGGATGGGATCACCAGGCGGCTGCCTATAAAGCAGCGGCTCTGGCGGTGACTTCTTATTCAGATTGTGTGAAAGAAGCTGACCAGGAGCCGTCCTTTTTTTCTGCCGGGGAGCAGGGCAGATGGTACATAAAATATGCGGATTATCTTTATCGGCACGGACTTCTGGACCAGGAATCAGTTTCTCCGAATCAGAAAACGGCAGAGGGACAATTGACTTACGGGGAGGCAGAACTGCTTCTGGAGGCTATGGCAAAAGAATTAGAGATTGACGATATCTTTTCACAGCTCCATTTCCGGCCATCGGCAAAAAAACAGGAAAAAACGGTTCCAGAAAAGACCTGGTGGGAGACCTATGAGACTCTGATTGCCGGAGCGGAGAAAAGTGAGGTTGAGTTTGCTCCACTACTGATTTATGGAACACCGGAGAATATCCGCGGCGGCAGGTCATGGACAGCTTACACAGATCAGGGAGAATTTGGATTTGAGGGTCTGGTGATGGATATTTATATCGACCGGGAGATTCAGGTATGCAAAAGGGGCAATGAGATCATACGGGTCGTGGAGGAAATATCTTCGGAAGTTGTATACAAAAACACCTGGATCGCGTCTGTCGATGAAAGTGACAGGACCTTTACCGGATATGTAGGAGACGTGAAACGGGAATTTGATACGAAAAAGAAGCTGGGAGATAGGGCGGAGTTTGAAGATCAGGTGGCTGATCTTTATCTCAGAAGTGGAAAAGTAGAGAAAATTGTACTGAAGGAGGAACGGATCAACGGAAAAATCCTTGCAGTGAAGGAGGATTCTATTGAAGTAGAAGGGTACGGAGCTGTTCCTATGGATGAGGGATTTCAGGTGTATCGCCTGTATGGGGATTTTGCCAGAAGAACGATCAATGATCTGTTAGTGGGTTATGACGCTTTGGAGTTTGCAGTGGCAGATGGAAAATTATGTGCAGCACTGTTAAAACATCCGTTTGACGCAGATTCTATCCGTGTGCTGATCATGGATGATGGGTTTCAGACGGTATTTCATGACCAGATCCAGTTGGAATTTTTGAGCAATGGAACTTATCGGACGGGGGAAAAATCTTATGAGTTTGCAGAGGGAGAGACCTTAAACATCACCATGGATAGCAGTCTGTTCCAGAATGGCAGAGTGATCTTTGAGCCGGAAGACCAGGAAAAAGGGATCCGGGTGATTTCCATGAATCGTAGTTATGGAAATCCAGTATATTCCGGACGGTTGGAGATCAGCCGGGAAGAGGGTGGACTGGTGCTGGTGAATGAACTTTATCTGGAAGATTATTTGAAACATGTGGTGCCAAGTGAGATGCCGGTCAGCTATGAGAAAGAGGCATTGAAGGCCCAGGCTGTCTGTGCCAGAACTTACGCATACCGGCAGATCCAGGGGAATTCTTATAAGGAATATGGCGCACATGTGGATGACAGTACCCGGTTCCAGGTGTACAATAACTTAGAGACCAGCCAGGCGTCGGATGCGGCGGTTACAGAGACGTATGGAAAAATCCTGATGTATCAGAACAGTCCTGCAGAGGCGTTCTATTTCTCCACATCCTGTGGTCATACCACGGATGGAACCATCTGGGGAGCGTCCCTGTCCAGTGTTCCGTATCTGAAAGGCGTGGCAGTGCGGCCTGGCGGCGGCCAGCTGGATCTGACAGATGAAGACACCTTTTCCTCCTTTATTAAATCAGCGGCTTCTGGGTATGAGTCTGATTATGCCATGTACCGTTGGACGACAACCTGTACCAGCAGTCAGCTGGAGCAGAAGATCAGTGGGATCGGCTCTATCACAAATCTGGAGGTGACCAGACGATCGACAGGAGGAATTGCGGTGGAATTGCAGGTGACAGGGACCGAAGGAGTAAAGATGGTCAGTACAGAAAGCCAGATTCGTTCGATACTGGGGAATCCAGAATTGGTGATAAAAAAACAGGATGGCCAGACTTTGACAGGATGGTCATCTCTTCCAAGTGCGTTTTTGACAGTAGAAAAAAAGAAGACGGATGAAAATGGCATGGTGACTTTTGCTATCTACGGCGGCGGATATGGCCATGGCGTGGGCATGAGTCAGAATGGAGCCCAGGCCATGGCAAAAAAAGGAAAAACCTATGAGCAGATTTTACAGTTCTTTTTTACTGGAATCGAGATTCAGTCGCTGGCTGCAGATTAACGATGCAGGTAAACCGGAAGTCCGTGATCCATAACGCGGGCCGGTTCTCCCTGAATCAACGGAATGGCATAAGCCTGGAATTCCGGGCCGATGTCGGTTCCATGGTTTGTGATCCAGGATAGTGGGAATTTCTTTTCCTTGTTGCAGATTTCGTTGACATCTTCTAAGACATATTCCAGTCTGTAAGGAGATCCGGAACTGCGTTTCATAGAAACCATCATGCCGGTAGCACCGTTTAAAGCGTTGGATACACCAATAGCACCTGCATGAGCGGCTTCCTCAATATCAGTGAGTGACGCGATCATGCCGGAACAGCGCTGGGAGACATTTAATTCCACAGAGCGGGCTTTCACACCGAAGGTACTCCGGACATAATTTTCCAGCACCTTACCGCAGCCGGCTAACATTTTGTGTCCAAAGGTATCTAATGCAGTGGCATCGGTGTTATATTCGCAGATAAAACGTCCACCGGCATCAGAAATACCTTCCGATACACAGACAACTACGTTTGGTTGCTTGTGAAGGGCATTTGTCAAATCTCTGGAGAATTCCTGTAAGTCAAAATCTGATTCTGGAAGATAGATTAAAAGCGGGTTGTCCAGTTCATGCTTGCGGGCCAGGACGCTGGCTGCAGTCAGCCATCCGGCGTGTCGTCCCATGATCTCAACGATGGTTACAGCCGGTGTCTGATAGACAGAGGCATCCAGCAGATCTCACGGACAGTGGAGGCAACATATTTGGCAGCACTTCCATAACCTGGTGTATGGTCAGTCAGAACCAGATCGTTGTCGATGGTTTTTGGGATACCGATAAAACGGATGGAGCTGTTATGTTTATCAGCATACCTGGATAACTTGCTTACGGTATCCATGGAGTCATTTCCACCGATATAGAGAAAATATCCGATATTTAAGGCCTCTAATTTTTCAAAGAGAGTTGGATAAAATGGAGAAGATAAGTCTTCTGGAAGCTTATAACGACAGGAACCCAGATAAGCGGCAGGGGTATGCTTCAGTAATTCCAGGTCGGAATCGCTTAAGGTTTCGGACAGATTCTCATAATCGTCTTTTAAGAATCCTTCGATGCCATTGTGCATACCGTATACACAACCGACCAGATCTGGATAGCGTTTGCCTTCGGTGATCACACCGTAAAGGCTGGCGTTGATAACTGCGGTAGGGCCGCCGGACTGGCCGACAATGATGTTCTTCATATTGCAATGTTCTCCTTTGCAAGGTAGTTTATATTCTGTTTATCATTGTAGCGGATTTTGGGGAAGATGGCAAGACTGATATAAAAAGGAAACGGAAACGTCATGGTTCGTACATTGGGCGAACAGTAACAAACAGACCGCCGGATGATGGCTTCATGCGGCGGTCTGTGTAAAAAAGGGGAGGATAAGTATTTGATCTTCTCTGGTGTACATTGATAGTATGGGTCTTTCTGACCTGGATTATACATAAGGAGTGGAAAATGATTTTGCTGGAGAAACAGCTGGAGAAATACCAGCCATACAATGAACAGGAAGAAAAGGATCTGATGGTGATCCAGAAGCTTCTGGCACAGGAACCGGATATTTTTGAACGTTCCTGCCTGTTTGCCCATATGACTGCATCTGCCTGGGTGGTGAATCGGGAAAAAACAAAGGTGTTGATGGCGTATCATAAGATTTATGATTCCTGGGCATGGCTGGGGGGACATGCGGATGGAGAACGGGATCTTTTAAAGGTGGCTGTAAAAGAAGTGAAAGAGGAAAGTGGCGTGGTCCATGTGCGGCCCCTTCTGGACAACCCATTTTCCATCGAGGTTTTAACGGTGGATGGACATGAAAAACGGGGCGCTTATGTTTCTTCCCATCTGCATCTGAATGTAACCTATCTGTTAGAGGCAGACGAGACAGATTCATTGCAGAAAAAAGAAGACGAGAACAGCGGCGTAGCATGGTTTGGGTTAAAAGAAGCAGTGGAAGCCTCTACAGAACCCTGGTTCCAGAAGCGTGTCTATGGGAAACTCAATGAAAAGCTTGCAAAAATCTCAATAAAAAGCTTGTAAAAATTTCATTGCAAAATGAATGGACTTGTTATATACTAATAAAGATTTGTAATCTGTAGTCAGAAATATTATTATTGAAAGAAAAGGATGGATAGATATGGCATTATTAGAGACCTGGCGTAACTTAGCTTACGGTGAGGGACTGGACGAGCAGAAGAGAGAAGAACTGTGGTCTGGTTATTTTCAGATTGAGAAAGGCATCTATGAAAAGATCCTTTCTAACCCAACTCAGGTGATTGAGGGAACCGTGAAAGAACTGGCTGAGAGATTTGACACCGAGATCCTGATTATGACCGGATTCTTAGACGGAATCAACGAGAGCTTAAAGGGATACGAGAATCCGATCGATACGATGGAAGAAGATACGGTTGTGAAGATCGAGATCGACCCAGAGAAGCTTTACTATAATATGGTAGAGGCAAAGGCTGACTGGTTATACAATCTTCCTATGTGGGATCAGATCCTGACAGAGGAGAAGAGAAAAGAACTGTACAAGACACAGAAGGCTTCTGGAACTATCGTGAAGGGGCCAAAGATCGGAAGAAACGATCCATGTCCATGCGGCAGCGGTAAGAAGTACAAAAAGTGCTGCGGTAAGAATATCTAAGACTGAACCGGAAGCAGAGCCATCGTTGAGATGTCCTCTGCTTTTGTGTTGCAAGGCGGAATGCGCAGGGCGGATTTCGCCTCTGGTGCCAGATGAAGGGTCTGGAGGAGAGGAGAGAAAGATGGACGCATACAGCAGTTTTGCTTCTGTTTATGATCAGTTCATGGATAATGTCCCTTATGAGGAGTGGGCAGAATATCTTACAGGACTTTTGGGAGAATACCAGGTTCATGATGGACTGGTCCTGGATCTTGGCTGCGGGACCGGAAGTCTGACGGAGATCTTGGCGAAGAAAGGGTATGACATGATCGGAATCGATAATTCCGAGGATATGCTTCAGATTGCCATGGAAAAGCGGGCAGATTCCGGATTGGACATCCTGTATCTGCTTCAGGATATGCGGGAATTTGAACTTTACGGTACAGTGGCTGCTGTAGTCAGCATCTGTGATTCCATGAATTACCTGACAGACTATGAGGATCTGGTGCAGACATTGAAACTGGTCAATAATTACCTGGATCCGCAGGGCGTTTTTATTTTCGATATGAATACGGTTCACAAATACCGGGATCTGATCGGCGACAGGACTATTGCGGAGGCCAGAGCCGAATGCAGTTTTATCTGGGATAATGATTACGATCCGGAGACAAAGATCAATGAATATGACCTGA
Organism: Lachnospiraceae bacterium AM48-27BH; assembly: GCA_003478355.1. GTDB lineage: Bacteria > Bacillota > Clostridia > Lachnospirales > Lachnospiraceae > UBA3402. The sequence goes on from QUFC01000001.1 coordinate 100,601, forward strand.
CACTGTTTATCCAGGAAGAGGATGATCTGTACCGGAGATTTGTGGAAACCCATTACCAGAAAGCTTATGAACTGGAAGAGGTAAAAAGAGCCATTGCGGAAGCAGGGATGGAGTTTGTGACAGTTTATGACGCATTTACCCGCAAAGCACCGGACGAGAACAGTGAGAGAGTGTATTTTATAGCAAGAGAACAGGGAAAACACTGGTGATTATAGAATTTGAAGGAGAATTTATGGCAGATTATATTATTCGCGCGACTGCGGCGGATGGACAGATCCGTGCGTTTGCATCTACAACAAGAGACCTGGTAGAAGAGGCAAGAAAAGCCCATAATACCAGCCGGTGGCAACTGCGGCACTGGGACGTCTTCTGACAGCAGGAGGCATGATGGGTTCCATGATGAAAGGAGAAGATGATCTTTTGACCATCAAGATCCAGGGAGATGGCCCTATGGAAGGACTGACCATCACTGCAGATTCCAAAGGAGATGTGAAAGGGTATGTGTATAACCCGGACGTCATGCTGCCTCCGAATGCCAAAGGAAAATTAGATGTGGGTGGAGCTTTGGGTGTCGGTGTGTTAAGCGTGATCCAGGATATCGGCTTAAAGGAGCCGTATGTAGGCCAGACCATCCTGGTAACCGGAGAGATTGCAGAAGATCTTACGTATTATTATGCAACTTCCGAGCAGACTCCATCATCTGTGGCTTTGGGAGTGCTGATGAATAAAGACAATACCGTATGCCAGGCAGGTGGATTTATCATCCAGTTGATGCCAGGAGCATCGGAAGAGATTATTTCCAGCCTGGAGAAAAAACTGGGCGAGATTTCTTCTGTGACAACCATGTTAAATCAGGGGATGACGCCAGAAGATATCCTGACTTTGATTCTGGGGGATATGGGACTGGAGATCACAGACCGCATGGATACCAGATTTTACTGCAACTGCAGTAAAGAACGCGTGGAGAAAGCGTTAATCAGCATTGGAAAGAAGGAACTTCAGAACATGATCGATGATGGAAAAGAGGTAGAAGTGAACTGCCATTTCTGCAATAAGCATTATGTGTTCCAGGTTCCGGAGCTGGAAGAATTGTTAAAGAAAGCACAGAGATAAAAGATCCCTGAAACGCGAAAAGAACCATCCCGAAAACGGGTGGTTCTTTTCGCAATCATTTTCGTAATCATACTGTGTAGCACTTTTTTATATAAATAAAGAACTTCAAATCTATATAAGAACGAAAAAGGTACACTGCTAACTAGATGATTAAAGTTTGGTTACGTTGGTTGCCTGTGGTCCCTTTGCACCGTCAACAACATCGAACTCTACCTCGGCACCCTCTTCGAGTGTTTTGTAGCCGTCCATGTTAAGACCGGTGTAATGTACGAATACATCCTTGCCAGCTTCGTCACAGATGAAGCCGTAACCTTTCTGGTTGTTGAACCACTTAACAGTACCTTTGCTCATGATGTTACCTCCAAAAACATAAAAGATGTCTTTTGCCGCAGCCTGTCTGCGACTGAACTTAGAATAGCATAATTGTAAAATTGTGTCAAATATTTTTCATAAAATATCAGGAACCAATAGAAGGAGCAGGACGATGAAATGGATCAATATATGGAGGCATTTTAGAACCATTACGGAACATAAAATACTGGTGATGAAAAACTGTTTCCGGGTGGGGTTATACCGCCAGGGATTGTTTCACGATATGTCAAAATATTCGCCGGAAGAGTTCTGGACAGGAGTGAGATTCTACCAGGGAACCAGAAGCCCCAATGCGGCAGAACGAGAGGTATATGGTTTTCCAAAGCATGGCTGCACCATAAAGGCCGCAATAAACACCATTTTGAATACTGGATCGATTTTTCTATGGATAAATCGAAAGGACTGGTGGGAAATAAAATGCCGGTCAACTATGTGGCAGAAATGATGATGGACCGTATTGCGGCCAGCAGTGTATATAAAGGGAAAGATTATACCAACAGCAGTCCCATGGAGTATTACAATCGGGAGAAGGATTTTATTGTGATCCATCCAGAAACCAGGGCGCTTTTGGTGCATCTGCTGACCGTGCTCAGTGAGCAGGGAGAGGAAGCACTGTTTGCTGAAATCCGGGTATTGTTGAAAAAAGGTGATTATTAGAACCTGAAGGCAAAAATTCCATCAGCGAAGCTGATCTGGAATGGATTTTTGAAAAATGTCCAGACTAGAACTGACGGAGTTACCATCCATGCTGTCTATGAATGGTAACATGACAGAATCAGTTTAAAAGAAAGGATGGACAAAACAATGAATCAGGACGAAAAAAAGGACAATTCCATCGAAGAATATGGACAGATGACCCTGGAAAATGAAAATGGCAGGCGTATGATCCATCTGCTGTCGATCATTGGAGAGGTGGAGGGTCACGAGAATGCACCTGGGACCAGCAAAACAACCAAATATGACCATGTGCTTCCCATGCTTGCGGCATTGGAGGAGGATAAGCGTGTGGAAGGAATGCTGGTGCTTCTCAACACATCTGGCGGAGATGTGGATGCGGGACTGGCAATTGCGGAGATGATCGCATCTTTATCGATCCCTACCGTATCTCTGGTATTGGGTGGCAGCCATTCGATCGGAGTGCCGTTGGCAGTGTCTGCGGATTACTCGTTTATTGTTCCGACTGGAACGATGATGATCCATCCAGTGCGTATGAGCGGTATGATTATCGGAGCGTCCCAGACGTATGAGTATTTTGAGATGATTCAGGACCGGATTCTGAATTTTGTGGCCTCTCATGCGGATATTGCGTATGATCAGTTAAAGCGCCTGATGCTGAATACAGAGATGCTGACCAGAGATCTGGGAACAGTCCTGGTTGGACAGGAGGCAGTAAACAAAGGTCTGATCAATGAAGTGGGCGGAATCCGCCAGGCGATCTGTAAGCTGCATTCCATGATGGAAAAATAGTAGCTGACCACAGAAAAAAGAACACTTGTTCTGGTCAAACTGCTTGCTTTTTTTCCCTATTTTTTGTATACTAGGTTCATTGGTAAGAAGAGGAGGCTGAAAGACAAGTGGCTGGTAAGAGTGCAGGCAGCAGAAAGACAACACAGGGAAAGACGTCGTCTTCCAGGACAGCGTCCAGAAAAACAACAAAGAAAAATGGATATGCCCAGCCTTCAGAGCAGGAGGAGTTTTTGCGATCAGAAGTATTTGTGATCGCTTCCTTTGCTGTGGCAGTCCTTCTTTTTTTAAGTAATTTTAAGCTGTGTGGATTCATTGGGGACTATTTAAGAAGTTTTCAGCTTGGCATTTTTGGAACGATTGGCTTTATTGCTCCGGTTTTACTGTTTGTGGGAACCTGTTTTGCATTGTCTAACAAGGGAAATCCGATCGCTGTTTTTAAGCTGGCTTCTGTGATCGTGGGAATTCTGGTCATGTGTGCGCTGATGGAGATGTTTTTTACAGGAGGTTACCAGCAGGGGCGGACTTTGGCGGATGCCTACGCAAGAGGTGCGGCGGGGAATGCAGGCGGCGGATGGATCGGAGGGGTCATTGTGATGGCGCTTGGCTCTATGTTTGGAACGATCGGCGCATATCTGGTACTGATCGTACTGCTGGCCATCTGTGCAGTATGCATTACGGAAAAATCTCTGGTGTCTTTTGTAAAAAAAGGAAGCGGAAGAGCTTATCAGTACGCGAAGGAAGATGTGGACCGGAGAAGAGTGGAGCATCAGGAACGGAAGGAAGAACGTCAGCGGCTAAGGGAAGAACGGCGGGTACGCGGTGTGAACCTGGATTCCACAAAACTGACGGCCAGAGAGCCGGATCCGGTAGAAAACAGAGCAGGAGGATCGATTCCTGCATCACCGGAGCATGCGGTTTATGTGGATACGGAAAATTTACAGGTTGGTGGAAAGTCTGGTTCCGGGGCAGAGAAGGATGCGACGGGCGAGATAACTGGAACACCAGCAACATCGGAAACATCTGGGACTGCTGTCAGTGGCGATGCCATGAAGAATGCGGATGTATTTACTGGAAGTATCAATCTTCCTCCGCAGTACATAGAAGAACCAGAGGGGAAAGAATCCCAGGATGATACGGTCCCATTTGAAGAGTCAGAGCCTGTGGAGGTATTGCGTCCCGGTAAGGCTGCAAAATCTCAGGAGACAGTGGAACGTTGGCAGGGAACGGGAGAAAACGCAGAGAGAGCGGATGGTGAGGCATCCATGAGCTTTCTGGATGAGGATTATGTGGAGACGGATCTTGACCGGAGATTTTTAGAAGAGGATCCGGAAGATGAGATTCCTGGAACCATAATTCCGGAAGAAGATCCATTTGAGGAGATCGATGCGCCTGGGACCAGTACGGTACAGGAAAACGGTGCAGTTCAGAAGATGGCGTCCTGCCAGTCAGGGCAGGGGGATCAAAGAGAACCAGAACCATCCCATTGGAAAGAACCAGTTTACGAGACAGAACCCCGGTATGAGCCGATGGACGATTATGAGACAGAACAGGTATACGATCCAGAACCGGAGTATGAAGCAGAACCGGAGTATGAACCGGAACCGGAACGTGGTTCTGTCTATGATCCGAAGCCGGAGGCTGACCAGGTGCCAGTGGCAGCTTCTGGATATAGCCGGGATGAATTTACCATTCCGGAAGAGTCAAAACGAGTGGTAACAGCATCTGGGAAGATCATCGAGACAGATACGGAAGCTTTGAAAAAGAAAATCGAGCGTCACCGGGAAGAAGCAAAGGAGTCCGGAGATTTAAGCGTTTCCCAGCAGATTAAGGAAAAGGAGATCGAGATCGTTAAGAAAGAGTATCGTTTTCCTCCGGTCGATCTGTTAAAGAGAGGAAGCAGGCCTGTGGGCAGTTTCTCGGAGCAGGAGTATAAAGAAACTGCCATTAAGCTGCAGCAGACACTCAGGAACTTTGGCGTTGGCGTAACTGTGACCAATATCAGCTGTGGGCCGTCCGTGACCCGCTATGAGCTTCATCCGGAGCAGGGTGTGAAGGTTAGTAAGATTGTTGGACTGGCAGATGATATTAAGTTAAGCCTGGCAGCGGCAGATATTCGTATTGAGGCTCCGATTCCAGGGAAATCTGCCGTGGGAATCGAAGTACCGAATAAAGAGAATACAGTGGTTTATTTAAGGGATATCCTGGAATCTGAGGAGTTCCGGCATCATTCCTCTAAGCTGGCTTTTGCCGTAGGAAAAGATATCGGGGGCCAGGTGGTAGTGACCGATGTGGCTAAGATGCCGCATCTTCTGATTGCAGGCGCTACGGGATCAGGTAAATCCGTCTGTATCAATACCCTGATCATGAGTTTGATCTATAAGTCTGATCCGGAAGATGTAAAGATGATCATGGTGGATCCGAAGGTTGTAGAGTTAAGCGTCTATAATGGAATCCCGCATCTTCTGATTCCGGTTGTGACAGATCCCAAGAAGGCTTCTGCTGCATTGAACTGGGCAGTAGCTGAGATGATGGATCGTTACAAGAAATTCGCACAGTACAATGTCCGTGATCTGAAAGGATATAATGCGAAAGTAGAGGCGATCAAGGACATTGAGGACGATAAGAAACCACAGAAGATGCCGCAGATCGTGATCATCATCGATGAGCTGGCGGATCTGATGATGGTATCTCCTGGAGAAGTAGAGGATTCTATCTGCCGTCTGGCGCAGTTAGCCCGTGCTGCAGGAATCCATCTGGTGATCGCCACCCAGAGACCATCGGTGAATGTCATCACAGGCCTGATCAAGGCGAATGTGCCTTCTCGTATTGCTTTCTCTGTATCTTCCGGTGTGGATTCCAGAACGATTATTGATATGAATGGTGCGGAGAAGCTGCTCGGTAAAGGTGACATGCTCTTTTATCCTGCAGGTTTCCAGAAGCCTCAGCGTGTGCAGGGTGCTTTTGTTTCTGACCAGGAAGTGGCAAAGGTTGTGGATTTTCTGGTTGAACAGGATATGACACCGGAATATAATACGGACATAGAGAAACAGATGGCAGCGCCGTCCATGGGTGCGGCAGCAGATCAAAAGTCAGATGGACGAGATGAATATTTTGCTCAGGCAGGTAAATTTATCATCGAAAAGGAAAAAGGATCCATCGGAATGCTCCAGAGGATGTTTAAAATTGGCTTTAACCGGGCGGCCAGGATCATGGATCAGCTTGCGGAGGCCGGAGTGGTAGGCGAAGAAGAAGGTACGAAGCTAGAAAAGTGCTGATGACTTTGGAAGAATTTGAAGAAATGCTATCGAAATAACCTTTTATAAATTCAAGTCAAGGAGGATGTTACAGATGAAAACAGACATTCAGATTGCACAGGAAGCTGCCATGCTTCCAATCAAAGAGGTTGCGGCTTCCTATGGAATTGTGGAAGATGATCTGGAACTTTACGGCAAGTATAAGGCAAAACTGACAGACGAGCTGTGGAGTCAGGTAAAGGACCGCCCAGATGGAAAACTGATATTGGTAACAGCGATCAATCCGACACCTGCAGGCGAAGGAAAGACAACGACCAGTGTTGGACTGGGAGATGCGTTAACCCGCCTTGGAAAAAAGACTCTGATCGCTCTTCGTGAGCCGTCTTTAGGACCATGCTTTGGTATTAAGGGTGGTGCAGCCGGCGGTGGATATGCCCAGGTTGTTCCGATGGAGGATTTAAACCTGCATTTTACCGGTGATTTTCATGCCATCACTTCTGCCAATAACCTTCTGGCAGCGCTGATGGACAACCATATCCAGCAGGGCAACGCGTTAGGAATTGATACCAGACAGATCCTGTGGAAACGGTGCCTGGATATGAATGACCGTGTCCTTCGTAACATTGTCGTAGGATTGGGCTCCAAGATGGACGGCGTGGTGAGGGAAGACCATTTTGTGATCACAGTTGCATCTGAGATCATGGCAATCCTCTGCCTTGCCAATGATATGAAAGATCTGAAAGAACGTCTGGGACGGATCATTGTTGCTTATAATTATGCAGGTGAACCTGTGACTGCCAAGGACTTAAATGCAGTAGGTGCTATGGCGGCGCTCTTAAAAGATGCCATCAAGCCAAACATGATCCAGACTCTGGAGCATACTGGTGCTCTGGTACATGGCGGACCATTTGCGAATATCGCACATGGCTGCAACAGCGTCCGTGCCACAAAGACAGCCCTGAAGCTGGCGGATATTGTAGTCACCGAAGCAGGCTTCGGCGCAGACCTTGGCGCTGAGAAATTTATGGATATCAAGTGCCGGAAAGCAGATCTTCATCCAGACGCAGTCGTACTGGTTGCGACTGTTCGTGCACTGAAGTACAATGGCGGAGTGCCGAAAGCAGAACTGGGAACAGAGAACCTGGAAGCACTGAAAAAGGGTATCGTAAACTTGGAGAAACATATTGAAAACCTGCAGAAGTTTGGCGTTCCGGTAGTCGTGACATTGAACTCCTTTGTGACAGATACACCTGCGGAATACGCATTTATCAAAGAATTCTGTGAGAACAGAGGCTGTGAATTCGCCCTGTCTGAGGTATGGGCAAAAGGTGGCGAAGGTGGTGAAGCCCTGGCGAAAAAGGTCCTGGAGACTCTTGAGAAGAAGGAGAGCCATTACCACACACTGTATCCAGATGAGATGAGCCTGAAAGATAAGATCTCTGTCATTGCAAAAGAAATCTATGGAGCAGATGGTGTTACTTATGCGCCGGCAGCGGCGAAGGCTCTTGCCAGGATTGAGGAGATGGGCTTTGGCAATTTACCTGTCTGCATGGCAAAGACACAGTATTCTCTGTCAGATGATCAGACAAAACTGGGACGTCCGACCGGATTTACCATCAATGTGAGAGATACTTATGTTTCTGCAGGAGCAGGTTTTGTAGTGGTTCTGACCGGAGCTATCATGACCATGCCGGGACTCCCGAAGAAACCTGCAGCAGACAACATTGATGTGGATGAGAATGGCGTGATTACAGGATTGTTCTAAAAAGGAACAGACGAGGTAACTAGGAGGGGACTGAATAGTTACCAGATAAGATGGGTCCGCTGCGGACGGAAAAGACTCCGCTGCGGGCCTGTTGTGGTTTCATAGGAAATGGATCGACGGCTGAAAATAACCAGATTTTGGCTGACGAAAAAACAATATGGAGGTTGAAGGATGAAGATCCAGACAGCATTAAAAGACCTTTCTTATCAGATAATATGGGGAGAGGCAGACCAGGAAGTAAAGGAAGTGATCTACGATTCCAGAAAGGCAGAACCAGAAACTGTTTTTGTCTGCATGGTGGGAGCCCGGATTGATTCTCATGATTTTATGCAGGAAGTGGCAGAAAAAGGCTGCCGCCTGTTTGTAGTGGAAAAGGAAATTCCAGAGGAGCAGTTACAAAAATTGCCAGAAGGAACTTCGGTTGTCCGTGTTGACAGCGCCAGAGAAGCTCTTGCCCATCTTTCCGCAGCCAGATTTGGTTTCCCGGCAGAGAAGATGACCTGCATTGGTGTGACAGGAACCAAAGGCAAAACTACTACGACCTATATGATCAAGGCAATTTTAGAGGCTGCTGGCAAAAAAGTAGGTCTGATCGGAACCGCAGGCGCAGTGATCGGAGATCGCACCTATCCGACCATGAACACCACACCGGAATCTTATGAGCTTCAGCATTATTTTGCCCAGATGGTGGAAGAAGGCTGTGAGTACATGGTGATGGAGGTGTCCTCCCAGGGATTAAAGATGCACCGGGTAGATGGCATTAATTTTGATTATGGGATGTTTACCAATATTTCCAACGACCATATCGGCCCTAATGAACATGCGGATTTTGCGGAGTATTTATATTGGAAGTGTCAGCTTTTAAAGAAGTGCCGGGTTGCCATTGTAAACCGGGATGATGAACATTTTGAGGGAATCTGCCGTAATGCCGGACGGAAAGTGTTTACCTACAGCCTGGAACAAGACGCTGATTTTATGGCAAAGGATATCCATTATGTGGCGGAACCGGATTTTGTAGGACTGGATTTTGATGTGACCGGACAGTATGAGTTAAACGTAAAGGTCAACATTCCAGGCAGGTTTAATGTATATAATGCACTGGCAGCGGTGGCGGTATGTAGTTATTTTGATCTTCCAAAAGATCGGATCTGTCATGCCTTAGAGCATCTGTATGTGAATGGCCGCATGGAGATTGTCCACACGTCCAAACGATGTACCGTGATCGTGGATTATGCCCATAATGCAATCAGCATGGAAAGTCTGTTAAAAACATTAAGAGATTATCATCCAAAGAGACTGGTATGCGTCTTTGGATGTGGCGGAAACCGTTCTAAGGACCGGAGATATTCTATGGGTGAGATCGGCGGAAAACTTGCGGATTTAAGTATCCTGACTGCGGACAATTCCCGTTATGAGAAGGTGGAAGATATCATTGCAGATATCCGTGGAAGTATTGAGAAGACCGGCGGTAAGTTTGTGGAGATCCCGGACCGGAGAGAGGCGATCCGTTACAGCATTGTCAATGCCCAGCCAGGGGATATGATCGCAGTAATCGGAAAAGGCCATGAGGATTACCAGGAGATCAACGGTGTCCGCTATCCGTTCCTGGATCGACAGGTGATTGAAGAAGTGGTGACAGAACTGGAAAAATCCCAGAAGGAGGTATAACATCCATGGAACAGATGTTCGTGAAGGATTTATTAGATGCAACGAAAGGAACCCTTCTTTGTGGAAAAGAAGATCTTCCGGTGGAACGGATCTGTATTAATTCTAAAGAAGCGCAGGTGGGTGATCTGTTTGTGCCGTTGATCGGAGAAAAGGTAGATGCTCATCGTTTCCTGAAGATGGCCCTGGAGGCAGGAGCCAATGTCTCTTTGACCAGTGAGCATGATGCGGAAGGTGCGAAAGAACTGCTTGGGGAATTGTGGGGTAGTGGAAAAGCCCTGATCCGTGTGGAGGATACGAAGAAGGCCCTTCAGCAGATCGGACGTTATTATCGGAACCGCTTATCTCTTCCACTGGTTGGTGTGACTGGAAGTGTGGGAAAGACTACCACCAGAGAGATGATCGCGGCGGCCTTAAGCGGCGGCTTCCGGGTATTTAAGACACCAGGCAACCATAACAGCCAGATCGGTGTGCCGATCACCATGACAGAGATCAGCAGTCAGGACCAGATCGGTGTGATTGAATTGGGGATGAGTGAGCCTGGAGAACTGACCATCATTGCCCAGATCGCCCAGATCAATATGGCAGTGATCACAAACATCGGTATCACCCATATCGAGCAGCTTGGCTCCCAGGAGAATATTTATAAAGAGAAAATGACCATCCAGGATGGTTTAAAAGAAGGCGGAATCCTGTTCTTAAACGGTGACGACCCGATGCTGAAGGTCTCCCATGCAAAATCAGGCTGTGAGACCATCTATTATGGAACCGGTGAGAATTCCCAGTATCGTGCAGAAGAGATCTGTATGAAAAATGGGTATGCGTCCTTTCTTGCAAACTGTGATGGACGGAAGATACCGGTGACTTTACAGGTGCCGGGAGCCCATCAGGTGTTAAATGCCATGGCGGCTCTGGCAGTGGCAGATAAAAATGGGGTTCCATTAGTGGCTGCTGCAGAAAAACTGGCTGAGTTTGGGGGCTTTAAAAATCGTCAGCAGATCTATGAGCTGGATGGAATCACGGTGGTTGATGATACTTATAATGCCAGCCCGGTCTCCATGTGTGCAGCCATTGACATTCTGGTTTCCAGAAAGGCAGAGAGAAAAATAGCAGTCCTGGCAGATATGAAGGAACTGGGGCCGGAGACCAGAAAATTCCATCATGAAGTGGGAGTTTATCTTGGCAAAGCACCGGTAGATGTACTGGTAACTTATGGAGATCTGGCTATGGAGATTGAAAATGGAGCAAAGAAGCAGAATCCGGCTTTAGTGGCTGTTCATTTCCAGGACAATGAGAAAGCTGCTATGGAACAGTGGATCCAGGCAGAGGAGAAAAAAGGGGACTGCATCCTGTTTAAGGGTTCCAACAGTATGAAGTTAGGAGAAGTGGCAGAACATGTATGCCAACGTCATCATTGATATTTCCCATGAAAAGCTGGACCGGACCTTCCAGTACCGGATTCCGGAACGGCTGCTTGCAGAGATCACTGCAGGTGTCCAGGTACTGATCCCATTTGGAAACAGTAAGGTGCCGCGCAAAGGTTATGTGATAGAAGTAAGGGAAAAAGCAGAGTTTGATCCGGAAAAGACAAAGGAAATTATAGATGTGGTACGGGGAAGCGTAAGTCTTGCATCTCAGCAGATCCGTCTGGCATGGTGGATGAAGGAACGATATGGCTCCACCATGAACCAGGCGTTAAAAACGGTCCTTCCGGTAAAACAGCAGGTGCGTCAGAAAGAAAAAAAGGTTTTAAAGTGCCTGCTTTCCAGAGAAGAACTGGAACTGGCAGTGGCGGAGGCAGCAAGAAAGCATTATAAAGCCAGAGAACGGCTTTTACGGGCATTTACCGAGATGGAAGAGATTCCATACGAGATGGTGACCGGGCAGATGAATCTGACTGCCGCATCCATGAAACCTCTGGTGGAGAAAGGAATCATTTCCGTGGAAGCCGAAACCATGTATCGGAATCCGGAAATAAGCGGAAGCGGATATAAAACCGCGGTTTCTTTAAACCCGGCCCAGACAGCAGTGGCAGAAGATTTTAAAAACCGTTATGACCAGGGGATCCGGGAGACATCGTTGCTTTACGGGGTAACTGGAAGCGGTAAAACTGAGGTCTATATGGAAATGATCCGACACGTATTGGCAAAAGGCCGTCAGGTGATCGTCCTGATCCCGGAAATCGCCCTGACTTACCAGACGGTCCTGCGATTTTACCGTCAGTTTGGACGCCAGGTGTCAGTGATCAATTCCCGTATGTCCGCTGGAGAACGGTATGATCAGTTTGAACGGGCGGAAAAGGGTGATGTGACGGTGATGATCGGACCAAGATCTGCATTATTTACCCCATTTCCAAAACTGGGACTGATCGTGATCGATGAGGAGCATGAGAGTGCCTATAAAAGCGAACTGTCTCCCAGATATCATGCAAGGGAGACCGCCGAAGAACTAGCCAGGATGAATGGTGCATCGGTGGTCCTTGGTTCGGCAACTCCCTCATTAGAAGCGTATACCCGTGCAAAAACCGGACAATACCGGTTATACCGGCTGGCAGAGCGTGCCAAGAAGGACAGCCATATGGCGAAGGTATCTGTGGTGGATCTGAGAGAAGAGTTAAAGCGGGGCAATAAATCTATTTTCAGTGTGCAGCTTCGGGAGGCCATGGAGGAGCGGCTGAAAAATCATGAGCAGATCATGTTGTTTTTAAACCGCAGAGGATATTCTACCTTTGTGTCCTGCCGCTCCTGTGGGGAGGCCATCCGCTGCCCTCATTGTGATGTGACCTTGACACTTCACAGAAACCAGCATTTAAAATGCCATTACTGTGGTTATGAGATTCCGGTTCCACCTAGATGTCCATCTTGCGGTTCCCCCTATATTGCCGGATTCGGAACTGGAACCCAGAAGATCGAAACGATGGTGAAGCAGGTATTTCCAGAGGCAAGGGTACTGCGGATGGATCGGGATACTACTTCCCAAAAAGGAGGTCATGAAGAGATCCTGTCCGCATTTGCGGAGGGCGGGGCAGACATCTTAGTGGGAACCCAGATGATCGTCAAGGGACATGATTTTCCCAATGTGACCCTGGTTGGGATTCTGGCAGCAGATCTGTCCTTATATTCCTCCGATTTCCGGTGCGGTGAGAGGACATTCCAGCTTCTGACCCAGGCAGCAGGGCGGGCTGGAAGAGGAGAAAAACCGGGAGAAGTGATCATCCAGACCTATAGCCCGGAACAATACAGTATTACGTGTGCAGCAGACCAGGATTATGATAGCTTTTATACCCAGGAGATGGCATACCGCCAGATCCTTCATTATCCGCCGGTTTTTCAGCTTCTGACTGTGATGATTGCAGCCAAAGAAGAACCAGTGCTGGACCAGGCAGCCAAAGAAATGAGGCAGTGGGTGAAAGAGATGGAAGAAGGAGCAGATGTGGAACTGATCGGTCCTACAGAGGCTACTGTATACAAAGTTCATGATATATACAGAAAAATTTTATACTTGAAAAAGAAAAACTATGATATACTAATTAGAATAAAAGATCGGCTGGAGGAAAAAGTCCAGGAGCAGTCCTGGAATGGAAAGGTGATGATCCAGTTTGACTTTGCATAAACCATAGAGAAGGGAAGTAGTAAATATGGCAGTCCGAACAATCAGAGTAATTGGTGATGAGATCTTATATAAGGAATGTAAACCGGTCAAAGAGATGACCCAGAGAGTAGAAGAGCTGATCGAGGATATGTTTGAGACCATGTATGAGAATAACGGTGTGGGTCTGGCAGCTCCTCAGGTAGGAATTTTAAAGCAGATCGTGGTCATTGATGTGGATGATGGCAACCAGTATGTACTGATCAATCCGGAGATCATCGAGGAAGAAGGAAGCCAGACCGGACAGGAGGGTTGCTTAAGTGTTCCTGGAAAGGCCGGAATCGTAACCAGACCTCAGAAAGTGAAAGTAAAAGCGCTGGATGAGAATATGGAAGAATTTGTGCTGGAAGGAGAGGATTTACTGGCCCGCGCCATCTGTCATGAATGTGCTCATCTTCATGGCCAGTTATATGTTTCCTTAGTAGAGGGTGAACTGATGGATACCACAGAGGAAGTAGAGGAGTAAGGATGAAGATTGTATTTATGGGAACACCGGATTTTTCTGTTCCGGTGCTGGAGGCCCTGGTAAAAGCCGGACATCAGGTTGAGGCAGTGGTGACACAGCCGGATAAACCAAAGGGCCGCGGGAAAGCGGTTCTGATGACTCCGGTAAAAGAAAAAGCCATGGAGCTTGGAATTCCGGTCTATCAGCCAGTGAAGGTACGGGAACCGGAATTTATAGAAGTGTTAAAAGAATTAAAACCAGATGTAATGGTGGTTGTTGCCTTTGGACAGATTCTTCCAAAGGCAGTCCTGGATATTCCGCCTTACGGCTGTGTCAATGTCCATGCATCCCTGCTTCCGAAGTACCGTGGTGCGGCTCCGATCCAGTGGGTGGTGATCGATGGCGAGAAAGAAAGCGGTGTTACCACCATGATGATGGATGTGGGACTGGATACCGGCGATATGCTGGAGAAGGCGGTTGTCCCACTGGCGGCAGATGAGACTGGAGGAAGTCTCCATGACAAGTTAAGCGTTTTAGGTGCAAAATTGATCCTGTCTACTTTGGATAAGCTGGAAAAAGGTACGGCCGTCCGTACTCCGCAGACCGATGAGAACACCTGTTATGCGAAAATGCTGAAAAAGGATATGGGCGATATCGACTGGACCATGGATGCGGCTGCCATTGAACGATTGATCCGTGGACTGAACCCATGGCCAAGCGCCTATACCAGATGGAATGGAAAAACATTAAAGATCTGGCGGGCAGAGGTTCTGGAAAAAGAATATGACGGCGTCTGCGGAGAGGTTGTCTATACAGATAAGACATCGATCCATGTAAAAACTGGTCATGGAACTCTTGTCTTAAAGGAATTACAGCCGGAAGGCAAGAAACGAATGGAGGCAGATGCGTTCTTAAGAGGCTATCCAATGGAACTACACACGGTATTTGAAAGGAGTTGTTAAGTATGTACGGATATTATGGATATGGATTGTATGATCCGACCATGATTCTTGTGCTGATCGGCGCAGTTTTGTCCCTGTGGGCATCAGCGAAGGTGAAGAATACCTTTAACCGTTATTCTTCTGTTCGCAGCATGACCGGGATGACCGGTGCAGAGGCAGCCCAGAGATTGTTAAATTCCCAGGGAATCTATGATGTGACGGTGCGTCCGGTCTCTGGTCAGCTGACAGATCACTATGATCCCAGGACCAAGACGGTGAATTTGTCAGATGGTGTGTATTCTTCTACATCAGTGGCAGCCATCGGTGTAGCAGCTCACGAGTGCGGACACGCCATCCAGGACAACGTAGGCTATGTACCTCTGCGGATGCGTGCGGCCTTTGTCCCGGTGGTGAATTTTGGAAGCCAGCTTTCCTGGCCCTTGATTCTGATCGGTCTTCTTATCGGCGGCGCAGGAAGCACCATTGTTAACATTGGCATCTGGATGTTTGTACTGGTGGTTTTATTCCAGTTAATTACTCTTCCGGTAGAGCTTAATGCATCTCACCGTGCTGTGAAACTTCTGGATTCCATTGGTATTTTACAGGGAAAGGAAGTAGGACAGACCAGAAAGGTATTAGGTGCAGCAGCCCTCACATATGTGGCGGCAGCAGCAGCTTCTGTTTTGCAGCTTCTGCGTCTGATCATGTTATTCGGAGGACGAAGAGATCGTGACAACTAAAGGAAACAACCAGAGTCAGGTAAATGCCAGGGAACTGGCCCTGGATATTCTTTATGAAATACTGGAAAAAGATGGTTACAGCCATCTGGTATTAAATCAGGCGCTGAGTAAATACCAGTATCTGGGCAAACAGGACCGATCTCTGATCACCAGGATCACAGAAGGAACATTGGAGTATCTGATCCAGATAGATGCGGTGATCGACCAGTTTTCCAAGACCAAGGTACGAAAGCTAAAGCCATTGATCCGGACTTTGCTCCGGATGAGCGTTTACCAGATCCTTTACATGGACCGGATCCCGGATTCTGCTGTCTGCAACGAGGCGGTAAAGCTGGCAGTGAAACGTCATTTCCAGGGGCTAAAAGGCTTTGTAAATGGAGTTTTGCGTACTATTTCCAGGGAAAAAGATCATCTGGAGTTTTCTGATGAAGCAGTCCGTTTTAGTGTGCCGGCATGGCTTCTGGAGCTATGGAAGGAATCCTATGACGAGACAACCAGACAGAAGATGTTTACTTACTTTCTGGAAGACCATCCGCTGACGGTACGGTGTAATATCCATCTGGCCTCCAAAGAAGAGATTTTTGCCAGCCTGAAAGATCAGCAGGTGAATGTAGAGGAATGCCCTTATGGAGATTCCATGCTATATTTGTCTGGCTATGATCATTTAGAGGCATTGGAGGCGTTCCAGAATGGCTGGATCCAGGTGCAGGATCTAAGCTCCAGCCTGGTGGGTATGGCAGCAGCTCCAAAAGAGGGTTCCCAGGTGCTGGATGTGTGCGGAGCGCCGGGAGGAAAGAGCCTTCATATCGCAGATCTGTTAAAGGGAAGCGGACACGTAACGGTTCGTGATCTCAGCGATTATAAAGTCCAGATGATCGAGGACAATATCGACCGTTCTGGATTTTCCAATATTTCCGCAGAGGTCTGGGATGCTCTGGAACTGGATGAAGAGCTGGTGGAAACCATGGATCTGGTGGTGGCAGATCTGCCTTGCTCCGGTCTTGGAATCCTGGGGAAGAAGCCGGATATCAAAAACAGGGTAAAACCAGAAGATCTGGATTCCCTGGCAGGGTTACAGAGAGAGATCCTGTCGGTGGTCTGGCAGTATGTAAAGCCAGGCGGAATGCTGGTATACAGCACCTGTACCATAGATAAGAAAGAAAATGAAGAAAATGTGGCCTGGTTCCAAGAGCATTTTCCATTTGAACCAGTGAACATAGAAGGAAGATTGGGAGAGAAGCTGAAAGCGGAGACCATGAAGCAGGGATATTTCCAGATTTTACCGGGGGTATATCCATGCGATGGATTTTTCCTTTCAGTAATGAAAAGAAAGTAATGGAAAGAATCGATATCAAATCATTGAATCTGGAAGAATTGACAGCCCAGTTAAAAGAACTGGGGCTTCCGGCATTCCGGGCCAAGCAGATCTATCAGTGGGTCCATGAAAAACTGGTGGCTTCTTTTGATGATATGACTAATCTGTCAAAAGGACTGCGGGATCAGTTGAAAGAACGGTATGAGCTGATCACCCTGCAGATCGTGGATGTGCGGATTTCCCAGATCGATGGAACTAGAAAATATCTGTTTGGGCTTCCGGACGGACATATTATTGAGAGTGTTCTGATGAAATATAAACACGGCAACTCGGTATGCATCTCCTCTCAGGTGGGATGCCGTATGGGGTGCCGTTTTTGTGCTTCTACATTGGATGGACTGGAGAGAAATCTGCGGCCATCAGAGATGTTAGACCAGATCTACCGGATCCAGACAGATCTTGGGGAGAGGGTCTCTAACGTGGTAGTTATGGGTTCTGGAGAGCCCATGGATAATTATGATAATCTGATCCGTTTTATCCATCTGCTGACGGATGAACACGGGCTGAATATCAGTCAGAGAAATATTACGGTATCTACCTGCGGTATTGTGCCGGGTATTTTAAAACTGGCAGAGGAGGATTTACAGATTACGCTGGCATTATCCCTTCATGCCCCTAACGATGAGGTGCGTAAGACTCTGATGCCGGTGGCCAATAAGTATAAGCTGGTGGATATCCTGGCAGCCTGTCATCAGTATTTTGTGAAAACTGGACGCCGTCTGACCTTTGAGTACAGTCTGGTAAGCGGTGTCAATGATAATCTGGATGAGGCCAGGGCGCTGGTGAACCTGATCAAAGACCAGCAGGCGCATGTCAATCTGATCCCGGTCAATCCAATTAAAGAACGCGATTATGTCCAGTCCAACCAGAAAGCGATCCAGGAGTTTAAGGGTTATCTGGAGAAGCATGGCATCAATGTGACAGTGCGCCGGGAGATGGGACGTGACATCGGAGGTGCCTGCGGACAGCTGCGTAAGAGTTACATGGATCAGAAGAAGGAGGACTAGCGGATGCAGGCATATGGACAGACGGATACCGGGTGTGTCCGTACCAGAAACCAGGATTACATCTATTTTTCCCCAGAGCAGACAGGAGATCTGGAGAACCTGTTCTTTCTAGCAGATGGAATGGGTGGATATCAGGCGGGAGATTATGCGTCATGGTATGCAGTAGAGGGACTGGTCAGCTATATGAAGGAGCAGAAGGGAATTCCGGTCGTGACCCGTTTTAGGGAGGGGATCGGCCAGGTAAACGGCCAGCTGTTCCAAAAAGCACAGAATAGTCCAGAATACAAAGGGATGGGAACGACTTTGGTAGCGGCGTCAGCTCAGGAGCAGACCATGTACGTAGCTAATGTAGGAGACAGCCGGCTGTACCTGCTTCATAACAGCCAGCTTTCCCAGATAACAAAAGACCATTCGTATGTGGAGGTACTGGTAGCCAAGGGAGAACTGGAACGCGGAAGCAACGATTACCGGAAGCAGAAGAATATCATTACCAGGGCAGTGGGAGCAGAACCCTTTGTCCAGGCAGATTTTTTTGAGGTAGAACTGAATCATGGGGATCTGGTGCTTATGTGTTCAGATGGTCTTTCCAACATGGTTTCTGACGAGGAGATTACAGATCTTCTGAATGGGGCCGGCTCTCTGAAACAAAAAGCGGAGCAGCTGATTCAACGGGCCAAAGAACATGGCGGTCTGGATAATATTGCGGTGATTTTGATCGATCCGCAGATAAGTGAGGTGAAAGCATGTTAAGGGCAGGAACGTATCTTCAGGAACGTTATGAGATCCTGGAGCTGATTGGCTCCGGTGGAATGTCTGATGTTTATAAAGCCAAATGCCATAAACTGAACCGATATGTGGCGATCAAAGTACTGAAAGAGGAATTCAGCTCCGATGAGGGCTTTGTCAGCAAGTTCAAAATGGAAGCCCAGGCGGCGGCCTGTTTGTCTCACCCGAATATTGTCAGTATTTATGATGTCGTGGATGAGGGAAAACTTCATTATATTGTGATGGAACTGATCGAGGGTATCACGTTGAAAAGCTATATTGCCCAGAAGCGGAGACTGGATGTGAAGGAAGCAGTAAGTATCTCCATCCAGGTTGCCCAGGGTATTGCGGCAGCCCACAGCCGGAACATTGTACATAGGGATATTAAACCGCAGAATATCATCATTTCCAAGGATGGAAAGGTGAAGGTGGCGGATTTTGGTATTGCCAGAGCGGCTACCAGCCAGACGATTACCGTGTCTGCCGTCGGTTCTGTCCATTATATTTCTCCGGAACAGGCCAGGGGCGGTTACAGTGATGCAAGAAGCGATATTTATTCGTTTGGTATTACCATGTATGAAATGGTAACCGGGCGGGTACCTTTTGAAGGAGATAATACAGTGACGGTGGCGCTGGCACATCTGGAGGAGCCGATCACCAGACCAAGTGTATACAATCCGCAGATACCGGTAAGCCTGGAAAATATCATTTTAAAATGTACAGAGAAGAAGCCGGAGCATCGTTATCGTTCTGTGGAAGAGGTGATCGCGGATCTAAGACGGGTGCTGATCCATCCAGATGAGAACTTTGTGACCATGTCCCCGGCGCAGGATATGGGCGGAGAGACGGTGATCATCAGTAAGGATGAGTTAAATGCGATCAAGTCTTCCTACCACGGCGATCGTACCTCCCGCCAGGAATATCGTCAACCAGAGCAGGAAGAGGAGTATCAGAGCGAGTATCAGAACCGTCAAGGCAGTCAGAACCGCAAAAGAAATGAACCCCATGACGATGTAAGCCCGCAGTTTGAGAAAATCATGACTACGGTAGGCGTGGTTGTTGCAATTGTGATCGTAGCGGTTCTGATCGTGGTGTTTTCAAAGTTAGGTGGTTTGATACGATTTGGAAATAGTGATAAAACACCGACAATCCACACAGAAACCGTGGCAACGGAGGAATCTTTAGGTGAATCCCAGGTCCGTATGCCGGATGTGCGGAATCTTTACATTGATGATGCAGTGACAGAATTAAAGAAGAGCGATCTGGATTTTCATTTTACTTATGAGGATTCTGAGACGGTGGAAAAAGATCACATTATTGCCCAGCAGATTGAGCCGGAACAGATCATAAATAAGGGTACCATGGTGGAATTGTATGTCAGCAGTGGAACCGATCTGATCGATTTAAGCAGTATGGGGCTGATCGGAATGGATCAGACTGCAGCAACGGCACTTTTAGACCAGAATCAGATGAATGCAGTGATCCAGCAGGACTACAGCGATACAGTAGAAGCCGGAAAAGTGATCCGGTTTGAATCCCAGAATCCTGACAATCCATTAAAAGCAAAGGCTGGACAGTCTGTAACCCTGTTTATCAGTCAGGGATCGGAGGCAGAAGTCCGGACTGTGCCGAATATCCAGAATATTTCCGAGGATGAGGCCATTGCCCGTCTGACAGATGCCCAGTTAGAGATCGGCGAGGTGACAGAAGAACACAGCGATACGGTAGAGATCGGTTATGTGATCAGCCAGAGCATCGCACCGGAGACCATGGTCAAAGCCGGAGATGCTGTTGGTTATGTGGTGAGCATTGGACCAGAGGGAAAACGTTATATTGGTGCCATCAGTGAGACTTATCAGTTAAGCAATCTTATTGGTCCTGGAGCTGTGGATTCCAGCCTGGTGGTTGAAGTGCGGTAAAACAGGAGGTTGATGGACGTGCGGTTTATCGTACCCTGATGCAGCCGACAGAATTGACCGGCAAGGATCTTCTTCCGATTTCTTATCCAAGCATTGAGGGAATCTCAGGGGTGGATTACGGCGAGGTAGAAGTGGTGAATATGCAGACTGGCCTGGTTGTTCAGAGTTACCCGGTTAAATTCTTTGAAACGGAGTAGTGACAGCGTGACAGGTAAGATAATCAAAGGAATCGCAGGATTCTATTATGTACATTGCGCAGATCATCAGATCTATGAGTGCAAGGCAAAAGGGATATTCCGAAATAAAAAAATCAAACCTCTGGTGGGAGATAATGTGGAGATTACAGTATTGAACACCGATCCGCCGGAGGGGAATATCGACCGGATCCTGGAGCGGAAATCAGAATTGATCCGTCCTGCGGTAGCGAATATTGACCAGGCCCTGGTGGTATTTGCTATCCAGGATCCGGAGCCAAACTTAAATCTATTAGACAGGTTTCTTGTGATGATGGAAACATCCGGGATTCCTGTGACCATCGCTTTTAATAAGATCGATCTGGCAGATGAGGCTATGATGGACCGCTACCGGAAAATCTATGAGCCAGCCGGGTATCCGGTGATGTTTTTGAGCACTTATGAGGATTCCGGTATCCATCAGATCCGGGAATTCTTAAAAGGAAAGACCACAGCTCTGGCTGGTCCGTCTGGTGTTGGTAAGTCTTCGCTAACAAATCAGATTTTGCCGGAAGCCCAGATGGAGACCGGTTCCATCAGCGAGAAGATCAAACGAGGAAAGCATACTACCAGACATTCGGAATTGTTCTGCTTAGATACCGATACCTATCTGATGGATACACCTGGTTTTAGTTCTATGTTCGTGGAAGATATGGAGCCACAGGAGCTAAAAGAATATTTCCCGGAATTTGCACCTTTTGAGGATGAATGCAAATTTTTAGGCTGCGTTCATATTGGAGAAAAAATCTGCGGTGTCAAGCAGGCAGTAGAGCAGGGAAAGATCAGTAAAAGCCGATACGAGAATTACCGGTTGTTTTACCAGGAATTAAAGGAGAAAAGGAGATATACAAGATGATGATTTTATCACCGTCCCTTTTGGGAGCAGATTTTAAACACCTGGAGGAGGAAATTGCGCGGATAGAAAGAGGTGGAGCAAAATACCTGCACCTGGACGTGATGGATGGAGCCTTCGTGCCAAGCATTTCTTTTGGTATGCCGGTGCTTTCTTCTATCAGAAGCTGTACCGATATTGTATTTGATGTGCATATGATGGTAGAAGAACCGGCACGTTATGTAGAGGATATCCGCAAAGCAGGAGCAGACATCATTACCATTCACGCAGAAGCATGCCGTCATCTGGATTCCTCTATCGAGGCGGTGAAAAAGACAGGAGCGAAAGTCGGTCTGGCGTTAAATCCTGCTACTCCGATTGAGACCATTGACCTGGTACTTCCGAAGGTGGATATGGTACTGATCATGCTGGTAAATCCTGGTTTTGGCGGCCAGAAACTGATTCCATATGCGGTAGAGAAGGTCCGTGCGCTGAGAAAGCATTGCGAAGAACTGGGGTTGCAGATGGATATTGAAGTGGATGGTGGTGTGAATTTAAAGAATGTCCGTGAGATCGCAGAGGCAGGTGCCAACGTGATCGTTGCCGGATCAGCGGTATTTGGCGGAAACGCGGAAGAAAATTCCCAAAAATTCATGGAAATCTTAAAGGACTGTGAGTCATGAAACGGGGACTGATCATAACCGGAGGAACGCTTGATCTGGAGTTTGCGGGCCAATACTTAAAAGACCACTCTTTCGACTGCGTAGTGTCCGTGGATGGCGGATTAAAATATACGAAAGAACTGGATGTGATGCCTCATGCCATTGTAGGAGATTTTGATACCATCCACAAAGAGATCCTGGATGAGTACCGTCAGATTCCTTCCATTCTTTGGGATGTCCATAAGCCGGAGAAGGATGAGACAGACACAGAGCTGGCGATTAACACAGCGGTAAAGCTGGGATGTGACCAACTGGTGATCCTTGGTGCAACTGGTGGCCGTCTGGATCATGAGTGGAGTAATGTCCATCTGTTAAAGACATGTCTGGATCAGAACGTAGACGCCTGCCTTTTAGACCGTCAGAATAAAGTGTCCTGATCGCTCCGCCAGGAAGAGTGTTTGCCCGGGAAGAAGCTTTTGGAAAATACGTTTCCTTTATCCCGATGACAAGCCAGGTAAAAGGAATCACGCTGGAGGGATTTAAGTATCCGTTGAAAGACAAGTCCTTCTCCATTGGGATAGAGGCTGGACGTATGATCAGCAATGAACTGGAAGAGAAAAACGCAGAACTCCATTTTGCGGAAGGTATTTTGATCTGTATGGAGACCAGAGATTTAACATAACCGGTAACGCTTCAGTGCCTTCACAATTATGCGAATCTCAAGAATGAAAACTCCAACTGGACTGGTTCAAAAATAAAAAACTGGCTATTTTTACCAAGCCACTTCTGTGCTATGATTTGTGAAACAGTCAGAGCACCTTCGCAGCTGCAGGTGTCCGGACAGTTAAAAACATCGTACAAGGGAGTGGCTATTTTTATGAACAGACAGAATGAAAAATTATATAAGGTGGTAATCACCGGATTGATGGCGGCACTTTGCTATGTTGCATTTACCTTTTTAAAGATCCCGATCCCGACCTTTGGAGGGGATATGACAGCCCTTCATATCGGTAATGCTTTTTGCGTATTGGCGGCACTGCTTTTAGGCGGCTGGTATGGTGGACTGGCGGGTTCTTTGGGTATGACCATTGCAGATATTCTGGATCCGGTTTATATCACCAGTGCACCAAAGACCTTTATCTTAAAACTTTGCATCGGTCTAATTGCAGGCTTTGTGGCACATAAGATCGCGCACATCACCGATGACCATGATCAAAAATACATTTTCAAATGGAGCCTGATCGCATCTGTCGCAGGACTGGGCTTTAATGTGATCATGGATCCGATCGTTGGTTATTTTTACAAAAATTATGTCCTGGGAGTGGAGTCTTCCGCAGCAAAGATCATGGCAACCTGGGCAGCAGGCGCAACTTTTATCAATGCTGTGGCAGGAACTATCGTAGTGGTAGTTGTTTACATGGCAGTACGCCCGGTATTGAAAAAGGCAGGACTGTTTTTCCATATTTAAGGAAAAACGGCAATGCCCGGAGAAAAATTTACGGATTCCGCAGGCAATTCGATGGATATCAGAAAAAAGGGGTTTCTTTTGTCTAAAAAGTGGTGTATAATCACAGGAAACGGCCTAACTGTATGAATGAAAGAAAACAGTGGCCAACAGGTATATTTTAGGAGGAGACCTATGTTAGATTTAAAGTTTGTCAGAGAAAATCCTGAAGTAGTAAAACAGAACATCCGCAACAAATTCCAGGATGCGAAGCTGCCGATGGTAGATGAAGTGATTGAGTTAGATGCGAAGAACCGTGCTGCAAAAGCAGAAGCAGACAGTCTTCGTGCATCAAGAAATAAATTATCCAAGCAGATCGGTCAGTTAATGGGCCAGGGCAAGAAGGAAGAGGCAGAAGCTGTGAAAGCACAGGTAACTGCCAATGCAAACCGTCTGGCTGAATTAGAGACTGTGGAAGCAGAACTGGATGAGAAGATCTTAAAGATCATGATGACGATTCCAAACATCATCGATCCAAGTGTTCCGATCGGTGAGGACGACAGCAAGAACGTAGAGATCGAGCGTTTCGGTGAGCCGGTTGTTCCAGATTTTGAGATTCCGTATCACACCGATATTATGAAAACTTTTGACGGTATTGACCTGGATGCAGCAGGAAGAGTTGCAGGAAATGGTTTTTACTATCTGATGGGTGATATCGCAAGACTGCATTCTGCAGTATTAGCGTATGCGAGAGATTTCATGATCGACCGTGGATTCACTTACTGCATCCCACCTTTCATGATCCGCAGCAATGTGGTAACTGGTGTTATGTCCTTCGCTGAGATGGATGCTATGATGTACAAGATCGAGGGAGAGGATCTGTACCTGATCGGTACCAGCGAGCACTCCATGATCGGTAAGTTTATCGACACCATCACTCCAGAGTCCGAGCTGCCTAAGACATTGACCAGCTATTCTCCATGTTTCCGTAAGGAGAAAGGTGCTCATGGCATCGAGGAGAGAGGCGTATATCGTATCCATCAGTTTGAGAAGCAGGAGATGATCGTTGTCTGCAAGCCAGAAGATTCCAAGATCTGGTATGATAAATTATGGCAGAACACCGTAGATCTGTTCCGTTCTATGGATATCCCTGTAAGAACCTTGGAGTGCTGCTCCGGTGATCTGGCTGACTTAAAGGTAAAATCCTGTGATGTAGAGGCTTGGTCCCCACGTCAGAAGAAGTACTTCGAGGTAGGCTCCTGCTCCAACTTAGGAGATGCACAGGCACGTCGCTTAAAGATCCGTGTAGACGGTCCGGACGGCAAGTATTTCGCCCATACCTTAAACAACACCGTAGTTGCTCCGCCACGTATGCTGATCGCGTTCTTAGAGAACAACTTACAGGCAGACGGCAGTGTGAAGATTCCGGCAGTCCTGCAGCCATATATGGGTGGTAAGACGGTTCTGGTTCCAAAACACAAATAAAGACAGATATCAGATAAAAAGGCATCCAGTTCAGAACTGGATGCCTCTTTTATTTCATAGGAAAGTTCGTCCTATGAAATCAAAAACGCTCCGCTAAGGATCGCACTGCGGCGGAGTGGAAGAGTGTCGCTAAAGCGCCCCACCGCAGGCGGAGAATCCTGCGAGCAGGATTCTATTTTATGGTTATGGCCAGTAAATCATCTGCCTTCGTGGACCTCTGGTACTGGAATCCCCGGCACTGCCACCAGTGAGTAATTGGTATGGTAGATCACAAATCCCGGTGCACCACCAGCGGCCTTTTTTACATGCTTTTTCTGGATGTAATCGATCTCTACCTTATCATTGCCCCGCCCCTTGGAATAATAAGCGGCTAATGCGCCAGCCTCCTCAAAACAGCGGTCCGGCAGTTCTTTGCCCTCGGATTTGACGATCACGTGAGAGCCTGGAATGCCTTTGGCATGGAACCACCAGTCGTTGCCGGTGGCAAATTTGAAGGTCAGCTCTTCGTTCTGGTAGTTATTTTTGCCCACGTAAATATGGAAACCGTCAGAAGAGACATAATGGAACGGGCGGCTGGTGATCTTTGGCTTTTTGCTTCCGGCGGCGCGGCGGCGGATATAGCCATATTCCATCATTTCCTCTTTGATCTGGACCAGATCGTCCTCCTTTAAAGCAATATCCAGAGCCGTGTTGATGGATTCCAGATGTTCGATCTCCCGGTGAGTCTCTTCGGTTAGTTCGGTTAACGCTTCGTAGGTACGTTTTAACTTATTATACTTGTCGAAAAATTTCTGGGAATTCTCTCTGGCAGTCAGCTGGGGATCCAGAGGGATGCGGATCTCTTCGTTGGTATAATAGTTCAGGCATTTTAATTCTTTTTCCCCACCAGACAGTTCATAGCCATAGGTATTTAACAGTTCTCCGTATACCTTGAATTTATCCCGTTTTTCTGTATCCTTTAATTGCCGTAATTGTAAATCGTATTTCTTATAATTCCGTTCCAGGGCCGTCTGGACGATCTTACGAAGGTCTACGGATTTCTGGCGGATCCGGGTGATGACGCTGCGGGAAGCGTAGTAGATCTCCAGCAGTTCACTGATGGAGGCGCAGCTTTCCGCATGATATCCGTCACGTTCGTAGCAGGTCAGAGGAACAGAAGCGAATTCTACCGGTTCCTCTCCATGATAGATGATATTCGGGGAAAAATGTCCTTCTGCCACGTCCTCCATCATCAGATGCAGGGTGTGGTAGAGGTGGGTCAGTTCCAGGTCAGACAGTTCTCCGGACCAGGCATCGGCATCGATAGACGCCAAATGACAAAGCTCTGTTCCGATCACCGGGCTGATTCCGGTCAGTTTCTGATAGAGCGCCTTCTGTACCGGGGAGCTGGCTTCTTTCATCAGGGTGTGGAACGCCTCTTCTGTTATCGTAAGAGGGTCCTCTTTTTCTGTGGTGTGAGGGATAAAATAGGTCCGTCCTGGCAGAACCTCCCGGACAGAGCTGACCTGGGCAGACACATGCTTGATGCTGTCTAAGATAGTGCCGTCTTCTTTGCAGAAAATAATGTTGCTGTGCTTTCCCATCAATTCCACGATCAGACGTTTCCGGCATAGATCCCCCATTTCGTCTAAATGTTCCAGCTCAAACTCGATGATGCGCTCCAGCCCGGGCTGGCTGACCTTTAAAATGCGGGCAGAGCCGATATGCTTACGCAGAAGCATACAGAAATTGGGGGCCGTTAAAGGGCTTGTTTTGTTGTTTTCTGTAAAATAGATAAAGGGCAGACTGGCGCTGGCTGAAATCTGTAAACGATAGGTTTCTTTGTTGTTTTTTATGGTAAATAAAAGCTCATCCTTTTCTGGCTGAGCGATTTTGCTGATCTTGCCGCCGGTCAGCTTCTGACTGAAATCAGAAGTTAAATTGGCGACAACCATTCCGTCAAATGCCATGTAATTTTCCTCCTTTTTGGGATGCGGGACAAGCCAGAAAATATCAGACCTGTCCGGGCAGTCACCTAAAATATTATACAGGATTCCAGCTATATTTGCAATCAGATCAGAAATTGCAGCGGAAAACCAACAGAAAGCCATGGCACGCTACTCAATGCATTTCTTAAAAAACAGTGATTGACTTGTTTTCGTCAATGAACTATAATATTTCTAACTATGTGATAAGATGAAAGTGAGGAATACCGATGATTAAAAGCATGACCGGTTTCGGGAGATGCGAAAAGGTGACAGAAGAATACAAGCTTTCAGTTGAGATGAAAGCAGTCAATCATCGCTATCTGGATATGAGCATCAAGATGCCGAAGAAGTTCAATTACTTCGAGGCAGGTATCCGTAATCTCCTGAAGAATGATATTCAGAGAGGCAAGGTCGATGTTTTCATAAATTATGAGGATTACACAGAAAACAAAATGAGCCTGAAGTACAATGCTTCTTTGGCGGCTGAGTACATGGAATATTTCAAAAAGATGGAAGAGCAGTTTGGTATTGCCAATGATATTAAGGTATCCGTTCTTTCCAGAATGCCAGAGGTGCTGACTATGGAGGAAGTACCAGATGACGAGGATTCTATGTGGAAGATTCTGTCAGAGGTGGTAGAAGAGGCGGCAGACAGCTTTGTGGAGAGCAGAGTCCGTGAGGGAGAGCATCTAAAGAATGATCTTCTTGGTAAGCTGGATTATATGTTAGAGCAGGTGGCATTTATTGAAGAACGTTCTCCAAGAGTTGTCGCAGAGTACCGCATGAAGCTGGAGGAGAAAGTTCATGAACTGTTAGAGAGCGCGTCCATCGATGAAGGCCGGATCGCTACGGAGGTGACTATCTTCGCAGACAAAATCTGTGTGGACGAAGAGACTGTCCGGTTGAGAAGCCATATCGAACATACCAGAAAGGAGCTTTTAGCTGGTGGAAGCGTTGGCAGAAAGCTGGATTTTATCGCCCAGGAGATGAACCGTGAGGCAAATACCATTCTTTCCAAAGCAAATGATCTAGAGATTTCTGAACACGCCATTATCTTGAAAACCGAGATTGAAAAAGTGCGTGAGCAGATCCAGAATATCGAATAATACAGGGGGAAGCATGATGACGAACGGGCAGGGTATTTTAGTGGTTGTTTCTGGATTCTCAGGAGCCGGCAAAGGCACTCTGATGAGGCACTTCTGGAAAAATATCATAACTATGCGTTATCCATTTCTGCCACAACCCGTAGTCCGCGGGAGGGTGAGCAGGACGGCAGAGAGTATTTTTTTGTGACAAGGGACAAGTTTGAGAGCATGATCGAGGAGAAGGAACTGATCGAGTATGCCCAGTATGTGAATAATTACTATGGGACTCCAAGACAGTATGTGTTTCAGCAGATGGCTGATGGCAAGGACGTGATCTTGGAGATTGAGATCCAGGGTGCGCTGAAGATCAAAGAACGTTTCCCGGAGGCGCTGCTGTTGTTTGTGATGCCGCCAAGCGCGGATGAATTAAAGCATCGTCTGACTTCCAGAGGAACTGAGACAGCAGATGTGATCGCAGCGAGACTTCACCGGGCAGCAGAGGAAGCTGTTGGAATCAATTCCTATGATTATATTCTGGTCAACGATCAGATCGATACCTGTGTGGAGGAGATGCATCAGCTGATCCAGGCACAGCATAATAAAGTGAGCAACAATCTGGATTTCATCGAGCAGATGAAAGAAGAGTTAAAAAAATTATAATTTATCCAACCTGAAAGGAGATTTTTTATGTTACATCCATCATACACAGATCTTATTAACGCAGTTAACAGCGGAGCGGCAGAGTCTGGTGACGAGCCGGTAGTTCAGAGCCGTTATTCTATCGTGATCGCGACTGCAAAGCGCGCGAGACAGATCATTGCAGGCGATGAGCCAATGATCGCAAAGGCATATAATAAGAAACCACTTTCTATTGCTGTTGAAGAGCTGTACGAGCAGAAAGTTAAGATTCTTCCAGAGGATGAGGATGCTGCTTCTGAGGAGTGATGATGATAGGAAAAGCCGTCTCCCAGTGTTGTGAGATGGCTTTTTCGTCTAACAGGAATAAGAGCAAAAAAGAATAGGAGTCTATATGAAAATATTTTGCGTTTCCCTGGGCTGTGACAAGAATCTGGTAGATACCGAGATGATGTTGGGCCTGTTAAACAAGGACGGATATACCTTTACAGACGATGAACATGAAGCAGATGTGGTGGTGGTCAATACCTGCTGCTTCATTGGAGATGCCAAAGAGGAAAGCGTTAACACGATCCTGGAGATGGCAGAATTAAAGAAAGAGGGCAGATGCAAGGCCCTGATCGTAACCGGTTGTATGGCTCAGCGTTACAAACAGGAGATCTTGGACGAGATTCCAGAGGTAGACGGTATTCTGGGAACTTCTACATACGACGAGATTTCCAATGTATTAAAAAAAGTATTAGGCGGAAGCAGAGAAAGCTGTTTCCATGATTTGAATGCCCTTCCGAATGTGGAAGTGCCGCGTGTCGTGACTACCGGTGGATATTATGCATTCTTAAAAATTGCAGAGGGTTGTGACAAGCGCTGCACTTACTGTATTATTCCGGATTTACGAGGCAGCTACCGCAGTGTTCCGATGGAGCGTCTGATTGAGGAGGCGAAACAGCTGGCTTCCCAGGGAGTTAAAGAGCTGATCCTGGTGGCTCAGGAGACTACCTTATACGGTATTGATCTCTATAAGAAAAAGAGTCTGCCAAAGCTGCTTCATGAATTATGCAAGATACCTGGCATCCAGTGGATCCGTATCCAGTACTGTTATCCGGAGGAGATCACCCAGGAACTGATCGAGACCATCCGTGAGGAAGAGAAGGTCTGCAACTATTTGGACATCCCGATCCAGCATGCCAGCGACCGGATTTTAAAGCGCATGGGACGCCGTACCAACCAGAAACAGCTTCGGGAAATGATTGCTTCCCTGAGGAGCCAGATCCCGGATATTGCCCTGAGAACCACACTGATCTCCGGTTTCCCGGGAGAGACAGAGGAAGACCAGGAAGAAGTGATGCGGTTTGTGGATGAGATGGAATTTGAACGTCTCGGTGTATTTGCGTATTCCCAGGAAGAGGATACACCGGCAGCAGAATTTCCAGATCAGGTTCCTCAGGAGTTAAAAGAGGAGAGAAGAGACGAGATCATGGAGCTTCAGCAGGAAATTTCCTATGAGAAATCCCAGTCCATGATCGGAAAAGTGCTAGAAGTGATGATCGAAGGCAAAGTGGCTGATGAGAATGCCTATGTGGGACGTACCTATATGGATGCGCCTGGCGTAGACGGCCTGATCTTTATCAATACGGATCTGGATCTGATGTCCGGCGATTTCGTCCGTGCAAAAGTGACCGGAGCCTTAGAATATGACCTGATAGGAGAGATTTGCGATGAACCTGCCCAATAAACTGACGGTACTGCGTGTGTGCATGATCCCATTTTTTGTGGTGATGCTTCTGTTGAATGGCGGTGAGAACCAGACTTACCGCTACATAGCCGCAGCGATTTTCATTGTAGCCAGCCTGACAGATATGTTAGACGGTAAGATCGCCCGCAAATATAATCTGGTAACGAATTTTGGCAAATTTATGGATCCGTTGGCGGACAAGCTGTTAGTATGTTCCGCACTGATCTGTCTGGTGGATTTAAAGCAGCTTCCAGCCTGGATGGTGATCGTGATCATCAGCCGGGAATTTATCATCAGTGGGTTCCGTCTGGTGGCTTCCGACAATGGAATCGTCATTGCAGCCAGTTACTGGGGCAAATTTAAGACCACCTTCCAGATGATCTCAGTGATTCTGCTGATCGTCCGGATTCCGGCACTTACGGTACTGACCCAGATCTGCGTCTGGACAGCTCTGGTGCTGACGGTTATTTCTTTAGTTGACTATATTGCGAAAAATCATAAGGTGCTGACAGAAGGGAGCATGTAATTATGGTAGTGGAACTGATTTCCGTAGGAACAGAGCTGTTGTTAGGCAATATTGTAAATACCAATGCCCAGTATCTGGCAGAGAAATGTGCACTTCTGGGGTTATCTATGTATAATCAGTCTGTCGTTGGAGATAATCCAGCCAGACTGGCAGATACCATTAAGACGGCGTTAGACCGGTCCGACGTGGTGATCCTGACCGGAGGTCTTGGACCGACAGAGGATGATCTGACGAAGGAAGTCTGCGCAGAGGTCATGGGTTTTGAACTGGCTGAGGATCCACATACCAAAGCAAGGATCCAGGAGTATTTTAAGAACAATATCTACAAGGTGATCACCGATAATAACTGGAAACAGGCGATGGTTCCGGTAGGAGCGATGGTACTGGATAATGACAATGGCACTGCGCCAGGTCTGATCATGGAGAAAAACGGCAAACATGCCATTTTACTGCCAGGACCTCCAAATGAGCTGTATCCACTGTTTTCCAGACAGGTGTTCCCATATCTGCAGAAGCTGCAGCCGGAGATCATTGTCTCCCAGATGGTGAAGATCTGCGGTTACGGCGAGAGCCAGGTAGAGGATAAATTGCTGGATCTGATTGACGCCCAGACCAATCCGACCATCGCGACTTATGCGAAAACTGGCGAGGTACATCTGCGGGTTACTGCGAAAGTTGCCAGCCAGGAAGAGGCGGAGAAGCTGATCAAGCCGGTGGTAAAAGAAATCAAGAAGCGCTTCGGAAATGCAGTCTACAGCATAAAAGAGGAAGAAACCCTGGAGATGGCGGTTGTGCGCCTTTTGAAGAAATATGAGCTGACTGTGACTACAGCAGAATCCTGCACAGGTGGCCTTCTGGCTGGACGTCTGGTCAATGTTCCAGGCGTGTCCGAGGTGTTCCGCGAGGGTTTTGTGACCTATTCCAATAAGGCAAAACGGAAGATCCTGGATGTAAATAAAGCAACCTTAAAGAAATATGGCGCAGTCAGCAAGGAGACTGCCAAAGAGATGGCCATGGGCGGTGTATTTGCCACAGATGCAGATATCTGTGTAGCAGTGACCGGACTGGCTGGCCCGGATGGCGGTTCTGAGGAGAAACCAGTGGGGCTTGTCTACATGGCATGCTATATGAATGACCAGGTGACAGTGGAGAAGTATCAGTTTAAAGGCAACCGGGCCAAGATCCGGGAACAGTCTGTGGTGAAGGCGCTGGATCTGCTCCGGAGAACCATCCTGGAGCAGTGTAAATAAGAAAAGTAAGGGGAGGGGACCTGAATGGGAACTCACGCAAAACGAAAACAGATGACCTGGGCTTACCGTTATTCCAGCTCCAGGCTTGCATTGAATTACTATGCTTTTTATGAATCTTTATATGAAAATCCATCGGCAGATCCGAAGGTACTGGCTCGTTATGAAGCATTCCACCCGCTTTTGCAGGGATTTTTAAATGGAACTATAGATCTGGAGGCATTGGATTCCCTGCGCAATCAGGTGATCCACGATATGGAGATCCTGACCGCATATGTGGACTGCTTTCAGATTTATGAGTATGTGCTGAACCGCATGGAGCGTCGATTCCTGGAAGCAGATCCGGTGACGATGTCTATTGATGAATTTGCATCCAGAATTACGGGAGTGATTGCCGGAAATGGAGATACGGCACTGATGAACCAGCAGATCCAGGAGGTTATGGGACAGCTTCCAATCCGTTATACCAGACAGAAATTTTACAGCCTGGTGATGGAACGTCTGACTGTTTATGCGGGCGCAGGGAAGAAGAGCCTGGAAGACCTGCTCTATATGCTGGAGACTTCCGCCATGGTGAAGCTTCCGGCTGGTATGAAAGAGGAAAGGCCAGAACTGTATGATCTTTTAGAGGTGCTTCGCCAGGCGGATTACCGGGATATGGAGAAAGCTGCGTTTGAGAACTGCCAGGGCTGTGTGACCCTTGGAAGCAGCCGCTTGAACAATTCCGCTGATGATCTGTTGATCCTGATGGATCTGATCAATGACCTCTATGTGCTGCAGTTATGCAAAGAAGAGGCACTGATGGATGGCATGGAAGAACAGGCTGTCCGCCAGATTTTATCAGGTGTGTGGGATCATTTTGAAGCAGGAAGAAAAGAAATGCTTGCTGATGAGATCACAGAGATGCTGTCCAAATTAGAAGGAATCCAGGAGTCGGCGTTCGGTTCCTTCCTCCAGAGCGGAGATCAGGAACAGGAGAAAGATCCGGTTATGGTCAAAATCGACCTTCTGCTATCCGGCAGTTCCTTTGTCAGCCTGGAAATCGAAGAGGGACAGGAAGAACCTGCGGACCGGAAATGGATCGAGAAGCAGGGCGAAGCTTTTTGCGGACGGCTGGATGAGACGCTGAAAGCGCTGTCCAAGCCGGTGATGCGTGCTGTGATGGCGAAGATTTTATCGGCTCTTCCGAACATCTTTACCAACGCCCGGGAACTGGAAGATTACATCAAAAACAGCCTGGAAAGCTGTACGGATGTGACAGAGCGGGAGACCTCCATGGAACTGTTGAGCGGGGAATTATTAGATGAGGATGCTTTGGTATAGTGGACTTTACACAGGAAAAAAAGCGGATCTGCATCGGGCGGATGTGATCCGGCAGATCCGGGATGGAAAAAGCCTTCCCTGGGTTTATGTGGTCACACCGGCATCAAACCGTGAGAACATCCTGGATATTTACCGGGCAGATGATTTGAAAAATCCGGCCTACCGGGGGCGGGAATTTCTGATTCTTGGAGTCGCAGACGGTTACCAGGAGGCGTTGGAGGTGGCGGCTGGGATCGTTGGTGAACTCTATGAGAAAACCGGGGATTTCCATCTGGAACGGCTGATTCCGGAGGTGGAAGCTTGCTGGTCTTGACGATTTTAAAAATCATAGGTATTCTTTTGCTGGTGCTTCTGGGGCTGCTGTTTTCAGCTGCTCTGCTGGTACTTGTTGTTCCACTCCGCTACAGAATCTGGATGGAATACCGGGAGAGCCTGAAGGCAAGGATTTCCGTGTCCTGGCTGCTGAAAATGGCGGAACTGAAGGCGGTATATGATGGGGAGCTGGATGTGGACGTAAGAGCACTTTGGTTCCATCCGCTGCGAGATGGCGGGAAGGAAAAGTCTGCGGAGACAGAAGAAAAAAAACAGCCACAGGAACCGTCAGGACAGCTGGTGATACAGTCGGAACCACAGTCGAAAATACAGTCAGAAACACAGTTGGAACGACAGTTTGATACACAATCAGAAACACGGTCAGAAATGCACCCGTTAAAACGAGGTGCGGAGGAGTGCGAGGCTGATCGGGATGGTAACCACCAGTCTACAAAAAAAGGTTCTGACCGTCCATGTGCAGGAAATCGTTGGAAACAGATATCGGCTGCTGGGTTACATTTTAAAAGCCAGATTTGCCGGAAATGGAATGGATTCTATAGAAAAATGATCAGTTATCGGAATTTTGTGACCAACGAGCGCAACCAGCGGGTGTTTTTTATGATCCTGGGGCAGAGTAAACGGCTGGTGCATCACATATTACCGAAAAAAGTGCTTTTGCAGGCAGATATTGGATTTGATGATCCGGCCACAACCGGCAATGTGCTGGCGGCTGCCAGTATTTTGTATGCATTTTATGGCGACAGGATCCAGGTGACGCCGTATTTTGACCAGGAAATCCTGGAAGGAGAGGTGGAAGCTTCCGGTCGGATACGTCTTGGAACTCTGCTTTATCTGGCGGCGAAAATATGGTTTCATAAAGATTTCCGGATGCTGCGGAAAGAGTATAAGAATGGAGGAATATAAGATGGCAGACAGTACCAATCATTTTACATCAGCGATCGAAGCCATGTTCCAGGGCGTTGATCAGCTTGTTACAACGAAGACCGTCGTAGGAGATGCAGTGCGGGTGGATGATGCCATCATTCTTCCTCTGATGGACGTTACCTGCGGTATGGCTGCAGGCGCTTTCGATGAAAATGCCAAAAAGCGGGCAGGCGGAGGTATGAGTGCCAAGATGAGCCCAAGTGCGATCCTGGTGATCCAGAACGGCTGTACCAGACTGGTGAACATCAAGAACCAGAATACAGTCAATAAAGTCCTGGACATGGTTCCGGACATTGTTAATAAATTTACCAGTGGAAAAGTAAGCGTTGGCGAAGAATTTTCCCAGGATGCAGTAAAAACAGCGGAAAAGATGGCCAAAGAGCAGAAGTAGAAAAAACGATAGGAATCAGACTTGCGGAAGCAGCAGGGCAGCACAGGCAAAAAGCCAGATGTAAATGTTGGAAAACCTGCATATGATACAGTAAGCAAAAAAGAAAGTGATGTGCATCAAGTGAAACGTTTGTGCGGTCTGATGATGTTCTGCGTTGGCGCCGGGATGGCGCTGAAGGTGTTGTTTCCTACAACGCTGACGCTGCTTATATTTATTGTAGGTCTGATGGCAGTGGGGTATCATTTGTTCTGCTGCTGTTAAATTCAAGTCTATTACTCATCATCTAAAAGAGGTGGGAGTCTTCCCAACTGAGATAAAAAGGACAGTACCAGTATAAGGAGCACATATGTGCTGCCGAGTACTGGTACTGTCCTTTTTATGATACAAATAAATGAACTCCCAAAAGTCACCTCTTGGGAGTCAATTCATACAAATCAATATCAAATTAAGCTCTCTCAACTAAGCCTGTACGCAGACAAGATGTACATACATACATCTTCTTTGCTCCTCCGTTAACTTTAACTTTAACAGATTTTACGTTAGCTTTCCACATCTTATTGGATCTTCTATGGGAATGGCTCACTGCGTTACCAAAGTGAGCAGCTTTCTCGCAAATTGCACATTTAGCCATGATTGCACCTCCTTCAAAGCTACTTGAATTCTGCACTGAGAATCCACAACACGAATATGATAACAGATATATCCATAATTTGCAAGTACATTTTAAAAAAATATGAGAAATTTTTGTTGAAGACCATCTTGGAATGGACACAATATCTTGTCTGTGGTATACTAAGATAGTTAAAAGGCAGAAAAGGCGGCAAAAATGAAAGTAAAAGACTTGTCTGTGAAAACGGATACAGTCTGTTATAAAAAATAGAGATAGGGAGGTTCCTTTATGAAGGGTCGAATTAATAACAAACTGGGCGAGATCCAGATCAACCCGGAAGTGATTGCAAAGTACGCAGGAATTACGGCGGTGGAGTGCTTCGGTATTGTCGGTATGGCTGCTGTCAGCATGAAGGACGGACTTGTAAAATTACTGAAAAAAGAAAGCCTGACACATGGAATTAACGTAGACATCGAAGAAAATCACATCATTTTGGATTTCCACGTGATTGTCGCTTATGGAGTCAGCATTTCGGCAGTGGCAGATAATCTGATCGAGAATGTCAAATACAAAGTAGAAGAATTTACAGGCATGGAAGTAGACAAGATCAACATCTTTGTCGAAGGTGTCCGTGTGATTGATTAAGGAGGAAGCAACCCGTGGGTATGACGATAATTGATGCAAAGACTCTGAAAAAGGCATTTCTTGCCGGAGCCCAGAATCTTGAAGCGAAAAAAGAATGGATTAATGAACTGAACGTTTTCCCAGTTCCAGATGGAGATACCGGTACGAACATGACCATGACGATCATGTCTGCAGCCAGAGAAGTGGCTGCACTGGAAGACCCGACCATGGAAACTCTGGCGAAAGCGATTTCTTCCGGTTCCCTGCGCGGCGCAAGAGGTAACTCCGGCGTTATTTTATCCCAGCTGTTCCGTGGATTTACCAAGGAGATCCGTCAGACAGAGTCCATCACAACAACGGTGCTTGCCAATGCCTTTGTACGTGCGACAGAGACTGCATACAAGGCAGTCATGAAACCAAAAGAGGGAACCATCTTAACGGTTGCCAAGGGAATGTCTGATAAGGCAGTAGAACTGGTGACAGAGACAGAGGATATCATTTCCTTTGCAGAGCAGGTGATCGCACATGGTGATTATGTGCTCAGCCAGACACCGGAGATGCTTCCAATCTTAAAGCAGGCTGGCGTGGTAGATTCCGGTGGTCAGGGCCTGATGCAGGTAGTAAAGGGCGCTTTAGACGGGCTGTTAGGCAAAGAGATTGATCTGACAGCGGTAGAGGGCAATCGTCCTGCTATTCAGGTAGAGTCCTCTGATATTGAGACTTCTGAGATCAAATTTGGTTACTGCACCGAGTTTATTATCAACGTAGAGAAGCCTTATGATATGGATGAGGAGCATCGTTTTAAAGGGTATTTATCCTCCATCGGTGACTGCGTGGTTGTGGTTTCTGATGATGATGTGATCAAGGTCCATGTCCATACGAATGATCCGGGACTTGCGATCCAGAAAGCGCTGACTTACGGTTCTCTTTCCAGGATCAAGATCGACAACATGAGAGAAGAACATCAGGAGAAACTGATCAAAGAAGCGGAGAAGATAGCGAAAGAGCAGAAGGCAGAGGAAGAGGCTCAGAAAGCGAAAGCAGAGGAACCGAGAAAGCCTTATGGTTTCATTGCTGTATCCATTGGAGAGGGCTTTGGCGAGATCTTCAAGGGCATTGGCGTTGATTATCTGATCGAGGGCGGTCAGACCATGAACCCAAGCACTGAGGATATGCTGACAGCCATTGACCATGTGAATGCGGATACCATTTACATTCTGCCAAACAACAGCAACATCATTCTGGCGGCAGAGCAGGCGACTCATTTGGTAGAGGGCAAAAACATCATCGTGGTTCCGTCCAAGACTGTTCCGCAGGGTATCACAGCCATCATCAATTTTGTTCCGGATATGACTCCGGAAGAGAACAAGGCCAATATGATCGAAGAGATGTCCAGAGTGAAGACCGGCCAGATTACCTATGCAGTGCGTAATACGGTGATCGATGACAAGGAGATCTCTGAGGGAGATATTATGGGCATCGCAGATAAGGGAATTGTGGCAGTTGGCAAAGAGGTAGAAGATACTGCTTTAGAGACCATTAAGACCATGTTAGATGATGAGTCTGAGCTGGTGACTGTTTACTACGGCGCAGATGTGACCGAGGAGCAGGCAGAGGGCTTCTTAGAGAAGGTGCAGGAGGTCTGCGGAGACTGTGATGTGGAATTGCAGTTTGGCGGACAGCCGATCTATTATTATCTGATTTCGGTAGAATAAAAATCATGTAACTATTCAGCAGGTCTGCGCGACAAACGTGCGGGCCTGTTTCATTCTGTCATAGGAAACTTCGTCCTATGACACAAAAACGCTCCGCTAAGGATCGCACTGCGGCGGAGTGGAAGAGTGTCGCTAAAGCGACCCGCCGCAGGCGGAGAATCCTGCAAGCAGGATTCTTTTTTAATTAAAGGATAAACAATCGTATGAAAAATCAGGAATCTATCTGTTCCCTGAAAGGGATTGGAGACAAAACAGCCAAACTATTTGAAAAACTTGGCATTCATACAATAGAAGAACTGATCCATGATTATCCAAGGGCATACCAGGCTTACGATCCACCTGTGTCCATCGGGGAGTTAGAGGAAGGTCAGATCCAGGCAGTGGCGGGAATTCTGCAAAAGGATGCTTCTGTCCGCCGGTTCCAGCGGATCCAGGTGATCACGGTCTCCCTAAAGGACCAGACAGGCTCCGTGCAGCTTACCTGGTATAATATGCCATTTCTGCGGAACACCCTCCAGTCTGGCACCTACCATATTTTTTATGGAAAGGTGACACGGAAGAATAACCGTCTGACCATGGAACAGCCGGAGATCTACACCAGGGAAACTTACGCCCAGGTGGCGGAGAGTATGCAGCCGGTCTATGGACAGACCAAGGGCCTCAGCAATAAGACCATCAGCAAGGCAGTGGCCCAGGCACTGGATCTGAGGGATATGGAGCGGGATTATCTTCCGGCGGAGCTTCGGAGAAAATATGAGCTGGCAGAGTATAATTTTGCCGTTGAGCATATCCATTTTCCGGCCAATCGGCAGGAACTGCTGTTTGCCCGGAAACGTCTGGTGTTTGACGAGTTTTTCTTATTTCTGACTGGAGTGCGGAAATTAAAAGAAAAGCGGGAAGATATGCATAGCCACTGGGTCATGAAGCTGGCGCCGGAGGTGAAAAAGCTGAAGGATCATCTTCCCTACCATCTGACCGACGCCCAGGAGAAGGTGCTAAATGAAGTGGAGTGGGATCTTGGAAGCGGTCTGGTGATGAACCGTCTGATCCAGGGGGATGTCGGTTCCGGTAAGACGATTATTGCTGTCCTGGCTCTGCTTCATGCTGCATATAATGGCTTCCAGGGGGCGCTGATGGTGCCGACGGAGGTGTTGGCAAAGCAGCATTATGAGAGTATGCTGGAGCTGTTTGAGGCCCATGGTATCGACAAAGTTCCGGTTCTGGTGACCGGTTCCATGACAGCCAGGGAGAAGCGACTGGCCTATGAGAAGATCAGGAATCACGAGGCAGATATCATCGTGGGAACCCATGCGCTGATCCAGGAAAAGGTCCAGTACGATAAGCTGGCGCTGGTGATCACGGATGAACAGCACCGGTTTGGCGTGGGCCAGCGGGAGATGCTTGGCAATAAAGGTGAAGAGCCCCATGTGCTGGTCATGAGCGCCACACCGATTCCAAGGACATTAGCGATTATTCTGTACGGTGATCTGGATATTTCCGTCATTGATCAGTTACCGTCTAATCGTCTGCCTATCAAAAACTGCGTGGTAGACACCGGATACCGGGAGAAAGCCTATGCCTTTATCCGAAAGCAGGTGGAGCAGGGCAGACAGGCTTACGTGATCTGCCCTATGGTAGAGGCCAGTGAGATGATCGAAGCGGAAAATGTCCTGGATTACTCTGCAAGATTAAAAGAAGCCCTTCCGGGAATCTGCGTGGAATACCTTCACGGGAAAATGAAGGGCAAAGAGAAAAACCAGATCATGGAGAGGTTTGCAGCAGGTGAGATCCAGGTGCTGGTTTCCACTACCGTTATCGAGGTCGGTGTCAATGTGCCAAACGCCACGGTGATGATGATCGAGAATGCAGAGCGGTTTGGCCTGGCCCAGCTTCACCAGCTGCGGGGGCGTGTAGGTCGTGGAAAATACCAGTCCTACTGCATCATGGTCAATTGCGGTGACCAGGACGGAACCCAGAAGCGTCTGGATATCTTAAACCGTTCCAATGACGGCTTCTATATCGCGTCAGAGGATCTAAAACTCCGCGGGCCTGGGGATATCTTCGGCGTGCGCCAGAGCGGGGATCTGGAATTTAAGATCGCGGATATTTTTACGGACGCGAACCTGCTAAAGACCGTTTCCGAGGAGGTCAACCGCCTGTT
This sequence comes from Lachnospiraceae bacterium AM48-27BH, assembly GCA_003478355.1. Lineage (GTDB taxonomy): Bacteria > Bacillota > Clostridia > Lachnospirales > Lachnospiraceae > UBA3402. The sequence continues at coordinate 141,007 of QUFC01000001.1, forward strand.
GGACGAAGATCCAGAATTAGAGATGGAAGAACACCGGGATCTGAAGGAGAAGATGAACCGGTATTTAAGCCAGAGCTATGAAAAATTAAATCTATAAGAGAAAACCTGGGGGGTTGGCAGAAGACGGGTATGGATTCTGTACAGCAACAGGAAGAAGACCTGGCGGGCAGATCCGTCAGGTCTTTTTCCGTTGCTTTGCATCCACAAAAAGCTGCAGGTGGCAGGTTTCTGCTGATTTGAGAACGATTGGCTTTATTTACCTGCCATCTGTTTCTCCTGTGCTTCGATCATCTTTTTGACCATATAGCCACCGACAGAACCGTTCTGGGCGGAAGTCAGGTTGCCGTTATAGCCATCGCTTAACGGAACGCCAAGTTCGCTTGCAACTTCCATTTTGAATTTGTCCATTGCTTCTCTTGCCTCTGGTACATTTGTGGTGTTAGAAGATTTGTTTGACATAAAAAACGCCTCCTTGTTCTTCAGATGAATCGTTTGCTTGTTACATTCCTAGTATGTGCCTGGAAAGAAAACATACACTAGAAGGTTCTGATAAAATTGTCATTTTTCGCCATCCGTTATGGCATGTTACTTAAAAAAATACTTGTGTCCAAAAAGGTTTCATATTATACTTATTTTGGATTCTTGTATACAAAAGAATCTTATAAGGAGAAATGAAAGTATGCGAGTCATTGCAGGAAGTGCAAGACGTCTTCAATTAAAGACGGTTGAGGGAATGGAGACCAGACCGACCACAGACCGGATCAAGGAGACGCTTTTTAATATGATAGGGGCAGATCTGATCCAGACACAGTTTCTGGACTGTTTTGCCGGAAGCGGCGGTATTGGAATCGAGGCATTGAGCCGCGGTGCTTCCAAAGCAGTATTTATCGAGAAAAATCCAAAAGCGGTGGAGTGTATCCGCCAGAATTTAAAGACAACTCATTTAGAAGAAAAAGCATTGGTCATGTCCTGTGATGTGATCAGCGCCATCACACGTCTGGAAGGCAAAGAGTATTTATTTGATACGGTATTTATGGATCCGCCTTATAACTGCCTGTGGGAGAAGCAGGTGTTGACAGCTCTGAAGGATTCGAATTTGATCAATGAGGATACTTTGATCATCGTGGAGGCGTCTTTGGAGACAGATTTTTCCTATGCGGATTCTCTGGGGTTTGAGATTGTACGGAATAAAGAATACAAGACCAACAAGCATGTATTCATAAAAAGAAAAAAGTAACGTAACTATGAAGAAACTGAATGGTTACAAGAAAAGGAACAGGAGTAAAAGATTATGTCAGTAGCTGTTTACCCGGGAAGCTTTGACCCGGTGACTCTGGGTCACCTGGATATTATTGAACGAAGCGCGAAGATCATGGATAAAGTCATTGTGGGAGTTTTGAAGAATAATTCCAAAACTCCGTTGTTTTCTGTGGAAGAACGTGTTAATATGTTAAAGAACATCACAAAGGATATGCCTAATGTAGAGGTCAGCTCCTTTGACGGTCTGCTGGTGGATTTTGTGCAGCAGCAGAAGGCAGATGTAATCGTGAGGGGGTTAAGAGCCATCACGGATTTTGAGTATGAGTTACAGATGTCCCAGACCAACCGTGTGATCGCTTCCCAGATCGACACGATCTTCTTGACGACCAATCTGAAATATTCTTATTTAAGCTCTACCATTGTGAAGGAGATTGCCAGATATCATGGCAATATCAATGAGTTCCTTCATCCATATGTGGCAGAGAAAGTCCGAGAGAAAGTAGAAGAGGAAGAGCGGAACGCCCGGTAAGAGTCAGTCGGATGAAATAGAAGGAGTGTAAAGAAAGTTATGAGCAGAATTGAGCAGTTAATCGGAGAAATTGAAGAGTACATTGACGGCTGTAAGTTCCAGCCATTATCCAATACAAAGATTTTGGTAAATAAGGAAGAACTGGAGGAGCTGCTGGTAGAACTGCGTCTGCGTATTCCAGATGAGATCAAGCAGTACCAGAAGATCATCAGCAACCAGGATGCGATTCTGACGGATGCCCGCACACAGGCAGATGCCATGATCGAGAAAGCAACTGCACAGACGAATGAGCTGGTGAATGAGCATGAGATCATGCAGCGTGCTTATGAGGCAGCGAACCAGGTGATCGAGGATGCCAATAATCAGGCTCAGACCATCGTGGATGCAGCAGTCAGAGACGCGGACAACATCCGTCAGGGCGCTGTGCAGTATACCCAGGATATGTTAAAGAGCGTGGAGAACATCATCAACCACACGATGGAAGGCGCTCAGGGACGTTTTGATTCCTTTATGTCTTCTTTAAAATCCAGCTATGACATCGTATCTGCTAACCGCGCAGAACTGGATCACAGCATCCAGAGAAATGATGAGGCAGCAGCCGCAGAGCCGGAGCAGCAGAACCAGCAGTAATTGCCGGATTTTCACAGGAAGTCAGATCGATGCTTCGTACAGCTTCTGCCATGCGCGGACTGCGAGAAAGAGGCCTGTGGCGAGACCGGTGTGGATCAGCTTCCAGAAGAGATAGTGACGAATGGATAAGGAAGAGGGATTCTGCGTTGCAGAGTCCCTTTTTGAGTTGCCGGGATCGGCAGAACCAGTGGCTGGAATTGGAGTGGACAGGGCGCTTTTTACCTGAAAGAGACAGGACAGGCCGCCAAAAGCCAGAGAAGCGGTGACCAGGAGTCCCTGAAGGGGCGGAGCGGTGTCTGTACAGATGGTCTGGATGGCGCAGGTGATCTCGGTAAAGGTTAAAAGCGTGATCGGGATCATGGAAGTGGGACTGGGAAAACGACGGATAAATAAGGAGATCACGGAAAAGATCATCAGATAGCCGCCGATCCTGATCAGTAGTTCCATGCTGGACAGGATCATGTGATCCAGGGACAGCGGGGGCGTGGGTGTATTTGTTGGTGTATTCGGTGAAATGTAGGGTGCGGTTATATGGGCAGACGCAGTGACAGCTTTATTGGCATACATATGATAAAACTTTCTGGCCAGAAACCATAAGGGGATCAGAGGCAGGTAGAGGTAGAAAAGGATCAATTTGATCGATATGCCGTTATGGAGGGCAGAAGCCGTATAACCCAGCAGAAACATGGAGCTGGGCTGATTGCAGACTGCCATCAGGCACTTTGCCTCTTTGGGGGATAAAGCTCCTCCCTCAAGCAGATCGCGGCAGGTTTTAGCCCCCATGGGAAAACCGCAGAAGATTCCAAGGAGAAATGTATAAATGCCAGATTCAGACATTCCGAAAAACGTGTGGAAAACCGGATAAATGGGCTTCACCAGATAAGAGATTCCACCCATGGAAGTGACCAGACCGGAGCAGATAAGAAAGGGAAACAGGGTAGGGACAATGGTTTGAAACCACAAGAGCAGTCCATTTCTGGCTCCTTCGATGGAAAGCTTCGGGAAAGTAAGAAGGAGAAAGAAGCAAAGGACGGAAAACAGAGGCATTACGGGGATGGGGAAGAAAGTGGATTTTTTCATGGGATTTTTCATAGGACCACAGCATTTATTTCTATTATTATATGACAAAATCTTGTAACTATGAAGGGACTGCATCGTTGCAAAATCTTTCCATAAGAAGCCGGTTTCGAAAATAGAATAACAAAAGAATTCCATATCCACCGGATTCCCAAGAGACCGAGAATGTGTTATACTCTATGACGATAAGCGTCATAGTAAGAAACCAGAGAATACGGAGTCTATGATTATATGAAGATACAATTACCAGAAACTTTCACAGCATCCATGAAGGACCTGCTGGGGGATGAGTACCAGGCGTATTTAGACAGCTTTGAGGAGCCAAGAATTTATGGACTGCGGGTCAACACCTTAAAGTGGACTCCAGAGCAGTGCCGTCAGGTCTATGGGGATTTCCAGCAGGTGCCGTGGATCGCTAATGGTCTCCTCTACCCGGAGGAACGGCGGATGGCCAAGGATCCTTATTATTACGCCGGGTTATATTATCTGCAGGAGCCCAGCGCCATGACGCCGGCGTCAGTGCTTCCGGTGGAGCCAGGAGACAGGGTACTGGATCTGTGTGCGGCTCCAGGTGGAAAAAGCACAGAGCTGGGCGCGAAATTAATGGGCAAGGGCGTTCTGATCGCCAATGATATCAGTAATTCCAGGGCTAAGGCGCTACTTAAAAACCTGGAACTGTTTGGTATTTCCAATATCTGTGTGACCAGCGAGACACCGGAAAAATTAGTGTCCGTTTACCCGGAGTATTTTGATAAGATCTTAGTGGACGCACCGTGTTCCGGTGAGGGAATGTTCCGGAAGGATGCAGACATGGTGAAAGACTGGATGGAGCATGGACCGGCTTATTATGCGCCGATCCAGAGGGAAATCCTGCATCAGGCGGTTGCCATGTTAAAGCCAGGCGGCATGATGGTTTATTCTACCTGCACCTTTGATAAGCGGGAGGACGAGGAACAGATCCTGGATCTGTTGAAGACATATCCGGAGATGGAGGTGGTTCCTCTGCCACGGTTTGCGGGCGCCTGTGACAGCTTTGGCTTTTCCGGGGCGATCCGTCTGTTCCCTCATAAGATCAAGGGCGAGGGCCATTTTGTTGTATTATTAAGAAAGAATGCGGACGGGCAGGAAGCAAAACAGGGAAAAGCCGGAAAACAGACAAAAGCTGGAAAACAAACGAAAATACCTGCGGTGTTGGAAAAAGAGCCGGAATTAAAGGCATTTTTAGAGAAATGTGGAATTTTTGAAGATCCGTCCCGTTTCATGGTGCGGGAAGATTCCATTTACTATCTGCCGGAGAATTTTGAACCGGCGAAGGGAATCCGCTATTTGAGAACAGGGCTGCTGGTGGGAACTCTGAAAAAAGGGCGGTTTGAGCCGTCCCAGGCTCTTGCCATGGCGTTAAGCCCGGGCACCTTTGAGGATTGTATTTCCTTTAACCGTGGGGATGACCGGGTGATCCGGTATCTGAAGGGCGAGACGGTTTCCTTAAATGAGGGAGAAAAACCACGAAAAGGCTGGGTACTGGTCTGTGTGGACGGGTTTGCCTTAGGGTTTGCCAAGGGAAATGGCATGAACCTGAAAAATAAATATTATCCGGGATGGCGGTGGATGTGATGGCACAGTTGAGACTTGATAAATATCTGGCGGATATGGGCATTGGAACCAGAAGCCAGATCAAAGAGGCGGCAAAAAAGGGCCGGATACAGGTCAACGGGCAGACGGAGAAGAAAACCGACCGGAAGATCACGCCGGGAGACGATCAGGTGATCATGGACGGTCAGGTGATCGGCTATGTGCACATGGAATACTATATGCTCAATAAGCCCCAGGGAGTGGTGTCTGCCACGGAAGACCGGAAATATCAGACGGTAGTGGATCTGATCGCTGACCGCCAGAGAAAGGATCTGTTTCCGGTGGGGCGGCTTGATATTGATACAGAAGGACTTCTTCTGATCACCAATGACGGGGAACTGGCTCACAGGTTGTTATCCCCGGCTCATCATGTGGATAAGCAGTATTACGCGTTGGTCGAAGGAGAGCTGCCTGCGGATGCAGTGAGCCAGATGGAACAGGGTGTCACACTGGAGGACGGTACTGTGACCAGACCGGCCAGGCTTGAGCTTTTACCGGAAAAGGAAGGGGAGTTTACCAAAACCCTTCTGACCATCCATGAGGGCAAATTCCACCAGGTGAAACGGATGTTTGAGGCACTTGGCTGTAAGGTGGTATTTTTAAAACGGTTATCCATGGGCAATCTGGTGCTGGATCCGGAATTGGAGACCGGGGCATACCGCCCGTTGACAGAAGGAGAAATTAAGAATTTACGTAACTGTTCAATAGGTCTGCGCACTTGCTGCGCTGACCGTAAGAAAACATAGGCTAGAAGGCAAAAATCCCATCGGCATAGCCGATCTGAAATGGATTTTTGCTCGTAGCTGTGAAGGTACTGAACAGCTACGAATTTACGAATAATGACAGGAATGGAAGATTGATGAAGCAGTTAGATGATGTAAAAGCAGTGATCTTTGATCTGGATGGAACCCTGGTGGATTCCATGTGGATGTGGGAAACGATCGATATTGAATTTTTAGGGAAATACGGATACAGCTGTCCTCCAGAGCTGCAGAAAACGATTGAGGGTATGGGTTTTACAGAAACTGCCGTGTATTTTAAAGAGCGGTTTTCTCTGCCGCTGTCCATCGAGGAGATCAAACAGATCTGGACAGAAATGTCCATTGATAAATACCGGAATGAAGTGCCGTTAAAGCCGGGGGCGAAAGAATTTTTAACGTATTTAAAGGATCATGGGATCAAGGCCGGAATCGCTACCAGCAATGGCAGAGAGATGGTAGAAGCAGTACTGGAGTCTTTAGGTGTGCGGGGATTCTTCCAGGTGGTGACAACAGCCTGTGAGGTGAACGCCGGAAAACCGGCCCCGGATATTTATTTATATGTGGCAGAAAAATTAGGCGTGAAACCGGAGGACTGCATGGTATTTGAGGATGTACCGGCGGGTATCCTGGCTGGAAAACGGGCCGGGATGACAGTCTATGCCATTGAGGACGAATTTTCCCGGAAGATGGAAGCAGAAAAACGGGAGCTGGCCGATGGCTATATCCGGGATTACTTTGAATTATTAGGAGCGAAAAAATAGGAGCGAGAAGATGACAATGGATTTTTTACCCATCAGCCGGGAGGATATGAAGCAGCGGGGATGGGAACAGTGCGATTTTGTATATATTTCAGGGGATGCCTATGTGGATCACCCGTCTTTTGGACCTGCCATTATCAGCAGGCTTCTGGAGGCCCATGGTTATAAAGTGGGGATCATTGCCCAGCCGGACTGGAAGAACCCGGAAAGTGTGCAGATCTTAGGAAAGCCGAGACTGGGATTTTTAGTTTCCGCGGGGAATATGGATTCCATGGTGAACCATTATACGGTGTCCAAAAAGCGCAGAGCACAGGATTCCTATACGCCAGGCGGTGTCATGGGAAAACGGCCGGATTATGCCACCATTGTTTATTGTAATCTGCTTCGTTCTGTATACAAGGACAGTCCCATCATAATTGGCGGTATTGAGGCAAGTCTAAGACGGCTGGCCCACTATGATTACTGGTCCAACAAATTAAAACGTTCGATTTTGCTGGATTCCCAGGCAGATATTATTTCCTATGGAATGGGGGAACACTCGATCATAGAGATCGCAGATGCACTGGACAGCGGAATCGACATCAAAGACATTACGTTTATCGACGGAACCGTGTACCGGACCAAAAATCTGGACTCGGTCTACGATTATAAGCTGCTTCCGGATTTTACGGAGCTTCAGAAGGATAAAAAGGAGTATGCAAAGAGCTTTTTTGTCCAGTACAGCAACACAGATCCGTTTTCCGGGAAACGTCTGGTAGAGCCTTATGAGGGACATGTCTATGTGGTACAGAATCCACCGGCAAAACCATTGAGTCAGGAGGAAATGGATGATGTCTATGATCTTCCTTATATGAGAACCTACCATCCGTCCTATGAGGCGGCAGGCGGTGTTCCGGCTATCAGGGAGATCAAGTTCAGTCTGATCAGTAACCGCGGCTGCTTTGGAGCCTGCAGCTTCTGTGCCCTGACCTTCCATCAGGGGCGGATCATCCAGGCAAGAAGCCATGAGTCTCTGATCAAGGAGGCAGAGCTTTTGACGGAGGAGCCGGATTTTAAGGGCTATATCCATGATGTAGGAGGTCCGACAGCCAATTTCCGGTATCCGGCCTGTGCAAAGCAGATGACCAAGGGCGCGTGTCCGAACAAACAGTGTCTGTTCCCGGAGCCATGTAAGAACCTGCGGGCAGATCACAGCGATTATATCCAGTTATTACGGAAGCTGCGGGCGATTCCGAAGGTGAAAAAGGTATTTATCCGTTCCGGTATCCGGTTTGATTATCTGTTAGCGGATTCAAACCGGAATTTCCTGCGGGAGTTATGTGAGTATCATGTCAGCGGTCAGCTGAAGGTAGCGCCGGAGCATGTGGCAGATTCCGTTCTGAAACTGATGGGAAAACCGAAAAACAGTGTATACCATCAGTTTGTGAAGGAATACAATGCCATGAATGAGAAGCTGGGTAAAAAGCAGTATCTGGTTCCATATCTGATGTCCTCCCATCCGGGTTCTGATATGAAAGCGGCAGTGGAGCTGGCGGAGCATCTGCGGGATCTGGCTATATGCCGGAGCAGGTGCAGGACTTTTATCCGACACCGTCCACCATTTCCACCTGTATGTATTACACGGGATATGATTGCCGGACCATGGAGAAGGTCTATGTGCCAACAAATCCCCATGAGAAAGCGATGCAGAGAGCGTTGATCCAGTACCGGAATCCGAAAAACTATGATCTGGTGGTGGAGGCATTAAAGATCGCCGGAAGAACCGATCTGATCGGATATGATAAGAGATGTCTGGTTCGTCCGAGAGGCGGTAACGGGGGAAATGCTTATGGCCAGAAGGCAGAAAGCGGATTCCACGAAAGCCGCGGCAGTCAGGGACGTTCCCAGAAACCATCGAAGGAAAAACCAAAGAAAACGATTCGAAATCTTCACAAAAGAAAGACTAAATAAAGGGAAAACAAATAAGAGGGCCCAAAAGGGCGAAGCTGCGACGAACAAGAACCGTTGCGACAGAATGAAACAGGAGAAGGAAGAGGGAGAACGAACCTAGACAGGAGGCAGAAGGCATGAAGAAAATCGCAGTGATCACAGGTGCGTCATCAGGTATGGGAAGAGAGATGGCGTTCCAGCTGGCAGACCGTTTTGAGGTGTTGGAGGAGATCTGGCTTATCGCCAGAAGAAAAGAACGCTTAGAGGAGCTTAGGGGTCAGTTCCCGGCAGCTATCCGGTGTTTTGCCCTGGATATTACCGATGAGACAGAACGGAAGCAGTTGGAGATGGCTCTCGCAGAAGAAAAACCGGATGTGAAATTCCTGGTCAATGCGGCAGGCTTCGGAAAGATCGGAAATGTAGGAGATTTAAGTGAGGGTGATGAGTGCGGCATGGTGCGGTTAAACTGCGAGGCGCTGTGCGCCATGACCCATCTGGTACTTCCCTACATGAGCCGTGGTTCCCGGATCATTCAGTTTGCATCCTCCGCAGCATTTCTTCCGCAGCCGAAATTCGCCATTTACGCAGCGACCAAATCGTTTGTCCTAAGCTACAGCAGGGCATTGAAGCAGGAGTTAAAGCCAAAAGGCATTGGCGTGACAGCAGTCTGTTCGGGTCCGGTAAAAACAGAGTTTTTCGACATTGCGGAGACCACAGGGAAGATTCCATTATATAAACGGTTAGTAATGGCGAACCCAAAAAGAGTGGTGCGTCTGGCGATCATGGATGCGGCAGTGGGAAAGAACATTTCCATCTATGGGATCACCATGAAGGCATTTTTCCTGCTTTGCAAGATTCTGCCTCACAGCCTGATCTTACGACTTATGGAGGAATGATTATTCATGAATAAAAAAGTACAAAAGGGAGAGTACGGCTATCGCAGTGCCTTGAGAAAAGGACAGATCATCAAGGTGGCCATCGGTGCGGCGGCGATCTTATTGCAGCTTGCCGCGAGAATGCTGACCGATAGCCAGGCTGCGAAAAATATCCTGACGGTGATGGCGATCCTTTCCGTTCTTCCAACGGCCAATGTGGCGTCTCCCATGCTTGCCGCATGGAAATGGAAGACTCCGTCAGAGGATTTCCACAGGGCTCTGGCAGCTTATGAGGATAAGGGAATCGTGCTTTATGAGCTGATCGTCACGACCAGGGAGCAGGTGCTTCCATTTGACGGCATTCTGGTTCATCCGATGGGTGTGTTTGCTTACTGCGTCAATCCAAAAACTGATGTTCAGAAGGCACAGAAAGCCTTAAATGAGATTTTCCGCGCCCACAAGCTGGACGAAAATATCAAGGTGATTAAGGACGAAAAACAGTTTTTCAACCGTTTGAAGTCCTTGAAGCCTATGAGTGAGTCAGAGGATGACGGAAGCGTGGAATATGGCGCAGGAGTACTGAAAAATCTATCCATGTAAAGGAACCCATTTATGAGATCACTGATCATAACAGAAAAAGACGCGGGACAGCGTCTGGATAAGCTGCTGGGCAAGTATTTAAATCTGGCAGGCAAAAGCTTTATCTACAAAATGCTCCGAAAAAAGAATATTACCTTAAACGGAAAAAAATGCGACGGTTCAGAGAAGTTATCCTGTGGTGATGAAGTAAAGCTGTTTCTGGCAGAGGAAACCATCGAGAAATTCTCTGAGGTGAAGGTACAGAAGGTCAGGAAGCAGGAATTGGATATCTTGTATGAAGATGAGCATATTGCCCTGATCAATAAACCGTCAGGAATGTTGTCCCAAAAGGCGAAGGACACAGATGAGTCCTTAGTGGAATATTTTATTGACTATCTTCTGGATAAAGGGACGATCAAAGAAGAGGATTTAAAGACATTCCGGCCTTCTGTCTGCAACCGTCTGGACCGGAATACCAGTGGCCTGGTGGTTGCCGGGAAGACACTTCCGGGACTGCAGATCATGGCGGCAGTATTTAAGGACCGCAGCATCCACAAGTATTACCAGTGTGTGGTAAAAGGTGTGATCAAGGAGAAACAGCTGATCACTGGATTTATCACCAAGGATGAAAAGACCAATCAGGTAAAAATCTGGAGAGAGGAACAGCCGGACAGTGCGCCGATCATGACAGAGTACGAGCCGTTAGCTACGGTGTTCCGGGACGGATTCTCCTGTACCCTGTTAAAGGTGACACTGATCACCGGACGGACCCATCAGATCCGTGCCCATTTAGCTTCGATTGGACACCCGATTGTGGGCGATCCGAAATATGGGGATAAGCTGATCAATCAGACGGCCCAGAAGAAATACCGGATCCGTTCCCAGATGCTCCACAGCTGGCAGGTGGTATTTCCACAGCTTCCGGAGCCATTAGCCTATTTAAGCGGCAAAAGCTTCCTTGCGCCGCTTCCGGCAGAGTTTTCCAGGATCTGCAAAGAATGGAAGTAAAGGAGAGCATGTATGGGAACCTGGAACAGCAGAGGGCTCAGGGGGTCTACCCTGGAGGACATGATCAACCATTCCAATGAGGTGTACCGGGAGAAAAAGCTGGCCCTGATCCAGAAGGTGCCGACGCCGATCACCCCCATCACGATTGAGAAGCAGACCCGCCATATCACTCTGGCGTATTTCGACCAGAAAAGTACGGTGGACTATATCGGTACGGTACAGGGGATTCCGGTGTGCTTTGACGCCAAGGAGTGTGCGGTGAAAACATTTCCTTTGCAGAACGTGCATCCACACCAGGTACAGTTTATGAAGGAATTTGAGGAACAGGGGGGCATTTCCTTTATTATCTTATATTGGAAATCTGAAAATGAGATCGTCTATCTTCCATTTGAAAAATTATATGAATTCTGGAAACGGATGGAAGATGGGGGAAGAAAAAGCTTTACCTACGATGAAATTGACCATAGCTGGCAGATCAGACATAAGAGAGATGTGCTGGTGCATTATCTGGAGCCGCTTCAGAGAGATCTGACCCTGCGGGATGCGGCAGAGAGGAATAAATAGCATGGAATATACGTGGTATCAGTTCATCTGGCTTTTCTGGATCTATTCCTTTGGCGGGTGGTGTCTGGAAGTAGTCAATGCGGCAGTAAAGCGGAAGAAATTTGTGAATGTGGGATATTTAAATTCCCCATTTTGTGTGATTTACGGATTTTCCGCGGTGGCATTTGCGGTATTTTTGCCAGAGATCCAGAACAGCCTGTTTTTTTTGTTTTTAGGCGGTGTGATCATCGCCGGATTCATCGAGTATACCAGCGGTAAGCTATTGGAACGGATCTTTGGACGGAAATGGTGGGATTATTCCGATCACCGGTTCCATATCGGGGGCTATGTGTGCCTGGAGACAGCGATGCTTTGGGGTGTTTGCGCAGTGATCATGGTGCGGTTTTCCAATCCACTGCTTCTTCGCCTGATCGCACGGATCCCTGGGCTGATCGGGAAGATCTGCCTGTGGGGGATCGGCATTGTGATAGGATTGGATGCCATCGGTTCCAGCGCAGCGGTGTTCCAGATGCACCACAGGCTGCGGAAACTGGCGCTCCAGGTCAGCTATGACATGCAGCGGCTTTCCGGGTCTTTGGGAAATGTGCTGACCAGAAGGATCCAACGCCGTATGATCAACGCTTATCCAAACCTGTCCCTGGAGCAGATCTTAAAGCAGCAGAAGGAAGCCCTGGAGCGGGAACGGAAGGAAAACGAGGTGTCTTTGGTATTTGCCAAAGGATGCAGTGTTTATAAGCTGATTTCTTTGTTTTTTATCGGAGCATTTCTTGGAGATATCATCGAGACCATCTTCTGTTATGTGACCGCTGGCGTATTGATGAGCCGCAGCAGCGTGGTCTACGGGCCTTTCAGTATTGTCTGGGGACTGGGATGTGTGCTGCTGACCGCATTTCTTTACCCGTACCGGCAGAAAAGCGACAGCTGTATCTTTATCGCAGGAACAGTGCTGGGCGGCGCCTATGAATACATATGTAGTGTGGTGACAGAGCTGTTGTTTGGCACAGTGTTCTGGGATTACAGTAAGATTCCGTTTAACCTGGGAGGCAGAATTAACTTATTATACTGTTTCTTCTGGGGCATCGTGTCGGTGATCTGGCTGAAGCTGTGTTATCCGTTTCTGTCCAGGTTCATTGAGCAGATTCCGAAGAAAACCGGCGTGATCGTCTGCAAGGTGCTGGTGGTGTTCATGGTCTTTGACATTGGCATGTCGGGACTGGCGCTGGCCAGATATTCGGAAAGACAGGCGGGAAATGGAGCTGTCCAGAGCAGGCTTGAACGATATTTGGACCAGCATTTTCCAGATGAAAAAATGAAGGAGATCTATCCTAACGCAAAGTTTGTGTAAGTCAGGCGGCAAGATCGTGATTTCGCCGGAGAATGACAAGATCTATAGATAAATGGAGGCGTCTTGAACATATGAAAGCATTGGTGATTGCGGAAAAGCCATCGGTGGCACGGGATATCGCCAGAGTGTTAAAATGCCAGAAATCCTTAAATGGAGCCCTGGAGGGTGACAGATACATCGTTACCTGGGCATTGGGGCATCTGGTGACACTGGCAGACCCGGAGGACTATGATAAGAAATACAAAGAATGGAAGATGGAAGACCTTCCTATGCTTCCGGACACCTTCCGTCTGGAGGTGATCAAACAGTCGGCAAAGCAGTTTCAGGCAGTGAAAGCCCAGTTAAACCGTCAGGATGTGGATCAGGTAGTTATCGCCACGGACGCCGGGCGGGAAGGAGAACTGGTAGCGCGGCTGATCTTAAAAAAGACAGGATGCAAAAAGCCGCTGAAACGGCTGTGGATATCTTCAGTCACGGATAAGGCCATCCGGGACGGTTTTACACATTTGAAAGATGGAAAGGACTATGAACCTTTATATGACGCGGCCATGAGCCGGGCGGAGGCAGACTGGATGGTGGGGATCAACGCTACCAGAGCCCTGACCTGCAAGTACAACGCCCAGTTGTCCTGTGGACGAGTCCAGACCCCGACCCTGGCCATGATCGCCAGAAGAGAGGAACAGATCCGTCAGTTTGTGCCAAAGCCTTACTACGGGCTTTCCATGCGGGCAGAAGGGGTGAGATTCCAGTGGAAGGACGAAAAGAGCCATTCTGCCCAGGCCTTTGACAAAGAACGGATCCAGAAATTGTTCGATGGGTTAAAGGGAAAAGAGGCGGTGATCTCTTCTGTAAAAAAGGCTCCCAAACGGACAGAAGCCCCGTTATTATATGATCTGACCGAGCTTCAGCGGGAAGCCAGCAGGCGGTATGATTATTCTGCCAAGGAGACCCTGAATATCATGCAGCGGCTGTATGAGAATCATAAGGTACTGACTTATCCGAGAACTGATTCCCGGTATCTGCCGGCAGATATTTTACCGACCATCAAGGAGCGGCTTCGGGCCTGCTCCATTGGCCCATACAAGCTGCTGGCGGGACGGCTGATCAACCAGCCGCTTCCGGCGAAGCCATCCTTCGTCAACGACAAGAAGGTATCCGACCATCACGCCATTATTCCGACAGAGCAGTTCGTCCAGTTCGATCACATGACCATTGACGAGCGGCGGATCTATGATCTGGTGGTGCGGAGATTCCTGGCAGTCTTATATCCGGCCTGTGAATATGAACAGACGGCGGTGGAAGCAACAGCAGCAGGAGAACACTTCTATGCCAGTGGAAACCATATGGTGAAAATGGGCTGGAGGGCAGTTTACGAGGGGATGAATTCCTCTGATGAGGAAGAAGAGGAGACTGCAGTTTCTTCCGAGCATTTTCCAGAGTTCCACGTGGGCCAGAAGCTGTCCGGCGCAGCGTTTGCCATCACCGAGGGAAAGACCAAGCCACCGGCGCCATTTAACGAAGCTACCTTGCTCTCTGCCATGGAAAATCCGGTGGCGTATCTGGAAAGCAATGACAAGGCTATGGCGAAAACTCTGGGAGAGACAGGGGGACTGGGTACTGTTGCCACCAGGGCGGACATCATTGAGAAACTATTCTCCAGCTTCTTGTTAGAGAAAAAAGGCAAGGATATTTACCTGACCTCCAAGGCAAAACAGTTATTGAAGCTGGTTCCGGACGACCTAAGAAAGCCGGAGCTGACCGCCCAGTGGGAGATGAAGCTGTCAAAGATTGCAGACGGAAGCCTGAAACGGTCTGTCTTTATGAAAGACATCCGCAGCTATTCCCAGGAACTGATCCAGGAGATCCGGGAAGGCGAAGGCACGTTCCGCCACGATAACCTGACCAACCAGAAATGCCCGCAGTGCGGAAAACGGATGCTCTTAGTTAAGGGTAAAAACAGTGAGATGCTGGTGTGCCAGGACCGGGAGTGCGGCTACCGGGAGACCATTTCCCGTACCTCCAATGCCAGATGTCCGCAGTGCCATAAGAAAATGGAACTCAAGGGAAAGGGTGACGGACAGATCTTTGTCTGCCGCTGCGGTTATAAGGAAAAATTAAAAGCATTCCAGGAGCGGCGCAAAAAAGAGGGAGCAGGTGTTTCCAAACGGGATGTGGCGAAATACTTGAGCCAGCAGAAAAAAGAGGCAGAAGCGCCGTTAAACAACGCATTTGCCCAGGCACTTGCGGGACTGAACTTGAATGGAGGAGAGCAGACATGATGGAGAGACGAGATAAGGTCAATTATTATCTGGATCTGGCAGATGTGGTTTCGAAGCGTGGAACCTGTCTGAGACGCCTTTATGGTGCGGTGATCGTAAAGGATGATGAGGTGATTGCTACTGGATATGTGGGCGCACCGAGAGGACGGAAAAATTGTTCCGATCTTGGTGTCTGTATCCGCCAGAAGATGAATATCCCGAGAGGTGAGCGCTATGAGTTATGCCGCAGCGTTCATGCAGAGGCGAACGCCATCATCAGCGCCGAGCGTGGGAGAATGATCGGTTCCTCCATCTATTTATCCGGACGGGAGGTTTCTACCGGCGAATACATCCGTAATTCTAACAGTTGTTCCATGTGCAAGCGGATGATCATTAATGCCGGAATTGAGACCGTCTATGTGCGGGATGATGAGGATCATTATCGGAGGATCGAGGTAAAGGACTGGATTGAAAACGATGAGTCCTTAGATGGTGCGCTTGGCTATTAGGCAGGCGGTCCAGTGGATAAAAACAGATGACAGGAAAGGCAGAACATGAAAGCAGAAGAGAAGACAAATGTAATGCGTGTGCTGGAACAGAAAAAAGTTTCATATAAAGGCCATTGCTATGTGGATACCGATGCCGTCAGCGGTGTGGAAGTGGCGGAAGTGCTGGGGCAGGACCCGGCCCATGTATTCAAAACTCTGGTAACGATGGGAAAGACGAAGCAGAATTACGTGTTTGTGATTCCGGTAGCCAGGGAACTGGATCTGAAGAAGGCGGCAAAGGCGGTAGGAGAGAAGTCCATCGAGATGGTAAAATCGAAGGATCTTCTGCCGCTGACCGGCTATATCCATGGTGGCTGTTCCCCTGTCGGCATGAAGAAATTTTTCAAGACCACCATTGATTCCACGGCAGAAAATTGTGAGACATTCTGCATCAGCGCCGGAAAGATCGGCTATCAGGTGGAATTAAGCCCCAGGGATTTAGCGAAGGTGATCCGTTACCAGATGGCAGATCTGACCGTGGATCACGAAGATGCTTAAGGAGCAGGAATGAACTATTATTTAGCGCCTATGGAAGGAATCACCGGGCGGATTTTCCGCAATGCCTATCACCGGTGTTTTCCAGACTTTGACAAATATTTCACACCTTTTATCACACCAACGGATAATGGAAAATTAAGCCCGAAGGATTACAATGACATTGGTCCGGAATTCAATGAGGGACTCTATGTAGTGCCCCAGATCCTGACCAATCAGGCAGACGGATTTTTAAGAACGGCCAAGGCAATCCAGGCACTGGGCTACAAAGAAGTGAACTTTAACCTGGGATGTCCGTCTGGAACCGTGGTGGCAAAACGCCGGGGTTCTGGATTCTTAGCTTATCCTATGGAACTGGACGAGTTTCTGTATGAGATTTTTGCGAAAACCGATCTGAAGGTTTCCATCAAGACCAGAGTGGGAAAAGCAGATCCGGCGGAATTTGAAGAGATTTTAGGAATTTATAACCGTTATCCGCTGGAAGAACTGATCATCCATCCAAGAGTCCGGGAAGACTATTATAAGGGATCTGTGCGGATGGAGGCATTTGAGGAAGGCATCGCCATGAGCAAAAGCCCGGTATGCTACAACGGCGATATATTCACCGTTTCCCAGGAAAAAATATTAGAAGAGAAGTTCCCGCAGTTGAACCGGGTGATGATCGGAAGAGGCGTCTGTGCCAATCCTGGACTGGTCAGCGCTTTAAAAACGGGTAATCCAGTGACCTTGGAGCAGTTTATGTCCTTCCATGATTGTCTGTACAAGGGCTATCAGGATTTCTTTTTAGCCATGTCTGGACAGCGTGTGGTATTATTTAAGATGAAAGAGATCTGGTGCTACATGGCTTCCATGTTTGCAGACTGCAAAAAGCAGGAGAAGAAGATCAAAAAGGCTCAGTCTCTGGCGGATTATGAGGCGGCGGTGGCTGCCATGGTAAGGGAATGCCAGTTCCAGCCGGATCATGGCTTTCTGCCGCCAAGATGAAAAATGTAATGTAAATATATATTAGAAGGAGAAATGGTTATGGAAACATCAGTAGTAAAACGCTTTTTACGCTATATCGCAGTGGACACCCAGTCTGCGGCAGAAAAGGATGTGATCCCAAGCACTGCAAAGCAGTTTGACCTGGCAAAAATCCTGGTAGAAGAGTTAAAGGAGATGGGTGCGCAGGATGTAAAAATGGATGATCACGCTTATGTGTATGCCACAGTTCCTGCAACCTCTGAGAAAGAAATCCCAGTGTTAGGTCTGATCGCCCATATGGATACTTCACCAGCCTGCTCGGGCAAGAATGTGAATCCGCAGTTCATCAACAACTACGATGGAAAAGACATTCTCATGAACAAAGAGACTGGTCTTACCATGAAGGTAGAGGATTATCCAGAGCTGTTAAATTATAAAGGACAGGATCTGATCACCACCGATGGAACTACCCTGTTAGGCGCCGATGATAAGGCTGGCGTGGCAGAGATCATGGCTCTGGCAGATTATCTGTTATCCCACCCGGAGATCCCACACGGCAAGATCCGCATCGGATTTACCCCGGACGAGGAAGTTGGCTGTGGCGCAGATCTCTTTGATGTGGCCGGCTTTGGCGCTGATGTGGCTTATACCATTGATGGCGGTGCTTTGGGAGAATTGGAATACGAGAATTTTAACGCAGCATCTGCGAAGGTAAAAGTCCACGGTTTCAGCATTCATCCAGGTTCCGCAAAAAATAAAATGAAAAATGCGATCCTGATGGCCATGGAATTCCAGAACATGCTTCCGGTATTCGAGAATCCAATGTGTACGGAAGGTTATGAGGGCTTTTTCCATCTGGATGGCATCGCAGGTGATGTGGAAGAAACGGTCATGGATTACATCATCCGTGATCATGACAAGCAGAAATTTGAAGAGAAAAAGGCATATATCACAAGAGTTGCCGATTACCTGAACCAGAAATATGGTCAGGGAACCATTGAACTGATCTTAAAAGACAGTTATTACAACATGAAAGAGAAGATCGAGCCACATATGTATCTGATCGATCTGGCGAAAGAAGCGATGACCGATATGGGTATCACCCCGGTGGTATCTCCGGTCCGTGGCGGAACTGACGGCGCGCGGCTTTCCTATATGGGTCTTCCATGTCCAAACCTGTGTACCGGTGGTCATAACTATCATGGCAGATTTGAGTATGTGTGCGTGCAGTCTATGGAGAAGGTCGTGGAGCTGCTGTTGAAGATCACGGAGAAATTTGAAGAACGGTAAGCATAGAAAAGGGTAACAATTCAGCATATCCATGAAAAAATGTCCCGCTGGCAGGTTGATATCTGTGGCGGGACATTTTTATGGCATCATTTTCAAGGACGATTCGATCGTCATTTACCTGGTTGTTCTATTGGTTTTGATGGGCTGTTCTGGATGCTGTCAGCCATGATCGTTTCAATATCTTCGCTGACCTGTGCGTATTTTTTTGGTGGGACCGGAATCACGGTACCGTCCTGCATCTGGATCTCATAGCGGGACAGGTTCTGGATCTTTAATACATTGACCAGATAGCTGCGATGCGGGCGGTAGAACTGTTCTGGAAGCATCTTCCGGATCTGCTCGATCAGCAGACGGACGCGGATGGTTCCATTTTGGGTATAAATATCGCAGAATTTGCCTTTGCCGCCGCAGACATACAGGAGATCCTCGTGGCGGATGTAGTAGGTGGAGGAATCCGTTCCCCGGACTACCAGCCGGTTGGCATCCATCTCTTTCTGCAGCGTTTCAAAATGATTCAATAGATGTTTCCGCTCGAATTCATCAAAATGGGTTGGATAAATCGTATCCCGCTCATCCACATCCATCCCATTAGAAATATGGATCACGGCATACCGCCACTGTGGAAATCGTTCTGTTTTGTGTTTTTTCCAGAACAGAGTCACCCGCTGGTGATGCATGGAGATGTGGCCGCTGGGATAATAGGTATACACGAGAAAACGGGCCAGAACTTCACAGGAGGAGCGGGATCCGGTGACCATACGGGAGGACATCTGGGCAGTACGAAACTGCAGGGAATGGTGTTCCTGTGCAAAAGCATCTAACAGATTCTGCTTGCCTTCCATATACTGCCGGATCGCAGGACCGATCCAGATAATGTCATCATCCATATATTCGAAGAACAGCCTGCGGTCATTGGCGTAGTATTTTTCAATCAGCTGTACCGTTAAGGCTTCAAGATTTAGATCCATAGGCTCCTCCTTCGTAAAGAGATTCTCTGTGTCAATTTTAGTATAATTATGAGAGAAAAGCAAGGCTTATTCTGTCGCTCATTTCTGAGAAAAGTCATTCATTTCCGGACAATCACAGAAAATAAACCGATATGTTATAATATTTTCCAAAAGGAGGGTTCGCGTATGGGTTTATTCAGCAATAACAAAAAATTATGTCCGATTTGTGGAAATCCGACACCGAGAATCTTTTCAACGAAGGTCGAGGGAACGCCGATCTGTAAAGAGTGCGATAAGAAAGCGGATCAGCTTCCGCTTGGAACTACCGATACCATGACGCTGGATCAGTTTAAGGCTTATCTGGATTTTTATGAGGCTAACCAGCCCCTGCGCCAGCTGTTTGAAGAGACGGAACGTGTGGGATTCAATTCCTTCTCCGGAGATCTGATCTTAGACCAGGAGCATGGCTTATTCCGGCTGAAAAATGATGAAAATGCCCTGGTATTTGAGATGAAAGATCTGATCTCGTTCCAGGTATTAGAAGATTCCCGGCCATTATTTATCAGCGAAGGTAAGAATCTCCGCACCTTTCAGAGTGATGTTCCAGAGAAAGCCAATGCCATGGCTCCGCAGATTGGCCAGTTCGTACTGATGCGCCAGCAGTTTGAGAACATGGAAAATATGGCAAGAATGTTAGAAAAGCAGGGCGGCGATCAGAAGCAGGACCGTTATGACAGTTCCAACAGACCAGAACGTCCTTATTTTGACGTCCCGGCTCCGTTTGAGAGCTTCTTTGTGGATCTGAAACTGAACCACCCGTACTGGAGAAGTTTCCGCGGCGAGATCACTGCGCCAAGCTTTGACCGGGATTATCCAAGTCTGGATTCCTACTTAAAGAGCTATCAGAAAAAAGCCGATAACCTTCATGCATTTGCCAGGGATTTCATCCACATGATGAATCCGGGCGCGCAGGAAATCTATGACGGCGTAGAGACAGCCAAACCACAGGCTGCTCCACAGGTAACTCCACAGTCAGTACCACAGGCCGCTCCAGCTCAGGCATCCGATCCCATCCAGGAGATTCAGAAGTACAAACAGCTGTTTGATGCCGGGGTGATCACGGAGGCGGAGTTTACGGCGAAGAAGAAGCAGCTGATGGGAATCTAAGGTTTTGGCGGTATACGAATTAAAATATAGAAATATTGAGAAAGATGGAGAGGATGAAAAAACATTTTCTCCATCTTTTCTGCAAGTTTGGCAGATTTTATGTAATGGAAGATTTCTTGTACCGGTTGCGGATCGGTGCTATACTGTAGTTATAAATTGATAAAGTGTGCTCCCGGATTATCAGAAGATACGGAAGCAAAAATTTGTTTAGACAGCAGTATAGGAAAGTGAGAGGAAAAGACGTATGAGAAGAAGAAAAAGAAGAATCCTGGCAGCAGGAATGGCTGTAGTAATTACATGCAGCCAGTATGGTTCTGTGCCAAAAGCTTATGCGAACACGGGCTTTTATCAGATCAAGGAAATTAAGGATCTATCCGATCAGGTTCAGTATCAGAAGGTTCCATATGGTACCCGTTATCAGGATCTGCAGATGCCAGACAGCATCGACGTTTTTGTTAAGCTGGGGGGGGCAGAAAGTAGATGCAGCGAAACCAGAAGAGACTGGTGAAATAGAAGAGGCCACCGAAGGGGAAGATACAGCTGAATCCATTGAAACAGAAGAATCAGAAGAAGAGTCTACGGAAGAAAATTCAGAAGAGAAAGAGAAATCCACAGAAGAGAATTCTGAAGAGGAGACTTCTGCCTCAGAGAAAACTGATGAAAGTTTTGATCAGGAAGAGGGTGTAGACGAAACGGAGGATTTTGACAATGTGGATATGTCAGAAAATGACGCTGAGGAGGATGAGGACGGTTTCTGGAGAAAGATTAAGGTAACATGGGTCCTGGATGAGGAAGAAAGCCAGGCATCCAGTTATGATGGAAAAACTCCAGGTGTTTATCTGTTCCGAGCAAAACAGAAAAGCAGCAATTACGTGGTGGACGAAGAGGAACTTCCTACCATCCAGATCACAGTTATGGAAAAGGGTCAGGAGACCACGGCATTGGAATTTGTACCACTGGAAGAGACAGTTGCCGAACAGTATCTTTCTATTGGCAGTAAAGAGTCTGATATCCAGCTTCCAGAGCAGTTAACAATACGTGAGACAACGGGAGAAGAGACCACAGAGCGGATTTTGACGGGAATTACATGGAAATTAGATGCAGAAAACAGCACTTATTCTGAATTTCAGGGCGGACTTGCGCTGGAAGACTATTTTGATCATTTTACGGAGGACGGAGAACCAGAGGAAACCGAAGAAAAGACCTGGGAAGCTATGAAAAGGCCAATGAGGAGTACAATGGCGCCAGCTACACCTACCTCCCGGTGATTCCAGAGAAAGAAGAAATCTCGGAAGAAACCAGTCTGCCAGAGATTCATGTGCAGGTGGGAGAAGCTGGGATTGCGGTGTATAGCAGCGGGATAACGGGCAGTGGCAAAGAGGATGATCCGTATCTTGTATATAGTAATGAAGATTGGGTAACAGTTATAACGCAGAGTCCATATAGTACTTATGGTAATTTGCGGGGATGTATTCGGCTGGAGGGAGATATTGAATTTGACAAGCTGGATGCAGATGTCCAGGCTAAGACATTAAATTTAAACGATAAAACGTTTGATGGAAATGGATATTCGATCAAGAATCTTACAAAACCATTGTTTGAAGTTGCGAATGGTACAGTAAAGAATCTGGTTTTGTCTGGTGTGTCAATTGAGGAGACAACAAATGGAAAACATGTGGGTGCAATTGCCAGAGCAGTAACAGGCACTTTGACTGTTGAGAATTGTTATGTAACAGGCAGTACGGATAGTGAAGCTTTTATCGCCAACAGAGGAAACTGTGCAGCAGGCGGATTGATTGGTCAGGTTCAGAGTGGTTCTGGTTCTGTAACTATCAAAAACTGTGTCGTTCATGCCAATGTTGAAAATACAGGAACTGTTTCGAACGGCTCCCTGGCGGGCGGGTTGGTCGGATCTGTTTCCACCAGTAACATCTTAAACATTGAAAATTGTATTGCCATGGGAAATGTTTCAACGACGAGTGGTCAAGGCGCAGGTGGATTGGTTGGCGGACAAAATAGAAGGGTTACGATTCAAAACAGCGCAGCATTGCAGAAATCAGTTTCTACAGGAAGCCGTAGTGGTTGTGTTGGCAGAATTTTTGGCTATAGTAATGATGGAACAGATTATGTAACGGGAGACCATAATTATGCTTATGCAGGTATGACAGGCGGATATAATAGTGATGGAAAATTCCCATCGATATCAGAACATAATGTTGGAAACGCATATAAACAGGATCTCTTGACGAAAAAATTCTGGAACAATACCATTGGCTGGGCAGGAAATACAAACTGGACAATTGACGAAGAAGGTCAGCTTCCTACACTTAACACAACAAATGGCAAGGTGATATTCTCCGGCGCAGATATCCCGGAATATCTGGAAAATACGGATCAGGTAACTGGAACCGTTACCGATGGTGCAGAAAGTGGAATTGAGGGTGCAGAACTTACTTTTAAGAAAGGCAGCAGTGAGAAAACCGCGAGCACCCATGCGGATGGAGCTTTTCAGATTGACCTTGCCAATGGAACTTATGATGTGACGATCAAAAAGATCGGATATTTTACAAAAACAATCCAGAATGTCACGATTCCGGGAACGCTTACATTTACCTTGGAGAAAAATCCCGTGTCCATGGATCCAGATCAGATCGTGACAGGAACCTTCCAGACAACCGATGCAGCAGACGTTACGGCAGATGGGGAACTTGCGCTTATGTATACTGGAACGGAAGGTTTGTCTGCGGATAATTTTATCCTTTCATCAGAACAGGATGGAAACGCATATGATGAAATTAAGATTGTTGCAGTGGATACTATTTCAGGAGAAGGAACGAAGTTAAAAATCCAATTTGCAAAATCACTGGATCTTGGCAATGCCAATGAAAAAACATTGTATGTCCATTATAAAGAAAGTCTGATCGGTTCTTTCACATTGATCAGGCAGGTGAATGCTGTCCAGCTTGCAAAGCCTGATGGCGTTAAATGGGATGAGACTATAAAAGGAAGAGCAGTCTGGAGCCCAGTGTCCGATGCAGCGGGATACAAAGTACAGCTTTATAAGGACGGTTCACCATTTGGAAATGAAGTGGAACTTTCATCAGGGGAAACCAGCTATAATTTTACATCCCAGATTGCAGACAGTGGAACGTACGCTTTTAAAGTCCGGGCAACTGGAGATGCAACTTATGGAGACAGTCCGGAAACTTTCAGTGATGAATACCGGTTTGCGGAGCAGACCTTAGCCGATGTCAAAGCGGCGGCAGAGGCGGCGCTGCAGGCCATGTCCGTGACAAATGACACTACAGACGCTGAAATTTTGCAGGTTGTATGGAAGGTGATTACCAATAAAAAGATTCAGGCGGCTTGGTCAGAGACTGATGGTTTTAAGACAACACCAGCAAGCGATGGAATAGATCCGGGACAGTCAGGAAGTATCACCGGAACGATTGTCTTGAGCAATCAATCTAACGAGACAAAGAGAGAAATAATTACCGTTAATCTTTCGATTGCCGCAAAATATCAGCTTACCTATGAGTCTGGACGTGATGATTCACATGTAGACGCGCCAACATCGGAACATATCCCAGAGGGAACCGTGATTACACTTCCGGACAATCCTTTTACAGTGTATGGCATGGATTTTACAGGCTGGAGCGATGGAACCACTGTCTATACCAGCGGAGCAAGCTATACGATGCCAGCGGGAAATGTCACATTGAAAGCGATATGGAATCAGGGAAAGTGGGATGGAAAAGAAGTAAAGAAACCAGAGATAGTGGATGGATATTATCAGATCAGCACAGGTGCGGAACTTGCGTACTTCCAGGGCAGTGAAAATCGTGCCATGCAGAAAGCAAAACTGATGTGTGATATTGATCTTGGCGGACATCCATTTGTGCCGATTTCCAATCATTTAGTGGAATTGGATGGATGTGGTCATACGATCCGGGGACTGAAAACAGTTAAGAATGGCATTTATACCGGACTGTTTCGGGATATTTCATCGACTGCGACGATTCAGAACCTGACCATCGAGAATGCAGAAATTGAAAATACATCGACTGATTCTGATGCACAGGCGGGAATTATTGTGGCAAATGTCTATGGAGATCTGACAGTGAAAAACTGTTACGTCAGCGGAACCATAACAGGAACCAACGCAGTGCGTTTTGCGGGGGGCCTGATTGGTCATGTGCACAGTGCAGGAAGTGTTAAGATTGAGTCCTGTTATGCCAATCCTCAGGTTAAGAAACTGACAGACGGTGGCTTTGCAGGCGGTCTGATCGGTTATGCCACTGGAAAAGCAGTGATTGAAAACAGCTATGCGGTGGTGGATATGGATGTTGACCATGGAACAGCTATCGGCGGGCTGGTAGGGCATGGAAACAGTGGCAGTGTGACGATCTCCAACAGTTATGCGACTGGTGAAGCCTTGACGAAAGCTTATGTGACTTCCTCTGCAGCAGGTATTTCCAATAATGGTTCGATTTCCAACAGTGTCAGCATCTTCCCGGAGATGACATCGTTAAATCGAATTGGAGTGGCGTCAAAAGCTTCTCAGAATAACTTTTCGAATAACTATGGTTTTGGCGGAATGGTCGCAAAGAAGGCAAATGGTACCATTTTGACACCATCTGCAGATGAGATTGGTGCAGATAAGCCATATGGTGAGGACGCAAGTGCAGAACAGCTAAAAGATCAGGCATTTTATGAGAGCCTGGGCTGGAATTTTGAGTCTGTCTGGACGATGGATCAGACTGGCGGCTATGCATTCCCGATCCTGAAAGAGCAGACCGTATATCCAACTCTGAATTTGGATCTGACAGCAGCGGTTCGCAGTATTACGTTGGATAAGACAAGTGCAACGATTTATCAGAGAGGAAATGTGCAGCTGACAGCAACGGTAGATGCGGTAAACGGCGCATCCAGGGAGATAATCTGGACAAGCAGTGATCCGGCGGTAAAGGTGAAAAATGGACTGGTAACGGCTTCGGAATCTGCAGTAGGAACCTATACGATTACGGCCACCAGTGCGGTAGATCCTTCGCAGAAAGCGGAGTGCCAGATTATGGTTGATAATACGGAACATGCCGTTATGGTGAAGCGAATAATCAGTGATAATTCTCTGAATGCAAAAGCAAACGTGTATGCGTCTCTTGAAGATGCAATTTCTGGAGAGAATCCGATTGGTATAACGGGAGATGTAAAAGGAGCCTTTACATTTGCATGGCCAGCAGGAAAGAAAATTTATCTTGCTTTTACGGATGTGGATTCAGAAGATTTGGTAAGCAGGGTAGAAATTGCGGATGCTAATGGCTCAAAGGTAAATGTACAGTTGTGTAACATGGAGAATCCGGCGGTGTATTGCTTTACGATGCCATGCTCAGATACTTCTGTTCAGGTTTCTTATGCGGAAAATATGAATGCATACCAGTATACCTGGTTTGTGGGACAGGAATGGAGTACCTGGGGAACTACAGCAACCTATGAGACCACCTCATGGAGTGGAAGCCATATCGGTTCTCTGAAAGTGACAAGTATCATCAATGGCAGAAAGTTTAAGCAGTTTGATGTAAAATCAATGTCGGTCTATAAAGGCGCGCCAATTACGCCAAAAATGGTGGGCAGTAAAGCGGAACTTTCAGCAAATGGCGATTATTGCGAGGAATATGATACCGATGGGCTTCCGGTACTTTGGGTATACTTAGATGGCCCAGGTATGGTAAGCGTGGATATTGATGTTGAGAATGACGAAAATGCAGAGTTTAACATTACGCAGAAGCCAGGAAATCGTTCTTACTATACGTTGAATATATATAAGGCGAAAGCTGGGGAGACCATAACAGCGACACTGACAGAAGAAGGTGTCAGACGTATGCAGCAGGTACTGAATCAGAATGTGGTCTTTACCTATAGCGGCGGCTTAACTGCGGTTGTATTTCCACCGAAATTTACCGAATCCAATGGAATTTGGACTGCATCCTTAAAAATGCCAGCGCTGGATATTGAAACCGATGTAATTTTTGGAGAAAAACAGAAGGTTGTATTAAGTGGTGACGCAAAAAAAGTTGATTATGATGGTACTCCGAAGTCGATTCATGACCAGATTCTGGCAGAAATTAACGGAACAAACATTTCAGAACTTCTTCAGGATGATTATGAAGTGCAATATGAAGGTGTAGACGGAACGAGTTATTCAAGTAAGATGCCGCCGACGAATGCAGGAACGTATTCTTGTACTGTCGGTATTTCGGAGAGTAACCTAAACTATATGGCTGATCCGATCACGGTGAGATTAACCATCCGGAAATCTGTGCCGAAGACTCCGAAAGCGCCATTGGCAGCGGCACAGACAGAAAACAGTATCACTCTGAAAGCACCAGCTTCCTTTGTGGATGAGACAGCGATTTCAGAAGACTGTCAGCTGGAGTATTGCCTGGATCAGGGAGAATGGCAGGATTCACCAGTATTTGCTGGATTAATGCCTGAAACGGCGTATCATTTCTATGTGAGAGTCAAGGCTGGTACAAATAACGAGGCATCCGCAGCCAGTGAGGCAGTGATTCTTCGGACATTAGAGGCAGATAAAACCGATCCAGTGAAACCAGACCCAGTGAAACCAGACCCAGTGAAACCAGACCCGGTGAAACCAGACCCGGTGAATCCAGAACCGTCCAAACCGGAGCCAACGAAACCGGGAACATCTGATTCTGGGAATTCGCATGAGAATGACAACTCCAGCCGGGATAAGGAGAGAGATGCCTGGGTAAAAGAAGGTACTGGGTGGAAATATCGTTTGGTAAATGGTACTTATTTCTCTGGAAAGACTGTTCAGGATCCTGCAACAGGAAAATTTGTAGAACAGGTTGCATGGAAGAAGATCCGAAATGCCTGGTGGGCATTTGGCGCGGATGGATATCTTCGGACTGGCTGGGTTTATGATTACAGTGCGGGCAAATGGTATTATGTAGATGAAAACGCTGGCATGAAGACTGGCTGGTATCTGGATCCCCAGGATGATAAATGGTATTATCTGGATCAGATCACAGGAGAGATGCTGACAGACTGGCAGTGGATTGCAGATTGGGGCTACATGTACTTGAATCCATATGCTCCGCAGCCGACATGGACCTACGATGAAGAATCAAAAAAATGGTCTTACATGGAAGGCGTAGGACGTCCATATGGTTCCCTTTACATGGATGAGTGGACACCGGATGGTTATTATGTAAATAAGGATGGTGTCTGGGATCCAAGTAAATAATCATTCATTCATCCTCCTGTGAAGAAAATATCAATTGTTGCAATTTTTTCAAAACGTGCTACAATTCTACCTTGCATGTAAAAAAGTGCAATTCTCATTGATACATAAAAATCTGATTCATAGAGGAGGAAAGAGTCTTGAAAAAGTTTGTTTCGCTGTTGGAAGCCATTGCCTTTTTCTTCATGGCATTTCCAATGACAGCACTGGCGGCAGACGGGGCGGCGGAGAGTATTTCTCTGGTATATTGTATTCCTTTTGCCGGACTGCTTCTTTGTGTCGCTGTGCTGCCTCTGGTAAAAGCAGAATGGTGGGAGAGCCATCAGCCTCATGCGGTGGTGTTCTGGGCTTTGCTGTTTGTGATTCCGTTTGCTATCTTTTTTGGTGTGGGGGAAGCGGCGGAGAAGGTGCTGGAATGTATTGTGGATGATTACCTGACCTTTATCGTGCTGCTGTTTGGACTGTTCTGCGTGGCAGGTAATATCACCCTGGAAGGAGATCTGGCGGGTTCCCCAAGGATCAATGTGGGGCTTCTGTTAATCGGAACACTGCTTTCCAGCTGGGTAGGGACTACTGGCGCCAGTATGCTGATGGTGCGTCCGGTGATCAAAATGAATGCCTGGAGAAAACACAGAAGTCACATTATGGTGTTCTTCATTTTCCTGATCTCCAACATCGGCGGTTGTCTGACTCCGATCGGTGATCCGCCATTGCTGATGGGATTTATGCGTGGAGTTCCGTTCTTTTGGAGCCTGCATCTGCTTCCTGTTTTGTTATTTAATGTGGCAGTGCTTCTGACTGTATTTTATTTTCTGGACAGAAGGGCTTATCGAAAAGACATCGCAGAGGGAAGAAAACCAGACATCAGCAAGCCTGGTACGGAAGTACATATTCTGGGGCTTCACAACCTGATCTTTCTGGTGATGATCGTAGCCGCCGTGATTTTAAGCGGTACATTGCCGGGAATGGCTGCATTCCAGGATGCCAGTGGCGCGATAAAGGGAATCACAGTATTCCGCAATGTGAGACTGACATATCCGGCGTTGATTGAAGTGGCGATCATCCTCTTAGCAGCACTGTTATCCTTTAAGACGACTCATGTTGAGATCCGCCGGAAAAACCATTTTACCTGGGGTGCGATCCAGGAAGTGGCAGTGTTATTTATCGGTATTTTCATCACCATGCAGCCAGCACTGATGATCTTAAAGGCAAAAGGCGCGGAGCTTGGCATCACTCAGCCATTTCAGATGTTCTGGGCGACTGGTTTTCTTTCCAGTTTCCTGGACAACACGCCGACTTACCTGGTATTCCTTACCACAGCTGGTTCCCTGGGATTCACAGAAGGTATGCAGACGATTCTGGGAACGGTTCCGATCGCCATGCTGGAAGCCATTTCCTGTGGTGCGGTATTTATGGGAGCAAACACGTATATTGGAAATGCGCCAAACTTCATGGTGAAAGCCATTTCTGATGAAAACGGTATCAAGATGCCGTCATTTTTTGGATATCTGCTGTGGGCGGTTACATTTTTAGTCCCGGTCTTTATCCTGGACATGTTCGTATTCTTTTTGTAAGGAGGGGAAGGAACAATGGAGTATACGAAGGAATATCTCCGTGAACTGGCGGAGAGCATCTATGATCTGGACGCAGAGGTTTACGCCCAGCTTGGTTCTTCCCTGGGACGCGTGTTCAACCGTGACCGGGAAGGCTGCGTCAACGATATCATCCGTCTGATGCTGGGCAATGATTCCCATCAGCTCCGCAGTGAACTGGCGCTGATCAGCAACATGGCCCGTACGATCGAGGAAAAAGAGGTCAGATCTATGATCATGACCGAATACAATCGTATTTTAATGGAAGTGATCGCTCTTCCGGACAGCTTCGCCAGCAGCGATGTACTGGATGAGAAGATCGCGGATTTAAATACCCTGCAGTTCAAGACCCGCTTTGGTAATGACCATCATCGGATCATCTGCATCAGCCGTACTTATGGAAGCGGCGGCAATGAGATTGGTTTCATGCTGGCAGATAAGTTAAAGATCAATTATTATGACGCGGAGATCTTTTCTGCCGTGTTAAAACGTCTTCAGGCAGATCAGGATGAGCAGATCAGGGACAATGCGGCATATCCTGCGGATAAAGCCAACCAGGAGGTCGCATTTGCAGCACCGAGAAGAATGACCTTAAAAGAACGGATAAGGGAGTTCAGCCGCTATCATGGTCTGTCCAAGAGGGACGCAGTGTTTTTTAACCAGAGCGATCTGATCTGCGATATGGCAAAAAAAGAGGATTTTATCGTGATGGGGCGCTGCGCCGATGTGATCCTGACCAACAATCACATCCCACACATCAGTATTTTTATCACCGCCCCCTTTGAACGCCGTGTGCAGCACATCATGGAATTGCATAAAGATTACAATGAAAAGAAAGCCAAAAAGATGTTGAAGCAGTTAGACCGCCAGCATCAGGATTATTATAACTTTTATACCGGACGCAGATGGGGCAATGCGGATAATTATGATCTATGTATGAACAGTGCCGCTTATGGCATTACCGGATCCGTGGATCTTATTTTGCGGATGCTCACAAGAGCAGAAGAATAGGTTATGGAAAGGTCGTCAGATTTTTGTCTGGCGGCCTTTTTAAGATTACCTGAACATTTCTTTAATATTGGAGAAAACCTATTTACAAAATTACATCGTGTGATAATCTTGACAACGTATTCAGAGAATACGGATCATCTAAGAAAGAAGGATATTGATCATGAAGAAAAAAATAATTGCGATCGGAATCGGTATGATGCTTTGTGCCGGATTATTTACAGGCTGCGGAAAGACAGAAGTGAAGCAGGATACTGTCGCGGCAAGCAGCAGCGAGGAGGGAAAACAGGAAGGAACAGCGGAAGAAAAAGAACTGACAGGAACGATTGATGAGATAAAGGATTTCATGTTCGTTGTTACGGATGCGAATAATACCCCATATAGCTTTACCTTTGAAGAAAAGCCGGAAGGTCTGGAGAATGTCAGCAGCGGAGATACGGTTACTGTAACCTATACGGGAACGATTTCGGAGGTAGATCCGTTTGAGGGAGAAGTAATTTCTGTTGAAAAAACAAAATAAAACCAGAAGCAGATGATGCTATTTTTCAGACAAATAGTGGCGCCGTGTTCGAATTCGAACGCGGCGCCACTGTTTGTCTGTTTTTCAGTGGGTCTGTCCTTCTGCGGTACGGATATCTTTCTCATATTCTCCAATGGCTGCAATGGCTGCCTCAATGCCGTGGGTGATGTCGTAACGTCCGCCTGCCTGGCCGATGCAGAGCACTGCGTCCGGTTTTTCTTTTGCAATGGCAGTGGCTACGGTTGCGATGGATTTGCGGAAGACGGTCGGAACCTCAAGCTTTACCACCACAACATTTCCTACTTTTTCAGAGACCAGCCTGACAGCTTCCAGAGCTGGGTTGACTTTATCTCCTCCGAAGGGATCAAATGCGGTTAAAAGAAGTTTCATGGGAAAACCTCCTCGTATGTGCTATTTGCAACTGTGTGGAAACTGGATACAGTTGCGGTGTTAATGAAATCTTAGCATACTGATGAAAAATTAACAATGATATTATTTTCCAGAAACAAAATCCTTCCCTTTGTGCAGGAACCATTGCTTACAATATCGGTAAGCTATGCTATAATAAGTGGTAATAAAAACTATGTCAGATAGAGAGTGTGCTGCGAATGCCACAGCCAAAGAGTCCCTTGCACAAACCTGAAAAATACCGTATAATAAGGCAGTCTATATTGTGTGCAAATAAAAAAGTCAGGTGAAAAGTAAGAAGAACATGAGAAAATTAGCGTTAGATGATGAAATCCTTTTAAGCGTGCAGCAGCCCGCCCGCTATATCGGAGGCGAAGTAAACTCCGTCACAAAAGTCCTCACCCCGGAGACAATCCGCTTTTGTATGTGTTTCCCGGATGTATATGAGATCGGCATGTCCCATTTAGGCATCCAGATCCTTTATGATATGTTCAATAGGCGTGAGGATACCTACTGTGAGCGTGTATATTCCCCTTGGAATGATATGGACAAGATCATGCGGGAAAAGCATATTCCACTGTTTGCCCTGGAGTCCCAGGATCCGGTCAAGGACTTTGATTTCCTTGGAATCACCTTACAGTATGAGATGTCCTACACCAACGTACTGCAGATCCTGGATTTAAGCCAGATTCCTCTTCATGCAGATGAACGTGGGGAACATGACCCGATCGTGATCGGCGGTGGCCCGTGTGCGTATAACCCAGAGCCGTTAGCGCCATTTTTTGATCTGTTTTACATTGGTGAGGGTGAGACAGTCTATGGGCAGCTTTTAGATGCTTACAAAGAGAATAAGAAGCATGGCGGCAGCCGTCACGATTTCTTAGAGGCAGCGGCACGGATCTCCGGTATCTATGTTCCGGCATTTTATGATGTGGAGTATCACGAGGACGGAACCATTAAGTCCATGAAGCCCAACAATCCAAATGCCAAAGAGACGATCACCAAGGAGATCGTGGTGGATATGGATCAGTATGGTTATATTGAGAAACCGCTGGTTCCATTTATCAAAGCGACCCAGGACCGGGTGGTGTTGGAGATCCAGAGAGGCTGTATCCGTGGATGCCGTTTCTGCCAGGCGGGCAATGTATATCGTCCGTTACGAGAGAAGAGCCTGGAGAATCTGAAAGAATCTGCTTATAAATTATTGAAATCCACCGGACATGAGGAAATCTCCTTAAGTTCCTTAAGCTCCAGTGATTATACCAATCTGGAAGGCATCGTGAATTTCCTGATCGATGAATTCCACGGCAAGGGCGTCAATGTATCCCTGCCTTCTCTGCGTATCGATGCCTTCTCTTTGGATGTTATGAGCAAGGTCCAGGACGTGAAGAAGAGCAGCCTGACCTTTGCGCCGGAGGCCGGTTCCCAGAGACTTCGTGATGTCATCAACAAAGGTCTGACCGAAGAAGTGATCTTAAAGGGCGCTTCCGATGCGTTCCACGGAGGCTGGAACCGTGTCAAGCTGTATTTTATGCTGGGTCTGCCGACGGAGACAGAGGAAGATATGGAAGGAATCGCGCTTCTTTCTGAAAAAGTGGCAGAGACTTATTACGATGAGATCCCGAAAGCAGAGAGAAATGGACGCGTCCAGGTAGTTGCCAGCTCCTCCTTCTTTGTGCCGAAGCCATTTACCCCATTCCAGTGGGCGACCATGTGTACCAAGGAAGAATTTTTAAGAAGAGCGTATCTGGTGAAGGACAAGTTCCGCCAGATGTTAAATTACAAGAGCCTGAAATATAACTATCATGAGGCAGATCTGACCGTGTTAGAGGGTGTGCTGGCCCGTGGTGACCGGAAGGTGGCTGCCGTGGTAGAGGAAGTTTATAAAAATGGCGCCCTTTTTGATTCCTGGGGTGAGAATTTTGATAATGACCTGTGGATGAAAGCATTTGAGACCTGCGGTGTTGACCCTGATTTCTATACGGTTCGTGAGAGAAGTCTGGATGAAGTATTCCCATGGGATTTTATTGACGCAGGTGTATCTAAGGAATTCCTGAAGAGAGAATGGAAACAGGCCATGAATGAAACAGTGACTCCGAACTGCCGTCAGAAATGTTCCGGCTGTGGAGCGAGAGTATT
Source organism: Lachnospiraceae bacterium AM48-27BH (assembly GCA_003478355.1). Classification (GTDB taxonomy): domain Bacteria; phylum Bacillota; class Clostridia; order Lachnospirales; family Lachnospiraceae; genus UBA3402. The sequence continues at coordinate 174,553 of QUFC01000001.1, forward strand.
TGGAGGAGGAGTCTGCTTTGAAGGTAAGAATTAAATTCCGGAAACAGGGAAATATGAAATTTATCGGTCATCTGGATATCATGCGGTATTTCCAGAAGGTTATGAGAAGGGCCGATGTGGATATCCGTTACAGTGAGGGCTTCAGTCCTCATCAGATCATGTCCTTTGCAGCGCCTCTTGGGGTGGGATTGACCAGCAACGGGGAATATATGGATATCGAGGTGTTAAGCACCGACGATTCCAAAACCATGGTGCGCCGGATGAATGAGACTATGGTGGAGGGGATGGAAGTGGTTTCTTACCGTCAGTTAGATGATTCCAGCAAAAATGCTATGTCCATCGTGGCAGCTGCAGATTATACTTTGACCTTCCGGCCCGGCAAAGAACCGGAAGATCTGGACGGATTTTTCCAGAAGCTGGAGGCATTCTATCATCAGGATCAGATCCTGATCACCAAGCCAACGAAAAAAGGAGAGCGTCAGGTGGATCTAAAACCATTGATCTACCAGATGTACCGGGCGGGGAATTCTGTTTTTATGCAGGTTTCCACCGGAAGCAGCAATAATATCAAGCCAGAACTGGTGATGGAGGCATTTTACCACAGTCTTGGCGAAGAATATCCGCCATTTGCCATGCAGATTCAGAGAGAAGAGGTTTATGCAGATCTTGGGGATGAAAACGAGCGCAAGCTGATGCCTTTGGAGGCTTTAGGAGAAGACATTGAATAAATTGTTGATCACTCGTGTAGATGGCCGGATACTGACTGTTCTGACAGAAGATTCCAGAGCGATCCAGATGGAATATGAGGAGGAAGAAACATCCCTTCTTGGCAATATCTACATTGGAAAAGTAAAAAATATCGTAAAAAACATTAACTCTGCCTTTGTGGAGATTGGAAAAGGGCAGATGGCTTATTATAGTCTGTCAGACAATAAAGTACATCATTTTGCTGTTCCCCAGGAGCGCAGGGAACTTCGTGAGGGAGACGAGATCCTGGTGCAGGTCGCCAGGGATGCAGTTAAAACCAAGGATCCAGTGGTGACAGCGAATCTCAGCTTTACCGGTCACTTATGCGTTCTGACTGCGGGGAAAAACCAGATTTCCTTTTCTTCTAAGATCAGAAGCCAGGAATGGAAGGATCAGATGAGGGCTCTTTTAGAACCGGAGAAGGAGGACGAGTTTGGCATTATTGTCCGGACCAATGCGGCAGAGGCAGAGCCGGAGGCAGTCATTGGGGAGCTGCGGCAGTTAAAGGCCCAGTATCACCAGATCCTGGAGAATGGCGCCCACAGGACCTGTTATTCGAAGTTATATGAGGCATATCCTTCTTATATTAACCGGATCCGTGATACCTATATCACTTCTATGGAGGAGATCGTCACGGATGACAAAGAGATTTATGGGCAGTTAAAGCAGTATCTCCATGAGAATCAGCCGGAGGATGAAAACAGGCTCCGGCTTTATGAGGATGCCATGCTGCCGCTGGCGAAGCTTTATCAGATCGACAAAGCCATGGAAGAGGCACTTTCCACCCATGTGTGGCTGAAGAGCGGCGGTTATCTGGTCATTGAGCCTACAGAGGCGATGACCGTGATCGACGTGAATACAGGCAAATACACAGGAAAGAAAAATAAGAGGGATACCATTTTAAAGATCAATCTGGAGGCTGCGGCAGAAATCAGCCATCAGATGCGCCTTCGTAATCTTTCCGGCATTATTCTGGTGGATTTTATTGATATGGAAGAAAAAGAGGATCAGGAGCTTCTGATGAAGACGCTGGCTGTCCAGTGCGCCAGAGATCCGGTGAAGACAACCGTAGTCGATATGACCAGGCTGAATCTGGTAGAGATCACACGAAAGAAAATACGCAAACCATTGCATGAGCAGGTGCGGCTGTTTGGTAGGTAGGAAAAAGGAGACAGGGGTTCATGAAGATTATTATTGTGGGCTGCGGCAAGGTAGGAACAACGATTGCAGAGGAATTGTATCACGAGGGGCATGATATTACTGTGATCGATCAGAACGCCGCGACGGTACAGACGATCACAGAAAATATTGATGTTATGGGGCTTACAGGGAATGGCGCTGTTTATCAGGTGCAGATCGAGGCGGGCATTCAGGATGCGGATCTTCTGATCGCGACTACGAATTCTGACGAGTTAAATATGCTCTGCTGTCTGATCGCAAAAAAGGCCGGAGACTGCCATACCATTGCCAGAATCCGTAATCCGGAATACTCCAGCGAAGTGACATTTATTCGTGAAGAGTTAAACCTTTCCATGGCGATCAATCCAGAGTTAGCGGCAGCCAGGGAGATTTCCAGACTGATTAAATTCCCATCTGCGATCAAGATTGATACGTTTGCAAAGGGAAGAGTGGAGATCATGAAATTCCGGATTCCGGAGATGTCCATTCTTCACAATATGAAAGTATATGAGGTGACGCCAAGAACCCGCTGTGATGTGCTGATCTGTGCGGTGGAACGAGGAGATGATGTGATCATCCCAAACGGCAGCTTTGAATTGCAGTCCGGAGATAAGGTATCCTTTGTGGCATCTCCTAACGAGTCTATGAAGTTTTCCATGCGGTTGGTATTGAGAATAACAGCGCCAAGTCTGTTCTGCTGGCTGGGGGCGGCAAGATCACCTATTATCTGGCAAAGATGTTAGAGGATACGCCGATCAAGATGACCATCATTGAGCGGGATTTGAAACGCTGTGAGTTTTTAAGTGCAGAGATTCCGAGAGCTATGGTGATCCACGGCGATGCGTCCAACCAGCAGTTATTATTGGAGGAGGGTATCCGTCATGTGGAGGCATTTGCGGCGCTGACCGGTTTTGATGAGGAAAATATCATGCTTTCCCTCTACGCAGGCCGTGAGTCCAAGGCAAAATTGATCACGAAGGTAAACCGGATCGCTTTTGAGAATGTGATTGATTCTATGAACTTAGGAAGTGTGATCTATCCGAAGCTGATCACAGCAGATCTGATCCTGCAATATGTCCGGGCGATGCAGAATTCTCTTGGAAGTAATGTAGAGACTCTGTATAAGATCGTTGCCAACCGGGCAGAGGCATTGGAGTTCCGTGTGGGAAACGATGCGCCGATGATCGGTGTTCCATTGGAGAAGCTTTCCCTTAAGAAAAATCTTCTGGTTGCCTGCATCAACCGTAATGGCAGGATCTTAACCCCAAGAGGAAAAGATACCATTGAGGTGGGGGATACGGTGATCATTGTAACCACGAACACGGGCCTGAATGATTTAAAGGATATTCTGGCATAGGAGAGGGACACATATGAATCTGAAAATCGTATTTTATTATCTTGGATGGGTGTTAAATATAGAAGCGGTTCTGATGCTCCTTCCGTGTGCAGTATCCCTGATCTATGGGGATGGGATGCTTCCTTACTTTCTGGTCACCATGGTCATCTGTACAGTCATCGGTTTTATGACTGCCCATAAAAAACCGGCAGATACCGTGTTTTATGCCAGAGAAGGTTTTTTGACGGTGGCGCTGACCTGGGTGATGCTCAGCTTCTTTGGCGCGCTGCCTTTCTGGTTCAGCCGTCAGATCCCGTCACTGGTGGATGCCATGTTTGAAACTATTTCGGGTTTTACTACGACCGGAGCCAGCATTTTAAGTGATGTGGAGGCTCTTTCTCCATCCCTGCTGATGTGGAGAAGCTTCACTCACTGGGTCGGCGGTATGGGTGTTCTGGTGTTTGTCCTGGCGATCCTGCCGCTGGCCGGAGGCGGTTACAGCATGTACCTGATGCGTGCGGAAAGCCAGGTCCATCGGTTGGAAAATTAACGCCGAAGGTCAAGAATACGGCGAAAATCCTGTATCTGATCTATTTGGTTATGACGGTATTGCAGATGATCCTGCTTCTGATCGGCGGGATGCCATTGTTTGATTCCCTGGCAACCAGCTTTGGTACAGCGGGAACCGGTGGCTTTGGTATCTGGAATGATAGTATCGCCCATTATAACAGTTATTATTTACAGGGTGTGATCACTGTGTTCATGATCCTGTTTGGTGTAAATTTTAACGTGTATTACCTGCTCTCCATCCGCAAATGGAAAGAGGCGCTCCAGTGTGACGAGGCGAGAGTATATTTTGGAATCATTGCATGTTCTATTCTGGTGATCACCATCAATATCCGTGCCATGTTCCCAACACTGTTTGACGCGTTTCATCATGCGGCGTTCCAGGTTGGTACCATCATCACGACCACGGGCTTTTCTACGGTGGATTTTGATCAATGGCCGGAGCTTTCCAAGACGATCCTGGTGGGGCTGATGCTGGTTGGCGCCTGTGCAGGAAGTACCGGCGGCGGCATGAAGGTGTCCCGCTTTATCATCTGGTTTAAGGAAATCAGGAAGGAGATCGCATCTCTTCTTCATCCGCGGAGCGTCAAGGTGCTGAAAACAGAAGGAAAAGTGATTGAACCATCGGTGGTAAGTTCGGTGAATGCATATTTTATCACATACTTTTTTCTGTATGCGGCGTCTGTGCTGATCGTCAGTCTGGATAATTTTGATTTTGTATCAAACTTTACAGCGGTTGCGGCAACCTTAAATAACATTGGTCCGGGACTTGGGGCAGTGGGACCGACCTGCAACTTTGGCGGCTTTTCTATTTTGTCCAAATTGGTACTGATGTTTGATATGCTGGCGGGCCGTCTGGAGCTGTTCCCGATGCTGTTATTATTTTCTCCATCAACCTGGAAAAAAATATAAAAAGCGCTGAAAAAAATATAAAAAGGTGCTTGACAGATGGAAATACTCATGGTATTATAACGAAGTATGCCGCACAATGAGGTTGATAAGTTCCGGGATCTACCGGACACCATAGTTGGCGAGTAATGATAATAGGAGGTGCCATATGTACGCGATTATTGCAACAGGTGGTAAGCAGTATAAGGTAGCAGAAGGCGATATCATTAATGTTGAGAAGCTTGGTGTAGCAGCTGGAGAGGCAGTTACATTTGACCAGGTACTTGCAGTTAACAACGGCGAGTTAGCAATCGGATGCCCAACCGTAGAGGGTGCAACCGTATCCGCTACAGTTGTTAAAGAAGGCAAAGCAAAGAAAGTTATCGTTTACAAGTACAAGAGAAAATCTGGATACCATAAGAAAAATGGTCACAGACAGCAGTACACACAGGTTAAGATCGAGAAGATCAACGCATAATTATGATTAGCGTGACTGTATTTGTTGATTCAGAACATCAATATGAGAGTATTCGGATGCTGGGACATGCAGGTCTGGCAGATAATCATCAGGAAGGACAGGAGCTTGTCTGTGCGGCAGTTTCTGCTCTGGTACTGAACATGGCTAACAGCATTGAGCAGTTTACCGATGACTTGTTTGAGGCAGATCAGGACGAGGAAGCAGGGGGTTTTAACTTCCGATTCACCGACCATATCAGTCCTGAATCAAGACTTCTTATGAATTCTCTGGTATTCGGTTTACAGAATATCGAGGAAGAATATGGAGAGCCATATATAAAAATCCGATTCGAGGAGGTGTAAGTTATGTTTAAGATGAACCTTCAATTATTCGCTCATAAAAAGGGAGTTGGTTCTACCAAGAACGGTAGAGATTCCGAGTCTAAGAGATTAGGCGCTAAGAGAGCAGATGGACAGTTCGTTCTGGCTGGTAACATTCTTTACAGACAGCGTGGTACTAAGATTCATCCAGGTCTGAACGTAGGCAAGGGTGGCGATGATACCTTATTCGCTACTGTAGACGGAGTTGTCAGATTCGAGAGAAAGGGCAGAGACAAAAAACAGGTTTCTGTATACCCAAAGACAATCAATGAGTAATTTGAATGGCTTCATACTGAGAATGTATGAGGCCATTTTTTCCATGAAGGTGTTGTCAGGCGGCTGTGCGGACTGCGTGCTTGCACGCAAGGACGCATAGACATCTGACAACCAAGCAAGGATGAGCAAGTAGGGCGCCAGCCCGGATTGCGAATCCTTGCTTTACCAGACGGCTAGTTGCCTGGTAACAGTTTCGATAGAAACAGGCATTTGAGAAAGGTTACGGTGTTTCATGTTTGCAGATCGTGCAAAAATTTTCATAAAATCAGGTAAGGGCGGAGACGGTCATGTAAGTTTTCGTCGTGAATTATATGTTCCATGTGGCGGCCCGGACGGCGGCGACGGCGGAAAAGGTGGAGATATCATCTTTGAAGTCGATGATGGTTTAAATACATTAACAGATTTCCGACAGATCCACAAATATGTGGCTAAAAATGGAGAACAAGGCGGCAAGAAGCGTTGTCATGGCGCCAATGCTGATAATTTAGTAATAAAGGTTCCGGAAGGAACCGTCATCAAGGATTTTGAATCCGGCAAGGTGATCGCGGATATGTCCGGTGAGAACCGCAGAGAGGTGATCTTACGCGGCGGTAAGGGCGGACTTGGCAATATGAACTTTGCTACCCCTACCATGCAGGCACCGAAGTATGCACAGCCTGGACAGGATGGACAGGAGCTGTGGGTTCAGCTGGAGTTAAAGGTTATCGCAGACGTTGGTCTGGTAGGTTTTCCTAACGTAGGAAAATCCACGCTTCTTTCCAGAGTCAGCAACGCAAAACCGAAGATTGCGAACTATCATTTTACAACGTTAGATCCACATCTGGGCGTAGTTGACCTGGACGGCGGAGCCGGTTTTGTCATGGCAGATATCCCAGGTCTGATCGAAGGAGCTTCCCAGGGCATTGGTCTGGGACACGATTTCCTGCGTCACATCGAGAGAACCAAGGTTCTGATCCATGTAGTGGACGCAGCTTCCACAGAGGGACGCGATCCGGTCGCAGATATCCGTGCGATCAATCAGGAACTGGGTGCTTACAATCCAGAGCTTCTGACCAGACCGCAGGTGATCGCAGCAAACAAAACAGATGCGATCTATGTGGAAGAAGGCGCTGAGGATCCGGTTGAGCGCATCCGCAGAGAATTTGAACCAGAGGGCATTAAGGTATTTGCAATCTCTGCAGTCAGCGGTAAGGGCGTGAAAGAACTGCTGTATGAGGTTTATCATATGTTACAGGGACTGGATCAGGCTCCGGTGATCTTCGAGAAAGAATTTGACACTTCAACACTTGGTGCAGGTGGCAACCTGCCATACACCATCGAGATCAACGAGGATGGTGAATATGTGGTAGAGGGACCTCGTATTGAGAAGATGTTAGGATATACCAACCTGGAATCTGAAAAGGGCTTTGTATTCTTCCAGAAGTTTATGAAAGATACAGGTATTCTGGATGAACTGGAGGAAAAGGGCATTCAGGAGGGTGATACCGTCCGTATGTACGGTTTCGTCTTTGATTATTATAAATAAACAGCAGAAGAAGGCTTTTATGGATAAAGCCAGAAGGAGTAATATATGACAACAAAGCAAAGAGCCTATTTAAAGGGTCTTGCAATGAATCTGGATCCGATCTTCCAGATCGGTAAGTCCAGCGTGACACCAGAGCTGACTGCTGCAGTGGCAGAGGCACTGGAGGCAAGAGAACTGATCAAGTTAAGCATCTTAAAGAACTGTCTGGATGACGGACGTGAGATTGCTGCCATTCTGGCAGAGCGTACCCACTCAGAGGTTGTTCAGGTGATCGGTAAGAAGATCGTTCTGTACAAACAGGCAAAAGACGAGAAGAAGAGAAAGATCGAGTTACCAAAATAGAGCATTCGTAACGAGGTAGTACATTCATAGTTACGGGTATTCGTGAATGGTTTTAAAGGGGAATCAAGGTTATGGGAAGAATCGGAATCATGGGCGGAACATTTGACCCGATCCATAAGGGACATCTTCTTCTGGGCAGACAGGCCCTGAAGGAGTATCGCCTGGATCAGGTCTGGTATATGCCTTCCGGACAACCGCCGCATAAGAGAGATCATGACATCACGGACGTAAAAGACCGGCTTGCCATGGTAGAGCTGGCGATCCGGCATGATCCCGATTTTCTTTTGTCTGATTTCGAGACTTCCAGAGAGGGAAATACCTATACGGCGCAGACTTTAAGACTTTTAAAAGAAGCATATCCGCAGCATGAGTTTTTCTTCATCATTGGTGCGGATTCCCTCTACGAGATCGAATATTGGTATCACCCGGAGAAGATCATCGGGGTGGTTCCGATCCTGGTAGCGGACCGGGAATATTCCAGAGAGCACCGGGAGATCGATGAGCAGATCCTGTATTTAAAGGAAAAGTATCAGGGAGAGATCTTGAAACTCCATTGCAGGGAGGTGGATGTGGCGTCCAAGGAGATCCGTCAGCTTGTGCGGGACGGACACTCAGTGGAGAACTATCTGCCGGAAGAGGTGGAGAAGTATATCATTTCCCATCATTTATATCAGGAGGCTTAAGCCATGAATTCAAAAATTCCGGAATTCCGGGAAAAACTTCAGAAAAAATTAAATCCAGGGCGTTATGAGCACAGCCTCAGTGTGGCGTTTACCTGTATCTGTCTGGCCATGCGCTATGGTTATCCTATCGACCAGGCGGAGGTGGCAGGGATGCTTCACGACTGCGCCAAAGGATATGATAACGATACCATTATCCGCCATTGCGAGAAAAAGGGTATCGAGATCACAGAAGATGAGCGGAAGGCGCCTGCAGTGCTTCATGCCAAGTATGGAGCATGGCTGGCAGAGAACACCTACGATATCCATGACCAGGAGATTTTGGATGCCATTGCCTGCCATACTACAGGAAAACCAGCGATGGGGCTGTTAGACAAGATCCTCTATGTGGCAGATTATATTGAGGCAAGACGGGATAAAGCCGAAGATCTTCCGGTGATCCGTCGTCTGGCGTTTGAAGATCTGGATGAGGCTTTGTATCAGATTCTGGAAGGAACCTTAAATTATCTGGGAAGCAAGGGCGCTTTTGTTGATCCCATGACCCGGAAAACGTATGACTACTATAAACAACAGCGAAAAGGAGAAACAAATGTCTAAATCATTGGAGATGGTAAAACTGGCAAAAACTGCCTTAGAAGACAAAAAAGCTGGCGATATTAAAGTGATCGACATCAGCGGCGTATCCGTTCTGGCAGATTATTTCATCATTGCCGACGGTTCCAACGTAAACCAGGTCCAGGCTATGGTAGATAATGTAGATGAGGTTCTGGGAAGAGCCGGATATGAGTGCAAGCAGATGGAAGGCTATGGCACCGGCGGCTGGATTCTGATGGATTACGGCGATATCATTGTTCACGCATTCTGCAGAGAAGACCGGTTATTCTATGACCTGGAAAGGATCTGGCGCGATGGTAAGGTGCTGGATGAGAGCGAGTTGAAATAAGAACTTGTTGTTATTTTCCCTTCATTTCTTAAATATTTCCTTTATATCTTAAATATATGTAGTTTTCTTTTTAAAAGAATAAGAGCATCAAAAAAGCAGGGGCAAATCGTGAAGATGTACCTGCTTTTTTGGCATATTTGGGGAGTCTCTTACAAACTGGAATGTGTCAATCCTCGCAAACGGTATCCCAAATCCGGGATACCCCACACCCTCCGGGCAAAGTCCATCCATCAGGTCTTGCCTATGTTATCTGAATGCGCCTCAAAAAACAGTTTTTACATCTGTATTGTAATTCCAGTAAGAAAGGATTTCTCACCGGGAACAAGATCGAGATCACCGCCATGGCCTTCAATGATTTTTCGGACAGAGGAAAGCCCGATTCCATGATCATCAGATGTACCCTTTCGGGAGAGAAATGTTTTTCCCTCTTGCAAGGCCAGACCGTCGTAAGTGTTTTCAATCTTCAAAAAGTACATATTGCCTCTGGTTTCGCCTGCAATGAAAACGCGGCGCACCCCTTGCTTTTGGCGGCTGCACGCCTCAACGGCATTGTCCAAAAGATTGCCCAGCACCGTACACAGTTCCACATCGTTAAGCGGCATCTGATCGGGAAGATCGAGCCGCACCTGAAATTCTGTCCCTTGTGTCTGCGCCATGCCGTAGTAGTATTCAATCAGCGCATTTACGACGGGATTTTTGCAGAACTGGGCAGGGGAGTGGCCCGATGACGCCGCAACCTGTTCCTCAACCTGTAACAGGAAGGAGCAGATCTCTGTCTGCCCATGTTCAGAGGCCATGCGGTCTATGGTACGCAGATGGTGTTTGATGTCGTGGATCAGCCTTCTGTTTTCCGCCGCTGCCTCAGAAACCTGACGGCTGTATTCGGTCTGCATAGAAAGCTGACGGATGACCTGCTTGCGTTCTTCCTGGAAAATCAGGCTGTTTCCATAACCTTCTATCACATCGCGCCAGAGGGAATAACCGATGGCTGCTGCTATGAAAAAGCTGCCCCATTCCAAAAACCAACCGCCGATAACCGGCTCATAAACCGGCAGAAGGCGATCCCATATAAAGGCGCAGGTTGCGGCTGCCGCAGCATAGAAGATCGGCCTGCTCCGTTTTTCTCCTCTGTGAATGGCAAGCACAGCGATGATAAGCAGATAGAGCGCAGATGCCGCCTTATAACAAAAGACCGATGCAGAGAAGAAGCGAATGGCTCCAAGGGAGAGATGGGAAGCCATCATGCCATACAAAAACGCATATACCAGGAAGGCAGCGTCCACCCCATTACTGATGGCCGCAGGCAGGAAGCCCGGCCTGCATATCCGGTTTTGCAGAACTACGATCAGCCAGGTAACCAGATAGATACAGAACAGTTCCATCGTGTACCAGGGGAATATGGGAACCGCAGCCAGCATATGAAGCACAGGATAGGATGACAGGCCGCACATGGCAAGGCAGATCAGTCCGAACAGGAATGTATTTTTCTGTTTCATCCGGCGGCTGAAATAAAAGGACAGCAGCGCACAGACAAAGGTAACCGTACAGTCAAACAGGCAGAATGCAAACCGGATTCCTCTGGTTGTATTGACCGCCAGCATCGTTCCGAAAGCAGGCGGATAGACAATCCCTCCGTAAAAGTGGTCATAGTTGCTGACCGCTATGGTGAGTGTGACCGGTTTTCCGCCATGAAAAGTGACCATGCGGTTTTGAACCAACGGTGTCCCCTGTGCAGGTTCCCCCATTTGCAGGATCAGGTCATGATCCAGATAAAGGTTGTAAGCAGAAAACACTTCCGGGATTTCCAGTGCATACACTTCCTTCCGTTCCGGCAGAAAGAATGTCATCTGATAAGTTCCGCAGCCATAGGGAGAAGGGTTTGCAGGGTTGGAGAAATTGGTCTGCTCTCCAATGGAAAGGTAGCGCATATAATGGCTTTCATCCCGTATTTCTTCCGGGGTCAAAAGCGCGTCAGGATAAAATGCCCAGCCGGATACCAGAAAGCGCACCGGTGACTTTTGAAGTTCTTCCTCAGAAAGCGCCAGAATCCCATTTGCCGCCTGGGTTGTGTTCTGGCTATATTTATTATTGAACTGATACAGGCCAAGAAAAAACAGGGATGAGCACAGGCAGACCATACATAAGGCAGCATATTTTTTTACCACAGAAGATACCATCTTATTTTCGCCTCCTCTTTAGGAAAAACACACCGGCAGACAGAAGAACCAGACAGGCCGGAATCAAAAGGGATATGGGCGACCAGCTGTGCTCTGTGTCGGCAGCATGTGCCAGGGAAGCGGTATCTTCCTTTCCCACAATGGTGTAAGTCCCTGTATGGCTGATCTGAAAGGAAGCGGCTTTCGCCGTATCGTCATAGCCGGTCATGGGAACTTCCACGCCGCTTTCATCACAGAGGAGCAATGTGCCGGCTGCCGGGTCATTTGGATAGGGTAGCATGACAGAAACATCCGGCAGGGAGCTGAGCGCAGTTCCATTGATGGAAAACGAAAAAGAAAAACTGCCATCCGTATCCGTTTGGATGATGACTTCAATCTGATCTTCGTTTTGAATACCCTCCGGCAAGGCGTCTTTGGGTATGCGGATGGTGATTCCCTGTTTGGAAAAGACGGCTCTTTGCTCCCCTGTTTGCAGCATCATCAAAAAGCGTGTGCCGGAAATCCGGTCAGTGGTTTCATCGAAGAACTCTGAAAAAGCAGAGTTTTGGGAATCTGCGACTTCCTGGGGAACGGTCATAGCACTTTGCACTGAATCTTTCCTGTTTTCTGAAAGCTTCCAGGCAGGATTGGGAGCGGTAAGTTCTGGAGCGCCGACAATCGTCCGCACTTCAGGGGGCTGCTGTAAAGAGGTATTTTCCTCTGGCTGACCTGATACAACTGGTGCTTCGATTTCCGGTATAGCCGGTTCATCAGAATCATCCTTTCCATCCCAGGATGACTCGGAAGGCTTGTGGGATGGTTCATGATCCGCAGGATTATTTTCTCCGCTGACCGGTGGTGCTTTTTCAGAATCATCGGAATCCATTCCACCGCCATTTGTTACAGGCGGTTTTGGAGGCTTTGTGGAGGGCCTGTCTGCGAAACCGTCATCCTGATCGTCGGTATGTTCGGGAGGCGGCTGAATGATGGTATCAGGTGGATTTCCACCGGCATCCCCTCCATCCCGGTCGCCATCGTGATACCCTTCAAGGACAATTTCATCTGCGTAGGTAAAGGACAGGATGCCGGTCTGTCCGCCGTCATAATCAACCTGAAGGCGGTAACTGCTGCCCGGCGTCAGCAGACGGGTGGCAATCGAGAGCATTTCCTGACCCACATAAACGCCACTTTCCAGGCGGTTCCATGAACCGTTGTTTTCGGACAGCCATACGCTGATCTCATCCAGTTCCCCTGGCGGTGTGACCCAGGGAAAATGAAGGTTTCCTCTGGCGGCCAGAAAGCAGTTAATGTCCGGTTTGCCTGGAGCCTGTACAGAAACAGGAATTGAGATTTCAGGGAAAGCAATTCCCTCTGCAAACGCAGTATTTTCCGGTGCGGTCAGCTTTCCTATGGCATGGTACAGTCCCACAGTATTCAGATCAATACCGGAAAAATCCCATTCCACCACAGTGGTGTAGCTGGTTCCATTTTCCGCATAGCATTCCAGATAGTAAGGGGAAAAGGCAAACAAATTTTCCAACGCTTCGGTTTGGCTGCCCTGTTGAACTGCAAACGCGTCCGTATAAGGATACCATTGCTCTATGGAGGTAATGACAGCAGGCGGCATTTCTTCTACCCGGACGGAAATCTGAAGCTCCTGCAAGACAGCTTCACCAAAGGCATACCCCTCCGGTAGTTTAATCCGGCCTGCTGCGGCATATTCGCCTGGAGTGGTCTGGTCAATGGCCGAAAAATCCCATGCGACAGAAAATGTTTCCTGCCGGATTTCTTCACCTGCTGTTACAGTGGCGCAGACGGTTTGATACTGAAGGGCCAGCTGATAAATTTCCTCCAGGTCATCATCAGACGGTGTGGTTCTAAGGGGCAGGGTAAAAGCAGGCAGGGAGAGCAGTTCACCTTCATTTTGTATTTCTGTGACAAGGACGAGGGATGCTTCTTCCGATGCTTCCGGGGTTTTGCTATCCAGTGTCCCCGGAGCCTCGCCTTCTAAATCCGGCAAGATCTCCGTTCTTTCATCGGCATTGGCTGGGGTTGCGGTTTCAGCGGCAAATGCTGGGATACTGCAGGTGAAGCAGAGAAGGCAGGCCAGACAGCCACCCAGAATACGCCTGTGTATTTCCTTTATTCTCATACGATACTCCCCATTCCAGAGAAAACATATTGACGGTAGGTTTCCCGCAGCTGTTTTCCATTGCGGAGGGCAATCGGAAGTTCCTCCCCGTTTATCAAACGGAAGGTCTGACTGTCAACCTGGCTGATGTAATCCATGTTGATTAAAACGCCCCGGTAGCAGGGCAAAAAACGCTTGTCCTTCTGCAATGCGGCAGTAACCTCCTGAAAGCCTCCGCTTACCGGTATCACGCGTTCCGCCGTATGAATCCGTGTCATACGGTTTTGATAATCTATGTATAGAATCTTCTCTGTGGGAAGTTCCAGCTTTTGACGGTCAGCCATCACCGAAAGTGTCATCACTTCATAGGGCGGTTTTAGCTGGCACAGCTCCATCGCTTCTTCAAAATCTGCCTGATGGAGCGAAAGCGGCTTCAGCAGATAATAGCTGGCGGACAGGCTGTACCCCATCCGGGCATAATCTTCTGTAATGGTCAGAAAAACGATCTTACAGAGCCTGTTTTTCTGGCGCAGCCTTCTGGCGGCCTCCATTCCATCCATGTTCTCCATATAGATGTCCATAAAGACAAGCTGAAAATTGACCTGGGCGGCAGCTTTCAGAAAATTCTCTCCGTCCTCAAATTCTGTCAGCGTATAGTCCAGCTGATGCTTTTTCATATAATTTTCCAGGCAGACAGACAGTTCTTCTCTGTCCTCTGCTCTGTCATCCACAATCGCAATCTGCATCGCGCCATCTCCTTTGCACAATAATCCAATATTAGTATAACATAAAACCGCAGGAAAAAACTTGCGTTTTAAACAGAAAACCTGCGTCTTAAACAGGAAACCTGCGTCTTAAACAAAGTCGGTTGCATTTCCCTTGACAAGATGCTACCCTAATTATACTACTTGACCTTTAGGTGAGAAGGTCTGATTTTTTGATTTCATAGGAAAGTTCGTCCTATGAAATCAAAAACGCTCCGCGAGGATCGCACTGCGGCGGAAAGGAAGAGTGCCGCTGTCGCGCCCCGCCGCAGGCGGAGAATCCTGCAAGCAGGATTCTTTTTCATTTTTCTTTTCGGGAAAGGAGGCCCGGCATGAAAATCGCACTTTGTACGGAATTAAGGAATGCAGAATGGTTTGAGAGCAGGCTGCGCTCCCTTTTTGCTGGGGACGGACAGCCTGTCATCGACGAGCTATGGAATGAGAAGCAGCTATCTCAGGCACTGCGGCGGAGCGATATCATGCGGTTGTCATCGCAATGACCGGGGCAAGGGGATTGGAGGCCGCCATTCAGGCAAAGCAGCTGGCACCGGAAACACCGCTTGTCTGGTGGAGTGATGATGAAAACTTCGCCCTGATCGCGTATCAGCTTCGTATCCCGGTATTCCTCTCCATAGATTGTAGTGATCAGGAGCTATATGAGGCGATGGAGCCCATCAGGAAACGGAGGTATGGGAATGCGAATTGCGCTATGCAGCTATAGTCAGAAGGAGAAGGAAACGGCGTTACTGATGAAGCTTGGCAAAGTAGACCGATTTGACAATGGTGTATTCTGTGTCTATGCCATGCAGCGGGAGGGCCCTTATGACGCTGTGGTGATCATGGAGGACGGGGCCCGTGGAATGAATTTCTGCATGAGCATACGAGGCTACAGTAGGGATGTCCCGCTCCTTTGGATCAGCGATCAGGCAGAATTTGAACCCCAAAGCCGCAGGCTGCAGGCGGACACCTTTTTGGTGAAGCCTGTGACGGAATATCAGCTGCGGGAGGCAGTATCCCGGCTTCTTCTGGGAAAAGGGAGGTAATGAATCAGGTGAGGAGGAAAAGTATGAATAAAAAATATTACCGGAGAGAACAAAACCGTCACGCTATATAGAAAATAATGACAACAGGAGGAAATGGATATGAGGTATAAAAAGAAGAAACGGCAGATCATATCTGCAGTATTGGCGGCAATGATGGCGATGCAGTTATGCATACCGTCTGCGACGTTTGCTGCAGTCCCTACAAAAAAGTTGAAAGTGATCACGGGATTTACGGAATTACCGGAGGAGGTCGCGCATATTCAGATCCCTGCGGATGCCGGAGAAAACCTTGAGGATTATCTGGATTTCCCGGAGACGATCGAGGCTTCGGTGGTGGAATATAAGAACGTGAATCACCAGAAAGATAATGCGGATCGCGACAAGGGTGCAGAAGATGAGACGGCGGCAGCAGACGACAGTGATGAGGAAGAAGACTTTGGAATTGCTACCGGCAGTAATGCGAAGAAAGAAAATCTGAATGAGGAAGAAACTCCGGAAACAGAAAATTCAGAAAACATGCCGGATAGCAATGATGAGGAGGAAGCAGATAAACAGGAAGTTCAGGAGAAAGACCAGCAGAAAGACCAGCAGAAAGACCAGCAGGGTACGTTTCTGATCGCGACCGACAGCAATGCCGGGGATTTTCTTGAGGATGATGAGTTTGAAGATGAGGAAATCTCAGAAGATATCCCGGTGCTGATGGATATCAGCGTTACTTGGGAGCTGGATGAGAACCGGGAAGATGAAAGTGGTTTCTATTATTATCTTCCGGTTCTTCCGAGAGAGTATATTTTGGCAGCGGGCGTGGAGCTTCCGGAGATTGAGGTCAGCATGGACGGCGGAATCGCTTTGCTGGCATCAACAGGTACTTATGATATTGCGAATGGCGGTATCGTCATCAAAAGCGATACATTGGAACAGTATAATCATGCGACTATCACGGGAAGCAGTACGACCAATGTTATTCAGGTTAGTGGTGTGGAGGCTACAATCACGATTTCGGATCTGGATATCCAGATTCCTAATAACGATGAGACATCAACTAACTGGATACCGGCGATCCAACTGGGAAATGGTGCAAAACTGAATCTGATTCTGAAGGGAACAAACACGCTCAAGGGCGGTAATATGCGTGCGGCTATTGAGGTGCTTGAAGGCTGTACCCTGACGATCAGCGGAGATGGAAGCTTAAAAGCAACCGGTGGAGGAGGTGCCGGAATTGGTGCGTCGAGAATGAAAAATGGTTCCTTGGGGACGATTGAGATCAACGGAGGCAATATCGAAGCTTATGGCGGCGGGATGGCAGCAGGTATTGGCGGCAGTGTAGATTCCGGCAATAATATAGAGGGTGACGTTGTAGTGGGCGGCAAAGGTACCATTGTCATCAACAACGGAACTGTGTATGCCCAGGGCGGACATGGAAGCTACAACAGGGATCCTAGAAACGTATACGGTGGAGCAGGAATTGGCGGTGGAGCGTACGGCTGCGTGGATAGGATTGAGATCAATGGTGGCAAGGTGACGGCCTATGGAGGATATGCTAAGAACCCAGGAAGACGCCCCGGAGCCGGAATCGGCACTGGCGGCGGTGGAGCAAAACCGATAGACAAAGGTAAATACAAGTATGGTGATATTGTGATCAATGGCGGAACGGTTTCAGCCATTGCATATAATAATGAAGTATATGCGATCGGTGTCGCAGAGAAGCCCAGTGTAGATGGTACCTTTGTGGGCTCCATTTCCATCAGTGATCAGGCAGTAGTCAACTTAAATGGCGGCGATTTTTTTCCGAAAAGTGAAAATTACGGACTGAAAAACTATACCATTCAGGGCACGATTGCGGACGTACGATTCATCGAAAGCACTTATCCGGTGACAATCAGCGTGGGAGAGATTACCTGGAATGCAGGGACGATGAAGGTGAGCGATTATCAAGTTACACTTAAGGCATCCAATTATCTGAAGCCATTAACGCCAGGGACACCGGTAACGGTACAGGTGACGGTTGGAGACTATGTTTATCAGATGGAAGCTGACGTTGATGATGGTGATGATAAGAATGCAACGATCACTTTGAAGGCCGCAACTCCTCTTTATGAGACAAGATTAAAATTTGTTTCCACGGTGATCACGAGCGATCAGATATTACAGGCAACCGATATCACGGTCAAGCAGAATGATAAATCGTTGAGCAATCAAGAAGGTCAAAGTGCAGCTATGGTCATTCCTTCCATGCAGATTTCGTATGATGAAGTGAACACGGGACATCTGACGGTATATCTGCCGGAAAATAAGAATAAAACAGAGATTTCGGTGACGGTACCGGGCTTAAATGACGGCAATCCGATCACAAAATCAGGTGAGACGATTTCGACAACACCAAATGAAATTACGATGTTTAATTCTGATACCTCTTGTAGTCATGAGCACTATAATGCAGATGGATTTTGTGAAGCATGTGGTGCATATCAGGAGCCCAAAAATTGGAGGGGATATTATGAAATTTATAATGCCGGTCAGCTTTTCTGGTTTGCAAAGCAGTTTAATGATAGTAAAATCCATGATAACAGCAATCTGAAGCTGATGAAGGATATTGAGATCCCGAGCGGACGTGACTGGACAAGCATTGGAAACATAACTGATAAGTTTTTCGAGGGGACTATTGAGGGAAATTACCATGTAATTTCCGGACTGCGACCTGCTAAGGACGATACATATAAGTGGGGACTGGTGGCAAAGATTACACATGGGAGTGTACAAAATATAGGGCTGGTGTTGGAAGATGGTTGGACTGTCGGGTTGTGTCGTACCGCTATGTATGATATCAAAATTCAGAATTGTTTTGTAGTAGGAACAAATTTTTTAAATAGTTGTGTATACGGAACGGTGACTAATTGCTTGGCTGTATCAGGAAAACTGGAAGGAACTGAGCACTCGGTAAGTAATAGGGCTACTTTTACGAACTGTTATGAGACATCAAAGGGTAGCAATAGTTCTCGGGGTGAAATTACTACTATAAGCGAAGAAAAACTGAAATCCGGAGAAATTGCCTATAAATTAAACGGTGATCGATCAGATGGTACGTGGGGACAGGTGATCGGAACGGAGGATTACCCGCATTTCCGCAAGTACAGTAAGACGGTATATTATGATCCAGCTACTAAGACATATTCTAATAACCAGGCGGCAAGTATCACTTCCGCAGCTGTCACGGATATTAAGACGATTTCTGACACAAAAGCGACTGCTACACTTAAGGCAACAGGAACTCCCGGAGCAGAGGTTAAGTTTTTCTTAACCTCCGGCGAGGATGAGCGGACATTAACATTAGATGATATGTTCTCGAAAGGAACGTTACTTACGGAGAGTTCTTCCGGAAACTATGAGTATACTATTCAGGATTTAGCTCCGGACACAGAATATCATGTCAGACTGATGATTAAAAAGGACGGTGAGTTATCTCTTGATGTAACCTATGTAAATTTCCAGACAGAAAAAGTGCGGCAGGAGGCACCTACGGTTGCTGATGTTTCTATCAATTACGAACAGGAGACTTTAGAGAATAAAGCTCCCTTCGATCTGGAGTATGCTGCTTCTAAAGATGCACAATCATGGACAACGATAAGACAGGGTGCTAAGGTTCGTCTGACAAGGCTGCTGGATAACATTCGTGAAAATGGTGGGTCTGTACCAGTCTATATTCGCAAGAAAGCATCCTCGTCCATGTCAGCCAGTGAAGCGGTTTTGGTGGCGGATTTGCAAACACAGGCGATTCCGGAAGAATCGAACAAGCCGAATATTGATTATCGGAAGGAAGAAATCACAATTTCCTCATCTTTACAGTATGTGATTGTAAACGGAGCCAATACCTCTCCAAATTGGACATCTGCAAAAATGGGCAGTGAATCAGGAATTTCGATTACAGATATCATTTCTTCCGATCATGAGAGTACGGTTTATTATCGGTATGCTGCAAGCAACACAGATAAGAAATTTGCCGGAAAACCCGAAAGTATCACGATTCTTAAAAGAACGACAGCACCGGCTGCAATAACTGAGGGTGAGGTGGATATAACCGGTACGACGATTACCATAAACAGAACGAATCCGGAAAATGACATTGAGTATGGATACCGTGATGCAGATTCAGACGGAGCATTTACATGGATTGACGGTACGGAAATTCAGGGATTATATCCGGCACATGGATATCAGGTAACCAGCAGAATAAAGGCGAAAGAGAATGCATTTGCTTCTGAGAGAACGGAACCGCTTCATGTGTCTACCAAGGATACACTGAGAATTGTAGGAAACGGAACACAAAAGTGGGATGCGAAGGGGACTTATGGGGCTTCACTTGCTGAGATTCCGGTTTCCCTGGCTTCCAGTTATGGTGTGTATAATGGTGCAAATCAACCGGTAGCCGGAACCTGGAGATGGGAACCGGAAAATAGTAGTTCAGCATCTGATATTTATCCGAATGTAAAAGATAACAAGGCTTATACCGTGAAATTTACACCGGCAGATTCAAGTGCTTCATACGATGGGGCATTAACAGCTTCCGTGGTACCGGAAATCTCTAAGAAAACACTGTCATTATTCGTTACGGTAGAAGATAAGACCTATGATGGCACGAAAACAGCAACTGTGCATGAACCGCTGATTGTAAAGACTGGCGTGGATACAGGTTCAGGAGAAGAACAGCTGCAGATCACAGGCTTAACAGCCGCTTTTAAGGATGAAAATGCCGGAACCAATAAAGAGGTTGTGATCGATGCTTCGAAGGCAGTGATAACAGGAGCAGCAGCGAGCGGTGGCGGAGCAACAGCCGATCCGGATAACTACCAGGTCAACATTCCTTCCAGTGCAACCGCAACGATCAAAAAAGCAGCATCTTCGATCACGATCAATGATGCAGAGTGGCCGGGAACGAAAACATATGGCGATCCTGATTTTCCATTGACTGGAGTTACCACCGTTGGAGACGGAGCGGTGACCAAGACAAGCGACTCTGCGAATGTACTGACGGTTGATGCAGATGGCCGGGCAACGATCCATGGCGCAGGTACGGCAACAGTAACGATAAGTGTGGCAAGTGGCACCAATTATACGGCAGGTAATAATTCCAGACCGATCACCGTTCAGAAGGGAAGCATTTCCCTGAATTTGAAAGCCGGAAAGAAAACCGGTCTGATGCAGAGACTCCGGGCTGCTCTTGGAAATGTGAAAGATACTTATGTTCTGACTCTGGAAGCGAAGGGAGCTTATCAGGATGTTCTGACCGGAACGGTAATATTTTATGAAAATGGACAGCCGCTCAATCAGACGCCGATCACATTGACCAATGGAACCGCATCCATGGAATATTCGGGTCCTTCTGCTGGTACGCATGAAATTTCGGCAGATTATGTGCTTCCGGCTGACGGCGCAGAGCAGCAGAATTACAATAAGCCTGCACTGGTAAGCTGCAGCTTCGAGGTCGGAAAAGTAGATGAGGATCAGATTCAGATCAAAGAAGTAGACGGGAAACTCTACGGAGATGATCCATTCGAACTGGAACTTACCGGACAGAAGGGAACCGGAGCTGTGAAATTCTCCGTTCCTGACGGAAATGGAGTTCTGGAGCTATCAGAAGTGAACGGAAAAACAGAGGCGAAGATCATCGGAGCCGGAACGGTCCTTGTGACGGCTGAGGTTGCCGGGGATACTGACTACAATGGAACGACGGTGACCAGGGAAATTACTGTTGGAAAAGCACAGGCACCGGAGATTTCCGTGGCAGAGCCGAAGATTGCACCGGTTCCTGCAGATGCACCGGAGGAGGTAAAAAAGATTGCTAACCTCTTGGAAGAGAAGACCCCGGAGATTACCGGACTGGATACTGTGGCAGCAGATCTGATCCGGGAAACAGAAAACGGGGATGTGATCGTAAAAACAGGAGAAGATCAGACGATTTCCGGAGTGGAAGCGAAGGAAAAACTTCAGGAGGAAGGAATCGATACCGCCGGAAAGAAGGTAAGACTGGTGGTTGAGCCGTATATGTCGGTGGAAGTAAAGGGTGTGAGCGAAAAACAGGGAGTGAATGTGATCACTTTTGAAATCACCGCATTATACAATGTAAAAGCCACAACAGCCGGAAAGAATGAGACCATGCAGGAAGAAGGAACCGGTAGAAATACCGTTCTGATCGGCTCAGCGATCCCACAGCAGGTTGGAATTCCGGTTACAATCACCCTGCCGCTCCCGGCAGATTATCCGACTGAAGATCTCTTTATCCGACATCTGCTTCATAATGGAGGAATTGCATATTATCCTGTAACAGTAAGGATGAAACAGGGAAGTGCAATGGCAGAGTTTGTCAACAAGGATGGCTTTAGTACCTTTGAGCTGCTCTCAGACAGCCGAAAGGGAAGAGTTGCATTTGATCATGGAGTCGGAGAGCGGAGCTATACCCTGGAGCAGATGGATGAAGCGCTTCCGACAGTCAGCAAGGATGGAGCTGTGTTCAAGGGCTGGAAGATCAACGGTATATTGTATACAACTGTGAACGAAGCACTCCTGGATGCGCTGGATCAGGCAGAAGGACATCGTGTGACGGCGCAGGCAGTTTTGGAAAGCAGCAGTCCGGAAATTCCTGACGATCCGAAGGGAGACGATAAACCTGGTTCTGAAACTCCTGATGATCCGAAAGGTGACAGGAACACCGGTTCTGACAGTGACAGAGAGGATACCGACCGGAATGTGACCAGAAATGCATGGAAAACAAAGAAAGTCAATGGCGTAGTCAGATGGAGCTACTATGATAGCGATGGACGTCGTGTATCTAATGCATGGAAACAGATTGCGGACAATGGAACGATGAACTGGTATCACTTTGGTGCAGACGGATACATGGATACCGGATGGCTGAAGGATGCGGATGGAAACTGGTATTATCTGAATCCGGTATCTGACGGTACGCGGGGAGCGATGAAGACCGGCTGGTTTAAGGATGTGGATGGAAACTGGTATTATCTGAACCCGGTATCTGATGGTACCAAGGGAGCGATGAAGACCGGCTGGTTTACAGATCCGCAGGATGGACATCTCTATTATCTGGATCCAAAGACCGGTGCAATGGTGACCGGAAGGAAACATACAGAATGATAGTGTGTGATTTTGTTTCATGGGGATCCATCAACTTTTATGGTTGATGGATCCCTGCTTTTATCTTCTCATTCCGGACAGGTGGCGCTTTTATATGTGCAGTCTGAAAAGAATAGTGGTACGGTGACTTGTCAGTCGAGCAGAGAAATGGTATCATTAGAATGCGGTCTTTAGGCGGTAGAGAGGGAACGAAGCTCTTTACCAGATATTTCTGGAATCTGTGGGATTGAGATCATTCTTATTAAGATTGAAAAGACGATGATAGGAGGCAAAAATTATGCAGAAAATCACATCGGCTTATGCAAACAAGATGCTGAGAAGCCTTGAGGAAGACAAAGCGTTCTGGGTAAACAAGGAAGCGGCATCCAGTACTTACGTGGCTGCAGTCAACGAGGAGCCGGTCATTCCAGAATACGATTACATGGCCGTTGCGAACATGATTGACGAGATTGACAGGAAGATCGTTACCATCAAGCACGCATTGAACCTGACCAATGCCACCGCAAAAGTGCAGGTCGGCGATCAGGAGATGAGCATTGACAGCATTCTGATCCGGATGGCGCAGCTCAACAAGAGAAAGGCTGTGCTTGACGATATGCGTAAGAGACTTCCGAAAACGCGTGTCTATGGCAGTTCCTTCGGTTCTTCCGGTTCAGTGCCGGAGTATAAGTATATCAATTATGACCCGGAACTGATCCGGCAGGAATACGACCGTATCTCCAATACGATCATGGAAATGCAGATTGCACTGGATCGCTATAATCAGACGGTGTTGTTTGATGTGGATATCTAGGTGGGCATTCCGTATAGGGCGAACCTCTAACAATACTTAATGGCAGTTACGGTTCATGGTCATTGCTTATCGGTTAATTTGTTATCAGGTTATGTGTTCCGGTTCATGGAAACGACTTTGTGAAAGCATACAATGCAGATTTTCAAACCGCCCTATAAAAAACCTGTGAGAGATCACGGTGCCAAGGTACGGTTTTCAGGCACGACGGCTGCGGGAGCAATCCCGCAGCCATTTTTGTTCTACAATAGGAAAGTTTCTTAAATGGCTGTTGCACAGGGGCTTTTGCCTTCTATCAGGTCAATGTCTCGCTATGATTCAGTACCGATGTACTGTACAGAAACAGCACATCCTGATTCTTAAATTCTATAAAACGTTCAAGTAAATCTGCCCTCAGATACCGGATATCCACCAGGGTGATTTTGGCATACCCTTCCGAAAGAAGAGGAGCGATACTGCTGCCAAAGGAATCCCGGAAAATGACAAGCTCTTTGTCCGATTCACAGTTCGGATTCTCGATGGTTATCAGAGAGCGGGGACCGGAAAGAAAGATCTCATAGGGATCTTTGCCGGATTTTTTCTCCATATTGTAGATGGAACCCACCGTCTGATCTTCGTGATTGGTCACAACACAGCTGTCTAAGACATCATTGGACAGATAATATAGTGTCTCTGGCGGCAGCGGAAGAGCGGACTGACCATAATATACCCCATAAAAAGGGACATCCAGCGCATATTCTGTGTAAGCTCCGGAGATAGACGTCCCCATGCCCTCCGCAAGAACAGCTGCCGTCTCTGGAAGCTTCTCCTGACGCCAATGGGTATCTGTCTTATAGTAATCCGTAATATCCAGCGTTCCTGTGATATCAATATAGTCTGCGTAGTTCATGTGATTTTGCATCACATGGAACAATTTTTCATAGTCCATGGAGAGGTATCCATGTTTTTCAGCAAGAAAGTAGCTTTTATCCGGGACAATGGAGAGATAGATATTCATCTCCTTGTCAGCCAGATATTTCTCATAGATATATGCAAACCGGTCCGCCGCATGTTCCAGAGAATCCATCTGAAGCGGATATTCAAGCTTTGCTGCGTAACCATCCTGTATATAAATATCATGATGATCAAGCTGACCAAACACATCGTAGATGGTATAGGCTTTCAGCGTCCGGAACTGATCACGCAGCGGAAATTGATCAAGAGTATACTTTTCAAATCCCGTCATAAAGCTTCCGTCGGACATGGTATCCAGGGAAAACTTCGGGCGCTGTGCAAGCTTTCGCCGTTCGCTGTCAGAAAACTCCTGAGACGGCAGCAGCCAGGACGCCATGGTAAGACTAACAAATACGACGCCCAGCACAACCACTGTAACGATGTTGTTCATATTATTTATATGATTGATATTTTTTGTATTGTTTGTATTCTTTATGCTTTTTATTTTTTTATATTCTATCATCTATCATTCCTTCCTAACCCCAGAATTCCTAAAACCTGAAATAAAGAAATGGGTTAAAGGAGCCATCTACCAGAAAAGCCGTACAGATAAGCAGCAGGGCTGAAAGTACCAGTGGTTCAGCGAATAACATAACTGCTGTCCCCATTTTTCGCTGCTGGAGCCGTCTGCAGAAGGACTTTGGAATCGGTGTCGCACCAAGCAGGGCTATCATCAAGACCACAAAATAGCTGCGGAAATAGTAGCTGCATGCTGCAGAAATCAATGGATATCCGCCTGCTCCAAACATGGCTTTCAGATACGAGAATGCCTGGGACATATCAGTGGCATCAAAGATCACAAAACTGATTACAGCAGCAGTCAATACATAGATGCGGTTTAAGACATGGCTTTTTTTAAGGATTTCCAGAAGCCATACCTTTTCCAGAATCAGCAGCAGGGCAAAATAAAGTCCCCAGATTACGAAATTCCAGGCGGCACCATGCCAGAAGCCAGTAAGCATCCAGACCAGGAATATATTGAACAGATGCCGCGGTATACTTACACGACTGCCTCCCAGAGGAATATAGACATAATCCCGAAACCAGGTGCCGAGAGACATATGCCAGCGCCGCCAGAATTCGGTCATGCTTTTCGAAATAAATGGATAATTGAAATTTTCCAGAAAATCAAATCCAAATAGCTTTCCAAGTCCGATGGCCATATCACTGTATCCTGAAAAATCAAAATATACATGAAGGGTATAGGCGACTGCATAGAGCCAGAAGAAAAGTACCGATTTATCATCCGAAGTCCGGAAGATGCTGCACAATTCCCCAAGCAGATTAGCGATCAGAATCTTCTTACCGAGTCCTAAGATAAATCGACGGATTCCCTGGCCGTCTTATCCATAGTATGAATACGCCCCTTCAACTGTTCTGCAATATCCGAATAACGGACGATGGGGCCGGCGATCAGCTGAGGAAAGAGTGCTACATATGCTGCCAGATCGATCAGATTTCTCTGGGCCTTCACATCCTGTCTGTATACATCCACCGTATAGCTGAGTATCTGAAAGGTATAAAAGCTGATTCCGATGGGAAGGGTTATTTTAAGCAGGGGAATCGAACATCCGGTAGCTGCATTTACATTGCGGATAAAGAAATCTGCATATTTGAAATAACCAAGCATGAGAAGGCTGGATGAAACCGAAAGTGCGAGAAAAAGCCTGGCAAGCTTCGGAACACTCTGATAACGCTCGATCAGCAACCCGAATAGATAAGCCATCAGGATGGCAAGCATCATCCAGATCACATACCTCGGTTCTCCCCAGCCATAGAAAAAAAGGCTGGAAAGCAGAAGAACCGCATTTTTCAATGCTTCCGGTGCCGCAGCATAGAGGAGCAGGACACCGGGCAGAAACCAGAATAAAAATGGTATGCTCGAAAAAAGCATAGGCTCCTCCTAATCAAGTACAGCCGGTGCATCCACCAGAACGGTAGAATCCGGTGCCACTTCCAAGCAGGCATCAACCAGATCATCGACACATTCCTCAGCGCCGTATGCCATCATGACATAATCAGCTACTGAGATGACAACCACCTTATCCGGGAAGCCGCACATCCAGTGCTGCCCCTGAATCTCAGCTTTGTAATCCTCGGCAAATTCTTCCGCCTTAGAGGAATCCTTCAGTTTCGCAAACGCAGAACTGAAAGTGTTTGTGTTCATCATATGCTGCAGGGTAGCTGCATCGTCATCCAGCATATCATAAAGGTCATCATTTACATGAAGAAGATACTCAAAAGTCTCCTTATTCTCATCAGTCATGGCAAATTTTGCCGGCGCTTCCGCTTCATTCTCTGCATCACCGCCTACGGCCGCAAACTGCTTGTCCTCGCCAAAGGCATCCCAAACCTCTGTATAAAAATCAACCGCCGATTCAATCACCGTGTCCTGGGATTTCGTCGGTTCATCTGCTGGCTTGCTGCCGCAGCCTGCCAGAGAAGCAGCCATGGTAAGAGTCAGAAGAGTTGTGATTGTTTTTTTCATCTTGAAAAATTCCTTTCAGTCATTTTTTGTGATACCGGTTCTCAAAATCAAAAATTATCCGGTAAGCAGGCTTGCGTCGAATTTCTGATCCTTTGAGCCTGGTATTATATTATCTCAGAAAAGCAGGCATAAAGCAAGGAAGGTAACAGAACTGTAAGAATTGAAACGTCCAACAAGAAAAAATGCCAGCTAAAAGATCCAGATAGAGGAATCAGAGAAAAATTCTGGCAAACACGTAAAATAAAATTAAGAATAAGTTAAGAAAACTTGCAAAAACAAGAAAATTGTGTTAAGATATGCGAGCAATAAAAGGGGTATCATTAAACGAGGTGCAAAAGAATGAAACGTGGAAACGTAGAAGTCATTTGCGGAGAAGGTCTTGGCAAGACATCGCTGGCTCTTGGAAAAGGATTAAGTGCCTTAATGGAACATAAGCGTGTCATCATGATCCAGTTTTTAAAGGGCTGCTCCCCAAAAGACGAACAGGAAATCCTGGAACGGCTGGAACCGGATTTTAAAGTTTTCCGATTTGAAAAGTCTAATACATTTTTTGAAGAACTGTCGGAAGAGGAAAAAGCAGAAGAATTGATCAATATCCGTAATGGTTTTAATTTTGCAAGAAAAGTAGCAGCAACAGGAGAATGCGATGTGCTGATCTTAGATGAAGTCCTTGGGATCATTGACCAGAACATCATTACTCTGGAAGATGTGGAAAAGCTGCTGGAAGTAAAGGAGGAAGACTTAAACCTGGTGATGACAGGTAAGGTATTTCCGGAAAAACTGAAACCGTATGTGGATGCGATCTCCAGAATTGAGTATATTCAAAATCTCCAGGATTGAGTATGTTCGATTGAGTATATTCAAGTTGACAAAAACAGAGAACAATGCTAGTATGATTTTGTAGGAAAAGTAGAGGTTGCGTGAATTATGAGTAACAGGCCGGATGCAGCAGGGGCAGAAGAAGGCTTGTGAAAGGAAGGAGCGCCGAAGAGGAGTATCACCTGACAGTACGAATCTGGGCATAGGGCTAAGAACCGTATGACTGTCATCCGTGCGGATGGGGAGCTACTTAAAGAGATGAAATCATCAAGACTTTAAGAACTGACCTCCGCGTCAGTTCTTTTTTTGATTTCATAGGAAAATTCGTCCTATGAAATCAAAAACGCTCCGCGAGGATCGCACTGCGGCGGAGTGGAAGAGTGTCGCTAAAGCGACCCGCCGCAGGCGGAGAATCCTGCGAGCAGGATTCTTTTTTATAAGAAATAACAGAGGTCTTATGAAACAGGAAAACGATGCGGAGATATTTTTTAAGGAGGAGAATAAGCATGGCTATTTTTGAGGGAGCAGGAGTTGCATTAGTTACACCATTTAAAGCGAATGGAGATGTCAATTACGACAAACTGGAAGAGATCTTAGAGGAGCAGATCGCAGGCGGTACGGATGCGATCGTGATCTGTGGAACCACTGGTGAGGCATCTACCATGTCTCCGGAGGAACATTTAAGTGTGATCAAGTACGGCTGCGAGGTAGTAAAGGGAAGAATTCCGGTGGTTGCAGGTACTGGCTCTAATTGTACACGTGAGGCGGTTTATATGTCTCAGAAGGCAGAAGAAGCTGGCGCAGACGGTGTTTTGTTAGTAACTCCATATTATAACAAGGCGACCCAGAATGGTCTGATCGCGCATTTTACTACCATCGCAGAGGCCATTAAGATCCCGGCTTTACTGTATCACATTCCAGGAAGAACCGGTGTTACCATGAAACCTGAGACGATCGTAAGTCTGTGCAAGAATGTTCCAAACATCGTGGGTGTGAAGGAAGCAAGCGGTAACTTCTCCTCCATCGCTACTATGATGAACATGGCAGATGGTTGTATTGATGTGTATTCTGGCAATGATGATCAGATTGTTCCGTTACTGTCTATGGGCGGCAAGGGCGTGATCTCCGTTCTTTCTAATGTTGCTCCAAAGCAGACCCATGATATCTGCCAGAAATTCTTTGATGGAGATGTAAAGGGCAGTTTACAGATGCAGTTAGATGCGATTCCGCTGATCTCCGCATTATTCAGTGAAGTAAATCCGATTCCGGTAAAAGCAGCTATGAATATGATGGGCAAAGAGGTTGGCCCGTTGAGACTGCCATTAACGGAGATGGAAGATGCGCATAAGGAAGTTCTGAAACAGGCTATGAAGTCTTACGGAATTTTATAACATCGGTCCGTCATGCAGAAATGAACCTGCAGAACAGAAAAGTCATTTTGAGTAAGGCAACGGAGGAAGAACATGGTAAGAGTATTAATGCATGGATGCTGTGGCGCTATGGGACGTGTGATCACTGGCCTGGCAGCAGACAGAGAAGATTTAAAGATCGTGGCAGGTGTGGACAGAAACACGGATGATTCCCTTGGATATCCGGTATTCCAGTCTCTGGAAGCGTGTGATGTAGAGGTGGATGCGATCATCGACTTTACTGCGGCTCCGGCAGTGGATCATCTGTTGGACTACTGTGCAGAGAAGAAGGTTCCAGTGGTATTATGTTCCACTGGATTATCGGATGCGCAGATGGCAAAGGTATCGGAAAGCGCCAAAAAAGTAGCGGTTCTCCGCTCTGCCAATATGTCTTTAGGCATCAATCTGTTGATGAAGCTGGTAAAAGATGCTGCTGCAACCTTAGCGGATGCCGGTTTTGACATTGAGATCGTTGAGAAGCATCACAATCGGAAGCTGGACGCTCCAAGCGGAACAGCCCTGGCTCTGGCAGATTCCATCAACGAGGCTATGGAAGACCGCTATCATTATACCTATGACCGCAGCACCCGTCATGAGAAGAGAGACCCGAAGGAGATTGGTATTTCTGCAGTCCGCGGCGGTTCCATCGTGGGAGAGCATGACGTGATCTTCGCTGGACAGGACGAGGTAGTGACGATCAGTCATACCGCTTATTCCAGAGCGATTTTTGGAAAAGGTGCTCTGGAGGCAGCGAAATTCCTGGCTGGCAGACCAGCAGGTCTTTATAATATGGCAGATGTGATCGAGGCGGGTAATTAATTTTTTAAGATGAAACGCTTGAAAAAAATCCCATCATATTTCATTTTCCTAAGACACATACTAAGGGCAGAAAAAGAAAGGAGAATGGAATATGAAGAAATTCAAGATAAGCATGCTTGGCCTTATGTTTCTTTTAGCGGTAGCGATGATGACCGGATGCCGGAGCCGTGATAACAGGAATACTACCCAGCCTGTCAGCCCATCAGCCGGGACCTCGTCCATGCCGGAGAGTACTTCTATGGAAGCAGATACCTCCGGTAATGAAGGCGATGGATCCTGGGCGGAGGAAAGTACTGGAGTTTTAGATAGACTGATGGATGATGTAGAACGTGGTGCGGATGATCTGATGGATGGAACCGGCGCCGGCGGTTCTGCTGCGGCAGATGAGGGCACCCGATAAAAGAAATGGAAAGGGCAGGGCGATACCTGAAGCGTATTGCCTTGCCTTTTTACAGCTTACGCGAGTCATGAGCCTAAGTCCATGCCTGAAGGAGAAAGCACATGAGAGGAAAATCATGGAGATCCTTCAAAAGACAAAGCCGTGGAGACAGATTGTTAAAATGGGTGTGCTGTGTATTGCTGGTGCTTGAGGTATGGACCTTCTGGTATCGGACGGGACAGCCATTTTATTCCGTGGAAGAACAGTTAGAGAGTCACTGGCAGAAAGTAACAGAGACCATAACACCGGGGTTGGACTGGATTCTTAAGATCCGGCTACGGATCAGAGATGGCACACTGGAGATCTACAGGATTCATTATTCAGTTTCCGATTCGCCTATTAGCAAAAATTATGAATAAAGTTCTTGTATTTGCATAAACGATGCATTATAATTTCTACTGAAACAACGATCTTTTATATTTAAAACTTATAAAAGGCCCTGATAGGAAAGGAATCAAAGACGGATGAGTGACAAACAGAATCAGATTTTTGATGAGATCCATGAAGAGTGTGGTGTTTTTGGTATGTATGATTTAGATGGCGGAGAGGTAGCTTCCACCATCTATTATGGTTTATTTGCCCTTCAGCACAGAGGACAGGAAAGCTGTGGTATCGCAGTCAGCGACACGGAAGGACCAAAAGGAAAGGTAGCTGTACATAAAGACATGGGCCTTTGTAATGAGGTATTTACTCCAGATACCTTGGGCAGCCTTCACGGTAATATTGGCGTTGGACATGTTCGTTATTCCACCGCAGGAAGCAGTACAAGAGAGAATGCCCAGCCATTGGTATTGAACTATGTAAAAGGTACATTAGCCCTGGCTCATAACGGGAACCTGGTGAATGCACCAGAACTGCGCCGGGAACTGGAATACACAGGTGCGATTTTCCAGACAACGATTGATTCGGAAGTGATCGCATATCATATTGCCAGAGAACGGATTAAAACAGCAACGGTACAGCAGGCAGTGGCCAACGCCATGAAGAAGATCTCCGGAGCATACTCCCTGGTGATCATGAGCCCAAGAAAGCTGATCGGAGCCAGAGATCCATTTGGATTTAAGCCTTTATGTATCGGCAAAAAGGACAATGCCTATATTCTGGCATCGGAAACCTGTGCCCTGGATACCGTTGGCGCGACCTTTGTCCGCGATGTGGAGCCGGGTGAGATCGTCAGTATCACAAGGGATGGCATTGAATCAGACCGGAGCATGTGTCTGTCCGATCCGAAGAAGCAGGCCAGATGTATTTTTGAATATATTTATTTTGCAAGACCAGACAGTGTGTTTGATGGGGTCAGCGTGTACCATTCCCGTATTTACGCAGGACGCTGCTTAGCAAAAGATGACCCGGTAGAGGCTGATCTGGTAGTCGGTGTTCCAGAATCCGGCAATGCGGCGGCATTGGGTTACGCTATGGAATCCGGGATTCCTTATGGAACCGCTTTTGTTAAGAACACATATGTCGGCAGGACTTTTATTAAACCGAAGCAGAGTAACCGGGTATCTGCGGTTCGTGTAAAACTGAATGTGTTAAGAGAGGCAGTGGCAGGAAAACGCGTCATTATGATCGATGATTCCATTGTCCGCGGAACCACCAGCCATCAGATCGTGCGGATGCTGCGGGATGCCGGAGCAAAGGAAGTTCATGTAAAAATCAGTGCACCACCATTTTTACACCCATGTTATTTCGGTACGGATATTCCTTCCGAAGAACAACTGATTGCCCATAACCGGACTATTGATCAGATCTGCGAACTGATCGGAGCAGATTCCTTATCGTACCTGCGGATGGAACGGCTCTATGAGATGGCAGAAGGACTGCCGATCTGCACTGCCTGCTTCAATGGAGAGTATCCGATCGATCCGCCGAAGGAAGATATCCGCGGTGAGTATACACGGTAATAGAAAAAGGGAGTAACTGTTTTGCGGGTCTGCACATCTGCTGTGTTGACCGTAAGAAAATTGAAAGGAGTTATTGAGTATGAACGATAGATATCAGAGCCCATTATCCGAGCGTTATGCCAGCAAGGAAATGCAGTATATCTTTTCCCCGGATAAAAAGTTTAAAACCTGGAGAAAATTATGGATTGCCCTGGCAGAGACCGAGAAAGAACTGGGATTGAATATTACCCAGGAACAGATCGATGAATTAAAGAGCCATCAGGACGATATTAATTATGAGGTGGCCAAGGAGAGAGAACGTCTGGTACGCCATGATGTGATGTCTCATGTCTATGCTTATGGCCAGCAGTGCCCGAAGGCAAAAGGAATCATCCATCTGGGTGCTACTTCCTGTTACGTTGGCGATAATACAGACCTGATCATTATGACTGAGGCGTTAAAGCTGGTTCGAAAAAAACTGATCAACGTTATGGCAGAGCTGGCTAAATTTGCCGATACCTATAAAAACCAGCCGACCCTGGCATTTACCCATTTCCAGCCGGCACAGCCAACGACAGTTGGCAAACGCGCCACTTTATGGCTTCATGACCTGTGCCTGGACCTGGAGGATCTGGACTATGTACTGGGAAGCATGAAGCTGCTTGGCTCTAAGGGAACCACAGGAACCCAGGCAAGCTTTTTGGAATTATTTGACGGCAACCATGAGAAATGCCGCAAAGCAGATCAGATGATCGCAGAGAAGATGGGATTCAAGGAATGTTATCCGGTTTCCGGACAGACCTATTCCAGAAAGATCGACACCCGTGTGTTAAATGTTCTGGCAGGTATTGCCCAGAGCGCCCATAAGTTTACGAATGATGTCCGCCTTCTTCAGCATCTGAAAGAGGTGGAGGAGCCATTTGAGAAGAATCAGATCGGTTCTTCAGCTATGGCATATAAGAGAAACCCAATGAGAAGTGAACGAATTGCATCTCTGGCTGATTATGTGATGGCTGATGTGATCAACCCGATGCTGGTTGCTTCAACCCAGTGGTTTGAGCGTACTCTGGATGACTCTGCGAATAAGCGTCTCAGTGTTCCGGAGGGCTTCTTAGCCATCGACGGAATCCTGGATCTGTACCTGAACGTGGTAGATGGTCTGGTAGTATATCCAAAGGTTATCGAGAAACATTTTCTGGCAGAGCTGCCATTTATGGCTACGGAGAATATCATGATGGATGCAGTCAAGGCAGGCGGCGACCGTCAGGAACTGCATGAGCGGATCCGTCAGCTTTCTATGGAAGCAGGAAGAAATGTAAAAGAAAAAGGTCTGGATAACAATTTACTGGAGCTGATCGCAGAAGATCCTGCATTTGGGCTGACCATGGAAGATTTAAAGAAGACGATGGATCCGTCGAAATATGTCGGCCGTGCGCCGCAGCAGGTGGATGAGTCTTAAGCGAAGTGGTAAATCCGATTCTGGAAGCCAATAAAGAAGTACTTGGCATGACTGCTGAGATTACAGTATAAATGAAAGATAACAGTCATATTGCTGCCGCCGCCATTTGTGTGGCGGCAGTTCTTTTATGTATCTATTTGATTTCTGTGGCGTACCGAAGAGCGCGCAGGAAGATCAGACGCCTGATGAATTCTACAGAGGTCAGACTGGTAAGAGAAGTGGTTAAGGCGATTGAAGAAGGAGAAAAACTGTCGGAGACCACACCGAAATCTTTAAGTGCTATGACCAATCTCTACCTTCCACAGATTTTGCGGGATTTTCCAGAGTTTAACTGGGAAGAGATGCAGCGGATGGTGGAACAGGCGGTGAGAGAGTATCTGGGACAGTTTCCGGATATACGGATCCATCGCACGGTGATCAGTGGGTATCGGAAGCATGGGGGAAACAGTACCGTGATCTGTGAGACTGCTGCTCAGTATACCTGCAGAGAAAATCAGGGTACCGGGGAGACACATACGGTGCAGACTGCATGTGTGACGGAACTGGTATATACGTATGATCAGGACCAAAATCCAGAAACCACCGCATCGCTCACCTGTCCCAATTGTGGAGCACCGGTGAGAAAACTGGGTGCAAAGCAGTGTGAGTATTGTGAGTCGATTTTGAAGCTGGACAATTTAGAAATTTGGAAAGTGAATCGGGTAGAAACCAAGAAGCCCCGGTTCTGAGGACTATGGAAAACGTAGCGAGAGCGCGTCCTCAGAGCCGGGGCTTCTGCCCGTTTTTGACCCACTTATTAAAATAAAGTAAAAAATTCCTTGCCATTTCCTAACGTTTGTACTAAAATTAATTTATCAAGTGGTAGAAAGTGGTAGAAAGTGGCAAGAAGTGGAGCAAAAGTGGTTTGGCTTTGTTCCAGAAGAAGCAGCAGGTGATGTCGTATGTTCATGAGTCAGTATTATCATACGGTTGACGCTAAGGGACGTCTGATCGTTCCGGCGAAGTACAGGGAACAGCTGGGAGATGAATTCGTAATTACGAAGGGTCTGGATGGCTGTCTTTTCGTGTACGGTAATGCCGACTGGGAGATCCTGGAGAAGAAGCTGACTTCACTGCCTGTTACCAATGCCAATGCCAGAAAATTAACCCGTTTCTTCTTAGCAGGTGCCACTGTCTGCGAAGTAGACAAGCAGGGACGGATTCTGATCCCGGCGGTTTTGAGAGAATTTGCGGGTCTGGAAAAAGACGTAGTTTTAGCCGGAGCAGGAAACCGGATTGAGGTCTGGAGCTCCGAAAAGTGGGCTGCGGCTAACGATGATGAGAATATTGAAGAAATTTGTGATATGGAAGGTCTGGGAATATGATATTTAAACACAAGTCCGTACTGTTAGAAGAAACCATCGACAGCCTGAATATCAAACCGGACGGCATCTATGTAGATGGCACATTAGGCGGTGGCGGACATGCCAGCGAGGTGTGCAGGCATCTGGGAGAGCATGGACGTCTGATCGGGATCGATCAGGATCAGGATGCAATCACAGCAGCAGGAGAGCGGCTGGCGGAATTTGGCGATAAAGTCACGATCGTCAGAAGCAACTATGAGCAGATCAAGAGTGTTCTGCAGGAGCTGGGGATCGAGAAGGTGGACGGTATTTATCTGGATCTGGGGGTTTCCTCCTATCAGTTAGATACGGCAGACCGGGGATTTACTTATAATGAAGACGATGCGCCTCTGGACATGCGTATGGATCAGCGAAATCCCATGACGGCGGCAGATATCGTTAATGAATACGATGAGATGGATCTGTACCGGATCATCCGCGATTATGGAGAGGATAAATTTGCGAAAAATATCGCAAAGCACATCGTAAAGGCAAGACAGGAGAAACGGATGAAACGGCAGGGGAATTGACCGAGATCATCAAGGCAGCGATCCCTATGAAGATGAGAGCCGTAGGCGGACATCCGTCCAAGCGGACATTCCAGGCGATCCGGATCGAACTAAATCATGAACTGGATGTCTTAAATGACTCGATCGATACCATGATCGATCTGTTAAACCCGGGTGGAAGATTAAGCATTATCACCTTCCATTCTCTGGAGGACCGGATCGTGAAGAACCGTTTCCGGGAGAATGAGAATCCGTGTATCTGTCCACCGGATTTCCCGGTGTGCGTGTGCGGACGCAAGAGCAAAGGAAAGGTAATTACTAGAAAACCAATCGTGCCGACAGAAGAAGAAATTGAAGAGAACAAACGATCAAAGAGCTCCAAACTGAGAGTATTTGAGCGGTGTTAGAAGGGAGTAACTATGGCTGGTAGACCTGTTTCGAATAAACGGATACAGCAGATGGGATATATTGAAGGGAATACTGTGCGCAAATTGGAACCGGAGCGGATTCCAGAGCAGCCGGTCAGAAGGCGTGACCCAAGAAAAAGCTATACCATCCGGAGAAACCAGGAGAAGGCGCTCCAGATGAATCTTCCTTATCTGGTGATGTTTATGGCTGCAGCCTGCTGTATGCTGTATATCTGTGTCAGCTACATTCACATCCAGTCGGATATGACAGCCCGTATGGATTCTATTAAGAATCTGGAACAGGAACTGACTACATTAAAAACGCAGAATAACGCGCTGGAAACGAAGATCAATACTTATGTGGATCTGGATCATGTATACAAAGTAGCGACGGAGGAGTTGGGGATGGTTTACGCCAATAAAGACCAGGTGCTTATGTATAACCGGACAGAAAGCGAGTATGTAAGACAGTATGAAGACATCCCGAAACACTAGAAATCAGACAGAAAAACCGAAGAAACTGAAAAACAGGAACATCATTCCAAGATTTGTACAGGAGAAGCTGGCAATCACAGTCCTTGTGATTATGCTGGCTTTGTTTCTACTGGGAGTACGTTTGTATTCGATTATTGACAGTAAGAATGATGAATATACCAAAATCGTTCTTTCTCAGCGTTCCACCTATGACAGCCGGACGATCCCTTATCGGAGAGGAGATATCGTAGACCGGAACGGCACCTATCTGGCTACCAGTGAGCAGGTGTTTTATGTGATTCTGGATCCGGCCCAGATGGGGATCAAGGATGGGGATGAGCGCTATCTGCAGACTACAGTTGATGCGTTATCGGAGTATTTTGGATATGATGCTGCGGATCTGAAGCAGGTGATCACCCGGAACCCTGAGTCCAGCTATATCCGTTATGATAAGCAGATCCCTTATGAACAGAAAATAGAATTTGAAAACAAAAAAAGTGAGATCAACACAGCAAATTATAAAGCCGGAAAAGACGAGAGGGTCAAGGGCGTGTGGTTTGAGCCGGAGTATAAGAGAGTGTATCCTTATAACAATCTGGCCTGCAATCTGATCGGATTTGCCAGCAGTGACGGTACCACCGGAAGCGGCGGAATGGAACAGTATTACAATGATTCCCTGATCGGAACCAACGGAAGAGAGTATGGCTATTTAAATGACGATTCCAATATGGAAACTGTCGTGAAAGATGCGGAAAATGGCAATACCATTATGTCTACGATTGATGTAAATATCCAGAAAATGGTAGAAAAACGGATCGAGCAGTGGAAGACAGAAGTGGGAAGCAAACAGATCGGCGTGGTCGTCATGGATCCGTCTAATGGTGAGATTCTGTCTATGGCAACAGATAAAACCTATGATTTAAATAATCCCCGGGATCTTTCTTCTATGTATACCCAGGAAGAGCAGGATGCCATGAGTGACGAAGAGAAGGCCAATGCCTGGAACCAGATGTGGCGAAACTTCTGTGTCAGCGATACGTTTGAGCCAGGATCCCCATCGAAGGTATTTACTGTGTCAGCAGCGCTGGAAGAGAATCTGGTCACTCCGAACACCCACTTCTTCTGTGATGGATATCAGACTATTGCTGGATATAATGTCAAGTGTACGGCTTTCCGGAAAGGCGGTCACGGAGACCTGGCATTGGACGAAACACTGATGGTCTCCTGTAATGATGCCATGATGCAGATGGCGGCTATGGAGAAGAAGGAAACGTTTAAGAAATATCAGGATTTGTTCAACCTTGGATCAAAAACGGGAATTGATCTGCCGGGTGAGGCGGATGCCAGTACGCTGGTATATCAAGTAGATAATATGGGTCCGATGGATCTGGCAACGAATTCTTTTGGACAGAACTATAACTGTACCATGGTCCAAATGGCAGCAGCATTTGCTTCTACGATCAATGGCGGCTATTATTATGAGCCTCATATTGTAAAACAGATTTTAAATGAATCGGGTTCTGTTGTGAAGAAAAATGACCGTTTGCTGGTCCGTGAGACGGTTTCGGCATCCACCAGTGATTTTATCCGCCGGGCCCTGGTGCGTACCGTAGCAGAGGGAACAGGTAAAGCTGCCCAGGTTGCAGGATATGAGGTCGGCGGAAAGACTGGTACGGCAGAAAAGATCCCGCGTAAACAGGGAAATTATCTGGTTTCTTTCTGCGGGTTTGCTCCGGCAGACGACCCACAGGCACTGGTCTATGTGGTAATTGATGAGCCCCATGTGGAGGATCAGGCCCACAGCAGCTATGCCAGCAGCGTATTTTCCCAGATTATGGGGGATATTCTCCCATATTTGAATGTATTTCCGACGACAGATCTTCCAGAAGAAGATCAGAGTATTAAGAGCCAGCTTCCGCAGGAAGAGGGAATTACAGAAAATACCGAAGGTCAGGAACAGGATGGGGAGACTGTGCAGGAGAGTGAGACTGTTAAGAAGCCATATGATACAGAAGAGGTGGTTCCGCAGGATGAAGGCGAAGGCGGTGACAGTCTGGACATTCCGGCTGAATTGCCTGGAAGTCCGGAAAACTCTTATGGAGATGGAAGCACACAGGCTGGGACAACTGCTGAAAATACAAGAGAAACCATAGAGGCCATTCCAGAAACGTCAGGTGATCTGACTGCACAGACAGCATCCGGTGCGGAAGAGACTACGGCTGCGGCACCATAGCGGATTCCGCACAAAATCAGGAAAGACAGCATAAGGACCTGGCTTGTGCATAAATTCCATGAGTCATTACATATGAATTAGAGAGAAAAGTGAATCTGGGATTAGGCATGAACCGAAATCAGACACATCACAGACGAAGAATAGCCATCCTATGCCTGACCTTATGTATGGTAATGTCAGGGCTGACCGGACGGCTTATTTTTCTTATGGTATTTCGCAGCAGTTATTACAGCCAGAAAGCAGAA
This sequence comes from Lachnospiraceae bacterium AM48-27BH, assembly GCA_003478355.1. Classification (GTDB taxonomy): domain Bacteria; phylum Bacillota; class Clostridia; order Lachnospirales; family Lachnospiraceae; genus UBA3402. The sequence goes on from QUFC01000001.1 coordinate 213,462, forward strand.
GATCTGCACCAGAGAGAACGGACCATCAAGGCGGCCAGAGGACGGATCATGGATCGCAATGGTGTGGTGCTGGCGGATAACCGGACGGTCTGTACCATTTCGGTGATCCATAATCAGGTGGAAGACACAGAACAGGTAACAACGGTTTTATCAGAGCTTTTGGCCATGCCGCAGGAAGAGATAAGAAAAAAAGTAGAAAAATACAGTTCTCGCGAGATTATCAGGACCAATGTGGATAAGGAGACAGGAGATCAGATCCGGCAACAGCATCTGGCAGGTGTAAAAGTGGATGAAGATTATAAACGGTATTATCCTTATGATTCCCTGGCATCGAAGGTACTTGGCTTTACGGGAGGTGACAATCAGGGGATCATCGGTCTGGAGGTGAAATATGAGAATTGGCTGAAAGGCAGAAATGGTAAGATCCTGACCATGACGGATGCGGCAGGAGTCGAACTTGAAAATGCCTTTGAGGATCGGGAGGAACCAGTTCCCGGTCATGATCTGACGATCAGTCTGGATTACAATATCCAGATGTACGCCCAGCAGATGGCTTTGAAGGTCAAGGAGGAAAAAGGGGCAAAGCAGGTATCGGTGATCATTATGGATCCACAAAATGGAGAACTGCTTGCCATGGTCAATGTGCCGGAATTTAATCTGAATGATCCATTTACTTTCAATAGAGAGATCGAAGACGAGAGTGGGAAAATGGGATCGAAGCAGGAGCTGCTGAATCAGATGTGGCGTAATCCGGCGATCAATGATACTTATGAGCCTGGTTCTACGTTTAAGATCATAACGGCTGCAGCCGGGCTGGAGGCAGGTGTGGTGAAACTGGAGGATACCTTTTCCTGCCCGGGATTCCGGATCGTAGAGGACCGGAAGATCCGGTGTCATAAAGTGGGCGGCCATGGAAGTGAGACTTTTTTACAGGGAGCGATGAATTCCTGCAACCCGGTATTTATCGATGTGGGACAGAGACTTGGGGTAGAGCAGTATTATCATTATTTCATCCAGTTTGGCTTGAAAGGCAAAACGGGGGTGGATCTGCCGGGTGAGGCGTCTACCATCATGCATAAAAAAGAAAATATGGGGCCGGTGGAACTGGCAACTGTGTCCTTTGGCCAGTCGTTTCAGATCACCCCATTGCAGCTGATCACTACGGCGGCATCCATCGTGAACGGAGGAACTCGGGTGACCCCTCATTTCGGCATCCGGGCGGTCAGTCAGAACGGAGAACAGGTACATACATTTACTTATCCGCAAAAGGAAGGGATCGTTTCCAGGGAGACCAGTGAGACGATGCGCTATATTCTGGAACAGGTGGTGGCGGAAGGAAGCGGAAAACGGGCATCACTGCCAGGTTACCGGATCGGTGGGAAAACGGCCACCTCGGAGAAACTTCCGAGAAGCCTGAAAAAATATATTTCCAGCTTCTTAGGCTTCGCGCCTGCAGATGATCCCCAGGTGATGGCACTGATCACGATTGATGAACCGGTGGGGATTTATTATGGAGGGACCATCGCGGCTCCGGTAATTGCGGATATTTTCCAGAATATTTTACCATATCTGGAAATTCCTGCCAAAGCAGCTTCTTAAAGAGATATTGCTTGAGAAAGAAAATAGATTTTGCTGATTTGGGAAAAGTAAAAGATAAGAGGATTGATTATTCTTCTAAAAAGACGTATACTATTTTTGCTTGTGAAAACGCAGGCTTATTTTATACATAAGAATTTGAGGTGCAAAATGATTAATGAAACCATCTTGGCGATCATCATCGCCTTTGTTATCAGCGCGGCATTATGCCCAGTAGTAATTCCGATGCTTCACAAACTGAAATTTGGCCAGCAGGTACGTCAGGAAGGACCGCAGGCTCATTTGAAGAAACAGGGAACCCCGACCATGGGTGGACTGATCATTCTGGGAAGCATCATTGTCACATCCTTGTTTTATCTAAAAGATTATCCAAAGATCATTCCTGTTCTGTTTGTGACGGTGGGCTTTGGTATCATCGGTTTTCTGGACGATTATATCAAGATCGTCATGAAGCGTTCCGAGGGCTTAAATCCAAAGCAGAAGTTAGCAGGACAGATCGTGATCACAGCAGTATTCGCGTATTATCTGATGAATTCCGGTGATGTGGGGACCAGGATCCTGATTCCATTTACCGGCGGCTTTGATCACGGCCTGATGCTGGATCTGGGATACCTGTACATTCCGTTTGTATTTGTGGTCCTGCTGGGAACGGATAATGGCGTAAACTTTACAGATGGTCTGGATGGTCTGTGTACCAGCGTGACCATTCTCGTTGCCACATTTTTAACGATAGTGGCTCTTGGAGAGAACAGCGGTTTAAGCCCGATGACAGGAGCGGTTGTGGGAAGCCTTTTGGGATTTTTATTGTTTAATGTGTACCCGGCGAAGGTATTTATGGGAGATACCGGATCACTGGCATTGGGTGGTTTTGTGGCAGCCAGCGCCCTGGTGATGCAGCTTCCATTGTTTATCCCGATCATTGGACTGATCTATCTGGTAGAGGTATTATCGGTAATCATTCAGGTTACCTATTTTAAAAAGACTGGTGGAAAACGTATTTTCAAAATGGCCCCGATCCATCATCATTTTGAATTGTGCGGCTGGTCAGAAACCCGTGTGGTAGCGGTATTTTCCATCATTACAGCGATCCTTTGTCTGATCGCGTACTTAGGATTATAGGAGGAAGACGTCATGAGTCAGAGTCAGAAAGTATTAGTGGCAGGAACTGGATTAAGCGGTATTTCCGCTGCAAAGCTCCTGCTGGATATGGGCGGAGAGGTCGTATTATATGACAGCAATCCGGAGCTTGATGCGGAAGAGTTAAAGCATAAATTTGATGAGGATGCCAGGATCACGATTGTACTGGGTGAATTAAAGCGCACAGATCTGTTAGGCGTGGAGATGTGTGTGATCAGTCCTGGAATTCCGCTGGAGGCACCATTTGTGGCAGTGCTGGATGAAGCCAAGATTCCGATCTGGAGTGAGATCCAGCTGGCATATCAGTGCGCGAAGGGCAGACTGGCAGCCATCACCGGAACCAATGGCAAGACGACAACGACAGCGCTGACTGGGGAGATCATGAAAGCATACTATGAAAGTGTTTTCGTGGTTGGCAACATTGGTATCCCTTATACCCAGGTGGCGATGGAAACAGAGGATGATTCTGTAACGGTAGCAGAAGTTTCCAGTTTCCAGTTGGAGACCATTATGGATTTCCGCCCAGATGTCAGTGCGATCCTGAATATCACACCGGACCATCTGAATCGTCATCACACCATGGAGTGCTATATTGCAGTGAAAGAGAGCATTACCAGCAACCAGACGGAGGAGGATACCTGTGTCCTGAATTATGATGATAAGGTTCTTAGGGAGTTTGGCCAGAGCGAAGAGTTAAAACCGAGGTGATCTTCTTCAGCAGCCGTCAGAAACTGGACGATGGTTATTATCTGGATGGGGATATGATTTACTACGCAAAAAATAAAAAGGCAGAAGCCGTTCTGGATGTCAGGGAACTGAATCTGTTAGGCAGACATAACTATGAGAATGTGATGGCTGCCATTGCCATCAGCCGTGCGATGGGTGTTCCGATGGAGACGATCGTGAAGGTGGCGAAAGAGTTCAAGGCAGTAGAACACCGGATCGAGTTTGTACTGGAGCGCTCCGGCGTGAAATATTATAACGATTCCAAGGGAACTAATCCAGACGCAGCGATCCAGGCGATCCGCGCCATGCCAGGTCCGACTCTGCTGATCGCAGGCGGTTATGATAAACAGTCCACTTACGATGAGTGGATTGAGGCATTTGACGGTAAGGTAAAATATCTGGTGTTGATCGGTCAGACCAGGGATAAGATCGCAGAGTGTGCAAAAGCTCATGGTTTCTATGATATCATGTATGCGGAGGATATGTCAGAAGCTGTCCGTGTCTGTGCATCTTATGCCAATATGGGGGATAATGTACTTCTTTCCCCTGCGTGCGCAAGCTGGGGCATGTTTAAGAATTATGAGGAACGCGGACGGATCTTCAAAGAGTGTGTCCGGAGCCTGTAGGAGCTGTTTCTGTTATGAACCTTCGACATGAGGTTTTGTGAGGATATCAAACATAGAAAGGAGGCTGTCGGACAGGATGAAGAAAAAGAGATCTCAGCGGTTTTATGATTACAGCCTTTTGTTTACGATCGCATTTCTGATCATGTTTGGCCTTCTTATGATTTATAGTGCCAGTTCTTATAAGGCACAGCTTGATTATAATGGAAATGCGGCGTATTTCATGACCCGCCAGGGAGTGATCGCATTAGGTGGTTTTGCTTTTATGATCCTTATTTCACGGATGGATTATCGCTGGTATGCGAAATTCTATAAACTGGCGATTGCAGTGTCCTGGTTTATGATGATCGCGGTATCTTTCGTGGGACGCCGGGTCAATGGTAAGAGACGATGGCTTGGAGTTGGTCCCCTCAGCTTTCAGCCGACGGAGCTGGTTAAGATCACGATCATTGTTTCTGTTGCTGCACTTTTGGTGAAATTGGGAAGAGATGTGGACCGGCCTGCAGGTATTGCCCGAATTGCTATGGTGGTGCTCCCGTTAGCTGCCATTGTAGCGGCAAATAACTTAAGCTCCGGTATTATCATCGCCGGAATTGGTTTTGTCATGCTGTTTGTGGCAAGCCGGAAGAAGTTATGGTATTTTCTGGTCATGGCTGCTGGCGGTCTGGTGATCGCTTTTGCGCCACAGATCGGTAACGGCTTGCGGGCGATCCATTTGTTGAAACCATATCAGTTAAGCCGTATCAATGTATGGAAGAATCCGGAAGCCTTTGCCAGCGAGGGTGGTTATCAGGTGCTTCAGGGCCTGTATGCCATCGGCTCCGGCGGTCTGTTCGGCAAGGGTCTGGGCGAGAGTATCCAGAAGCTGGGCTTTGTGCCGGAGGCCCAGAATGATATGATTTTCTCGATCATATGTGAAGAACTTGGACTATTTGGAGCAGTTGCCCTGATCCTGGTGTTTATGTTTATGATCTACCGGTTTATGGTGATTGCCAGCAATGCACCAGATCTGTTTGGATGTCTTCTGGTGGTGGGGGTGATGGCCCACATCGCGATCCAGGTCATCTTAAACATTGCCGTGGTTACCAATACCATTCCTAATACAGGTATTACCCTTCCATTTATCAGTTACGGAGGCACATCGATCATCTTTCTGGAAGCGGAGATGGGCATGGTGCTAAGTGTCTCGAACCAGATAAAATTGGAGAAATAAGAATCAGAACTTTCCACGCGTGCATACAATATGGTATAACGCGCATCGGGAGGGAACAGATTGTCAGAGATACTGGTGGAGGGATTACACAGGTTACGTGGAGAGATCGGGATCCAGGGTTCCAAAAATGCGGCGCTTCCCATGATGGCAGCTGCCGTTCTTCATAAAGGAATGACGGTTTTGAACAATGTCCCCAGGATACAGGATGTTTTCTGTATGATGGGGATATTAAAGTCTATAGGCTGTAAATGCAGCCTGGATGGACATACGCTGACCATAGATGCTTCTGAAATCAGCCAGACACAGATTCCCAGGGAGTTTTTGACGGCCATGCGTTCATCGGTGATCCTGATGGGGGTGCTGCTTGGGAGATGCAGGGAAGCACAGGCGGGTTACCCAGGTGGATGTACCATCGGGAAACGCCCCATCGACCTCCATTTATATGCCTTAAAGGAGATGGGAACACAGATCCGGGAGACAGATGGAGAACTGTATGCCAGAACAGAAGGACTGAAGGGCAGTGAGATCCTATTTTCCTATCCAAGTGTGGGCGCCACGGAACAGGCAGTTTTAGCTGCGGTTCTGGCAGATGGAGTCACCCTGATCCAGGGCGCTGCCAGGGAGCCGGAGATTGGGAATTTGTGCAGGCTGTTAAATCACATGGGAGCAAAAATCAGCGGAATTGAATCGGATACATTAAGAATCATAGGGGTAAATGAGCTTAAGGATACCGTTTATGATATCCCGGGTGACCGGATCGTGGCGGGTACTTATCTGTACGCAGTGATGGCAGCAGGTGGAGAAGCAGTATTGAGAGGAATCTGTCCGGCAGAACTGAACCGGGTTTTCCAGACAGCCAGACAGATGGGGGCAAAGCTGGAATGGGAGAATTTGCCGGGCGCCTCTTTTATAAAAGTACAGATCAATGACCGGCCGGATGGAATCTGGGTAAAGACTTCTCCTTATCCCGGATTTCCTACGGATCTCCAGTCGCCGCTGATGGCACTGATGGCTGCAGGGAATGGGAATGGAGAGATTCGGGAAACCGTTTTTGAAGAAAGATTTGGTACGGCAGAGGAGCTTCGGAAGCTGGGAGCCAGAATTGAGATCCAGAAAGACCGGGCCAGGATACACGGAATGTATCCTCTTCGTGGAGAAACCGTGCAGGCGGCAGATCTGCGGGGTGGTGCTGCCCTGGTGATCGCAGGATTGGCAGCAGAAGGCGTAACGAAGATCCAGAACAGCCATCACATTTTTCGCGGGTATGAAGATATCTGTGGAGATTTACAGGCACTGGGAGCTCGGGTGCGATACAAAGATCTTATACAAAGACCTTATACAAAAACAGGAGAGTGTACAAGAAATCTATGATTGGACGTTCATCTGAAAAAAGATCAAGAAAATGGCTGGTGGTTCTGGCGGTGATCATTGTTTTGGCAGCAGGGATCTGCTCAGTGAATATCCGCCAGGTGACCGTGACCGGAAACAGCCGCTATACGGAAAAAGAGATCGTAGATATGATCTTCCAGAAAAATATGGACTGGAACAGCACTTACTGTTATCTGCAGGATCATGTGAAGGATCATCAGCAGATTCCATTTGTGGAGGATTACAAGCTGGTGTTCCAGAACCCTTTCCATGTGCAGGTCATCATTCATGAGAAGACCGTGGTGGGTTATGTGTCCTATATGAGCAGCTTCATGTATTTTGATAAGGACGGAATCGTGGTGGAGAGCACGAACCAGAAGCTGGATGGTATTCCCTGCATTACCGGACTGAAATTCGGACATATTGTGCTTCATCAGCCGCTCCCAGTGGAAGAAAAGAGCGTATTTGAGAGCATTTTGAATGTGACCCAGGTGCTGGAGACCTATAACCTGAAGGTGGACAAGATCCAGTATAATTCCAAAGGGGAAGCAACTTTATATATGAAAGATCTGGAAGTTGCCCTGGGGGACAGTAAAGATATCAGCGGGAAAATTTCAGAGCTGTCGGACATGATGCCGGAATTAGAGGGAAAGAAGGGGATTCTTTATCTGGATACCTATGACCCGGTGAATCCACCGTCCATGTATACCATGAAACGGAAACCTTAAAACGTGATAAAACAATAACTTTATAAAAAAATGGTTGATATTTTGCAAAAAATAAAATATAGTATTAGGTAGGCTAGTTTTTAAGGTAGAAAAATAAGAAGAATGCGAAAAACACATCTTGAAGGTGTTGGATAGTTAAAAGGAGGAATTTTCTTTGTTAGAGATTAAGATAAACGAGAATGAAAACGCTGCCAGAATTATTGTTGTAGGTGTAGGCGGCGCTGGTAATAATGCTGTAAACCGCATGGTAGATGAGAATATCGCAGGTGTAGAGCTGATCGGTATCAACACTGACCATCAGGCATTAAAGGATTGCAAAGCTCCGACTGCGATGCAGATCGGTGAGAAGCTGACCAAAGGCTTAGGCGCCGGCGCAAGACCGGAGATCGGTGAGAAAGCAGCAGAAGAAAGTTCCGAGGAACTGGCACAGGCACTGAAGGGCGCAGACATGGTATTCGTTACCTGTGGCATGGGTGGCGGTACTGGTACTGGAGCAGCTCCGGTTGTTGCTAAGATCGCAAAAGATATGGGAATTCTGACAGTTGGTATCGTGACCAAACCTTTCCGTTTCGAGGCAAAGGCACGTATGGCTAACGCATTACAGGGTATTGAGCGTCTGAAGGAGAGCGTAGATACTTTGATCGTGATCCCAAATGATAAATTATTAGAGATCGTAGACCGCAGAACTACTATGCCAGAGGCATTAAAGAAGGCAGATGAGGTTCTTCAGCAGTCTGTCCAGGGTATCACAGACCTGATCAACGTACCTGGACTGATCAACTTAGACTTTGCAGATGTGCAGACTGTTATGACAGATAAGGGTATCGCTCACATCGGTATTGGTAAGGCAAAAGGCGATGATAAGGCGATCGAGGCTGTAAAACAGGCAGTATCCAGCCCACTGTTAGAGACTTCCATCGAGGGCGCTTCCCATGTGATCATCAACATTTCTGGTGATATCAGCTTGATCGAGGCGAATGAGGCGGCAAGCTATGTTCAGGAGTTAGTAGGTGATGATGCCAACATCATCTTTGGTGCGATGTATGATGAGAATGCCCAGGATGAAGCGACGATCACCGTGATCGCAACCGGTCTGAATGATGACGCCGGTTCTGTATCCCAGACGATGAACAATTTCAACACCTTTAATTTAAAAAATGGGGCAGTAGAGGCAGCTGCAGCAGCACAGCCTCAGCAGAGTGCTCCACAGACAGCAGCGCCACGTTTTGCGACTGCCCGTCCTATGGGAACTACGACCGCACGTCCGGCAGCTTCTGGTGTCAGCTACGGCAGCCAGGCTCCAGCTCAGTCTGCCCAGACACAGATTCCAACCCCAACTCCGGTCATTCAGCCGCGTCCAACCGTAAAACCAGCTGATATTAATATCCCGGACTTCTTACGGAATAAAAGATAGGAAGGCACTGAATAGTTACTTATAAAGAATAAAAATGCAGTTTCAGAAGAAAGTCTAAGGATTCTTCTGAAACTGCATTTTTTTTGTGTCATAGGAAATTCGCTCTATGACACAAAAAACGCTCCGCGGGATCGCACTGCGGCGGAGTGGAAGTGTGTCGCTAAAGCGACCCGCTGCAGGCGGAGAATCCTGCGAGCAGGATTCTATGTTATGTCAGCTTACGCTGACCAGGATCACGCGTCAAGTCTCACGGACGTTGCGACTTGAATGCGTTAAAGTAATATAAAAAATATGTAAAAAGATGTTGACAAATATTATATAACGTTATATGATAATAGTACATCATATAGTTATATAACAACACAAAACAATACAAGGATGGAGGAACAATTATGAAGCAGGAGCACATTGATCAGATCAACAAAGCAGTTGCAGCAGTTGCAGCAAAGAAGAACATCAACCACTTCTATTTTGTAGCATGTGGCGGTTCTCAGGCATTTATGATGCCAGCACAGTTTATGTTTGATAAGGAGATTGATATCCCGGCAGGCATTTATACATCAAATCAGTTTGTACATGAGGAGCCAAAGGCATTAGGTCCGGATTCTGTTGTAATCACCTGTTCTCATTCTGGCAACACACCAGAGACAGTAAAGGCAACAGAGATTGCAAGAGCCAAAGGAGCAACAACCATCGCATTATCCAATTTAGTAGATTCTCCACTGTGGAAAGCAGCTGAGTATCCAATTCACTATGATTGGGGCAAAGAGGCAGATGCCAGCGATTTAAATAAGGCAGTGTTATACTCCCTGATCTTCCGTATTCTGGATGCGGTTGCACCAAGCGATAAGTTCAAAGAGGGTATTGCTTCTGTAGAGCATATCAACGATGTTCTTGAGAAAGCAAAAGCACAGTATGCAGATACCTTAAAAGAGTGGGGCAAGAAATATAAGAGAGAGAAACTGATCTACACCATGGGCAGCGGTGCCTGCTACGGTGAGGCATATTCCTTCGCAATCTGCCTGTTAATGGAGATGCAGTGGATCCATTCTAACTGCATTCACTCTGGTGAGTATTTCCATGGTCCATTTGAGGTAACTGATTATGATGTTCCATTCATCATCATCAAGGGACTTGGCTCTACCAGACCACTGGATGAGAGAGCATACAACTTCTGCAAGAAGTATTCTGACAGCATCATGTTAGTTGATTGTGAGGACTTTGATATGACCGGTATCGCTGAGAGCGTAAGAGAGTACTTTGCACCATTGGTTGCAGGCGCAGTTCTTCGTTCCTTGGCTGATGAGTTTGCATATCAGAGAGGCCATGATCTTGGCGTTCGCCGTTACATGTGGAAGATGGAATATTAATTTCAGGACATCAAGGGACTGAATAGGCGATTCCAGATTATATCGGTAAAAGGACGACGGGGTTCTGGCATTTGAGCAAAGCTGGATTCCGTCGTCTTATTACAAAGAGTGACAGGAGGATATTATTATGAAGATGAAACACGCAGCAGCATTATCCATGGCAGCGCTGATGGGCCTTTCCTTAGTAGGATGTGGTGGAAGCAGCGCCGGAACAGAAACTACTGCAGCAGCTGATTCGAAAGCAGCAGAGACAAAAGCAGCAGATAATGCAGGTTCCGCAGATGGAGAACAGGTAGTCATCAATTTCTTCCATCGCTGGCCAAATGATCCAAAGAACTCTATGTTCAAAGAGCTGGTTCAGGAGTATATGGATGAGAATCCAAACGTGACCATCAATATGGACTGCATTTTAAATGATCAGTACAAAGAGAAAATCCGTATGATCGTTGGTACCGATGAGGTTCCGGATATTTTCTCTTCCTGGTCCGGTACATTCGCACAGGAAATGATTGCTTCTGGCAATGTTGCTCCATTAAATGATATGTATGAGGCAGATAAAGACTGGTCTTCCCAGATTGCCCAGGCAAGTGTGGATAAATTCACATTTGACGGACAGATCTATGCAGTTCCGTGGTCTCAGGATGGTAAAGTGTTCTACTACAATAAGAAAATTTTTGAGGAGAACAACTTAACCGTTCCAACCACATGGAATGAGTTTATCGCAACTCTGGACGCATTAAAGGCAGCCGGTTATGAGACTCCGGTCATCGCAGGTCTGGCAGACAGCTTTGAGTCCCTTCACTACTTAGGAACCATGAACCAGAGAATGATCGATCCAGAGACTCTGGCTAAGGATTACGATGCCGCAACTGGTGAATTCACAGATCCTGGTTATACAGAGGTTCTGGAAAAATGGCAGCAGTTAACCTCCTACATGGGAGAGATGAGCACAGCCATCGATCATGAGACTGCAAGAAATACCTACTTTGCAACCGGTGAAGCACCAATCATGTACATGCAGTTTGCAGAGATCCCGATGTTAGAGAAATCCATTCCGGATGATTTCGAGTACGGCTTCTTCAATTTCCCTGCATTTGAAGATGGCAAGGGTGATCCAAATGAGTTGACAGGAGCTCCAGAAGGCTTTATGATCAGCAATAAAGCAAAGAACCCAGAAGAATGCCAGAAATTCTTAAAATGGTTGGTAAGCAAGAAGGGCGGCGAGTACTTAACTACAAAATGTGGTGATATCTCCTCCGTTGCAGGCGCAGTAGACGAGACCAATGCATTACCGGCTCAGTTAGAGGCTATGGATATTATCCAGAGTGCAAGCAAATTAACCCCTTGGTTTGACAACGCATGTGATCCGGCAGTATATACCGTATATGGCCAGATGGCACAGGCAATCGCTACTGGTGATGAGACACCAGAGAGCGCTATGGAGCAGGTAAGAGAGGCAGCAGCTTCCTTACACTAATCAGCGATCCGTCGGCTGGCGGAGAGCATGCAAAATGAAGTTTGTCAGGGGCAGCCATAAGCTGTCCCTGGTACAGACGAAAAGATGGGATGGATGATTTTGACGAAGAAAAGAAATTTTGAAGCATTTATTTTTGTAGTACCGGCGCTTCTGATCCTTGGTACATTTGTATATTTTCCTTTAATTAAAAATATTATATACAGCTTTCAGTCATTTACACTTTCTTCAACTACCAGGGAATGGGTGGGACTGGCTAATTACAAGCAGCTTTTTTCCGACAAGATTATCCTTGCCTGTCTGAAAAACAATATCCTCTATGCAGTGATCTCCATTATCGTACAGGTTGGTTTTGGACTGGTGCTGGCTGCTGTTCTGGAGGATGCGGTATTTCAAAAAGCTGCACCATTTTTCAGAAGTGTTTATTTTATTCCGACGGTTGTTTCCATGACCGTTGTGTGCCTGTTGTTTAAATTTGTGTATAATCCGCAGATGGGCCTGCTGAACAGCTTTTTGCAGGCAGTAGGATTAGACAACCTGACAAAGATCTGGCTGGGAAGCAAGAAAACTGCCATGTATGCAGTGATCGCTGTATCCCAGTGGCAGAGTACCGGATATGTCACCATGCTTTTTATCGTGGCGATCCAGAAAATTCCGAAAGATTTATATGAAGCTGCGGAAGTAGACGGTGCGGGAAAGATCAAAAAGTTCTTTTATATTACCGTTCCGCAGGTGAAACAGATGTTCTTTGTCACGATGATCTTGACAGTAGTAGGCGCGTTTACCGTCTTTAATGAACCATATATCTTAACTGGCGGCGGTCCTGGTACGGCGACCATGGTATTGTCCCTGCACATGTATCAGACCGGATTTATCAAAAATAACATGGGCTATGCTTCCGCCATTGCAATGCTGATCTTTGTGATCACGGCTGTGTTATCTTCTGTGCAGTTCTTCAGCTATGGCACAGAAAAGGAGGGACGCTGATGGCTAAAAAACAATTAAAACGAAAAAGAATCGGAGTGGGAGAGGTGATCTGGTTTCTTATTCTCTGTCTCCTGGCCTTCCTTATTATTTATCCTTTGTGCTGGATTCTTATGTCTTCTTTCAAGGACTATCAGGGAATCTATGGTGATGTCTGGGGACTTCCTAAAAAATTGCTCTGGAGCAACTATGTGACTGCATGGAATAAGGGTATTTCCCTTTACTTCGTAAACAGTTTGATCGTTACCATTGCTACCTTGATCGGCGTGGTGTTTGTTGCATCCTTTGCGGCATTTGGTGTGTGCCAGATCAAAGGAAAACTCGGAAACTTTGTGTTTCTGTTCTGCCTGTGCGGACTTCTTCTTTCTCCGCAGGTATGCTTACTTCCGCTTTTTATGTTATTAAAAACTCTGAAACTGAAAAACACCCTGTGGGCCATGATCTTTCCGTATATTGCATTCCGTCTTCCGGTGTCCATTATGCTGATCCGCTCTTTCTTCGTAGGAATTTCCAAGGAAATGGAAGAGGCAGCTATCATTGATGGTGCAACCTTGTTTCAGATTTATAAGACCATCTATCTGCCGTTGTCCAAGCCGATCATGTCTACAGTCATTATCATGACAGCATATTATGCATGGAATGAATTCGTGTTTGCAACGATCTTTGTGGACAGCTCCAAGCTTCGTACCATTCCGGTTGGTCTGATGACCTTCAGTGATGGTCTGATGACGGAGTGGGGCGTGGTTCTGGCTGGTATGGTGATTGCCTGCCTGCCGATCATGATCCTGTTTATTGCAATGCAGAAGAACTTCGTCAGAGGTATGACGGCTGGTTCTGTGAAGGGCTGATCAAACGGAGACAAATAAGAAACCCTGTGAGTATTATTGACGAAAAATGGAGGAAATCGTGATATGAAGCTGATTGCGATCGGTGATAATGTAACTGACTGTTATATGGATGAGGGAGTATATTTCCCAGGCGGCAATGCTGTCAATGTAGCGGTAAACTGCAAGAAAAATGGTGCGGAAAAGGTCAATTATATTGGTGTTTTTGGTGATGATGAGCGTGCAGACTACATCAAGCAGTGTCTGACGGAGGAGGGTGTTACCTATGACCGTTCCAGAAAGGTATATGCCCACACCGCGCAGCCAAGAGTTTATTTAAAGGATGGAGACCGGGTGTTTGCGCCGGGGCTCCGTGACAGTTGTCAGCATTTATTTTCTATTAAGATCGTAAAAGAGGATGAAGAGATCATTAAGGACTATGATATCTGCCATACCAGCTGCTATTCCAATCTGGAGTATGAACTGGAAGAACTGGCAAAGATCTGCAGCGTATCGTTCGACTTTTCTGAGAAAAGAGACGAGGAGTACCTGGAGAGAACCTGTCCGTATCTTACCTTTGCGTTCTTCTCTGGTTCTGATATGAGCGAGGAGGAATGTGAGAAATTTGCAAAGCATGTCCATGAACTGGGAACCAGGATCGTAGGCATCACCAGAGGCTCTAAGGGTGCGATTTTCTACGATGGAGAGAAGTTTTATCATCAGGGCATCAAAAAAGTGGATGCAGTGGATACCATGGGCGCAGGAGACAGCTTTATTGCAGGATTTCTGACTGCTTATGGTGATGGCAGATCTATGGAAGCGGCTCTGGATTACGCAGCAGAGCGTTCAGCCCTTACCTGCACGATAAGAGGGGGATTTGGTCACCCACATCCATTAGACTAAGACAGTTGTGAAAAAAGTGAATGAAAGGTAACGGAATAGTTACAACGAAAGTATAAGTTTGAGTAGGAAATGGACTGGTGTGAACAATACAGCAGTCCATTTTATTTCAAAAACTGGTGGGAATGGGAGGTAGAACTATGTTATACATGGATTATCATGTACATTGCCAGAACTCGCCGGACAGTTCAGAGCCTCTGGAGGAGATCTGTAAAGGGGCAATAGATGCAGGAATCAAAGAGATCATGGTCACAGATCATTACGAGATGTTCACAGATGATTTTGGGAGAAAGGCATATCAGCCGGAGTATTTAACGCAGTGTCTGGAGTCTGTGCTGCAGTGCCGGGAGAAATTTAAAGACCAGCTTTATGTGGGATTTGGAACGGAATTGGGGCAGATCCACCTTCAGCCGGCGGCGGCAGCACAGGTAACGAAAAGCTTCCCCTTCGATTTTGTCATTGCTTCCTTTCATAAAATTGACAATTTGGATCTAAAAGGATATGATTATCATAAGACAAATTGCAGGATCTTGAAAGAACGATATCTGGATGGTTTGCTTGCAATCGCCAGAACAGGGGATTTCGATTGTATGGGGCATGTGGATCTGATCAAGCGTTATGCCGCGGGTCAGGGAGTCAGCATACGGCTGGAAGAGGATGAAGAGGCGGTCCGGGAGCTGTTTCGGATTCTGGTAAACAGAAATAAGGGAATCGAGATCAATACATCAGGTCTTCGGCAGGCTGTAAAAGAACAATTTCCGTCGAGGACGCTTTTGAAGTGGTATCGGGAAGAGGGCGGGACCATTGTGACGGTCGGTTCTGACGCTCACTGCAGACAGGATGTGGGAAAAGGCATCCAGGAGGCAGAAAAACTGCTCCAGGAACTTGGTTTCCCCTATATCAGCAGGTTCCGTGAAAGAAAGCTGCTACAAGAGAAAGTCATGATTCGGTAGGTCCGGGAATCCGCCGTGCGGAGCAATCCGGTATCAGAGGGTTAAAGGTTTTGGCCCCCAACATCATATAATTGAATAGGAGAAAGAGCATGCTGCATCAGAATGCGTCCATACCGTTGTACGAACAACTGAAAAATGCGATCAGAAAGGAAATCAATGAAAAGAAGTATTCCCCCGGTGATCGTATGCCAAGTGAGGCAGAATTAGAAAAGCTGTATCATGTCAGCAGAATTACTGTGCGCAGGGCGATCAAAGAGCTGTGTGATGAAGAAGTGCTGGTCAGAAGACAGGGGAAAGGAACCTTTGTTATTGGCGAGGAGAACAGGACCAGACTGGATTGTGGGGTTAAGGGATTTCATGAGTCCGTTCAAAGCAATGGAAGAAATGTATCATCGGAAATTGTGGATAAGCAGATCATAAAAGTGACTGCGTCTTATGCAAGGGATCTGGAAATAGATCCAGATGATGAGGTTGTTTATCTGAAGCGTGTGATGTATGCAGATGACAAGCCGATCATGATCGACAATAACTATATTCCGGTGAAACGTTTCCCTGGGATTTATGAGAAGCTGACGGGGGATGTGGCGCTCTATAAGTTGTTAGAAACCGAATATGGGGTTTTTCTGGAGAAATACTATAAGGTCCTGAAGGTCCAGAAAGCCAACAAAGAGATGAGCCGTTTGTTGAAATGCAAAGTAGGAGATCCTATGTTTGACCTGCTTAAGCTGACTTTTGATAAAAATGACAGAGCACAGATCATATCCGTGTCGATATTAAAGGGCGAAGATACCTATTATGTACTCTCGAATGAAGATGGAGACGAGATCAAGCACAGCGGCATGAGGTGGAAGTTTTAATGCAGCTGATCCGTACAGTCGGGCGATAAATATGGTATCTAATATGATAAGAATGGGCAGTTTTGAGAATATGAAAGTGATTCTCAGGGCTGCTTTTTTTGTCGAAAACTTTTTTGGATCAGCTTCCCTGGTTTGACAAATTCTGCATGGCAAACCTCCTATAATGTGGTTTATGAGACAGGGGGCTGTTTAAGGATTTGAGATACGAATGGTACATAGACCTTTACCTGCTGATAAATCTTCTGATGGATGCCGGACTTTTATGGAGTCTTGGTAAAAGCTTTCAGATACCGCTGCGTTGGAGGCAGATCATGGCCGGTGCGGCATTTGGAGCAGTGGGAGCCTGTGGAGAAGCGTGGATACGGCTGCTGTTTTTGGATATTGGTACTAAAATGAGAGTACCGATGGCAAAAGCGTTTGTGGAAATCCAGGTGATCTCGATCGTACTGTTACTGCTGTTTCCGGCAGGTATGATCCGTCTCTGCTTTGGACGGAGAGATTGGAGAACCTTTCTGAAGCTGTATGTGATGCTGTATCTGGAAGCATTTCTTGCCGGTGGGATTCTGGAAGCAGTCCGGCAGCAGGTAGAAGTGCAGGGCGTTCCTTTCTGGGCGGTTTTCTTTTTGACTGCAGGTGTATTCTTTCTGATCCGTTTTTTTTATCTGTTTTATCAGGATGTAAAGGAAGAACGGAAGTACTGCTATCCGGTGGTTCTAAAATATGGAAAGCAAAAGGTTAATGCCATTGGATATCTGGATACCGGAAATCAGCTGGTAAGGCCGAAAGACCGGGTACCGGTGCATGTGGTATCAGAGCAGGTCTGGAAGCAGCTTTTTGATGGAGCAGATAAGGAAGAAAAGATACCAGGAGAGATCATTCCATTTTCCACCATTGGAAATCCATATGGGCAGATGGAAGCGATGCAGATCGAGGAAATACTTTTGAAGTTCGGATACGGAAAGAAAAAAGTCCTGGAAAAACCATGGATCGCCAGAGCGCCATTTCCCATCAGCAGGGGAAACCGGTACCAGATCCTGCTTCACGGAGAAACAGATCCTGAAAGCACCATGTCCTAAGAGTAAAACAGGGATGAGTAACTGAAATATGTGAAAACAGTTACGAATATAAAAAACGCAGGAAAATGATCTGGCGAAAAGGAGGACAATGGTATGGTGTTTAAGGTTGCAGTATCGAATCGGTTCCAGTTTAAGGCGGTTCCGTCTTTCAGGACCATGTTATTTCCAAAGGAGGGCGAGATCCATTATATCGGTGGAGCGGATATTCTGCCAGCGCCCTTAGACAGCAGAGAAGAAGCGAGGCTGATCGGGCTTTTAGGTACGGAACAGGAAAAAGAGGCAAAAGCAGCTTTGATCGAGCATAATCTGAGGCTGGTGGTGTACATTGCCAAGAAATTTGATAACACCAGCGTAGGAGTGGAAGATCTTATCTCTATTGGAACGATCGGTCTGATCAAAGCAATCAATACTTTCAAGGCGGACAAAAATATCAAACTGGCCACTTATGCGTCCCGATGTATTGAAAATGAGATCCTGATGTATCTGAGACGGAATAACAAGACCAAGATGGAGGTGTCCATTGATGAGCCGTTAAATGTGGACTGGGATGGCAATGAGCTTCTGTTATCAGATATTCTGGGAACGGATGACGATGTGATCTCCAGGGATATTGAAAATGAAACGGAGAAAAGTTTGTTAAATATGGCGATCGACCGGTTAAATCCGCGGGAGCAGAAGATCATCCAGCTGCGCTATGGAATCGGCAGGGAGGACGGAGAAGAACTGACGCAGAAAGAAGTGGCAGATATGCTGGGGATTTCCCAGTCTTACATATCCAGACTGGAAAAAAAGATCATGAAACGGTTGAAAAAGGAAATGATCCGATTTGAACAGATCAGCTGAGCGACTGAGCGACCGCTGTTGTGGTTGATTCCCCTGGAAAAATGCTTTACAATAGGGAAGATAACAGGATTGCGGGAGCACAGTCAGCGCAGAGAAAAAAAGGGGAATTGGCAGTGAAACAGAAGAAGACAGCTTCCATGAAGCAGAAGTTCGCATATATGGCCGTCACCATGGTGGCGGCTTCTTTTGGTGTTTTTTTATGCCTGTATCTGGTAGTCAGCGGCATTATGGGACAGACCAGGCAGATTATGGATGATAATGACCGGAATGCCAGGTTCCAGACCCAGATGGAGGCAGAAGAGAATGCGTTCCGCCATTGGGTTGAGGGAAACGATGGGAATGCAAGGGAAGAGCTGGAGGCCAGGATCAGAGAGACGACAGATGTTGTTGAAAACTTAACAGAGAAAAAGAACCCGGCAAAGCCGGAGGTCTATCGTTCTTTGTGGGCCATTGAGAAAAGCTATGAGGTCTATTGTGTCAAAAGAGACGAAGTTATGGAGATGGATCGGAGCAAAGCGGAATTTTCCAGAGCATTATATGAAATTTATGATATGCAGGGGTTTCTGATCCAGTATGGAGGGAATCTGACCCAGGCGGTGATGAAGGAAGGAAACCGTGCTTATCTTCAGGGAGAAAACCGCTTTAAGCTGATTCCGCTGGTGGTAGTATTTGCGGCTGTGATGATCGCCGGGATCGCAGTCTATGCAGGAAAGTACATTGACAGGTCTCTGATCGAACCTATCGTGGCATTGTCCAGAGAGGCGGAGCGGGTGGCAGCTAATGATTTTGAAGGTCAGCTTCCAGGTTATGACCAGGATGATGAGATGGGGCATCTGCTGAAAGCATTTGGCAAAATGAAGGAGTCTACCCAGGAATCTCTCCGGACGATCCAGGAGAACAGCGAGTTGCAGATCCAGCTGGAGAAAGTGCAACTGCAGATGCTGAAAAGCCAGGTAAATCCCCATTTCCTGTTTAATACGTTGAATATGATCTCCTGCATGGCGCAGTTAGAAGAGGCAGATACCACAGATAAGATGATTCTGGCTATGAGCCGTCTGTTTCAGTATACACTAAAATCATCGGAATCCACAGCGCCCTTATCCAATGAGATCGCAGTGGTAAAAGATTATCTGTATCTCCAGAAAATGCGGTTTGGAGAGCGGGTACAGTATGAGATCGATGTGGAGGATGATACAGAATACCGGATGGTACCGTCCTTTATCCTACAGCCCCTGGTGGAGAATGCGGTGATCCACGGGATTTCCGGTCAGGCATCCGGCGGTTTTATCCGGGTGAGGAGCTGGACAGAAGGAAAAAAGCTGTGGCTGTCGGTGGAAGACACTGGAGCAGGTATGGAACCGGAGCAGGTAGAACAGCTGAATTCTGGAAAATGGAAAGGAAAAAGCGGTCACGGTGTGGGGCTTGGTAATATCATAAAGCGGGTGCGGATCATGTATCAGGATGGTCAGGTGATCGTGAGAAGCGAGAAGAAAAAAGGTACCTGTATTATGATTGGATTTACGGATACGAAGGGAGAAATATAGATGGGACAGATCAAATTGTTGCTGGCGGATGATGAGAGGATCGAGCGTTCAATCCTGTACCGGAAGCTTTCCAGAGAATTAGGAGAGGAATGTGAGTTTATTCAGGCGGAAAATGGATCAGAGGCGGTAGAACTGTTTAAAGAGCATCATCCGCAGATTGCAGTGCTGGATATTGCCATGCCGGAGCTTGATGGCATCGAGGCGGCATCCAGAATCCGGCAGATGGATGAGAACTGCGTGATCATTTTTCTGACGGCGTACAGTGATTTCCAGTATACCAGACAGGCGATCAGGCTGCGGGCACTGGATTATCTGACCAAGCCTTACGATGAGGAAGAGTTATTTGCGGTGCTGGAGACAGCGGTGTTCCAGGTGAAGAAGCGGATGGAAGCGGAAAAACAGGAAGCGGAAGACAGGCTGGCTGGAGGTACGCCAAAGTCGTGCGAAACCGGGGCTGCAGTGCCTGGAACAGGCGTCGTGAAGAAAGAGAGTGATCCTATCCAGGAACTGGATGCGGATGATATTCCGGAGGATTCAGGTGCCATGAGCGACAAGACCATGCGGGAGATCCGGGATTTCGTCAGCCAGAATTATATGCATGACATTTCCATGCAGGATGCGGCAAATTATATGCGGTATTCCGATACGTATTTCTGCCGTCTGTTCAAGCAGGGGTTTGGGTGCAACTTTACTACCTATCTGACCCGTTACCGGATGAAGGAGGCAGTGCGCCTGCTGAAAAATACAGAGCTTTCCGTGAAGGAGATTGCTTTGAAGACCGGATATTCGGATTCTAACTATTTTGCAAAGGTATTTAAGCGGATCAATGGTGTGATCCCAAGTGAATTTCGGGGATGAAAAAAATGGAAAGACAGAATTTTTCGGGTAATGGCAGAATTTTACGGTATGCTTTTTGTATAAAAATTGATACAATGAGGAACGTTGTTAATAAATCAGCAAACTGGATCATTTGTTTTTTAATATGCTTATGTCTGGCGGGCTGCGCCAGATCATCAGAAACGGGAGAAAACTCCAATACAGAATACATCCTTTCTTATGCGGAGAACCAGCCGGAGGGACATCCTTCCACAAAGGCAGCAAGATATTTTGCAGACTGGTGGAGGAAAGAACAGAGGACAGAATCCGGGTAGAAGTATATCCGGAAGGCAAGCTGGGCGATGAACTTTCAGCGATCCATCAGGTTTCTTATGGAGGGATTGATTTTGCCAGGGTTTCCCTGGCAACTGTGGCAGAAAATGGATCTGACACTGAGGTTCTGATGCTTCCCTATTTATACAGTGGAAGAGAACATATGTGGAAGGTGTTAGACGGACCGATCGGAACAGGAATGCTCTCTGATTTTACCGATCAGGGACTTGTGGGACTGGCCTGGTTTGACGGCGGCGCGCGGAGCTTTTATACGGTAGGCAGCCCTGTTCATGAACCGGAGGACCTAAGGGGTTTGAGAATCCGTGTCCAGGATTCGGAACTGATGGCAGAGCTGGTGACCGCCCTAGGCGCGGAGCCGGTAAAAGCAGTGTATGCGGATGTTTATAAGCTGCTGGATCTTGATCAGGCAGACGGCGCGGAAAATAATCTTCCATCTTATGCGGCGGAAAACCATTATAGGCTGGCAAACTATTACACATTGGATGAACACAGCCGGATTCCGGAGCTTTTGATGGTTTCTGAAGAGACCATGAAGCATCTGGATGAGAAAGACCGGGAAGTAATCCGTCAGTGTGCCAGTGAGGCATCTGCTTATCAGAGGCAGCTTTGGCAGAATTACGAAATGGATGCCATGGATATGGTAAAAGACGCCGGATGTCAGATCATTTCCCTGTCACAGGAAGAAAAACAGGCATTTAAAAAAGAGACAGCCTCTTTGTGGAAAGAATATTTCCCAGGAAAGGAGGCTCTGATAAAAGAAATCCAGGATGCACAGTAATCAGGAGGATTCTTTATGAGGAAAAAGGGGAAACTGTTTACCGTGTGTGTGGCACTGGCAGTTGCAGCAGGGACTCTTACCGGCTGCGGCTCTGTGACCGGTGGGAAGCGGATCGTAAGAATTTCCCATGCACAGTCAGAGGAACACCCGGAGCATCTGGGGCTTTTAGCATTTAAAGAGTATATTGAGGAAAATCTGGGCGATAAGTACGAAGTCCAGATCTATCCCAATGAGTTATTAGGAGCGGCACAGAAGGCCATTGAGTTAACACAGACCGGCGCCATTGATTTTGTTGTGGCAGGTACTGCCAATTTAGAGACCTTTGATAAGACCTATGAGATCTTCAGCATGCCGTATCTGTTCGATTCTGAGCAGATGTATAAGGATTTTATGAACGATGAGAATTACATGGATCAGGTGTATGAGGCAACGGACGAGTCGGGTCTCCGTGTGATGACCTGGTACAATGCAGGAACCAGAAATTTCTATGCAAAAAAACCGATTCATACACCGGATGATTTAAAGGGCTTAAAAATCCGTGTGCAGCAGAGCCCGGCCAGCGTAAATATGGTGAAAGCCTTTGGTGCAGCAGCCTCTCCAATGAGCTTCGGTGAGGTTTATACTGCCATCCAGCAGGGCGTCATCGATGGCGCGGAGAACAATGAGCTGGCTCTGACTAACAATAAGCACGGCGAGGTAGCAAAGTATTTCAGCTACGATATGCATCAGACCGTACCGGATATGCTGATCGCCAACCGGAATTTTATCAACGGCCTGTCTGAGGATGAATTAGAGATCTTCAAGGAGGCAGCAAGAATCTCCTCCCGGGTGGAGCAGGAAGAATGGGATGCCTGCATTCAGGAGGCCAAAAAGATCGCTACGGAAGAGATGGGCGTGGAATTTATCGATGTGGACGTTGCCCGGTTCCGTGAGAAGGTAGCAGATGTCCAGAATCAGATGTTGGAGGATAATCCGAAGATCGTGGATATCTATCACCACGTTCAGGAAGTCAATGCAAAAGCGAAAGGAGAGCAGTAATGAACGCACTTCATAAAATCAAAGAGATCCTCATGAAGCTGACCGGATACTTATCCGTACTGTTGTTCGCTTTTATGACCGTGATCGGAACCTATCAGATTGTGACCCGTTATGTATTTAACCGTCCAAGCACCGTGTCTGAGGAACTGCTGACCTATTCCTTTACCTGGATGGCGTTACTGATCTCTGCCTATGTATTTGGTAAGAGAGACCATATGCGTATGGAGTTTTTTGCACAGAGATTCACTGGAAAAGCAAAACTGGCTCTGGAAGTTACCACAGAGGCTCTGGTACTGGCCTTTGCAGCTATCGTGATGGTGTACGGCGGCGTTGAGATCACCAAGCTTACCATGACCCAGGTGACTGCATCGTTACAGATCCCTATGGGCTATGTGTATTTTGTACTGCCGCTTAGCGGCCTGATGATCGTATTTTTCAGTTTTGTCAATATCCTGGATCTGGTTCAGGGTCAGAAAAACAGACAGGAGGAGAAGTAAGCGTATGAATATTGCAATGTTATCCGGACTGATCATTTTTACAGTCCTTCTGGTCATGCTGTTAGCAGGTGCGCCAATCGCGGTATCTTTAGGCGTTTCCTCCATCCTGGCGATTCTACCGATCTTAAATACCCAGGCAACGGTTGTCACCGGAGCCCAGAGAATTTTCTCTGGTATCTCCGTGTTCAGCTTACTGGCAATTCCATTCTTTATTTTAGCCGGAAATATCATGAACCGGGGCGGTATTGCCATTCGTCTGATCAATCTGGCAAAACTGGTGACCGGACGAATTCCTGGCGCCCTGGCTCATACCAATGCAGTAGCAAATATGTTATTCGGCGCGATTTCCGGTTCCGGTACTGCGGCAGCTTCTGCCATGGGTTCCATCATCGGACCGATCGAGGCAGAAGAGGGCTATGACGCAGAATTCTCTGCGGCAGCCAATATCGCAACCGCTCCGACCGGGCTTCTTATCCCGCCAAGTAACGTGATGATCACCTTCTCTTTGGTCAGCGGAGGTACTTCCGTGGCGGCTCTGTTCATGGCTGGCTATATTCCTGGTATTCTCTGGGGACTGGCCTGCATGATCGTGATCTACATTTTTGCAATGAAAAAAGGATACAAGAGCACAAGCTCTTTTAAAGGAAAAGAGAAACTGATGGTGATCTGGCAGGCGCTTCCAAGCCTTCTGATGATCGTGATCGTGATCGGTGGTATCATCGGTGGTATCTTCACTGCGACAGAAGGTTCTGTAGTTGCGGTTGTTTATACTTTGATCTTATCCTTATTCTTCTATAAGACCATTAAGTTTAAGGATCTCCCGGAGATTTTCCTGGCAAGTGCGGAGATGACCGGTATCATCGTGTTCCTGATCGGCGTATCCAGCATCATGTCCTGGGTCATGGCATTTACCGATATCCCGACTCTGGTATCCAATGCGTTACTGGGAATCAGCAATAATAAATATGTGATCTTCTTCATCATCAACATAATCCTGCTGATCGTTGGTACTTTTATGGATATGACTCCGGCAACCTTGATCTTTACACCAATTTTCCTGCCGATCTGTCAGCAGTTAGGCATGAACGTGATTCATTTTGGTATCATGATGATCTTTAACCTGTGTATCGGAACGATCACGCCGCCGGTTGGAACGACACTGTTTGTTGGCGTTAAAGTGGGTGGAACTACCATTGAGAAGGTAATTAAACCTCTGTTATGGTATTTCGCTGCGATCTTTGCAGTGCTGATGCTGGTTACCTATGTTCCGCAGATCTCTTTGTGGCTGCCGGGTGTTATGGGTTATATTAAGTAAACAGATACCGGATTGTACTCTTGTGTTTTTTTTAACACAAGAGAAATTCTCAAGAAATCCCTTGCGTTTTCCGTAAAATCTGGTATTCTTTTACCGTGAGTTGACAAGAGTCAACCTTACTCAATGTAAACACTAGAAGAAGTAATAGGAGGAAAACCATGTACAATTTCGATCAGTGGGATGGCTTCGAGGGCCGTCTCTGGAAAGAAGAAATCAACACAAGAGATTTCATTCAGAAGAACTATAAGCCATACGATGGCGACGCATCCTCCTTGCAGGCCCAACAGAGGCAACAGACAAACTGTGGGGTATCTTACAGGGCCTTCAGAAAGAAGAGCGTGCAAAGGGCGGCGTTCTGGATATGGATACACATATTGTTTCCGGTATCACTTCTCATGCACCAGGCTACATCAGCGAGGCTGATAAAGATCTGGAGCAGGTAGTTGGTCTGCAGACAGACAAACCATTAAAGAGAGCATTCATGCCATATGGCGGTATCAAGATGGCTGAGCAGGCTTGTGAGACTTACGGATATACTCCAGACCCAGAACTGCACAAGATCTTCACTGAGTACTGCAGAACTCACAACCAGGGTGTATTCGATGCTTACACACCAGAGATGAAAAAAGTTCGTCACAACAAGATCATTACCGGTCTTCCAGATACTTATGGCCGTGGCCGTATCGTAGGTGACTACCGTCGTGTTGCTCTGTACGGTATCGATGCTCTGATGAAAGAGAAAGCTCATGACTTCGCAAACTGCGGTAACGGAACCATGACTGATGATGTGATCCGTTTAAGAGAAGAGATCTCTAGACAGTATCAGGCATTAAACGATATGAAGAAGATGGCTGCTTCCTACGGATACGATATCTCCCAGCCAGCTAAGAACGCAAAAGAGGCTGTTCAGTGGCTGTACTTCGGATATTTAGCAGCTGTTAAGACTCAGAACGGCGCTGCAATGAGCGTTGGCCGTATCTCCACTTTCCTGGATATCTACATTCAGAGAGATTTAGAGAACGGTACCTTAACTGAGAAAGAGGCTCAGGAGCTGATCGACCATCTGGTAATGAAATTCCGTATGGTTAAATTCGCTCGTATTCCTTCTTACAATCAGCTGTTCTCCGGTGACCCGGTATGGGCTACTCTGGAAGTTGGTGGTATCGGCGTAGACGGACGTTCTATGGTAACTAAGACAGATTTCCGTTTCTTACACACCTTAGAGAACATGGGACCATCCCCAGAGCCAAACTTAACTGTATTATATTCTTCTGCTCTGCCAGAGAACTTCAAGGATTATGCAGCTAAGATCTCCATCGACACAAGCTCTGTTCAGTACGAGAACGATGACGTTATGAAGCCAGTATGGGGCGATGACTACTCCATCTGCTGCTGCGTATCCGCTACTCAGACTGGTAAAGAGATGCAGTTCTTCGGCGCACGTGCAAACCTGGCTAAGTGCTTACTGTACGCGATCAACGGCGGACGTGACATGAAGACCAAAGAGCAGGTTGGACCAGAGTATCAGCCAATTACTTCTGAGTACTTAGACTACGATGAAGTAATCCGCAAATACGATCAGATGATGGATTGGTTAGCAGATATTTATGTAAATACTCTGAACCTGATCCAGTATATGCATGATAAATACTTCTACGAGGCAGCAGAGATGGCTCTGATCGATACCGATGTCAGACGTACATTCGCTACTGGTATCGCTGGATTCTCCCACGTAGTTGACTCCTTAAGCGCAATCAAATACGCTAAGGTAAAAACTGTTCGTGATGAGACTGGCCTGGTTATGGACTTCGAGACCGAGGGTGACTTCCCAAGATACGGTAACGATGATGACCGTGCAGATGATATCGCAGTATGGCTGTTAAAGACCTTCTTAGAGAAGTTAAAGAAACGTCATACTTATCGTGATTCTGAGCCAACTACTTCCATCCTGACCATTACTTCCAACGTTGTTTATGGTAAGGCTACTGGTGCAATGCCAGACGGAAGAAAAGCTGGTGAGCCACTGTCCCCAGGTGCTAACCCATCCTACGGTGCAGAGGAGAACGGTCTGTTAGCTTCCTTAAACTCTGTTGCTAAGCTGCCATACGAGTGGGCTCTGGATGGTATTTCCAATACTCAGACCATCAACCCAGACGCATTAGGCCACAGCGAGGGCGAGAGAGTAGAGAACCTGGTTCAGGTATTAGACGGTTACTTTGATCAGGGCGCTCATCACTTAAACGTAAACGTATTTGGTAAAGAGAAGCTGATCGACGCTATGGAGCATCCGGAGAAAGAGGAGTACGCAAACTTCACAATCCGTGTATCCGGTTACGCTGTTAAGTTCATCGACCTGACTAGAGAGCAGCAGATGGATGTAATCTCCAGAACCTGCCATGCAAGCCTGTAATATAGGACGTGTCCATTCCATGGAAACCTTCGGCCTGGTAGATGGCCCGGGTGTCCGGTTCGTAGTATTCCTGCAGGGCTGCGCGATGCGCTGCAAATACTGCCACAATCCGGAGACCTGGTCCGGCCAGGGCGGCCAGGAATGGAGCCCGGAAGATTTATTTAAGCATGTTTACCGGTATAAATCCTACTGGCACAAGAAAGGCCAGCCAAACGGCGGTATCACGGTAAGTGGTGGAGAACCGCTGTTACAGATGCCGTTCGTAACGGAGTTTTTCCGTCTTGCCAAGGCCAAAGGAGTGAACACCACTCTGGACACTGCAGGCAACCCATTCACTCTGAAGGAGCCATTTATCAGCCAGTTTAAGGAACTGATGAAGGTGACGGATCTGGTGATGCTGGATCTGAAAGAGATTGATGAGGAAAAACATAAAGAACTGACTGGATATACCAACCAGAATATTCTGGAGATGGCAAAATTCTTGTCAGATAATGGAACTGACATGTGGATCCGCCACGTATTGGTTCCGGGTCTGACAGATGATCCGGAAGGTCTGAAACGTACCAGAGAATTTATCGACAGCTTAAAGACCGTAAAGCGTGTAGAGGTTCTTCCATATCATACCCTTGGCAAGTTCAAGTGGGAGAAGCTGGGGATCGCATATCCACTGGAGGGAGTGCGGACTCCGACTGAGGAAGAAGTGAAAACCGCTGAGGAATTACTGGGCATTGTAAAATAGCATAAAATCAGAAAAATCCTGATTGAGAGAGAAATCTCTTAGTCAGGATTTTTTTATACAATAAAATCAGACATAGAAGTTATACAAATCATAACATAGAGAATTAAAACTAAAATATGACGGATTTCAAGTCGATAAAAAAGCTCCTTTTGACAAAATAATCATAAATAATAACATAATGTTATACAAATAGGACAATAAGAAACATTTTACTTATGATTTTCTTTGTGTATAATAATGTATATAAAAGTTACGGGCCCGTGACAAAAGCAGCAAAAGAAAAAGGTGTGGAGGTAGTTTTATGAGTGTAACAATGTATGCAATCCTGGGGTTTGCGATGATGTTGATCTTGACGGCGGTTTTAGTGTCTGGTAAGTTTACGCCATCAATCCCAATGATTGTAATTCCAATTATTTTTGCGGCAATTATGCACCCGACATTTGAGGATTTGTCCAGCTGGGTGACAACCGGATTAAAAGGACAGGTCAGCAATGCGGCTATGTTTACATTTGCGATCATATTCTTTGGTGTTATGATGGATGCCGGTGTGTTTGACAAGATCGTAGGCAAGATGATGCTGGGAGCTAAGACTGTGACAGCGGTATGTATTCTGACTGTGTTAGCCACCATCGTTGGACATTCTGACGGATCTGGCGCTACTACTTATCTGATCGTGATTCCGCCATTCTTAATGATCTACAAGAGACTGAACATGAGACCGCTGGTATTAATGTGTCTGGTTTCTATTACGGCAGGTGTTATGAACTGTCTGCCATGGGGCGGTCCTTGCGGACGTCTGGCTGCCGGTTTTAACATTTCCGCAACGGATATTATGGTTGCAGAGCTTCCTGGTATGATCATCGGTCTGATCTGCTGTTTCCTAATCGCGTTATATTACGCAAGACAGGAGAAGAAGAGAGGCGCCGGGCTTGAGGCAGGTGCAAATTCTGCAGATTTATTCAGCGAGGCAGACAAGACAGAAGAAGAAAAAGCATTATTAAGACCACATCTGTTCTGGTTTAATGTGGCTCTGATCGTGATCGTCATTATTGCGATGTTCGCGTCCGGACTGCCAACCTTTCTTTGTTTCATGGCAGTGGCAGCTATTGCATTGATCGTAAACTATCCTGGAACTAAAATGCAGAATGAGCGTCTGAAATCTTATGCGCCAACAGTTCTGACGATGGTAAGTGTATTATTTGCATCTGGTGTATTTACCGGTGTATTAAACAACAGCCCGATGAAGGATTCCATGGTTGAGGTGGTATCTGGTTTCTTAGAGGGAAGCGCAACTGCCCATATTAATACCGTGATGGGCTTCTTGTGGGGACCTTTAAGCGCCATCGGTTTAAATCATGAGGCCTGTGCATATACCATTGTTCCAATGCTTCAGTCCATTGCGGCAGATCATATTACTCCGGTTCAGGCAGCAGCAAGCTATCTGATGACCTTTGTACCGCAGGTATTCGTAAACCCAGGTACTGCAGCCATGTACATCGGACTTGGACTTGCAGGTATTGATTTCAAAGATCATTGGAAATTTACCTTTAAATGGGCAATGCTGATCTGTACCTTATGCTTTGCAGGTTCTGTCCTGATTGGCGTAATTCCATTCTAAACAATTATAAAAATACTTTTTATTTGCAGCCGTTTCTTCTATAATAGAAAGAGGTAGATAAAGGAGGAAATGGCTGCAAATGTCTGAATTAAAAGAACAGAGATATATCATCGAGATCGCGAAGGTACAGGGGGTTGCAAAAGCGGCGGAAAATCTGTTTATTTCTCAGCCGGCCCTTAGTAAATTTCTGACAAGAACCGAAGAAATGTATGGAGTACAGCTTTTTGAGCGGGTAGGCAAAAAAATGATTCCCACATACGCAGGAAAGCAGTATTTGGAATATGCAAAGCAGATGGTAGAACTGGATCAGGATTTTCGAAATCAGATTGCGGATATTAAAAGGTTGAAAAAAGGTTCCTTGAATATTGGATCGACACCAGGACGAGGAAAAAGGATTTTGCCAGAGATTTTGCCGGTTTTCAGCAAAGAATATCCGGGATATGATTTGAATGTCTACCAGGAAAATGCAGCCAAACTGGAGGAAATGCTTCGAAATGGAGAAATCCAGGTGGCACTGATGACGGGAACGGAAGAATTGGAGAAGGACGGTAATTTTCATGTGGAGGAGATTTCCACAGAGGAAATCTGCCTGATTGCTCCCAGAAGCAGACATTTTCGTGGTGTTGCCAAGTATGGTTTCCGATATCCATGGATTGATATCCGACAGATGGAAAATGAAAAGTTTATCATGTTAAATAAAGGTTCCAGGCTTCGCTATGTGGCGGATAAAGTGTTGAAAGCACATGCGATGGATCCGAAACAGATCGAATTCTCTTCCATTGATACTATCTGGGAGATCGTTTCCAAGGATTTTGGAGTTGCGCTTGCATCGGATTTCCAATATCCGAAAGATCTGGATATAGATATCTTTTCCATTGGTTCCAGACCGGTCACCTGGAAATTTGTGATCGTTACCAGGGTTGGCGGATACATTTCTGTTCCTGTTCAGCGCATGATCGAGATAGTGAAAAATATTTATCGAAATTAATTAGCGAAGAAGGCAGTGAACAACATGAAAGAGAAAGAATGTTTATTGAAACGGGTGTCCCTTTCTGGTGATGCCCGTTCGGTTTTAAAGGATCTGGTGATTCCTCCGGAAATATTAAAGGAACAGACAAAAGGAGGAAGGGTGACCGACGTTTGTGAAAAGTCAAAAGAAGGTAGAACCACATATCTGGAGGTTACCGGCGTGATTGATCCGGTGGACAGTACGGCGCCTTATATCGGTTGGAAGATTTTGCTTCCAGGTCAGTGGAATTTAAGAAGTGTTCAAATTGGCGGTGGAGCCAATAATGGCAGTGTTCCTTCTCTGGATGGTGCGATGCTGATGTCCAATTATCGTCCGATCGAGCATGGATATGTGGTGTTTGGTGATGATTCCGGTCATCAGTCGGAAGATCCGATGTCTGCTGAATTTGCGGCTAATGAAGAATCTCTTCAGAATTATATCCGTCAACATCTGATCAAAATGAATGGTGTGATGCATGCGGTTGTGAAAGCAGCCTATGGCGTGGATGCGGAAAAAGTGTATTTTGCCGGAGGTTCCGCAGGAGGAAGAGAGGCCTTAGAATGTGCCTGCTCCTATGGAAAAGATTATGACGGCATATTCTGTGCAGATCCGGTATCTAATTTTGTTCTTCTCCGTATGTGGGGGGCATTGCTTTCCAAGGCGGTATATGATAGCTATGATGAAAAGAATCATCCCCATTCTGATGGTTTTATTGATGAAAAAACAGTAGAAGCTATCAGAAATGACGCCATTGAGATGTATGATGAGCTGGACGGCGTGAAAGACGGAATCGTTTCTAATATTTACGCAGCGCGTATGAACCGGGAGGTATTTTTACAGAAGATCCGGGAGAAATATCATCTGACAGATGCCCAGATGCAGACCATTCAGGTATATGAGGATGGTTTCCATCTGGATTATGCAATGCCAAACGGGGAAAACCGGTATCATGGCTACTGTGCATTAGAAGGCGGTGTTATGGATCTTGGTCCAGACCCGGTTCCAAGAGAACCATTAGATACCAAATATAATGTCCATCATGGAGATCGCTCCGACGGTGTATTTAAATATTTTATTACCAAAGACAAAAACTGGAAACTGATCGATCATGACTATTATAAGCCGGACGAGAAGCTTTATCAGATGCTGATGGAGGCTTCCAGGCAGTATGATGTGAGTATGGATTTTGATGAGTTTATAGTACATGGCGGAAAATTGATCCTGTTTACCAGCTGGAATGATATGTCCATCAGCCCATGGCAGATTATCGACCAGTATCAGAAATTGGTGAAGAAATACGGACCGAAGAAAACGGATGGTTTTCTGAAATTTTACTGTATGCCGTCTGCTACTCACTGTAATGGAATCCGCATTGATTATTTGGAATGGCTGGATTTCTGGTGTACAGAGGGGAAATATCCGTCAGAAACCCTGTACGGAATCATTGATAAGACTGGTGGTGAGATGCCCATGGCCTCTTTCCCTGGCTGGGTGAAATACAAGAACGGCGATCCGATGAAGGGAACCAGCTACGAGGTTTCCTATGAAATTCCAGAGGGGTTTTTCGACAAATTTGCGTAAGGAGGAAAGCCATATGGCAGATCTGAAAGAATTTGAACAGAAGGCAGAAGAATTAAGAGTTCTTGGAATGAAAATTTCTGTTGGACAGGACACAGTGTATGAACATTACTGGGATGAGGATTGCCGGAGAAATATTTATTCCGCCAGCAAAAGTTTCACTTCCTGTGCGGTTGGATTTGCTGTTCAGGAAGGTTTGATCGATCTGAATGAACGCCTGATTGATGCATTTGCGGAAGATATTCCAGCACACCCGGATGAAAATTTACAGAAAGCCACAGTAAAAGACTTGTTGACTATGACCTTGGGACAGGAAAAAGGATTCCTCATGGGCACGCAGCGCCCGAGGATGGAAGAGCAGGACTGGGTGAAAGCGTCTCTGGCCATTCCATTTGTGTATGAACCGGGTACGCATTTTGTATACAATAATGTAGGCCCATATCTGGCCGGAATCCTGGTCCAGAGAAGAGCCGGATGCGATTTATTGGCATATTTGACTCCGCGGTTATTAAAACCTTTGGGAATACGCAGAACGGTGTGGGAGGTAGATCCTTTTGGCAATACTTTCGGCGCAGGCGGACTGTTTTTAACCGTTTCCGAACTCCATAAGCTGGGACTGCTTTATCTGCAGGACGGCTGCTGGAACGGCAGGCAGCTTCTCTCCAAAGAGTGGATCCGTGAAAGTACCAGAAAACAGGTAGAAAATAACCAGAACCCCTACGGTTACGGATACCTGTTCTGGGGCGGCCGCCACAACAGCTTCATGGCCAACGGCAAATACGGCCAGTACACCATGGTTTTTCGGGACAAAGCTGCTGTGATCAGCCTGATGGCAGAAAGCAGAAATACCGATCAGCTGGAAGCAATCATTGCTGACGAAGTGTACGGAAAGCTGTAATAATATTTGATGACATACTATACTTCCCAATAAAAAACGGGCAATGCTGAATCGAAAAGATTTAGCATTGTCCGTTTTCGCTTGTAAAATGGAGAAAAATGGGGGCAGTTCTCAAATGCGGCAGTTTTACGATCGATGCTACGAATGACATTTTGTGAAAAAGCAAAAATTACCGTTTTTCGTAGGTTAGTTGATAAATGGGTGAATTCAGGGTCAGTACCGTGTAGTCCATGATCTGCCCATTGGTTAACCAGGTAGTATTAGCAACCTGTAGGATGGGTGTGTCTAAGGAAATATCAAACAGTTTAGCAATCCGTTTGGATGGATGAAGAGGAGTGACTGTATGGTTGCTGTAAGCGATCTTTAAGCCCTTTTCCTGTTCGAAATACTTATATTTGGAATTCTTTAACACCTGAATTGAAATATCCGGGTAGAGGCGGCTGGACATGTAGGTTGTCTCAAACTGAAAGACAGCATCCCCGGCATAGCGGATCCGTTCGATGAAATAAATGGGTTCTCCGGCTTCAATTCTTAATATAGAAGAAATATTGGCTGGGGCGCTCATTAACGTAAAGGTTGGAACTTCGGTGCGGACGGAGATCCCCTGGTTTGTCATGGTTTCAGAAAAGCCCTGGATGGTACTGGGGTTCAGGGTGACAGAAGAGTGACAGACAAAGGTTCCTACGCCTGCCACACGCTTTAAAAGTCCTCTGGCAACGAGGTTGTCTGTGGCTTTCCGGACAGTCACGCGAGAGACACCGTATGTGTTAGACAGTTCAAACTCTGTTGGGATCAGATCATCCTTTTTGTAATATCCAAGATTGATCTTCTGAAGCAGATCATTTTCAATTTGTTTATACTGCGCAATTCGTTTTTCTGGCATAATCATCCCTCCTTTTTTTAGTTTAATATAAAATTCGGAAGCTGACAATATGTATTTTTATATCGGTAATCTTATAATATAATGATAATACAAATGGTAATACAAATATATTCCTAAATGTATTGACATTATGCAAAATGTGGTATATAGTAAAGATAAATGAGGAAATATAGAGAAAATGCACAAAGATTGACGGGAAATAAGTTGGAAAATCCAATAAAAAGCAGAAAAGGAGGCCGGATATGTATCACATTTTGTACATTCATACCCATGATTCTGGACGTATCCTAAGCCCTTATGGGTATAAAGTGCCAACTCCAGAGATGGAGGGCTTCGCAAAGGAAGCAGCAGTTTTCCGGAATGCTTACTGTGCGTCACCTACCTGTTCACCCAGCCGTGCGGCACTGCTGACAGGAACTTATCCTCATCAGAACGGCATGTTGGGATTGGCCCAGAGAGGATTTGAACTGGATTGTTCCAGACATCTGGTACAGTATTTAAACCATCATGATTATTATACCACGCTTTGTGGAATCCAGCATGAGGCGGGATGGTATCTGGATCTGGAACAGGGCGCGAAGAAAATCGGCTATCAGGAAGAACTGACCAGGGAGAACAGCGGTTACCGCCAGGAGGATCTGGTGGACTGGGATAAGGAGAATGCCCTGGAGGTGTGCCGCTGGCTTAGGGACAGAGACCGGAGACAGGATGGGGATGGAAAACCATTTTTCTTATCTTATGGGATGTATGCTACTCACCGACGGTTTCCGGATCATCTGGATGAAGACATTGACGGGGATTACGCCATTCCCCCATATCCGATCCCGGACAGTCCAGAGACGAGAAAAGATTTCGCAGGATATCTGATGAGTGTCCGAAGCGCTGACCAGTGCTTCGGACAGGTGATCCGGTGCTTAAAACAGCAGGGACTGTGGGATCAGACGATCATCATTTTCACCACAGATCACGGCCTGGCTAATCCATTTTCCAAGTGCACGCTTTTTGACAGCGGTATCGGGGTAAACCTGATGATCCGTGTGCCAGGAGGCGCCGGGAATGGAAGAGTTTATGACCAGTTGGTTTCCCAGGTGGATGTATTTCCAACTATCTGTGAACTGTTAGGAACAGAAAAACCGGATTATCTGGAGGGCATTTCCTTAAAGCCGCTTCTGGATGGCGGGACGGATGAAGTGCGGGAAGATGTTTTCGCAGAGATCAATTTCCATACCTCTTATGAACCGGTTCGCTGTGTCCGCACAAAGCGGTATAAATACATCCGGTATTACGATCCGGACTATTTAAAGATCAATCTCTCCAATATTGATGAGTCAGGAAGCAAGGTTTACTATATGAAGCGGGATCTGCGGAGGCAGACAAAATATGAGGAAGCGTTATATGACCTGGTATATGATCCTGGTGAGCGGTGTAATCTGGCAGACCGGGAGGAATATAAATATATATTAAAGGATATGGAAAACCGCCTGGAGCGGTATGAGACTGGAACGGATGACCCGATTTTACAGGGCGAAATTGCTGTCAGACCAGAGTGGAAAGTGAATCGGAAGGAATGCCTTCAGGCAAGTTCCAAAAATCCGGATGATTATGTAGCACTGGCAGAAGGTAGATTGATCAATAGGGGGAGGTGAATCAAAATGATAGGAATGATCGCAACTGGGCATGGCAGCTTTGCAACGGGTATCACCAGTGGGCTGAAATTGCTGGCGGGAGAGCCACAGGATTATGAGACGGTCGATTTTCTTCCGGAGGATTCGGCAGAGGCGCTGGCCCAGAAACTGGATGCAGCTTATGAGAGGCTGTCTGGCTGTGAAGGCATCGTGATCTTTGCGGATCTGACTGGCGGAACACCGTTTAATGTGTCCATCCGTATGAAGATGGAACATCCAGAGCGTCAGATTGAGGTGATCGGCGGCTCCAATCTGCCGGCAGTGCTTGAGGGGTATATGGCACGCATGGCAGGCGCAGAGATTCAGTCATTGGCGGTGCAGGTACTGGAGGCGGGTAAAAATGCCATGCTCCGATTTGTACCGTCATCAGACGATGGGGAAGATGACTACGAAGAATAAATTTTCTTAGGAGGGAAAAGGTATGACTCTATTTCAGGCATTACTTATTGGGTTATTTGCCTACTTAGGCAGCAAACGTACACCATGGTTCTTTGGTGTTACGGGTGGATGGAACATGATCGGACGTCCACTGGTAGCGGGACTGATCGTTGGTATTATTTTAGGAGATGTGACCAACGGCGTCATCGCAGGAGCGATGGTACAGGCTTTATTCATCGGACAGATCACACCTGGCGGCGCTATGCCGGCGGACGTTAACTGGGCGGCTTACATTGGTATCCCGTTAGCTATGGCGGCAGGTGGTACTGGAGAGCAGGCAGTGGCTCTTTCTGTTCCGTTAAGTATGTTAGGTCTTGGTTTATTTAACTTTATCATGACCATCAACGCATACTTCCCACATATGGGCGACAAGGCCGCAGCTAAGGGTGATGGCGCAGGCATCCACCGGGCAACTTACCTAGCGGCAGCTCCAAGCTTTATCCTTCGTGCAGGCTCCGCAATGCTGATCTGCTATCTGGGAACTCCGGTGGCAGAGACTCTGATTAACAATATGCCACAGCTGGTACTTCATTTCTTTGAGGTGGCAGGTAAGATGCTTCCGGCACTGGGCTTTGCAATGCTGTTAAAGCAGTCCCTGTCCAAACGCTGGATGCTGGTTCTGTTCTTACTGGGCTGGGTAGTGATCGGATCTACCAGCATGTCCGTAACGGCACTGGCAATTTTCGCAACCGCAGTAGCGATCCTGTTTGTTATGGCACAGGGAAACGCGCAGCCGGCAGGCACTGCAGCAACAGAAGCAGTAGAGGAGGACGATTGCTATGAAGAATAAAGAACAGCAGACCAATGGATTACTGACCAAGAAAGATATTGACAAAGCGGCCTGGTCTTACATTTTCTTTGCCCAGGCAACCCAGAATTTTGAACGTATGATGGGACTGGCCTTCTGTCATGTGATGGAACCAATCTTAAAGAAGATTTATAAGGATAATCCAGAAGAATACAAAAAAAGCCTTGAGCGTCATATGCAGTATTACAACACCGAACCACAGCTTGGTGCCCTGATTCCAGGTATTACCATTGCTATGGAAGAGGCGAGAGCAAAAGGCGAAGACGTCAGCGAGGAATTGATCGTCAACACCAAGAATGCGCTGATGGGACCATTTGCAGGAATTGGTGATTCTATGTTGATCGGTACATACAGTCCGATCCTGTTAAGTATTGCCATGAGTTTATGTATCAATGATGGAAATCCGTTAGGACCGATCCTGTTCTGCGTAGTATGGCTGACGACCATGGTCGGATTGCAGTGGTGGCTGTTCCACAAAGGCTATTCCATGGGTATCGGCGCGGCGAATCTGTTCTTTAATAATAAGACACTGGCAGATCGGATCACCACAGGACTTACTATGATGGGATTGATCGTAATCGGTGGTGTTGCATCCACAACGGTTAAGGCAAAAGTGATCTTATCTTATGTGAATGGCGATATGACGGTGGCTCTTCAGGAAGCGATTTTTGATAAGATCCTTCCAAATGTACTTCCATTATTATTGACATTGACAGTATGGTGGTTAATGGATAAGAAGAAATGGTCTCCGACCAAGATTGTGCTTACGATTGTTGTATTTGCAGCAGTGATGGTATTCTTAGGAATCATGTAAATAACGAAAATGAGAGAAAAGCGAGATATTTTGCTGGTGATGTCAGACCAG
Organism: Lachnospiraceae bacterium AM48-27BH; assembly: GCA_003478355.1. Classification (GTDB taxonomy): domain Bacteria; phylum Bacillota; class Clostridia; order Lachnospirales; family Lachnospiraceae; genus UBA3402. The sequence goes on from QUFC01000001.1 coordinate 250,821, forward strand.
CACTGTGATGTCTGGGAAGTGTTCGGGGGGCTGTTAAAGCCCTCCGATACCCCTGCCATGGAAAAATTGACGAGGGAGGGGGCACGGTATGACCATTGTTATGCCAGTGCGCCCTTATGTGTTCCATCCAGGATGTCTTTTTTGACGGGAAGACTGACGTCAGAGCTGGATATTTTTAATAATGACTGTGTTCTGCCATCGGATGTGCCGACCATTGCCCATGAAATGGGGATTTTAGGGTATCACACGGTTTTATGCGGCCGGATGCATTTTAAGGGGGAAGACCAGCATCACGGTTTTGATGAACGCCTGTGCGGGGATATTACCTCCCAGTATTGGGGAACCGGAGGAAAAAAACGGACTGATTTTGGAACTTACGCAGGTACAACCAATCGGCTGCATTGTTTGGAGGCGGTGGGAGCCGGGATTTCGCCGGTCAATGTTTATGATGAACTGGTATGCCGGGAGACCCTCTGTTATCTTGAACAATGGGAAAAACAGGGAGAAGAGCGTCCGCCGTTATTTCTTGTTGCTGGCTTTTATGGCCTCATTTTCCGTATGTGTGTGAGGAGTCATTGTTTTTGAAATACCAGGAACGGATTTCCTTAAAGGACTGTGAACGGGATATGGAAATGGAGCCATTTCCAATGTATCAGGAACTGAAGCAGGGGTGTGATCCAGAACTGATCCGGGACTGCCGGGCGGCTTACTGTGGGATGGTGGAGACCTTAGATGGCTATGTGGGACAGCTTTATGAGCGGTTCCGGTCCATGGAGGGGGAAAGTCCGCATTTATTTTGCTATACGTCTGATCATGGTGAACAGATGGGGCGGAGACAGATCTTTGGAAAGCAGACATTGTATGAGGAGGCATTGCGGGTTCCACTATACTGGGCAGGAGACCAGATCCCGGCGGGAAAAACGTATCATCAGGCGGTAAGCCTTTTGGATGTGTCCAGGACGATCCTAGAAGCGGCGGGAGGAGATCCGTTGGAATATCCGCTCCATCATGGAACCCCGCTGGCGATGACAAAGGAAGAGGAGCCGCGCTGGGTCAGAGCCCAGCAGGTGATTCGCCATGACGGTCATTATGTGATGGCAGAGCTGGCAGTGAGGGGAAATGTGAAGTTGTGGAGTGTGGATGGAGAGACCCGTGTGTATGAGCTTCCGGAGGAGGAAGTGGATCTGTTGCAAAGCATCGAGAAAGAGAAGAAAAACAGGGCAGAGAGACTTCTTGAAGAAGCGGAGCGTGCAGGCTGTTTCATCCCAGAGGAGGAACGGAAACGCTTGCTTTTTATGGAACAGCTACAGGAGAAAAATCACGGACGCCTGGCCCGCTGGGGTATGGTCAAATGTCCGAAGGAGCCTGCGACGGTACGGATGCAGGCGGGCAGTTTAAAAGGCCCATGGAGGAAGAAAAGCGCGGGAGAAGGAGAGATAGAACGATGAAATATAAGAAGTTATGGACCGATATGCATAGTAATATCCATCATGACCAGATGGAGGCGCTTCCACTTTGGTATGAGCAGATCAAAAAAGAGATGGATTTCTGGCCCATTGCCTATTATCCATTTTATATGCGTCCGACATCGTCCGGGTTAGCGGTGGAGGACCGTTATGAAGATGAGCTGATCGAGAAGGACTGGGAGCAGGTCCGCCAGCTGGCTCTTCAGGCTGAAAAAGAAGGATTTCCTATGTTTATGGGTTATGAATGGCAGGGAGCGGGGCTGGACGGCGACCACAATGTATTTTTCCTGGAAAATGGAGAAAAGCAAGAACATCCTATGCGTTATCAGGAGCTGGTAGAAGCATATAAAGGAAAGCCTGTGATCGGAATTCCCCATCATGTGGCTTATCAGTTGGGCTCCAGAGGAAAGAACTGGGAAACCCACGATGAGAAATTTTCCCCATTTGCAGAGATTTATTCCAGCCATGGCTGCAGTGAAAATGATGACGGTCCGCTGATGATGAACCGCCATGTCCATATGGGCCCTAGAACCGGTGAAACTACTTATGAAAAAGGACTGGAACATGGCTATAAGGTGGGAATCATCGCTTCCGGCGATAACCACAGTGTTCCGGGTGTTTTTGAGCATGGAAGTATGTGCGTGCTGGCAGAGGACTGCACGAAAGAGTCCATCTGGGATGCTATGCAGCACCGCCGCACTTATGGGGTATCCCAGAGCCGGATTGAGGTAGACTATACGGTAAACGGCATTCCCATGGGCGGCGAAGTGGAGACCGATGGTGAAGTGAAACTAAAATTACAGGTAAAAGGAACTGGAGCGGTTGATCGGGTGGAGATCGTGAGAGATAATATCCTGGAAGAGATGATTGTCCATTCCGGTACCTGGGAGAGAAAGGAACAGAAAGGCATGATCCGGTTTAAGTTCCGCCTGGAACTTGGATGGGGACCAGATACCCGTGTCTATAAGGACCAGTGGCTGAAGGAGTGGCAGGGCCGTCTGGAAGTAGACGGAAAGATTCTTGGAATCGAGAAGTGCTGGAACAACTATGGCCAGGAGATCACTCAGACTGCGGAAAATGCCTGCGATTTCTATATAACTACCTATCAGTCCACTGCGACTGGTAAATGGATGGGCCCAAGCAATGTGACCACAGAAGGCTTCATTTTTGAGATCGAGGCAGATGCGGACAGTACCATGCGTTTGACCATTGATGGAAAGGAATATCCGGTAGTAGTGCGGGATCTGTTAAACAGTACGAAGGTGTTTGCCCTTTGGGATGAAGTGAAACGTTTGACAAAGGAGACCTGGGGTGACATTACTCATTATCGTGATGATCCATGGTGGCACAATGCCTATAAGATCCGTCTGAATAAAGCTTATCCGTCAGAATCTTATGAGTTAGAAGCAACAAGGAAGATCCAGATGAAAACGGATGGAAATATCCGGCTGCGGATCTGGCAGAAAAATGGGGATGCGGCATGGACATCGCCAGTATTTATCACAGTAAAGAAGAAAGGATGAGAGCATTATGATGGAGATTGTAAATGTAAGAATTGATGACCGCCTGATTCATGGACAGGTGGCAACTGTGTGGAGCCAGGTGACTCGTGCCACCCGTATCATGGTCGTGGATGATGCTGTGGTAAAAGACCCGGTTAATAAAGAGGCATTGAAAATGGCATGTCCAAGCCAGTGCAAATTGTCTATTCTGACTGTAGAGAAGGCAGCAGCGAATCTTTGTGCTGGAAAATATGAAGGTGAGCGAGTCTTTATCGTTGCTAAGAACCCTAAGACGATCCGTGGAATCTATGAGAAAGGGTTCCATATGGAGGCAGTCAATGTGGGAAATATGGGCGGAAAACAGAATACCCGTGTGCTGAAAAAGGCAGTCAGTGTGACCGAGGAAGATATTGAGAACTTCAAGTTCCTTGCGGAGCATGGCGTGAAAGTAACTGCGCAGATGGTTCCGGCAGATGAAGCGGTGGATTTGATGTCTTTGATTTAAGGGAAAAGGTTAAATGGGAAAGCAGTCTGGGAAAATTCCTCGACTGCTTTTTGCTATAGAGGCTTCCACTGAAGAATCTCCATAGGATGATAATGAAGGAAACGGGAGAATACCCGCTGGCATTCTCTGGGACTATGTGGAGCAGGGAATTGGATTAGTTAAGATAATTCCGCATAGCCTTCAATGCACTTTTCTCCAGGCGGGAGACCTGGGCCTGGCTGATATGGATCTCGTCAGCCACCTCTGTCTGGGTTTTCCCTTCAAAAAAGCGCAGATCAATGATGTGGCGTTCTCTGGGTGGCAGACGTTTTATAGCTTCATTTAAAGAAATGTCTTCTACCCAGTTTTCTTCCACATTTTTCTTATCGCTGATCTGGTCCATCACGTAGAGCGGATCACCGCCATCGGTATAGACAGGTTCGTAGAGGCTGACGGGGGTTTGGATTGCATCCAGGGCGTAAGTGATCTCTTCCTTGCTGATACCGATCTCATTGGCGATCTCCATGATAGTAGGTTCCTTGGAATTTTTGCGGGTCAGTCCCTCCCTGGCATAGATGGCTTTGTACGCTGTATCCCGGAGGGAACGGCTGACCCGGATGGAACTGGTGTTATCCCGCAGATAACGTCGCACTTCTCCCATGATCATGGGAACTGCATAGGTGGAAACTTAACGTTTTGGTTTACGTCGAAATTGTCGATGGCTTTGATCAGCCCGATGCATCCGATCTGAAAGAGATCATCCACATTTTCATTACTGCTGGAAAACCGCTGGATTACGCTTAATACCAGCCTTAAGTTCCCCTTAATATAGGTTTCACGGGCCTTTTCATCACCGTTTTTTATTTTCTTGAATAATTCTTCTTTTTCTTCATTTGTCAGCAGCGGAAGCTTTGAAGTATTGACTCCGCAGATCTCAACTTTATAAACTGCCATATCCACTACCTCCACATTTGATGTGTTGTATAGTGGAAATGATTCACGAAAATGGAATGCTTTATACTTCCAGATTTTGCAAACTACGCGAAATGGACGTAAAAAAAGAACGTGCGGTTAAGCACGCTCTTTGAATAATTGAAGTCCGATCAGTCCCAGCAGGAACGCTGCAGTTCCGCCGATGATATAGATGCTGATGGTTTCGTGGAAGAATAATACAGCCCAGGTGATCGAAAAGACCGCCATGGTACTCTGAATTACGGGAACCATATAAAATGGCACCAATGGGATGGCTTTCGCATTTAAATAGAAGCCTAATCCGGTAATGATTCCGAATCCGATGATAGCGAGGAAACATGCAGCATTCGGATGAATCCCGACCAGACCGCCTTGGAGAACGTCTGGCAACTGAACAGCGGAAGAGAGTACTGCGGAGACAGCAAAGATGGAGAGATTGCTGTCAACAATATCCATTTTATCTGCGATCATTTTCTGTGCGAGAACGTGGCCTCCTGCAAGGACTCCAGCCAGCAGGAAGAACAATGTCAGATAAATATTCTCATGAAAGAATACAGAAACAGGCCGTCCGTTCCAGGATACGCACAGAACACCGAACATACACATGAGAATACAGATTACACGTTTAAAACCAAGTTTCTCACAGAAGAGAAATACGCTGGATAAAGTGATAAACACTGTCTGCGCAGGCTGTGTAATGATGTTGCCGTAAGAAGGCCCATGAGTCAGACCATAATTCTCCAGCCAGTAAGACAACCACTTGGCAACTGCTCCAAATAAAATCCAGCAGGCGTTTGCTTTTAAGATTTGTAAAAAGTGATCTGGAAATTTCTGTCGTTTTACTATTTTTAACAAAAGAAGAAAAACAACGCCAACCAGGAAACGGAAACAAGTGATATAGCTTGGACCAAAGTATGGCTTGATCAGTTTTACGCAAGTTCCGCCAAAACTAAACATCAGCGCAACGCACAGAAGATACAGATATCCCATGACAACAGGTACTCCTTATTTTTTGTTTTTTTCGTAGAGGATCAACAGACCCTTTAACAACAGATCTTCTTCAAAATCAATGCTGTGATGGCAGAGTGGAGTGACCAGTCTGGCGAGTCCGCCGGTGGCGATGATGGTGGCTTTTTCGCCAATCTCTTCCTCCATCCGGTCGATCAGGCCATCTAACATAGCTGCGTTGCCGTACATAATACCGGAGCGCATACAGTCGATGGTGTTCTTGCCGATGACTTTGCCCGGAGTTTCCAGGCTGATGTAAGGAAGCTGGGCAGTTTTGCCGCTTAAAGAATCCAGAGATACCTTTAAGCCGGGCAAGATCACACCGCCGATATAGTTACCGGAACGATCGATCACGGACATGGTAGTAGCGGTTCCCATGTCGATGATGATGATCGGACAAGGGTAATCACGGATGGCTGCAACTGCGTCTACGATCATATCACTTCCAACGGTTTTGGGGTTATCCATGATGATGTTCAGACCAGTTTTCATGCCAGAGCCTACAAGCATGGGGCGAAAACCACAGATTTTCTCTACAGCGGAGAGAATGGTGTTGTTGAGCGGCGGTACTACGGAGGAAAGAATGGCGCCCTCGATAGAAGATACCGGAACATTGTGGATCTCCAGGATGCTTTTGATGTTGACGGCGTACTCCAGATCCGTTTTTCCTCTGTTCGTGGTGACGCGTTCCACAAAATAAGTCTGACTGTCATCGATTCCACCGATGACGATGTTAGAGTTACCCATATCTATCGTTAAAATCATGAAAAAATGACTCCTTTCGTATTCTAAAGAGATATGGTATAATGTAACATATTTTGAAAAAAAACTCAATGGAGGAAACCTATGTTAACAGGAAAAACAGTGGTATTGGGAATCAGCGGCAGCATTGCTGCTTATAAGATCGCATATCTGGCAAGTGCATTGAAGAAACTGCATGCAGATGTGGAAGTGATCATGACAGAGAATGCCACACAGTTCATCACACCGGTGACCTTTGAAAGCCTAACAGGCAATAAATGTCTGGTCGATACCTTTGACCGGAATTTCAAGTTCAGCGTGGAGCATATAGCTCTGGCAAAGCGTGCAGACATCTTTATGTTAGCGCCAGCTACAGCGAATGTCATTGCAAAAGTGGCCCATGGTCTGGCCGATGATATGCTGACAACTACATTTTTAGCGTGTAAATGTCCAAAATACATTTCTCCGGCCATGAATACCCAGATGTTTGAGAATCCAATTACCCAGGATAATTTAAAGATCTGCCAGTCTTACGGTATGCATGTGATCCAGCCAGCCTGTGGATATCTGGCTTGTGGGGATACAGGAGCAGGAAAGATGCCGGAGCCGGAAGAATTACTGGATTATGTTGTCCATGAGATCGCTTATCCGAAGAATCTGACAGGAAAGAAGATTCTGGTGACTGCGGGTCCTACAAGAGAAGCCCTGGATCCGGTCCGTTTTCTGACCAACCATTCCACAGGAAAAATGGGCTACGCCATTGCCAGGGTGGCGGCAGCCAGAGGAGCAGAGGTGACGCTGGTCACAGGTCCGACGGAGATCAAAAAGCCGGGATTTGTGAAGGTAGTGCCGATTGAGAGTGCCAGGGAGATGTATGAGGCAGTGACAGCGGCCAGTGAAGAGCAGGATGCCATCATCAAAGCGGCGGCAGTGGCTGATTACCGTCCGGCTCATGTTTCTGATGAGAAGATTAAGAAGAAAGACGGCGATGAATTGTCAATTCCGGTGGAGCGGACAGACGATATTTTAGCATATCTGGGAAGTCATAAAAAACCAGGACAGTTCTTATGTGGATTTTCCATGGAGACCGAGCATATGTTAGAAAATTCCAGAAAGAAGCTGGAGAAGAAGAACCTGGATATGATCGTAGCCAACAATCTGAAGGTGGCTGGTGCCGGATTTGGAACGGATACCAACATCGTGACATTGATTACCAAAGCTGGAGAACGGCAGTTAGAGAAGATGTCCAAGGAGCAGGTGGCGGACAAGCTGTTAGACGCTATTTTTCAGATTGATCAATAAAATATGTGAAAAAAGCAACAATCCAGCCAGATAAAAGCAGTTGGATAGAACGCAATATGGAGAATATAAGCAAAAATCAGGAGGGGAAAATCATGAAATACGAATCATGGAACATCGCGGTGGAAGGTCAGAAAACAGGAGAGGCAGTGCTGCACGGATATCTTCTGGATGCCATCAGTGTAGCACCGGAGAAAAAGCGTCCGGCAGTGATCGTCTGTGCAGGCGGCGGTTATGCAAGAAGATCTGACCGGGAAGCGGAGCCGGTGATCCTGCAGTTTTTATCCATGGGTTATCACGGATTTTTATTGGATTACAGTGTTGCACCGAACCGTTTTCCAACATCTGTCCGGGAACTGGCTCTGGCGGTTTCCATGGTTCGGGAGCATGCCGAAGAATGGCATGTGGATCCAGAAAAGATCTTTGTCTGTGGATTTTCCGCAGCAGGACATCTCTGCTGCAGTTTAGGCGAGTTCTGGAATCAGGAATTCGTATATGGAGCTATTGGCAAAACACCGGAAGCGATCCGGCCATCTGGTTTGATTCTTTGTTATCCGGTGATCACCGCTGGCGGGGCTGCCCACAGAGGTTCTTTTGACTGTCTGGTGGGAGAACAGGCCACAAAAGAGGAACTGGATCAGGTGTCTTTGGAACTGCATGTCCACAAAGACATGCCGAAAACCTTTATCTGGCACACGTATGAGGACCAGGCAGTTCCTGTGGAGAACAGCCTTTATCTGGCAACAGCCCTTCGGAAAGCAGGCGTGAATTTTGAACTGCATATTTTCCCGAGAGGACTTCATGGTTCTGCGCTTGCCAATGAAGAAACGTCAGGAATCCGTCAGGAACTGGTGATTCCGGCAGCACAGAAGTGGATTGAGCTGGTTCATACCTGGATTGAGGAATTTTAGCGATTGTTTGTGCAATATGTGAGGTGCAGCAACGAATTTTGACCTTGACTGCAAGGCGGATTAATAATACAATATCTACGGTGTGCCATTATCATATATGAAGCAACTGAATAGTTATGAAGTAATAGAAAAATGGCTGCCGTATGTATTTTTTAGAACAATCGGAGGAATTATTTTGTCAACAATCGCAGAAGAGATAAAGAAACGTAGAACCTTTGCCATTATTTCCCATCCAGATGCTGGTAAGACCACTCTGACTGAGAAGTTCCTGCTTTATGGTGGAGCCATCAATTTAGCAGGTACCGTAAAGGGACGAAAAGCAACGAAGCATGCAGTTTCCGACTGGATGGAGATCGAGAAGGAGAGAGGTATTTCTGTTACTTCTTCCGTTATGCAGTTTAATTATGACGGTTACTGCATTAACATCCTGGACACTCCTGGACATCAGGATTTCTCTGAGGATACGTATCGTACCCTGATGGCTGCAGACAGTGCGGTTATGGTGATCGATGGTTCTAAGGGTGTTGAGGCACAGACCATCAAGCTGTTTAAGGTCTGTGTCATGAGAAAGATCCCGATCTTTACCTTCATCAACAAGATGGACCGGGAAGCCAGAGATCCATTTGAACTGATGGATGAAATTGAAAATGTCCTGGGGATCCGTACCTGTCCGATCAACTGGCCGATCGGCTGTGGTAAGAATTTCAAAGGTGTATATGACCGCAATACCAAGGAGATCACGACTTTTACGGCTGCCATGGGCGGACAGAAGGAAGTGGCAAGCCAGACATTCCCGGTAGAGGGAACAGATGTAGAAAGTGTGATCGGATTTGATTACCATCAGCAGTTATTGGACGAGATCGAACTGCTGGATGGTGCGGCAGACGAGTTTGATATGGACCGTGTCAGCAGAGGTGATTTATCTCCTGTATTCTTTGGTTCTGCGTTAACAAACTTTGGTGTGGAGACCTTTTTACAGCATTTCCTAAAGATGACGACCTCTCCGCTGCCAAGAAAGACCACTACGGGTGTGATCGATCCATTTAAGGAAGATTTCTCTGCTTTTGTATTTAAGATCCAGGCTAATATGAATAAAGCCCACAGAGACCGTATTGCATTTATGCGTATCGTTTCCGGTAAATTTGAAGCGGGTATGGAAGTGAACCATGTCCAGGGCGGCAAGAAGATCCGTCTGTCCCAGCCGCAGCAGCTGATGGCTCAGGACCGTAAGATCGTGGAAGAGGCATACGCAGGAGATATCATCGGTGTATTTGATCCTGGTATTTTCTCCATTGGAGACACTCTGTGTGCTTCTAATACTAAGTTTGAATTTGAGGGTATTCCGACCTTCGCTCCAGAGCATTTTGCCAGAGTGCGCCAGGTAGATACCATGAAGAGAAAACAGTTCATCAAAGGCGTGAATCAGATTGCCCAGGAAGGTGCCATCCAGATTTTCCAGGAGTTTAACACTGGTATGGAGGAGATCATCGTAGGCGTTGTTGGAGAACTGCAGTTCGAGGTTCTGACCTACCGTCTGGAAAATGAGTATAATGTTGAAGTGAAGCTGGAGAAGCTGCCATACGAGTATATCCGTTGGGTAGAGAATAAGGAAGAGGTAGATGTAGCCAAGATCCAGGGTACTTCTGACATGAAACGGATCAAGGATCTGAAGGATAATCCACTGCTGATCTTTGTTAACAGCTGGAGCATTGGCATGGTTGAGGAGAGAAATCCTGGTTTAAAACTCAGTGAGTTTGGTCGTAACTAAGAGCCATGCAGATGGATGTTCGTGAATCGCCCGGCGGGAGCTTGCTCACGCAAGGAGGTTCATGGACAGACAGTTATATGGCGACAGCCGTCCGTCTGATGAACCGCAGGTTCAGCAGATGAGGCATGGCGGAATAAATTGAAAAAACGTGTAACTATTCGGTAGGTCTGCGCACATGCTGCGCTGACCGTAAGAACACATAGGCTAGAAAGCAAAAATCCCATCAGCGAAGCTGATCTGGAATGGATTTTGCTCGTAACTATGAAGGTACTGAATAGTTACGACGATCGAATGGATGGAAAGGAGGGACATATGGGAGCAGTGTCGGAGTGGGCGGGCAGTATTTTAAGCTTCCTGATCCTGATCACGGTGATCCGCGGGATACTGCCATCGAAAAAGTATGAGCCTTATCTAAGGTTATTTTCCGGTTTGATGCTGATCCTTCTGTCTTACAGCCCGTCACAGGGGGGCTTGGCCTGGAGAGGCAGATCGACCGGGCGTTTGAGGCATTTGCCTTCCAGATGGATCATGAGGAGTTAAACACCAGGGTCCTGGGAATTGAAAAGGAACGGCAGGAGCAGATCCTAAAAATTTATGAAAATGATGTGGCCGGTCATGTGACGGTCATGGCGGGAGAAGAGGGAATTCAGGTGGAAAACGCACAGGTGGAGATCAACGGAGATCCGGAGAGCACCGGTTATGGGAAGGTGGTATCGGTGAAAGTAAAACTGCAGAGCGGGGGAGCAACTGGAAAACAGGAAGGGCTTTGGAAAAATGATGAGGTGAAGGAGGTTCAGCCAGTCCAGAACATAGAGGTGCAGTCTGTGCAGATCGGGCAGGAACCGGAAACAGGTGTCAAAAATCATTCAGAGGAAATATCTGGGAAAGCCTTGGAATCGACCTTGCAGGATCAGCGGGCAGAGGAGGATATCAGTCGGTCAGCATCTGGGGAAAATAATAACAGGATTCTGGAATTTCAAAGAAAGGTGGAGCAGTATTATGGACTGGAAAGCGGCGCTGTTGAAATTCAATCTTAAACCGGACATCCGTACAAGGAACGGCCGGTGGCTGGTGATGCTGGCAGTGGGTCTGATCTGTCTGATCCTGGCGTGGCCGTCCGGCAGAAAAACATCGGAAAACGGGCAGAATGGATCCAGTCCTGGACAGAACAGCCAGAGTGAAAGTACGGATATGGGTGATTCCTATGAGACTCAGTTGGAAACCCGCTTAAAACAGCTTCTCAGTCAGGTCGATGGCGTGGGACAGGCAGAAGTGATGATCGTTTTAAAGGAATCCGAAGAAAAGATCTGGAGGACGGATATCACTACTTCTATTTCCAGTACCCAGGAGACGGATCAGGGAGGTGGAACACGGAAGATCGAGAGCAGTGAACAGTCGGAGGATACCATTTTATCCGGTTCTTCCGGCCAGGGAGCGCCGATTTTAGAAAAAGAGATCCGTCCCAGGATCGCCGGCGTAGTGGTCAGTGCCCAGGGTGGAGGAAATCCAAAGGTGCAGGCAGAGATCACGGAGGCGGTAGAGGCATTATTTGATGTGCCTTCTCATAAAATCAAAGTGTTAAAGATGGTGAATGGTTCATAGACTAAAACAGGTAAATAGAAAGGAGCAGTGTGGATGAAGCGAAAAGTGGATCTGCAGAATGTGAATATGAAAAAACTGTTCAGGAGAAACCAGATCATTGTTACAACGCTGGCGGTGATGATTGCAGTGGCGGGATACTTAAATTATATGGGAAGCCAGTCAGATGGGGATCAGGGCGCATACACAGCGGGAAACACTTCCTATGAAGCGGGAGCGTTGGAGATTTCTGACGAGGACATTTTAAAGGAAAATCAGACAGTCCTGAATGAAGCCGGAGATTATCAGGAGATCGCCAGCTTAGATGGGGATCAGGGCGATGGATTGACAGAGTCAGTTTCCGCTGCAGAACTGACTGCAGTGACCGATTCTGCAGGGCAGGATGGAAACCAGAATCGTGGACAGAATACCGGTCAGAACTCCCAGACAGAACAGACAGGACTGGAAAATCCGGGTGAAGCAATTCTGACCAGCGGCATGAGTGTATCTGACTACATAGCCAGTGTCCAGTTAAGCAGAGAACAGATCCGGGCAAAAAATAAGGAACGTTGTTAAATATCATCAATAACCAGAATATTGAAGAGACTGCCAAGCAGCAGGCGATTCAGGATATGATCGCTTTAACGGAGGTGGCAGAAAAAGAAAACGCAGCGGAAACCCTTCTTATGGCCAAAGGATTTGCTGATCCGGTCGTCAGCATTTCTTCCGGTAAAGTGGACGTGGTGGTCAATGCGCCATCTATCACAGATGCCCAGCGGGCGCAGATCGAGGATATCGTAAAAAGAAAAGCAGAGGTGGGTGCAGAAAACATAATTATCACTCTATTAAATCTTTCTGATTAAAGCCCTTTCCAAACCCATGGATTTTTGCTATAATAATTCTACTATAGAAACATGAGGAGGTAGCGAAAGTGGCAGAGACGGAAGGCAGAAATACTCATAAAGTATATGAAAAAGATAAAATTGGCGAAGTACAGATTGCAGACGAGGTGGTAGCGATCATCGCGGGCCTGGCTGCAACCGAGGTAGAGGGTGTAGATTCCATGGCAGGCAACATTACCAATGAGTTAGTTGGCAAACTCGGCATGAAGAATCTCTCCAAGGGAGTAAAGGTTGATGTGACAGAAGAGCATGTGTCTGTTGACTTATCCCTCAATATGAAGTATGGTTATAACATTCCAGATGTTTCCGAGAAGGTTCAGGATCGTGTGAAAACCGCTATCGAGAACATGACTGGTCTCCATGTGCTGGATGTGAATATCAAGATCGCCAGCGTGAACATGGAAGCAGAAGAACAGTAAAACTGACTTCAGACGCAGCCGCTTTATGCGGCTGTGTTTTTGGCGTTTTCCTGCATCAGCAGGAGCTGTTAGTGGCAGCTTCTGCTGGTAAATAAGACGCTGATAAAAGAAAAATAAAAGCGAAATAAAAGCGAAATAAAAGCGAAATAAAAGCGAAGTAAAAGCGAAGGTAACTGTGAAGATATGGCACCGTTACGAGAGAAGCAAACAGAAGAATCGATTTAGGAGGATACGAAGATATGACCAGAAGAGAACTGCGCGAGCATAGTTTTAAGGTGTTATTCCGCGCTGATTTTTATCCGGTGGAGGAGATGGACGAGCAGATTGAGCGTTATTTTGGAGCGCCAGTGGAAGATGATGTAACACCGGAAGGAACAACGATCCTCCACGATTCCAATCTCTCTGAGGCAGAACAGGCGGTGGTAACAGAGAAAGTAAAGAAGATTTTAGAAAAACTGCCGGAGATCGATGAGAAGATCAATCAGGTAGCCGAAGGCTGGAAGACCAGACGTATGGGTAAAGTGGAGCTGACGATTCTGCGTCTTGCTGTTTATGAGATGCAGTATGACGAGGAGATTCCGGAGAAGGTTGCGATCAATGAGGCAGTGGAACTGGCGAAGAAATTCGGCAGAGACGAGTCCCCGGCATTTATCAACGGCGTGCTGGCGAAACTGGTAGCATAAAAAACATTCGGCAGATCGATGCATCTGATGCGGCGATCTGCTTGGAGTATGATTATGGCTGGAAGTATTTATTCCGTTGCACAGGTGAATTCTTATATTAAGAACCTGTTTGTTCAGGATTTTCTCCTGAACCGTATCAGTGTCAGGGGAGAGGTATCCAACTGCAAGTACCACACTTCCGGACACATATATTTTACACTAAAAGACAAATCAGGGACCTTATCCGCGGTGATGTTTGCCGGTCAAAGGAAAGGTCTCACTTTTCAATTACAGGAAGGACAGCAGGTGGTGGTGACTGGTTCCATCGATATCTACGAGAGGGACGGCAGATACCAGCTGTATGCCAGGGAAATTAAGCGGGATGGTGTAGGAGATTTATTTGAACGTTTCCAGAAACTGCGGGACGAGCTGGAAGAGATGGGCATGTTTGCCGCAGAGTATAAAAAACCGATCCCCAAATATGCAAAAACCATAGGAATCGTCACGGCCAGTACCGGAGCGGCGATCCATGATATCATAAACATTACGGCAAGACGGAATCCTTATGTCCAGCTGATCCTTTATCCGGCCCTGGTACAGGGACAGGATGCCAAGTTCAGCATTGTCAATGGAATCCGTACTCTGGATTCTATGGGACTGGATGTACTGATCGTGGGAAGAGGCGGCGGATCCATGGAAGATCTGTGGGCCTTTAATGAGGAGATCGTTGCCAGGGCGATCTTTGAGTGTGAAACTCCGGTGATCTCTGCAGTAGGCCATGAGACAGATGTTACCATTGCCGATTACGTGGCGGATCTGAGAGCACCGACCCCTTCGGCGGCTGCAGAACTGGCGGTATTTGATTACAGACAGTTTGAAAACCGGCTGGAAGTGCTCAGAGAAGCATTGAACCGGGGTGTGGAGCGAAATCTGGAGCGGAAGAAAGCCAGGTGGAGCAGTATCAGATGAAATTAAAGCTGCATCATCCGGAACGGATCTTAAATGACCACCGCCAGCGGCTGGTTCAGATCCAGGATCAGATGGAGCGAAGGATAGAAGAGAGATTAACTGACCGGAAACACCGGCTGGCGCTGCTGGCAGGACGGCTTCATGGTCTGTCTCCATTGGAGCAGTTAAGCCGTGGTTTCGGGTTTGTCACAGATAAAGACGGAAAGCCGGTGGCTTCCGTAAAGGAACTCCAGAAAGAAGAATCCTTACAGATCCGTCTGGCAGATGGCCGGGTGGAAACCAGGATTTTGAAGATCGAGGTCTGGAACCGGGTAACGGGGAACTGGAGGAGGAAACGTATGGCGGAAACTAAAACAAATCAGGAAATGTCTATCGAGGAGACCTTAGAGGCCCTTGAGATGATCATAGAGAAAATGGAAGACCGGGACAGTTCGTTGGAGGAAACATTTGCCAACTATGAGTTAGGGATGAAGATGGTAAAAAGCTGCAGCGACCAGATTGACCGGGTAGAAAAAAAGATACAGGTATTGGCGGAGGAAAGCCGGGATGGAGAATTTTAACGAGGTTTTAAAACAATACACAGAAGAAGTCTGGAAGACAGTGGAGCAGTATCTGCCAGAGGAAGAAGGACATCAGAGGACAGTTCTGGAAGCAATGAATTACAGCATGCGGGCAGGCGGTAAGCGTCTGCGTCCATTATTTTTACGGGAAGTATACCGGATGTTTGGCGGTCAGGGAAGAGAAGAGGAGCCTTTTATGGCGGCGATCGAGATGATCCATACCTTTTCCCTGGTCCACGATGATCTGCCTTGTATGGATAATGACCGTCTGCGCCGGGGACTTCCGACCACCTGGGCAGAGTATGGAGAGGACATGGCAGTACTGGCAGGCGATGCCCTGTATGGTTATGCCTTTGAGACGGCATCGAAGGCCTCGATCTGACAGAGGACGCAAAGACTGTAGGACGGTGTATCCGCCTGTTAGCCTCTAAATCCGGTATTTTTGGCATGATCGGTGGTCAGTCTGCGGATGTGGAACTGACTGGCGGTTCTCTGAGCGCAGATCAGCTGGAGTTTATCTATCGTTTAAAGACCGGAGCTTTATTAGAGGCTCCTATGATGATCGGAGCTTTGCTTGGCGGTGCGGATGAGACGCAGTTACAGACTGTGGAGCATATGGCAGCCTGTGTTGGCAAGGCATTCCAGATCCAGGACGATATTCTGGATCTGGTAGGAGACCAGGCACTGCTTGGGAAGCCGGTACTCAGTGATGAAAAAAATCATAAAACAACTTATGTGTCTCTTTACGGTATGGAGAAAGCCAGAGAGGACGTAGAGCGCCTGTCAGACGAGGCTGTGAAAGATCTGGAGCAGCTTCCGGGTGATCATGAATTTCTGCATCAGCTGATCTTAAAGCTGGTGACCAGACAAAAATAGGAGAGAACTGTTCAGTAAGTGCACAGGCCTGCTAAACAGATACAATAAGAGGTCAATATGTTAGAAAAGATAAATGGGCCAAAGGATATCAAGGCCCTCAGCTGGGAAGAACTGGATGTGCTTGGTCAGGAGATCCGGCAGTTTCTGATCGAAAAGATCAGCGCTACCGGAGGTCATCTGGCGTCTAATCTGGGAGTGGTAGAGCTGACTATGGCTATTTACCGGACGTTTGATCTGCCGGAAGACAAGGTCATCTGGGATGTGGGACATCAGGCATATACCCACAAGATTCTCAGTGGAAGAAAAGATTTTGATGATTTAAGACAATTTGGCGGAATCAGCGGTTTCCCGAAAAGGGCAGAAAGTCCCTGTGACAGCTTTAATACCGGACATAGCTCCACCTCCATTTCTGCAGGGCTTGGCATGGCCATTGGACGGGATCTGCGGGGTGAGGATTACCATGTGATTTCCATTATTGGCGACGGAGCCTGACTGGCGGTATGGCCTATGAAGCGTTGAATAATGCAGCCAGGATCAATAAGAACTTCATTATCATATTAAACGATAACAACATGTCCATTTCTGAAAATGTAGGCGGCATGTCCAAGTATTTAAGCGGGATACGCACCGGAGCTGGGTATAATGATCTGAAACGTCAGATCACGGATCTTCTGGAGAAGGTTCCGGTGGCCGGACCGCGGATGATCCGCCGGATCAGTATGATAAAGCAGGGCTTAAAGCAGCTGCTGATCCCGGGTATGCTGTTTGAAGATATGGGGATCACTTACTTAGGCCCGGTGGATGGACACGATGTAAAACAGCTTTCCCGTGTGTTAAATGAGGCAAAAAGACTGGATCATGCAGTCCTGGTCCATGTGCTGACCAAGAAGGGAAAGGGCTATGCACCTGCAGAGAAGAATCCTTCGGCATTCCATGGGGTGAATCCGTTTGACATCTCCACAGGAAAGCCGAAAAAAGCGAAAACAGCGCCAAGCTACACAGATGTTTTTTCTAAGAAATTAGTGGAGCTGGCGGGCAGAGATAAGAGGATCGTAGCGATCACAGCAGCTATGCCGGATGGTACGGGTCTGACCCGGTTTAAGAATGAATTCCCGGACCGGTTCTTTGATGTGGGAATTGCGGAGCAGCATGCAGTTACCAGTGCAGCAGGGATGGCAGCGGCTGGGATGAGACCGGTAGTTGCGGTGTATTCTTCTTTCTTACAGAGAGGCTTTGACCAGATCCTTCATGATGTGTGTATCCAGAACCTTCCGGTGGTATTTGCTGTTGACAGGGCCGGATTAGTTGGAAGTGATGGAGAGACCCATCAGGGCATTTTTGATCTGTCATATCTGACTTGTATTCCGAACATGGCGGTGCTGGCGCCGAAAAACCGATGGGAATTAGAAAAAGAACTGGAGTTTGCATTCCAGTATCCGGGACCGATTGCCATTCGTTATCCGCGAGGGGAAGGCTACCAGGGACTGAAGGAGTATCAGGCTCCGGTGGAATTTCGCAGGGGAGAACTGATTTCAGAAGGGGAAGGCATCGCCCTGCTGGCGGTTGGAAGTATGGTCAGCACAGCGGAACATATCCGGGATAAATTAAAAGAAGAAGGCTATGACCTGACACTTGCCAATGGACGGTTTATCAAGCCGATTGATGTAAAATTAGTGGATCGCTTAGCGGCAACCCATGATTGTATCGTGACGCTGGAGGAGAATGTCCTTCAAGGCGGCTTTGGTCTTCAGGTCACATCTTATGTACACAAACATTACCCGGATGTCCGGGTATTAAATATCGCGCTGCCGGATGCTTATGTGGAGCATGGCAATGTTTCACTTTTGCGGGAAGCGCTTGGAATCGACAGTGATTCGATTATCCGCAGAATGCGGAAGGAAGGGTTCTTAAAAGAATGAAAGAAAGACTGGATGTACTTTTAGTAAACCGGAATCTGGCAGAGTCCAGAGAGAAGGCGAAGGCCATTATCATGTCCGGTATCGTATATGTGGACGGCCAGAAGGAAGACAAAGCCGGAACCATGTTTGAGGATACGGTATCCGTAGAGGTCCGTGGCCATACACTGGCTTATGTAAGCCGTGGCGGCTTAAAGCTGGAGAAGGCTATGACTCATTTTGGAGTGACATTAAATGGCAAGATCTGTATGGATGTGGGCGCTTCTACTGGCGGATTTACCGACTGTATGCTGCAGAATGGTGCAGTAAAGGTGTATTCTGTCGATGTTGGACATGGTCAGTTAGCGTGGAAGCTGCGCAATGATGAGCGGGTGGTCTGTATGGAAAAGACCAATATCCGCTACGTGACGCCAGAGGATATCCCGGACCGGATCCAGTTTGCTTCCATCGATGTTTCCTTCATTTCTCTGACAAAAGTGTTAGGTCCGGTAAAGGAACTTCTGACAGAGGATGGGCAGATCGTATGCCTGATCAAGCCGCAGTTTGAGGCAGGAAGGGAAAAGGTTGGCAAAAAGGGTGTTGTCCGTGAGAAGAGTACACATCTGGAAGTGATCGAGTCTGTGATCGCCTTTGCCAAGAGCATTGGATTTGGTATCCTGAACCTGGAGTTTTCCCCGATCAAGGGACCGGAAGGTAATATTGAGTATCTGTTATATTTGCAGAACCATCCAGAACTGGCAGACGAAAAAGGCGTTGAGATCGATCCAAAGACGATCGTGGAAGAGGCTCATAATACCTTATAGGAGCTTTTATGAAACATTTTTATATTATTCTGAATCCATATAAAAGCGGAGCTGTGGAGATGGCAGAGAAGATCAGTCAGTATCTGGAAAGCAGGGGCTGTATCTGCCATATGCCGGAGCGGATGGAAAAGGCGGATGGAGATCACACTGGTTACCGTTATACGGATTCTGGCATGGTTCCGGAGAATGTGGAATGTGTGATCACCTTAGGCGGTGATGGAACACTGATACAGGCAGCCAGGGATCTGGCGGGAAGACAGATCCCGATGCTGGGCATTAACATGGGAACCTTAGGTTATCTGACCCAGATCAGCGGCCAGGAGGCAATCACTCCCAGATTAGCGGAACTGGTCAGCGACCAGTTCCAGCTGGAACACCGGATGATGTTAAAAGGCACCGTTGTCAGACATGGCAAGGTGATCGCCAAAGAACTGGCATTAAATGAGATTGTTGTGGCAAGACGGGAGATGCTGCGTCTTCTTCGGCTGAATATCCGGGTCAATGGGGAATTCCTGATCCAGTACCATGCAGATGGTGTGATCGTGGGAACGCCTACAGGATCTACCGGATATAATTTGTCGGCGGGAGGACCGATCGTGGAACCCACAGCCCGCATGACGATTTTAACACCAATCTCCGCTCATTCGCTTAATGGAAGAAGTGTGGTCCTGTCCTCAGAGGATCAGATCGAGATCGAGGTGATGGGGCATGTGCAGGATGGCCAGTCGGCGGTATTTGACGGAGATTCCTATGTAACGTTGGAGGTTGGCGACCGGATCTTAGTGGAGCGGTCGGAGATAGAAACCATATTGGTGAAGCTGAATGCAGGTTCATTCCTTGATAACCTTCGCAGTAAGCTGGCAGGAATTTAAAGGGGGTAAAACGTGAAGGTAGACAGACATGCCAAGATCGTAGAATTGATTGGAAAATATGAGATCGAAACACAGGAAGAGCTGGCAGAGTATCTGACCAAGGCCGGATACCAGGTCACCCAGGCTACTGTGTCCAGGGATATCCGGGAGCTGAAGCTGTCCAAGGTCCAGGCAGAAAGCGGAAAGCAGCGGTACGTGGTGTTCCAGAGCCAGGAAGGCTTAAGTGACAAGTATATCCGTATTTTGAGAGACGGTTTTCTTTCCATGGATATGGCCCAGAATATTCTGGTGATCAAGACGGTGTCCGGTATGGCCATGGCAGTTGCCGCAGCATTGGATGCCATTCATTTCCATGAGATCGTGGGCTGTATCGCGGGGGACGATACCATCATGTGCGCGGTACGAAGCGTGGATGATACGATTCTGGTGATGGATAAGCTGCGGAAATTGATCGCAGGTTGATGATACAAACCAGACATCGAATATGGAGGAGCAAGTATGCTGCTTAATTTGCAGGTAAAGAATCTGGCCCTCATTGAAAAGGCAGAGGTGTCCTTTTCTGAGGGCTTAAATATTTTAACCGGTGAGACCGGTGCAGGAAAATCCATCATTATCGGATCTGTTAATATGGCACTGGGTGGGAAAACATCCAGGGATATGATTCGTCAGGGAGCAGATTATGCCTATGTGGAATTAGTATTTTCTGTCGATGATCCGGTGAAAAGAAAGCGTCTGGAAGAACTGGATCTGGATTTGCCGGAGGACGGAACGATCATCATTTCTAAGAAAATCATGCCCACCAGAAGTCTCAGCAAGATCAATGATGAGACGGTGACAACGGGGCGTCTGAAAGAAATCACCAGCTTATTGATCGATATCCATGGACAGCATGAACATCAATCATTGTTGTACAAATCCAAGCATCTTCAGATACTGGATGCCTATGCCAGATCCCAGACCCAGCCATTAAAAGAGAAGATCTCTGTGAATTACCATCAGTATCAGGAGGTCTTAAAGGCGTTGGAGGAGATGAACCAGGATCAGGAGAGCCGGTTGAGAGAGGCGGATTTCCTGCGCTATGAAATCGAAGAGCTGGAGAATGCAGACCTGAAGGAAGGTGAGGAAGAAGAACTGACATCATCCTATCGCAGGCTTTCCCACGCCCAGAAGATCATGGAGTATTTATCCAGTGCTTACCAGGCCATCGATGGGGAACAGATCGGACGGGCATTGCATGATGTGACTCAGGCGGCGGAATATGACGAGGCGGTTGCAGGAATCCGGGATCAGCTGTTTGATGCGGAATCCATCTTAAGTGATGTGGTGCGGGATATCAGTGGTTATATGGACCAGTTCTCCTTTGATGAGGAGGCATTTGTCCAGATGGAGAAACGTCTGGATCTGATTCATAATCTTCAGGCAAAATACGGAAGTACCGTTCGTGAGATCATGGAGAAGCTGGAAGAGAAGCGGAAACGCCTGGATGATCTGGAGCATTTTGATCTGATCAAGGCTCAGAAGGAGAAAGAACGGGAGAAGACGGAAGAAAAATTGGAGCAGCTTTGCACAGAACTTTCCAAGGTTCGTCAAAGTGCGGCGAAGATTCTGACAGAAAAGATCCGTCAGGGACTGGAAGATCTGAATTTTATCGATGTGGCTTTCGAGATGGAGTTCCGGCGGCTGGAACAGTACACAGCATCTGGTTTTGATGAGGCGGAGTTTATGATTTCCACCAATCCTGGTATGCCGGTGCGCCCACTTGGTATGGTAGCTTCTGGCGGTGAGCTTTCCAGAATCATGCTGGCGATTAAAGCGGTGTTAGCAGATACGGATGATATTCCGACTTTGATTTTTGATGAGATCGACACCGGTATCAGTGGCAGAACTGCCCAGAAAGTATCAGAAAAACTTTCTTATATTGCCAGAAACCATCAGGTGATCTGCATTACTCATTTACCACAGATCGCAGCTATGGCAGATACGCATTTTGAGATTGCCAAGTCCGCGGCAGCCGGCAGTACCACAACCACCATTCATCCGTTGTGTGGGGATGAGATGGTAAAAGAACTGGCCAGACTCCTTGGCGGCGCAAAATAACGGACGCTGTCTATGACAACGCCCGTGAGATGAAAGTTCTGGCTGACCAGAGCAAGCTATATAAAACGGTAAACAATTAATGCCAGAATCACACCGATCAGGCTGGCAAGAGTGATTTGATGGACAGTCCGAAGGTGATGATCAGAACGCCCAGATCCAGAACCAGCGGATCATTTAACCCGAAGGACTGTCCAAAATTCAGCCAGGACAGGAACGGGACGGAAGAGGCCAGACTACCGATAAAGCCGCCCAGCACAATGCCGGAAAGCAGTAAGAGAAGCAGAATCCAGAAATTTTTGTTTCCAAAGTTTTTCATATGCACATCCCCATTTAAAAGTCAAAATGATTGTTCCATTGCTCTAAGTTTATCACAACAAAAATTCATTAACAACTATTGACATCTAAAAAATAACAGTCTGTTTTCAGAAATCATGACACATACTACCTATGTAAAGATGATAGAAAACGCTCCGCGAGGATGCGCAGTGATTCTGTAAAGAATATGTCAGCTACGCTGACCAGAATCACGCGCCAAGTCTCACGGACGTTCGACTTGAACCGGTTTACGTATGGATCAGCGATGACCGTAGAAACATGTAGGTAACAGTTGACGAACACACAGGAGGCGTGGCATGGGAAAAAGACAGATTGCGGGAGTGGGTGGAATCGATAGAAATTGTGGAATGGATCAGGAACATAGAGAACGCAGGAGAGGGAAGCTTTATAGGAAGATCCGTCTGCTTTTTACCGGAACCGTGCTTCTGGGTGCAGGGATTGCGGGATTTTATGGCTATACCATGCGGCAGATCCCGGATAAGGTCAGTATCGTGGAAAATCGGGAAGAGACCATGAGTCTGGATCTTCCATTTCAGGTGACGCTGCAGAGTGAGAGCGAAGAGGTGATCCTGGGCGGCAATCCGGCCATCCCAGAGGATCAGATTACCATTATTCGCAACGAGCCTTTTCAGTTAAAGGGAAAAAGTCAGGGCAATTACCAGCTTGGCGTGGATCTGTTCGGCATGATCCGCCTGAAAGAAATCCAGGTGGATGTGGTGGAGACCCAGTATGCAATTCCCTGTGGTACTCCGGTGGGAATCTATCTGAAGGCAGATGGCGTTATGGTGATTGGAACGGGAAAAGTGACCGGGGAAAATGGGGAGACCCTGGAACCGGCGGCGGGAATCTTAAAAAGTGGTGATTACATTGAAGCAATCAATGGGAAAAAGCTGGAGACCAAGGAGCAGCTTGCCACGGCAGTATCGGAACTGGATGGAAGTGAGGCAAGACTAACCGTCCGCCGGGGAGAAGAACATATGGAGGTGGCCATGGATCCGGTGATAACAGAGGATGGAACAGGAAAGCTGGGTATCTGGGTCCGGAGTGATACCCAGGGGATCGGTACTATGACTTATCTGGACCTCAATGGCCGTTTTGGTGCTTTGGGTCATGGCATCAGTGATTCTGATACGGGAGAACTGGTGGAAATTTCCGATGGAAACCTCTATGATACAAGGATCGTAGGGATCGAAAAAGGCAGTACCGGCAATCCTGGTGTCATGTCCGGTGTGATCTACTATGGTCCGGGTACTATGATGGGTGAGATTACCGCCAATACCGATCAGGGGATTTTTGGGCAGGTCAATCAGCGTTTAAAAAGTCAGATTACTTCCGAGCCCATCGAGATTGGTTTTCACCAGGAAGTCAAGAAAGGAAAAGCCTATATCCGAAGCGGTGTTTCCGGTGAGATCAAAGACTATGAGATCGAGATCATGAAAGTAGATGAGTCCAATATCCAGGATAACAAAAGCCTGGTGTTACAAGTCACCGATCCGGAATTATTATCTTTAACCGGTGGGATTGTCCAAGGCATGAGCGGCAGCCCCATCATCCAGAATGGAAAGCTAATTGGCGCGGTTACCCATGTTTTCGTTCAGGATTCAGCGAAAGGGTATGGAATTTTTATTGAGAAAATGCTGGGGCATTAAACGTATGTATGAGCGTTTACAGCTATTCAAACATTGTAAATTGTGTTAAAATTGTCTTATTCCTAAGAGGAAAGGAACAAAACTGTTACAAAAGATCAATGGTAACTATTCAGCAGCTCTGCGTGCATGCTGCGTTGACCGTAAGAACACATAGGCTAGAAAGCAAAAATACATGGTAGGAAGAACATATGAATAACATGAGAAATGAGCAAACCATCATTAAGATAAAAAACATCATAAATATAGGGATCTGGGCGGCATTTTTTTGCTTTTTAATATTACAGTACCGCAAGGTTTTTCTGTATTATGATGATTATGGATATATGTCCATGTCCTATGGCTGGGCGCCTGCAGATTGGGTATTTGGGAACAGACTGCTTTTTATTTTCCGCTATATGTATCATTCCTATTTTCAGGTCAATGGTAGATTGTATACGAATTTTCTGCTGATTTTGTCAGCAAATTTAGGTGGTCTGAGCTTTATGCGGCTGGTCATGCCGGTAGGAATCCTGTTGACCTATTATCTGGGTTACAGGTTGATTACTGCGGGAGATTTTAAAGGCGAGAAATGGCTGGTCAGCTTATTTTTACTGATTTCCTACGGTGCGATTCCGCTATCTGTTGCGAACAGTGGCCTGTACTGGTTTGCGGCGGCTTATGGGTATGTGATCCCGATATTCAATTTTTTACTGCTGGTGTCGATCTATCGCAGTAAAAATATACCGTATTGAAATACATTCTGGTTTTTGTACTCTGTATTTCCAGCGAACAGGCCGTGGTCATAACTGGATCATGGATTGTATGCAATCTGATCTATGATTATTGGAAAGAGCATAAGTTCAATCAGGCAGATGGTCTGTTATTGGCAGATGCAGTATTCAGCGCCCTGATCCTGGTTGGTTCCCCAGCCTCCAGATCACGGATGACCGGGTCGAATGACTATACCAGGGGATTTGTGGAGCGGACTATTGACTACATCAAACGAACCATTTTCCAGATGTTTTCCCTTGATGCAGCCATCCAGCTTCTGATTCTGTTTACGCTGGTGCTCCTGTGTGTACTTTTATTTCAGAAGACGAAGAAAAAGTGTGCTTTGGCCGGTATTGGATATGTGGCTCTTGCCTGTGCAGGCTATTGGATGAGAACCCAGGGAAGGATTTCGGATACCCCGTTTGGCATTTTGTGGGGCGGCGTGTATCTGTTGTTTTTTGTATACGGATTCTGGTATTTTATGATCCGCGATCACCGGATGGCATTTGTTCTTGTATCCATGTATAGTGCTGTCGGGATCATGTTCCTGATGCCGGAAGCGCCTATGAGAATTTATATTCCGTTTTTGTTTCTGTTAACCATGGTCTGCGGGGATCTGTACGTCCAGGTCGCAGGGAAAATGGAACGTCTTCTGGTTTTTAGTGCCCTGGTGCTGTTCAGTTTGAATGCGGTAGAAAATGCGAAGATGATCTATCAGGGCTATTGTGAAAATGCTAAAATTTTAACAATCAATCACAGCAAATTGCTGGAAGCAGCTGACCAGATAGCGGCGGGGGTTGAAGTAAAAGCGGTGGATCTGTATCGGGTCAAAGATAGCCAGTACAGCGGACAGCAGCCATATTCTAATGGATTGTCCTATATGCTTTTCTGGTATGACAATTATTACAACCTGCCATACAAAACCCAGTATAATTATGGTGAATATCCAACAGGAGAGGGAAAGATTGAAATTAAAATTGTAGAATAAAAGTAACGGGTTTATTCCGTTGATAAGCCAGAGAGGAGAGATTTATGTTGTTCAGCTTAAAAAAAGCGCTGCTTCAGGGCAGTCTGCTGGCAGCAGCAGTGGTCATGCTGTGTTTTGGAGCCATGCGGGGAGAAGCAGCCACCGTGTTAAGTAAGGCAATCAGATTATGCTTGGAGTGTGTTGGGATTGGATAAAAAGAAAACGATAATATCACAGGGCATCAGCCGTTTCCGCAGCTGGATCCAGGCCGGAGCCGCTCTGTTGACCAATGTACATCTGCCGAATTTCTTAAGTGGCGGAATCTATCAGGGAGATGGGAAGGCAGTCTGCGTGCCGGGACTGAACTGTTATTCCTGTCCGGCGGCCTCAGGTGCCTGTCCGATTGGCTCTTTTCAGGCAGTGGTGGGTTCGTCGAAATTCAGCTTTTCCTACTATATAACCGGTTTTTTGATTCTGTTTGGCGTATTGCTTGGCCGTTTTATATGTGGATTTCTATGCCCATTTGGCTGGTTTCAGGATCTGCTGCATAGAATTCCTGGGAAAAAGCTGTCTACCAAAAAGCTGAAGCCGCTGACATATTTAAAATATGTGGTGCTTCTTCTGACCGTATGTTTCTTGCCTGTATTTGCAGTTAACGATGTGGGAATGGGTGATCCGTTCTTTTGTAAATACATCTGCCCGCAGGGAGTTCTGGAGGGAGCAATCCCGCTGTCTGTTGTGAATAAGGGAATACGATCAGCACTTGGAACGCTGTTTACCTGGAAGCTGGTGATCCTGATCACCGTGATCGTTCTGAGTGTGCTGTTTTACCGTCCGTTTTGCAAATGGATCTGCCCGCTTGGGGCGTTTTATGCACTGATGAACAGGGTATCCCTGCTTGGAATCCGGGTGGATGGACAACAGTGTATTTCCTGTGGAAAATGTGCAGGAGTATGCAAAATGGATGTGGAGATCACCAAAACACCGGATCATGGAGAATGTATCCGGTGCGGCAAGTGCATCAACGTCTGTCCGGTCGATGCGATCAGCTTTCAATATGGCTTTGGCCGATCGGAAAAACAATAAAAACATAGAAAATGGAGAAATGGATATGAAACGATTTCGATTTGCAGCAGTTTGGCTGGCAGCGATGCTTGTGTTCAGTCTTATAGCCTGTTCACATGCGGAAAATCTGATGACGGAAGAACCGAGTAGTGAGAAAGAGGCTGCAGAGCTGTACCAGAAGCTTATGCAGAGAGAGGAAGAGATCCAATCGGAAGCTGCAGAGCTTTGGGAGAAGCTGTTTTTAACCGTAGATAAGGATAATCTTTCAATCACAGACAATAATAATTACGGTGATTTTTTACTGAAGATCATTGAAGATGCCAGGGATCAGTTTTCAGAAAAGGAACTGCAGACTCTGAATGACGGAGCGGGGCAGATCAAGAAGATTGAAGAAAAGCTGGCATCCCTGGAGGAAAAATATCCGGATTGTGTGAGCATGCAGGGCGCAGGTGACAGCGTGGATGCCGCACAAGCAGGGATGGAAAGCAGCGGGAACGGACAGAATCCATTTCCTGGTTTTCAGGGCAGGGATCTGGATGGCGCGGAAGTGAACAGCAGCGAGCTCTTTGCAGGCAATACGGTAACCGTGGTGAATTTCTGGTTTACCACCTGTAAGCCATGTGTAAGCGAGCTTCCGGAGCTTGAGGCACTTCATCAGGAGCTTGCACAAAAAGGCGGCGCAGTCATAGGAATCAATGCGTTTACGCTTGATGGAGAGGAAGGGGCGATTTCTGATGCAAAGGATCTTTTATCAAAAAAAGGGGTATCCTATCAGAATATCTGGTTTGCGTCAGACAGTGAAGCGGGGAAATTTACCAGCGGGTTATATGCATTTCCAACCACCTATGTCGTAGATAACAATGGAAATATCGTAGGAGAGCCGATCGTAGGTGCTGTCACAGCACCGGATCAGATAAAAGCACTTCAGGCATTGATCGACCAGGCAATTTCTGGTTAAGGGCTTGACAGAGCGAATGCTTTTGATATATGATTATATCCGTAACTATTCAGTAGGTCTGCGCACATGCTGCGCTGACCGTAAGATACATAGGCTAGAAAGCAAAAATCCCATCAGCGAAGCTGATCTGGAATGGATTTTTGCTCGTAACTATGAAGGTACTGAATAGTTACTTATATCCTAAATAAAAGGGAGTAACCTACACTTGGTGATCTGTGTTTGTGGTATCGTCAGTACGATGGAAACATCCGGTGCCACAAGAAAATGGTGAGACTTTTATTGCATGTTTCATGCAATAAAGGTTTCTTTTTTTCATTATCGAAGGAATTCTTCATTGCATAAGAGATACAATTGGTAAGTATTTAGAAAAAGGAGGAAGAAGATAATGAAAAAAATATACCAACAGACGGTAGAAGAAGTTTTGGATCGTGTAAAAAGCAGAGAATCAGGTCTTACAGATAAAGAAGTAAAAAGGTCCAGGGAAGCCTGTGGCTGGAATGAGCTGACGGAAGGAAAAAAGAAAAGCATCCTGCAGATTTTTGGTGAACAATATAAGGATTTCCTGGTACTGATCCTGATCGCATCGGCAGTTATATCCGGCATACTCGGAGATGTGGAGAGTGCAGCAGTGATCATGATCGTGATCACCATGAATGCAGTTTTGGGAACTGTACAGACGGTAAAAGCGGAACAGTCCCTGCAGAGTTTAAAAAAGCTTTCTGGTCCCCAGGCAAAAGTATTGCGCGATGGTGCAGTTGTCCTGCTTCCTGCAAGAGAACTGGTTGTTGGTGATGTGATCCTCTTAGAGGCAGGCGATATGATCCCGGCAGATGGAAGGCTGATCGAAAATGCAAGCCTGAAGGTGGATGAGAGTGCTCTTACCGGGGAAAGCCTTGCTGTTGAGAAAAACATAGATCCAATTTTAGAGGAAGCAGCGCTGGGAGATCGTTCTAATATGATGTTCTCCGGCAGTTTTGTGACATATGGACACGGCAGAGTGGTTGTAACAGACATCGGAATGCAGACTGAGGTTGGAAAGATCGCGGGACTTTTAAAAACGACTTCAGAAAAACAGACGCCACTTCAGGTAAGTCTGGAAGAATTCGGAAAGAAGCTGTCGATTTTGATCCTGGTCTTCTGTGGTATTTTGTTTGCGGTCAATGTGTTTCGTGGTGAGAAGATCAGCAGTGCATTTATGTTTGCGGTAGCCCTTGCGGTTGCAGCGATTCCAGAAGCATTAAGCTCGATTGTTACCATTGTTCTTTCCTTTGGAACACAGAAGATGGCAAAAGAGCATGCGATCATCCGGAAACTTCAGGCTGTGGAAGGTCTTGGAAGTGTTTCGGTTATTTGCTCGGATAAAACAGGAACATTGACACAGAATAAAATGACAGTAGAAGATTATTATATTGATGGGAAACGGATTGCGGCAGCTGCAGTTGATGTCTCAGATCCGGCCCAAAGCTGCCTCTTATATGATAGTATTTTGTGCAATGATTCTACCAATGAAAATGGGATGGAGATTGGAGATCCAACGGAAACGGCACTGATCAATCTGGGAAAGCGATATGGGGTCGAGGCTGCAGAGGTAAGAAGCTTTCCCCTAGAAAAGGAGAAATCCCATTTGACAGCGACCGGAAAATGATGTCAACACTTCACCGGATCGATGGCGAGAATCGAATGATCGTAAAAGGTGCGATCGACTGTCTGATGGCACGGACAGAATGGATTTGGACCAGTGCCGGAGTTCGGGAGCTAACGGAGAAGGACAAGGAGATCATCTGGAAGCAGAATCAGGATTTTTCAATGGAAGGACTCCGGGTACTGGCGTTTGCCTACCGGGATATTCCGGATAAGCATATATTAACGGCAGAGGATGAGAACCATCTCGTATTCCTTGGACTGATTGCGATGATGGATCCGCCGAGAGAAGAATCAAAGGCGGCAGTTGCAGAATGTATAAAGGCAGGAATCCGGCCAGTTATGATTACAGGAGATCATAAAATCACGGCAGCTGCGATAGCGAAGCGAATCGGTATTCTCCATGATCTGTCGGAAGCCTGTGAAGGTGCTGATATTGAAAAGATGAGTGATGATCAGCTGAAGGAATTTGTTCCCCACATTTCCGTATATGCGAGAGTTTCACCGGAGCATAAGATCCGTATTGTCCGTGCATGGCAGCAGAGAGGGAAAATTGTGGCAATGACCGGTGATGGAGTGAATGATGCTCCAGCATTAAAGCAGGCAGACATAGGTGTTGCAATGGGAGTGACTGGAACCGAGGTTGCCAAGGATGCCGCAGCTATGGTGCTCACAGATGATAACTTTGCAACGATTGTAAAAGCAGTGGAAAATGGACGAAATCTATATCAGAACATTAAGAATGCGATCCAGTTTCTTTTATCTGGAAATTTTGGAGCAATTCTTACGGTTCTTTGTGCATCGGTTTTGGGGCTTCCGGTCCCATTTGCACCGGTACATCTGCTGTTTATTAATCTTTTGACGGACAGTCTTCCGGCCATTGCGCTGGGAATGGAACCACATCATGGGGAAGTGATGAAAGAAAAACCAAGATCTGCTGACGAATCAATACTGACCAGAAATTTTCTTAGCAAGATCGGTTTGGAAGGTCTGGTGATTGGCACAATGACGATGATCGGATTTATGACGGGATACCACCAGGACGGTGCGCTGCTTGGAAGCACATATGCGTTTGGAACGCTTTGCCTGGCACGCCTGTTCCATGGATTCAACTGCAAATCAGATCATCCGGTGATCTTGACAAAGCAGTTTTTGAACAATCCATGGCTTCTGAGCGCATTTGCACTTGGGGCAGCATTCATTACGGCAGTACTGACGCTTCCGGGACTTCATCATGTGTTTAAAGTGGAGACTCTGGATCTTGTACAGCTTGGTTTTGTATATCTGTATGCATTTGCCAGTATGCTGGTCATCCAATTACTGAAATGGATCCGTATAAAGTTGAGAAAAGGTGGGAAAAATAGTGGATTTTAGCAACATGTCTATGAAAAAACTTCGGGAACTGATCGTGTTTACAGCACTTCTTGTGGTGGCTCTGTGGAAGCTTGATGTTGTGCTCGATGTGATCAGAACGATATGGAACATCGTATTTCCGTTTGCACTTGGCGGGGCGATTGCATTTGTGATCAATGTGCCCATGAGCTTTCTGGAGAAGAAGCTGTTTGATAAGAGCAAAAAAGGCAATAAGACGGGCAGAAAACTGGCAAGACCGGTCAGTCTCATTCTTACTGTGGTGTTATTGTTTGGTGTGATCGCCTTAGTGATGCTTGGCGTGATCCCACAGCTGACACGGACCATGGGAAGTCTGATGCTGAGTATTGCTGATTTTATTCCGGAGCTGCAGAACTGGGTCCGGGAGTTTTCTCATAATAATCAGGAGATAATGCAGCTGGTAAACCAGCTGCAGTTTGATCCTGATCAGGCAATCAAGTGGGGAATCGGTATTCTGGGAAATGGTGCAGGAAACATGATGAATACAACGGTATCTGCAGTGGGATCGATTGTGAATGGATTAACAACCTTTTTTATCGCCTTTTCGTTTGCCTGCTATATCCTTTTTGAGAAAGAAAAACTGCAGCAGCAGATGAAAAAAGTAGTTTTTGCATTTGTGCCAGGACAAAAAGCAGATGCTTTTCTGAAGATCTGTTCCCTGACCTACCGGACATTTGCAAGCTTTCTTACCGGACAGTGCCTGGAAGCAGTGATACTTGGAAGCATGTTTGTCATCACATTAAGTCTCTTACGCATGCCATATGCGCTTTTGATCGGAGTGCTGATTGCATTTACTGCTTTAGTTCCGATCTTCGGAGCTTTCATCGGATGTGGGATGGGCTGTTTTTTGATCTTTATGGTAAGCCCAAGGCAGGCAATTTTATTTATCATTGTATTTTTACTTTTGCAGCAGATCGAGGGTAATCTGATCTATCCACATGTGGTTGGAGGCTCCGTAGGTCTTCCGTCCATCTGGGTGCTTGCAGCGGTAACCATTGGTGGAAATCTGATGGGGATCGTAGGAATGCTTGTATTTATCCCTATGGTATCTGTATTTTATACAATATTCCGGGAAGTCGTATATCTGCGTTTGAAAAAGCGGCACTTGTGATTTTTTCTGGCAGATGATAAAATAGTGTTACTGTTCACGCGTTGCGCAAACAGCAACGGATTTTGCCGATGCTTCGCATTCTAAATCGGCAAAATCTGTTACCATCACCGTATCATACGGCATTTTCAGTTCAGAAAATGCCTACCCGTGTACAGTAACAAAATGATCCCATGGTTCATGGGTCAGAAGAAAATAGGACAGTAAAAATCGGAAGGGCGGAATTGATATGACAAAAGAGCAGCGGACGCTGGAAATCATCGATCGGTTAAAAAAAGAATATCCAGATGCCAAGTGTACTCTGGATTATAAGGAAGCATGGAAATTACTAGTCAGCGTCCGTTTAGCAGCGCAGTGTACAGATGCAAGAGTGAATGTGGTTGTTGCGGGACTGTTTGAAAAATATCCATCCGTGGAGGCTTTGGCAGCTGCAGATGTGGAAGAGATTGAGCGGATCGTCAAGCCATGCGGGTTAGGACACAGCAAAGCAAGAGATATCAGTGCCTGCATGAAAATGCTGAGGGATGAGTATGGAGGGCAGGTACCGGATGATTTTAATGCCCTGTTAAAGCTCCCGGGGGTAGGACGCAAAAGTGCCAATCTGATCATGGGTGACGTCTTTGGAAAGCCGGCGATCGTAACGGATACCCATTGTATCCGCCTGGTGAACCGGATGGGGCTGGTAGATGGGATCAAAGAGCCTAAGAAGGTAGAAATGGCTTTGTGGAAGCTGGTTCCACCAGAGGAAGGAAGCGATTTCTGTCATCGCCTGGTGATGCATGGAAGAGAGATCTGTACAGCCAGAACCCATCCATATTGCGAACGGTGCTGCCTTTCCGATATTTGCATGAAAGCAGGCGTAGAAACGTAAGCGCATAATCCAGATTATGAGCCAGGCTGTCTGTAAGCCTGTCAGGAACAGATGGGAGAATACCGAATGAAATTGATTCATTTATCAGATCTGCATCTTGGAAAACGGGTCAATGAGTTTTCCATGCTGGAAGATCAGGCATTTATTTTGAAACAGATTTTAGAGATTGCCGACCGGGAAAAGCCGGATGGTGTGCTGCTGGCTGGAGATCTCTATGATAAACCGGTTCCGCCTGCAGAGGCGGTTGGTCTTCTGGACTGGTTTTTAACAGAATTATCTGTGCGGAAGATTGCTGTATTTGCGATCAGCGGTAATCACGACAGCGCAGAACGTATCGCCTTTGGTTCCCGGCTGATGGGAGACAGAGGCGTTTTCCTTTCTCCGGTCTACGATGGGACAGTGGAGAAGGTGGAAATGCAGGATGAATACGGAACTGTGTGTGTATATCTGCTGCCATTTTTGAAACCGGCAGTGGTGCGGGGAGTATGGAAACACAAGTCAGATGGGGAGTCAGAGGCGGAATATGGAGAAGATGCGGAATATGGAGAAGATGCGGAACATGGAGAAGATACAGCTGTGGATCAGATCCGTACATACGATGATGCACTTCGAAGAGCTGTATCCAGTATCCAGTTAGATCTTTCTAAGCGCAATCTTCTGGTTTCCCACCAGTTTGTGACTGGTGCCAGCCGATGTGAGTCAGAGGAGATCTTTGTAGGTGGTCTGGATCAAATCGACGCATCGATCTTTGACGATTTTGATTATGTGGCGCTGGGGCATATCCACAGTCCTCAGCATGTTGGCAGGGAAACGGTCCGTTATTGTGGAACGCCTCTGAAATATTCTTTTTCCGAGGCTGGACAGGAGAAATCAGTTACAGTAGTGGAACTGAAAGAAAAAGGAGATGTTTCTATTTCCACAATCCCATTACGTCCATTGCGGGATCTGCGTAAGATCAAAGGAACTTATCTGGAAGTGACTTCCAGGGACTTCTATGCCCAAACCAACACCAGCGATTATCTTCAGATCACTTTGACAGATGAAGAGGATATTCTGGATGGGCTTCAAAAACTGCGGATCATTTATCCAAATCTGATGCAGCTGGAGTACGATAATCAAAGAACCAGGGAAAATCAGGAGATTTTGCAGGTTCAGGCCATGGAAGAAAAAAGTGAACTGGAATTATTTGAAGAATTTTACCAGCTGCAGAATAATCAGCCTATGAGTGAAGAACAAAAAGAATTTACCAGCAGGCTGATTCAGAAATTAAAGGAGGAAGGCCAATGAAACCTTTAAAACTGGTGATGAGTGCGTTTGGTCCCTATGCAGGCAGAGTGGAGATTCCCTTTGAGGCATTTGGCGGCGTGGGGCTTTATCTGATCACAGGAGATACAGGAGCTGGTAAAACCACGATTTTTGATGCGATTACTTTTGCGCTTTTTGGGGAAGCCAGTGGCCAGGTGCGGGAATCCGGGATGTTTCGGAGCCAGTATGCACAGCCCAAAACACCGACTTTTGTGGAACTGACCTTTCTGTATCATGGAAAGCCATATAAAATCACCAGAAATCCAGAATATATAAGACCAAAGGAACGGGGAGAGGGCATGACCGTTCAGAAGGCAGATGCAGTATTGGAGTTTCCGGACGAGAGACCTCCGGTAACAAAAGCCAGTGAAGTGACTCGTGCAGTGGAACAGCTGATCGGCCTGGATTATCGTCAGTTTACGCAGATTGCCATGATCGCACAGGGAGATTTCCAGAAACTCCTTCTGGCGGGAACGGTTCAGCGGGCGGAGATTTTCCGACAGATTTTTCATACAGGCATTTATCAGCAGATCCAGTACCGGTTAAAGGATGAGGTCAGAGGATGCTGGAAGGAATATGAGGAGAGCCTTCGAAGCATCGACCAGCATCTTGGCGGAGTCATTCTGGTGAATGCTTCGGCTCAGGAAACGGAATGGCAGGAACTGAGAAAAGAAGGATTTTGCGGAAAGATCGAGCAGAGTCTGGAATTATTGGGCCAGATGCTGAAGTCACAGCAGACAGACAGTCAGTGTCTTCAGAAGCAACAGGAACAGGTGGAAACACAACTGGAAGAAACCAATCAGCTGTTAGGAAAAATCAGTCAGCACCAGGCGATTGCCGAGAAGCTGAGAGAACAGTCAGCCCAGTTAAAGACCTTAAAGGATACACTTCCGGTGCTGGAGCAGGAAGAGAAACGGGCAGCCGAAGCAGGCTTACAGAGAGCTGCATTAGAAGAACAGGTTCAAAAACAAAAGAGGCTGCTGGAGTTAATTCATAAATTGCAGGAAATCATCAAACAATTAAAACAGACAGAACAAGACAAACAACAACAGGATCAGATCTGTCTGGATGGTGAGTCAAAACGGCAGGAGGCAAGGGAATGGCTGAAACGCGCCAGGGCAGAGCAGGAGGCGGTCAAGGATGCGGGACAGCAGCTGGAAATATGCAGAAATCATCTGGAGCAGCTGCAGAAGCAATCAGAAGAACAGAAACATCACCAGGAAGCGATTGAAGCATGGAAAAAGCAGCTGGAAACAATTCAGGGAAAATATCAGGAAGCAGCAAAGAAGCGGGATCGGCTTCGAGAAGAATATCAGCAGCTGGAGCAGGTATTTCTGGATGCCCAGGCGGGACTTCTGGCAAAGAAACTGGAAGAAGGAAAGGCATGTCCGGTCTGTGGTTCCATCCATCACCCTCACCTGGCTTCGTATGAGGGGCGGATTCCTGAAAAACGGGAATTAGACCAGAAGAGGGATGAGATGACCAGAAGGGCAGAAGAAACTCAGAAATTTAGTGGAGATGCCGGTCATATCAGAGAGCTGATTGCCGGAGAAGAAAAATTGCTTCTGACCGCAGAGAATGTACAGAAGCTGCTGGAAGAGCAGGATAAACTCCGGCAGCAGGTATTACAGGCATCCCACAGTCTGGAGCGGAAAAAGAAGCTGGATCAGCAGATTCCATATATTGAACAGAGGACAGAGCAGCTGGAACAGAATATGGCACAGGCTAGAGAGGATGCGGTACGGCTGCAGACCAGGATTGAGGAACTGTCGAAAAGAGTAGAGGAACAGACGGAGGAAGCACGGGAAATCGCAAAAGCCTATGGAATTGCCAATATTGCCAGTATGGAAGAAACGCTTCTTACCGGCCAGATAAAAGAACATGAGAGGCAGATCGGAAATCTGGAGAAGCAGATTGCTGATGCCGGAAAGAAGAGGGATTCTTATAACCGGCGGGAGGCAGCACTTTTGGCAGCGGTAGAGACATTGACGATCCAGCTCAAGAATATAGAAAAAGAACAGCAGCTGCCAGATGAAACCGGATCAGATCCAGAAGAGGTGATCCGTGGAAAAAAAGCAGTGCTGATGCAGGAAAAACAAAGGATTTCTGACCAGTATCAGGAGGTTTACGCTGCTGTGTCAAGGAATCGATCGATCATCCAGGCGGTAGAGAAGCGCAAAGAGGATATGATCCGCGCGGAAAAGAAATATGTCTGGGTGAAAGCATTGTCAGATACAGCAGGAGGAACTTTGAACCAGAAGCAGAAGGTGGAACTGGAGACTTACATCCAGATGACTTATTTTGACCGGATTTTAAGAAGGGCCAATCTCCGTCTTCTGACGATGTCTGGTGGCCAGTATGAGTTAAAGCGGCAGGAGACCTCTGGAAATAAAAGAGAAAAAGCCGGTCTGGATCTCAATGTGATCGATCATTACAATGGAACCGAGAGAAGTGTCAAGACACTTTCAGGTGGTGAAAGCTTTCAGGCATCCCTGTCCCTGGCGCTGGGACTTTCAGATGAAATCCAGTCCATGGCAGGAGGAATCCGGCTGGATGCCATGTTTGTAGATGAAGGTTTTGGATCTCTGGATGAAGACGCCTTGAATCAGGCGGTCAACGCATTGCATGGACTGACAGAGGGCAGACGCCTGGTAGGGATCATTCCCATGTTTCTGAACTGAAAGACCGGATCGAGAAAAAGATTGTAGTTACCAAGGAACGAAACAGGGAAGAAATTGGCAGCAGGGTTGAAGTGATCACGTAAAAGAAAAGAACAAGAAGGGAAGAACGGCTGTTATCTTCAGAATTGTTAGGAAAACTTAAATAGTATTGAAGAAAATCCTGTGGTAAAATGAGGAAAAGGTGATTGTGAAAGTATGGAACAGTTACTGGGAAAGGATACAGGAGGGATTTTGCGGATGAAGAAAAAGAAAAACCCGGTCCGATGGCTTTTTTGCCGGTTCCTGCTCTGTCTTGTATTACTGACAGGATTTTTTGTGGCAGTCGATTGGCAGAAAAATGGAATGGATCCGAAAGTCTGGCGGCAGAAGGTGTGGATTCCATTGTCCGTTCCGGCCCGGGATATTTCGGGGAAGATGGAGAACTTCACGGTGTATGGATTTCTTATCTGACCTGGAACAGTCTTCCAAAAGAAGAACAGGCATTTCAGGCTGCTGTAGATCAGATGTTTGATCATTGTAAAAGCTGGGGAATGAACGCGGTATTTGTCCATGTCCGCTCCCACGGTGATGCCATGTATCCATCTGATTATGCGCCATGGTCCAAATTTGCATCGGGAATCCAGGGGAAAAGTCCAGGCTATGACCCTCTTTCTTATATGATCCAGTCGGCCAGGGCCAGAGGGCTGAAGTTTCATGCATGGTTTAATCCGTACCGGATCACCGGCTACCAGATGACCTGGGATGAAGTATCCGCAGACAGTCCGGCGAAAAAATGGCTGACAGATGGTGACACTTCCAATGACCGGAACGTGCTGCAGCAGGATGGTTCCTGGTATTACAATCCATCATCGGAAGCAGTGAAACAGATGGTGGTTGGCTGTGTGACAGAGGTTTTAAAAAAATATGATGTGGATGGCATCCATTTCGATGATTATTTTTATCCAGGTGTAGATGACAGTCTGGAAAGCCGGTGGTTTGATTATCCGGAATACCAGAAATCTGGAAGCACAAAAACAGCTGCCCAGTGGCGGAGAGATCAGGTCAGTGATCTGGTGGCGCGTGTATACCGGGCGGTAAAGGCAGAGAAACCATCGGTGACCTTTGGAATCAGTCCACAGGGATATTTTGGAAATCTACGGAGCGATACCAAGCTGTTTACGGATATTGACCGCTGGCTGACTCAGGATGGTTATGTGGATTATATCATGCCGCAGTTATATTGGGGCTTTGAGGCAAAAACCAGCGATGGGAAAAAGGCAGCTTTTACATTTCAGGAGAACTTAAATGCGTGGACCAGTCTTGTGAAAAAGGGTCATGCAAGATTGTATCTGGGTCTTGCCATGTATCGGGCGGGAACGGATGTGAAGGACTATAACGAGGTTTCCGAGTGGCTGACCCATGAGGATATCATCAGTCGTCAGGTTCTTGCTGGAAGAGCGGGAGGTGTGGTATCCGGATATTGTTTCTATAGTTATGAATCATTTTTGGAACAGGCCGCCCGGCAAGAGAAAAGCCATCTTCTGCCATTATTGAAAAATAATGATAGATGAGGGTAATTTGTACATAAAAGTAGCTATTCAGTAGGTCTGCGCACATGCTGCGCTGACCGTAAGAACACATAGGCTAGAAAGCAAAAATCCCATCAGCGAAGCTGATCTAGAATGGATTTTTGCTCGTAACTATGAAGGTACTGAATAGTTACGCATAAAATTAGTGAACAGTTATGGTGGAAAAATAAAATGGAATGAGTTATAATCATTCCCATGATGAAAATTGTGTCGTTATCTGAAGACGACGGAATGGAGATTAAGATGAGAAAACATCTGACAATATTAACGGCAGCAGCGATGACAGCGGTGATGCTGACAGCCTGTGGCAGCGGAGATGGAATTGTGATCAATGGAACCACGGCGGCAGAGTCCGGAATTGTGGCGGGAGAAACCAGCGGAGAACAGGCAGAGGGGAACACTCCTGAAGAAACCTCTAAAACAGGAGGTACCAAAATTGAGATTGTCACAGGAGAGACAACTGCAGCAGTGGAGTCTTTAGAGGGACAGACAGAGCCTGAGACTACACAAGAAGCCGGGAAGATGATCATTCTGCAGAGACTGCGACAACAGGAACCACTGCAGCAGCGACAAAGGCAGCGAATCCGACGACTGCGGCAGCGACAAAGGCAGCGAATCCGACGACTGCAGCAGCGACGAAAGCGGCAGCTCCGACGACCGCGGCAGCGACGTATACGGTAAAAGATGTGAGCAAGACCATGTATGCGTCATCCTCTGTAAGAGTGCGTTCCGGCTACTCGACAAGTACGGATGTACTGGGTGCCCTGTCAGCAGGAGAAAAGGTGACTGTAACCGGAGAAGTGGAAAATGGCTGGGTCCGGGTGACTTATAAGGGCCATACAGCGTATGTGGCAAAGAATTATCTGACTGAGACAGCACCGGCCACTACCAATACTTCCAGTAGTGCCACTTCTGGTACATCAGGAACTGGCAGCAGTTCTGCTGGCAATAAGAACCAGACTACCACCAGTCCGACAACAACCATTAACAATGGGACAACACCGGGTGGCAGTAATTCTGGACACACAACAGCTCCAGATGGTTCTCAGGCTCCTGGTAATACAACAGCTCCAGGTGGAACCACCAACAGCTCTTCCGGTAAAACAGTAACTGGTAACGTTACAGCCCTGGACCCGTCCGGACTTACCATTCAGACCAGTGATGGCCAGTCCTATCAGTTTACCTGGGGAAGTGATGTTCCGGCTTTAGCACCGGGAGAAAAAGTCCAGGTGCAGTATTCTACGGACAGTTCCGGTCAGAAACAGGTAACCGGAATTTCCAGATAAAGTTTCAACGAAAAAGAGAGGTGCAGGATTATGAAGATTATCTATGCGATTGTAAGTTCTGATGATGGAACCAGAGTAACGGATGTTCTGACAGAGAATCATTTCAGCGTGACCAGGCTTGCCACCACTGGTGGGTTCTTAAAAAAGGGAAATGCAACTCTGATGATCGGTACAGAGGCAGAAAAGGTAGACCAGGCGATTCAGCTGATCAAGGATACCTGCGGCAAACGCCAGAGGATCACCTGTAATGTGCCGACGCCCAACATTGCATCGATCTCTGCAGGTTATATGATGACGCCAGTGACGGTGGAGCTTGGCGGCGCAACGATCTTTGTGACGGATGTGGAACGGTTTGAGAAGATCTGATGGAGCGTAGTGGCTGAATAAGATGAAAAAAGCGGATATGCTGTTCACTGCTGTGAACGGCATATCCGCTTTTGTAGAATTACCAGTACAGTTTCCAATCAGGATTCAAGAACCGGGTTAATGCCTCCATATAGAAGTAATCGCCCCAGGTATTGCATTCATCCACACCACGGTTTTTGCATGTATTGGTTGGTGTATCTCTTGCGTAGGTGCCATGGAGTAAAATACCGTTGGATTTTGTGAAATCGGTATTCGCGCATTTTTCAATCAATGCACGCATCAATCTTTCAGCAGCCGCCCGGTAAGTAGCTGCCTTCTCCTCTGGCAGATATTTGCACATTTCCAGGATACCGCAGATGGCTACAGCAGAAGCAGAAGAGTCACGAGGTTCTGTGGAACCGGTATCAAAGTCGAAATCCCAGTATGGTACCAGATCCTCTGGCAGATGCTCTAAGAAGTAATCAGTAACGCGGCAGAACAGATCAATATATTCCGGATTCTTTAAGTAGCGGTAGCTGAGTGCGATACCGTATACACCCCAGGACTGTCCTCTGGCCCATGCAGAGCCGTTGCGGTTGCCCTGATGGGTAACACCGTAGGTAGGCTCACCGGTTTTGATGTCTAAGAAATGGGTGTGATAGGTGGAGTTATCTGGACGTACCACACATTTCATAGCAGTCTGGATGTGTGCTTCTGCCTTGGCAGCATAATCCGGATTTCCGCTGACTTCTGTTGCCCAGTATAACAGAGGCAGGTTTAACAGACAGTCGATGATCAGACGATATTCCTTCGGATCACCGGTAGTTCCCCATGCCTGTAAGAAATTACCGACAGTGCGGAAACGGGAGATTAAGTTATCAGCAGCTAACAGAGCTGCTTTTTTTGCATTCTCATTGCCTGTCAGTTTATAAGCGGCAACGCAAGAAAGACTGTATAAAAAGCCCATATCATGATGGTTTACATCGATCCGTTTTTCAATTCGGTTTAAGAAGCTGTCTACCTGCTTGGTAGCTGCCTCGCGGAACGCCGGATCTTTGGTGTATTCGTAGGAAAGCCAGATACATCCGGTCCAGAAACCGGTGGTCCACTCTACGTTTTCTGTAGGCGGATAGAAGCCGTCCTTGGAGTTGGAATCCGGGAACTTGTCAGTGAAGACAGGAAGATCCTGGCGGACGATGGAAACGGCTTCGTCCATGGCACCCTTGATCTGCTCCGTGGTGGCAGCTGGGTAAGTTTTGATAGATTCGATGGTCTGTGACATAAGAAAATCTCTCCTTTCGGGGTTTATGAATGTTGAATCCGGTCTACATAAGCACCAGGGGTGATGCCCTCGTACTTGCTGAAAACGCGGATAAAGCTATTAGAGGAGTTAAAGCCGACCATAGCGCTCAGATCCACGATTTTGATTGATGGATCATCCCGCAGGATTTCTTTGGCCTTCTCGATCCGGTAGCGGTTTAAAAAGTCTTTAAAATTATTATCACTCAGCTGTTTAAAAAGGATTCCACAGTATTTTGGGGAAATGTTTAAGTGCTCAGCTAAGTCATTTAACATGATGTCATCCCAGTAATTCTCATAAATGTAATTTAGCATCTGATTTAACAGATCCTGGTCGCGGCTGTCTTCCCGCTGTCTGACCTTGTTGATCACGGTTTCCAGGATATTTTTCAGCTTTTTGAAAATGATGGCATCATTCCAGTGGCTGTAGAGATACTTATAATCAATGGGATCATCCAAAAATGCGTCAGGAGTGGTTTTTAACTCCTGGAAGATTCTGGAGATCGTTCCGATAAATGCATAGATCAGGTTCTGCAGATTTTCTCTGGACAGATCCTTATTCGCGATATTCTCCCGAACAACATCATCAAAGATGGCCAGTGCCTCATCCTTGCCATCCAGCACACACTGGATCAGACGTTTTTCCGTCTGAAGTGGATAGGAGTAGTAGGTCGCTGCATCAATGGAGGAAATATCCCGGTAAGTGATCAGCCGTGTTTTGGCGTGAAGATAACGGAATTCCAGAATCCGCAGAGCCTCGTGATAGCATAAATAGAGTTGGTCAAGCCCCTTATGGATATCAGAAAGCACAACCCGGTGGTCAGAGACAGACAGATCCTCCTGATCCTCTAACTGGTTTAAGAGCTGGGTCAGTAACTGCTTGGCCTCCTCAATGGAATCCGTGCGGATGATCAGAGCATAACGGTTATAATCCAGATCAATGTAGATCACCTGATCCTGTTGGATAGAAAGTTCATAAGCGGCCGCCTTCTGGATTGCAATGGCATGAAATGCATGCTCATCTTCTGGATTCATGGTTTCACCAAGAGATACACAATAGGAGGCATCCGGATACTGAAAGTATCTGGAGGAAAGGTCGGGTTTTCTGGTAAATAACAGATCCTTATATGCCTTTGTGTGGGCCAGCTTGGAATTTTCCTCAATGTTATTCCGAATGATCGCAAATTCATCGATGGCTTCGCCAGTCTGGCCTGCCGGGATAGAAGAGGATTCCATAAGCTCTTCCATAGGGCGGTATAAGCGCTCAACCAGGTGGTAACTGAGGTACAGAAACAGGCCGATCGTAAGGAATACGATGATGAAGAAGATCAGCAGTGTCTCTGCAGGAAGCTTATAGGAAGGATACATGGATGCCATCAGCCACTGAAAAGGTGTGATTCCGGTGACCAGTAAGTATCCGCCAGAAGTGTTCTGGGCTTTGCCATAATAAGAAGCACTTTTTGAAACCGAAAGCTTCTCGTAGATCTGCTGGCAGTGCTTCTGAAACTCTTCTGTGTTATGGGAATAGGCGAAGATCCCTGAGCTGTTGTACAGAAAGAAGTCTTCGTCCTCTGAAGCTGCAACAAAAGTTTCTCTCGGTATCGTCACGAGGATCAGAAAAGCGTTTTTCGTATTTTTTGTATGATTCGCCTCATGATGTAGACCATGTTTTCCAGATCCTGACTTTCCTGATCGTAGCGTGCAAGAAAATATGGTTCATCACTATCATAAAAATGGTCGATCAGCCGCAGGTATTCCTGCTGGTCGATATGAAGTGTGGATAAAAGCTCCGAAACAGCCATGGTGCGGTTATGTGTCAGCACCATATCCACGATCTTGCCATTGAAGGCTTTGACACTCAATGGCATCAGCGCACACTGATACTCGATAGGAAGTGTGTTGTTTATCGACTCCTGCAGACCTTTAGTGGCTCCGATGGCATTGAAATAATACTCAGGCAGGCTGGAGGAGTTGACCCAGCGGATGATGCTCTGATTGGATGCGCATTTTAAAACCGTGTTTAAGATCACGTTCGATGCGATGGTGGCGCCAGACTCCTGGCTTTTGGCTGTCTGCTCTAAATGATACTCATATTCTGCATGTGTCTGCCGCTCCAGAAAAGCACCGCTTAAAACACTGATCAGCAATGCCATGATGATAGCGACTGCAGACAGGATGCGGGCAAGCGTTTTTTGATAAGTTCCGCGAAAATGCATGCAATCAACCCTTCTTTATTGACTGGGCATACACCTCAACTGCACTTAGTCCCTCATGATTACAGTATCCCAATTTGTGATGGCGGTACGCAGAATGATCGGAAACCGCTAACTGGTGGAAATCATCGTGAGTCAGTGTCAGGTGTGCTTCCAGTTTTTCACGATATTGATCCAGCACGGATGCATAAGAAGGATCTTTTGCAACGTTGAATTTTTCCAAACGATCTTTCTTCAGATCAAACAGCTCTTCACTGTCAGGCTCTCCGTAGCAGATGTATTTGTAGTTTTCATCACAGATCATGCGTCCAGGAACGGTATAACCACGGAATTCATCCTGCCATTCTGCTGCCACATAAGGCGAGGCAGAGACTGAAGTATTACCGGTGATCGCGTCATACTGGCTGGTTCCGGCCAATCCCTCATAAGGAATTCCGGAGTAATCAAGCATGGTTGGAAGAATATCTAATAAGGAAGAAACTCCTCCGATCCGTCCCTTTTTGATGCCAGGGCCAGAGAACATAAATGGCACATGGTTACTTTCTTCATAGAAAACACCGTACTTGGTGACCATGTGATGACCTGCCATTCCTTCTCCGTGATCAGCAAAGAACAGGATCACGGTGTTCTCACGCTTGCCGCTTTTATCCATGGCATCCAGGATCTGACCGATCTGCTTATCTGCCATGGCAAGATAGTAGTAGTAAGCGTAGAGATAATACTGGTAATCCAGTGGTGTCCAGTGGGCGGCGTGGCGCAGCCTGCGGTGTGCACAGCATAAATACTGGATAAATTCCGGGCGGTTTTCCAGATCATCAAAATCGAAGTTCTCCGGAAGCGGAGGAAGTTCACGGTCAAGTTCAAAATTCTCAGGATGACATCCATCACGCATCTCACCGATATAACCACAGATGTTGTGTGGATTCTGGATATCAGCGACTGCTAAAAATGGCTGATCCAGAGCAGGAGCCTGGTCAGTCAGCCAGGAGACTGTCTTGGCGGTCGTGTCCACATCCAGATAGGTTTCATAGTCGAAGTTGATGGACGGGTTTGTTCGCGGAATGTTGATCTGTACATCCGGTATTACATCAAAGCCTTTCAGGGCGCCGTAAGAATGATCCTTACCAAAGTGGATGCATTTGTATCCGGCATCAGAAAAATACTCGCCCATGCCTTTGATCTCATCGGAGATGCGGGCAAACGTCCCTGGTTTTATTGATTCGTTCTGCTTATAAATAGGAAATTCCTGAACCGGAAGATTGGTCCGCACATTGGTCTCATGCGGATATCTGGAGGTCCAGAATGATGCTCTTGCAGGCTGACATAAAGGACATGGCGTGTAGGTATAGTCAAATACTGCAGACTGAGCGGCCAGCCTGTCCAGATTCGGTGTCTGGGAATAGGTGTTGCCGTAAGCACTGAGTGCAGTAGCAGATAACTGATCACAGAGGATCAGAAGATAGTTAGTATTTTGCATGGAATCCCCCCTTCTGTATAAAAGTCATAAAAATCCATCTAACTTCTGTTAATATAATATAAATAATGGCAAAAAGCAATACCGATTTGTCCTTTGTAGATGAAGTTGAAAAATGATGATGGACAAAAAGCAACTTTTTTTC
Source organism: Lachnospiraceae bacterium AM48-27BH (assembly GCA_003478355.1). Taxonomy (GTDB): domain Bacteria; phylum Bacillota; class Clostridia; order Lachnospirales; family Lachnospiraceae; genus UBA3402. Next base: position 295,679 of record QUFC01000001.1, read on the forward strand.
CGGCATATTGAAAAATGAAAATCCTCTGGAAAATGAGAGATTTACTTTTGAAAACAACCCAGGTATACTTAAGCCATCGCAAGGGAGAACACCTACTACGTCAGGGATGACGAAAATAAGAAAGGGGGATTCTGATGCAGAACAAAGAAAATGCAAAGGCTGGAATTGGAGAACGGTTCATAGCCGGAGCAAAAAGCATTGGAAAGAATTATCAGCTGTACTTATTATTACTTCCGGGTCTGCTATGGTACCTGGCATTCGCTTATCGACCGATGACCGGATTGCGGATCGCCTTTTACGACTACAATATTTTTAAAGGTATTGCCGGAAGCAAGTTTGTAGGATTCAAGAATTTCATTGATTTCCTAACAGGACGGGATTTCATCCGAGTATTTAAAAACACCATTATGATCTCCTTCTGGCAGATCGTTGTGTGTTTCCCGGTTCCGATCCTGCTGGCAGTTGCCGTTACTGAGATGAAGAACAAAATCGTAAGCAAATTCACCCAGATGGCAACTCTGCTTCCATACTTTGTGTCAGTTGTAGTTGTCTGTGGTATGGTAGTTAACTTCTTATCACCAAGTACCGGTATCATTAACATGTTCCTTATGAAACTGGGATTCGAGCCGATCTACTTCATGGTAAAGCCTCAGTATTTTAGAGGAATCTATACAACCATGACCTTATGGCAGACAGCAGGTTTCAACTCTCTGGTTTACATTGCGGCGATCATGGGTATTGATCCTTGTCTTTATGAGGCAGCAACCGTAGACGGAGCAGGCAGATGGCAGAAGATCAAAAACATTACGATCCCAGCTATTTTACCTACCGTTGTAACGATGTTCGTACTGAATGTAGGTAAGATCGTGAAGGTTGGTTACGAGGCAATCCTTCTTCTGTACCAGCCATCAACCTACTCTGTATCTGATATCATCGCTACCTATTCTTATCGTCTTGGTTTTGAGAATGGTAACTATGGTCTGTCTACAGCCGTTGGTCTGTTTGAGGCATTCATCGCACTGGTATTAGTAGTTGTTTCTAATAAAGTAAGCCGTAAGATTACGGATACAGCACTGTGGTAAGGAGGACGATATGAAAAAACATAAAAATCATGGCCGTGTCATAGGTACCGGCGAACGGATTTTTGATGTGGGAATGACAATTCTTGGAATTTTGATCTCCATCGTTGTACTTTACCCAATCTATTATGCACTGATCGCTTCCTTAAGTAAGCCTTTATATGTGGAAAATGGTACCGTTATGTTTTCCATCAAACATTTTACTTTAGAAAGCTATAAGCAGGCCTGCGCAAAGCCAGGTATCTGGATTGCTTATGCCAACACCATTTTCTATACCGCATTTGGTGTTCTGATCAATATGGCTTTCTCTACCAGTATGGCATATGCGTTATCTAAGAAGAAACTGATGTTCCGCAAATTCTTCACCTTATTTACGGTATTTACCATGTGGTTTAACGCCGGAATCATTCCGACCTACTTAAACTTCAAGAATTTCGGACTTCTGGATACCAGAACTGCAATTATCTTCGGTTTTGCCATCAACACCTACAATATGATCATCATGAAGAGCTTCTTTGAGCAGGTTCCGATGGAACTGGAGGAGGCAGCCTTCATCGACGGAGCAAACCATTTCACGATCTTCTATAAGATCTTCCTGCCATTATCAAAACCGGCATTAGCAACTGTTGCCATGTTCTATGGTGTAAACCGTTGGAATAGTTATTTCTGGGCTATGCAGCTGCTGCAGGATGACAAAAAGGCTCCGCTTCAGGTTATGTTAAAGAAAATGCTCGTTGATCGTGTGGCTAATGCAGCAGATGCAGCTTTAGTGACTGCAGAGTCTATGAGTTCACCGACTACGATTATTTATGCTGTGATCATCATTGCGATCATTCCAATGTTGATTGTGTTCCCGTTTGTTCAAAAGTACTTTAAGACCGGCCTTACCGTGGGCGGTGTAAAGGGATAAAAAAAGGAGGAAATTAAAAATGAAAAAAGATTCCAGAAAAGTAATGGCGCTCATGCTGTTAGCAGCTATGACTGCATCCATGACCGCAGGCTGCTCAGGAAAGAGCGGTGAAACTACCAGCACAACAGCAGCTTCACAGGCAGCAGGTACAGAGGCAGCAGCCACAGAGGCTGCGACCGAGTCCGGCTTAGAGGGCAGCTTAATCAGTGCTGAGCCAAAAGAGTTTACTATTTTTGATAACTTCAACAACATGCCATTCGATAGCAACTGGCAGGTATGGCAGGAAGTACAGAAACGTACCAACATTGGTTTAAAAGGTACGGTCGCTCTGACCAACTCCAACGAGGATGAGGCTTTCAACTTAATGTTAAGCTCCGGTCAGTTAGCTGATATCATCAGCTACAAGGATAGCTCTGAATTAGAGAAGTTAGGTCGTGATGGTGGACTGATCCCGTTAAACGACCTGATCGATCAGTATGCTCCACACATCAAAGCAGTTATGGAAGAGGATGACCGTTTCCGTCAGGCATGCTACTCCTTAGACGGAAACATCTACTACATTCCAAAGAACCAGGAGCTGCTTTCTGCAGAGTACTGGTGGATCCGTAAAGACTGGTTAGACAAGCTGGGGCTGGAGGTTCCGACAACGGTAGACGAGCTGCATGATGTATTATATGCATTCCGCAACGAGGATCCAAACGGCAACGGCCAGAAGGATGAGGTTCCGTTATTTGACCGTGCAGGCTGGAAGATGCCAGAAGAGTACCTGTATCTGTGGGATACCAGCACAACCTTCTATCCAAGAGATGGCAAGATGACCTTCGAGCCGCTGGAAGAGAACTTCAAGACTGGTGTTAAGGGTATGATCCAGTGGTATGAGGAAGGCATCCTTGACCCAGAGTTCTTCACAAGAGGATCTTCCGCACGTGATACCCTGTTAAGTGGTAACTTAGGTGGATGTACCCATGACTGGGTAAGTGCCGGTAACTACAACACTTCCTTAGCAGATGCGATCCCAGGCTTTGAGATGGTTCCATTTGCTCCGCCAGCAGATCAGAATGGCAACGTAAAAGAGCGTGTCAGCCGTTATCCAGGCGCAGGCTGGGGTATTTCTTCTATGTGCTCCGATCCTGAGACTGTGATCAAATTCATGGACTACTTCTTCACAGAAGAGGGCGATGCATTAATGAACTGGGGTATCGAGGGTGATACTTATACAGTGAATGCAGACGGTACCAGACAGTTTACTGATAAAGTGTTAAAATCTGAGTTAACTCCTATTGGTTATCTGCGTTCCATCGGCTCTCAGTATCGTATCGGTATGTGCCAGGATGGTGACTACGAGAAAGCAGTTATGACTGAGATCGGTAAAGAAGCAAGTGATATGTATGATTCCCATCCAGAGTGGTTTGGTACTGATATGCCTCCATATGCAGATGGTGAGATCGAGTTAAAATACACTGCTGAGGATGACACAGAGTACAAGAACATTATGGCAAGCATTCAGCCATATGTAGAAGAGAAATTCCAGTCCTGGGTACTTGGTGTTAATGATTTCGAAGCAGATTACGATGATTTCATTGCTGAGTTAAAGGCTAGAGGTATCGACCGTGCACTGGAGATCAACCAGAAGGCATATGATACTTACTTAGGCAAAAACTAATTGGTGATAAAATGCCGGGATTGGGGAAACTCGATCCCGGTTTTTGGTTTGAACCAGCAGTTGTGCATCCATGCAGCAGCGTAAGGGTTTTGAGAAACTGCTGAGAAAAAAATGATAAAGGAGCAGGAAAATGGGAAAACAGAAGAATTTACTCTATATTTTTGCGGATCAGTGGAGAGCCCATGCTGTGGGAGCAGCTGGCGAAGATCCGGTAGCGACACCGAACATGGATCGGTTTGCACAGGAAAGTATGTCCTGTACCAATGCCATCAGCACCTATCCACTTTGTTCCCCGCATCGTGCGGCTCTGATGACCGGTAAGTATCCGACCAGCTGCGGAATGTGGACCAACTGCAAGATCGGTCTGGATGAGGTCGTGATGTTAAAACCACAGGAGATCACCATTTCTGATGTGCTTCATGACTGTGGCTATGCAACAGCCTATATTGGCAAATGGCATCTGGACGGAAGCGAGAAGAATTTCTACAAGGATCCGAAATCCGGAGCTGTGAACTGGGATGCGTTTACACCACAGGGAGAGCGGAGACATCACTTTGATTACTGGGTTTCTTATGGCGCTATGGATGAGCATATGAATCCTCATTACTGGCATGATACTGACGAAAAGATCAAACCGGGAAAATGGTCTGTGGAATACGAAACAGATCTGGCACTGGATTATCTGAAAAACAGAGACGAGGAGAAACCGTTCTGTATGTTCCTGTCCTGGAACCCGCCTCATCCGCCATATGACCAGGTGCCGGAGAAGTACTGGAATGCTTATAAAGGTAAGGAGATCCCATTCCGTGAAAATGTACCGGAGGAATGGAGAACAAACCAGGATTATCTGACCAAACGGGAAGAATATTTTGCAGCTATTGCAGGATTGGATGAGAACTTTGGACGGATCATGGAGTATTTAAAAGAATCAGGACTGGATCAGGATACCCTGGTGGTTCTGTCAGCGGATCACGGTGATTGTATGGGGTCCCATGGACTTTATGGCAAAAATGTCTGGTATGAGGAGTCCATCCGGATTCCGTTATATTTCCGAGGCCCGGGAATCAAACCTGGAAGCACAGATGTACTGTTTACCAGCCCGGATCATATGCCTACCCTTCTGGAACTGTTAGGCGCTCCGGTGCCGGAAACCGTTGAGGGCTCCTGTAGAGGAAGCTATATCACAGGTGCAGCTTCTGGACAGAAGGAACCGGATCACGCCTTTTTATGTATGTTCCCAGGAATGCCGGAACTGGTCAATCCGTACCGGAAACTTGGAATGAATCCAAAATCCTTTGGCTGGAGAGGCATCCGGACCAAAACAGAGACTTATGTGATTGACCGTGGAACCACACCGGGCGCAGAAGCTGTGCGGTATCTGTATCATAATGATCAGGATCCGTATCAGATGCATCCGGAGATCCTGGCACCGGATAGCGAGACTGCAAAGAAGTATGATAAGATTCTGATGGAGTATTTTGAGATGTTAAATGATCCGTTTGTCATGACAGACAGCTGTGCAGAGTAGGTAAGAGTGTAATACTCTCGGGTCTGCCAACCATTTCAAGCTGAACGTCCGTGAGACTTGGTGCGTGATTCTTGGCAGCATAAGCTGACATATTCATAAATATAGAAGAAATGTAACCGTGAAAGAACTGCACAGTTACGAAGAAACTGGGAAATATAGGGGAATCTGTGTTTCCCAGTTTTTCTTTTCAAAAAACCGAACAAATGTTTGCAAAAGAATAAAAGGTGTGGTATCATGGAACCATAAGTTTATTGGAGATTTTACGGAAACAGGAGTTAAGAAGATGCCGAAGCAATATATCAAAATACGAGGTGCCAATGAGCACAACTTAAAGAATATCAATCTGGATATACCGAGAAATGAACTGGTGGTTTTAACCGGTTTAAGTGGTTCTGGTAAATCTTCCCTGGCTTTTGATACCATTTACGCAGAAGGTCAGAGGCGTTACATGGAGTCACTTTCTTCCTATGCAAGGCAGTTTCTTGGGCAGATGGAGAAACCAGATGTGGAGAGTATTGAGGGGCTGTCCCCGGCTATCTCCATAGACCAGAAGTCTACCAACCGCAATCCCCGTTCTACGGTGGGTACGGTGACGGAGATTTATGACTATATGCGTCTTTTATATGCCCGGATCGGTATACCGCACTGTCCTAAGTGCGGTAAGGAGATCAAGAAGCAGACGATAGACCAGATGGTAGACCAGATCATGGAGCTTCCGGAGAGGTCGAAGATCCAGCTTCTGGCTCCCGTGGTCCGTGGACGGAAAGGCGAGCATGTGAAGGTGTTAGACCAGGCCAAGAAGAGTGGATTTGTGCGGGTCCGGATCGATGGAAACCAGTATGAGCTTTCGGAAGAGATCCATCTGGATAAGAATATCAAGCACAACATTGAGATCGTGGTAGATCGTCTGATCGTCCGTTCTGGCATTGAAAAGCGTCTGACAGATTCTATTGAAACAGCCATGAGCCTGGGCAATGGCCTGATGATGGTGGATGTGACAGATGGGGAGATGCTGAATTTCAGCCAGAACTTTGCCTGTCCGGATTGCGGTATCAGCATTGATGAGGTGGAGCCGAGAAGTTTTTCCTTTAATAATCCGTTTGGCGCCTGTCCGGATTGTTTTGGACTGGGTTATAAGATGGAATTTGACGAGGATCTGATGATCCCGGATAAATCTTTGAGTATTAACGAGGGTGCCATTACCGTACTGGGATGGCAGTCCTGTACCGATAAAGGAAGCTTTTCCAGGGCGATTCTGGATGCTCTGGCGAAAGAATATCACTTAGCCTGGATACACCTTTTGAACAGTATCCGCAGGAGATCCAGGATGTTCTGATCCGGGGAACCGGTGGAAAAGAGGTGAAGGTCTACTACAAAGGACAGCGTGGAGAGGGTATCTATGATGTGGCCTCGAGGGTCTGGTCAGGAATGTAGAGCGGAGATACCGGGAGACATTCTCGGAGGCCAGCAAGGCAGAGTATGAGACCTTTATGCGGATCACTCCATGTTCCCTGTGTAAGGGCAAGCGTTTGAAACAGTCCTCTCTGGCTGTAACGGTAGGAGGTCTGAACATTTTTGATGCGACGAATATGTCAATTGTGGACTTCCGGACATTTCTGGATGGTCTGTCTTTAAGTGAGATGCAGCAGGCCATTGGAGCCCAGATTTTAAAAGAGATCCGGGCGAGAGTTTCGTTCCTGATTAATGTAGGACTGGATTATTTGTCTCTGTCCCGGGCAACTGGAACATTATCCGGCGGCGAAGCCCAGCGTATCCGTCTGGCGACCCAGATCGGTTCCGGTCTGGTCGGTGTGGCATATATTCTGGATGAGCCAAGTATCGGACTGCATCAGAGGGATAATGATAAACTACTGCAGACCCTGTTCCATCTGCGGGATCTGGGTAACAGCGTGATCGTGGTGGAGCATGACGAGGATACCATGAGAGCAGCGGACTTTATTGTGGATATTGGTCCGGGAGCTGGAGAGCATGGTGGAAATGTGGTGGCAGCAGGAACTGCAGAAGAGATCATGCAGTGTCCGGAATCCATTACAGGTGCTTATTTAAGTGGACGGATACAGATCCCGGTGCCGAAAGAACGCAGAAAGCCAACTGGCTGGCTGACAGTAAAAGGTGCGGCGGAGAATAACCTAAAGAACATCGATGTGAAGATTCCATTAGGTATTATGACCTGTGTGACCGGAGTTTCCGGTTCTGGTAAGAGTTCTTTGGTCAACGAGATTTTGTATAAAGCATTGGCGAAAAAGTTAAACAGAGCCAGAACTATTCCGGGCAGACATAAGTGTATCGAGGGTGTAGAGCAGCTTGATAAGGTGATTAACATTGACCAGTCCCCGATTGGACGGACGCCCCGTTCAAACCCGGCCACCTATACCGGTGTGTTTGATATGATCCGCGATCTGTTCGCTTCTACCGTGGATGCTAAGGAGAGAGGATATAAGAAAGGAAGATTCAGCTTCAACGTTAAGGGTGGCCGTTGTGAGGCATGTTCTGGTGACGGTATTATCAAGATCGAGATGCATTTTCTTCCAGACGTCTATGTGCCATGTGAGGTTTGTGGTGGAAAGCGTTACAATCGTGAAACACTGGAGGTAAAATATAAAGGAAAAAGTATCTACGATGTGTTAAATATGACTGTGGAAGAGGCTATGAAGTTCTTTGAGAACGTACCGTCGATCTACCGGAAGATCGCAACGCTGAATGATGTGGGACTTTCTTATATCCGTTTAGGTCAGCCGTCTACAGAATTATCCGGTGGTGAAGCCCAGCGTATAAAGCTTGCCACAGAGTTAAGCCGCCGTGGTACCGGTAAGACCATCTATATTCTGGATGAGCCGACTACCGGACTTCATTTTGCAGATGTCCATAAGCTGGTAGAGATCTTGCGGAAGCTGTCTGAGGGCGGCAATACGGTTGTGGTGATCGAGCATAATCTGGATGTGATCAAAACTGCAGATTATATCCTCGATATCGGACCGGAAGGCGGAGATAAGGGTGGTACGGTGATCGCCAAAGGCACTCCGGAGGAGATTGCCCGTTGTCCACAGTCTTATACAGGACAGTATGTGAAGAAATATTGTAACTAACTACGGTTCCGTGCAAGTACTACAGTTTCATAAGGTTCCAGAGAGTTACTAAAGCTTCCGGTCAGACATTCATAATCATGCCAGGAGGGGGAGACCGCGGTGGTTTCACGGGTAAAATTCTGTAAAAACAGATATTCCCTGGAGTCATTCTGTCTGGTAGTGACTTCTACGCCGTAAGGAATCTCCATCACCGGACGCTCCGGGAAAAGCTCGATCACCAGGGCTTTTAAGAAATCCTGATAAAATGCGGTTTCGGCGGCAGCGCAGAGGTAGTAGGCTTTCCCTTTTTCATACGAATTGCAGGTCAATGCCGGATAACCTTTATAGAAGTCAGAGCCGTAAGCCATAAGAGTTTTTGCAGTGGTCGGGTAGACCAGTTCACAGAGGCTGTGGCAGGTGTAACTTTTTTGTGGGTGGAAGGTATCTGGCATCTCAGAAGCTGCTTTGCTGATCACTGCCTGCTGGGTGGACAGTACACCGTCAGTGGAAGACGGTACGCCATCAGCGGAAGCCGGTGCGCGACCGATGGGAATTAATGTATTGCTTTCCCAGTCATATAACCCGTCGATCTCCATAAAACGCAGTCCCAGCACATCTGTCAGACCGCCTGGGGTTCCTCCAAGGAAGCACAGATCATGTTCATCAGCCAGTCCGGACCAGAAGGTCATGACCAGAGTACCGCCATCAGCAGTGAACGATCTTAATTTTTCCTGAATTCCATGTTTGAACATATAAAGCATTGGGGCGATTACCAGGCGATAACCATCCAGAGATTGGGTTTCATCCAGAATATCTACGTTGAGTCCCATTTGACGGAGCCCACTGTAAAAGCCTTGTATCGTTTTTTTGTCAGGAAGTCCCTGGTTTCTTGGCCCCATGGCATCTTTCATGGCCCAGCGGCTTTCGGTATCGCATAGAATGGCAGCCTGTTTTGGAGTATTGGAACCAGCAGCCTCTTTAAGCTGTTTTAAGGTCCGACCCAGGTCACAGACTTCCTGGAACACCCGGCTGTCCTCGCCGCCGTAATGGTCGATGACTGCCCCGTGGAATTTTTCTGATGCGCCACGGCTCTGACGGATCTGGAAGTAAAGAACGCTGTCGCTGCCATGTGCCACTGCCTGCAAAGAAGCCAGCTTTAACATTCCGGGTTTCCTCAGTTTGCTTACTGGCTGCCAGTTGGTGGCAGAAGGAGAAGATTCCATCAATAAAAAGGGCTGTCCTTTATAAGAACGCATTTGGTCATGCTGCAGACCACAGTCCCAGGCAGTCTCAATCTCAGCCTCCTTATGCCAGGTTGGATAATTGTCCCAGCTGATCACATCCAGATCATCAGCAAATTTGCTGTAATCAAGTCCCTGATAGTCATACATAAAATTGGTGGTCACTGGTTTTGCAGTTCCACCATCACGCAATGCCTGGATCTCCCAGCGCATAAAATCCCGGGTCTGATGGGTGACAAACCGTTTCCAGTCCAGCTTCAGTCCGTGCATTTCCCACTCTCCAATCGGGGAAGGACTTTCTATCTGGTCAAAATTTTGGCAAATGTGACTCCAGAAGGCAGTATTCCAGCATTTGTTCAGATGATCGATGGTGTGGTAACGGTCCTTCAACCATGCCCGGAACTGCTCCTGACATAAAGGACAGTGGCATTCGCCTCCATATTCATTAGAGATATGCCACAGGATCACGCCGGGATGATCAACGAAGGTTTCTGCCAGTTTCCGGTTGATCAGGTAAACCTTCTGACGATATGCTGGAGAGGTATAACAGTGATTGTGGCGCTCGCCAAAGAGGGCACGTCTGCGGTTTTCGTCCACTCGCAGGACTTCCGGGTAAGCGTCCGCCAGCCAGTGAGGACGTGCTCCGGACGGAGTGGCCAGGTCTATGGATACGCCATGGCTGTAAAGCCGGTCGATGATCTCTTTCATCCAGTCAAACTGGTAGTGGCCTTCCTCCGGTTCCAGCATTGCCCAGGAAAAAATCCCAAGAGAAACGCAGTTGATTCCTGCTTTTTCAAAATACTCCAGATCTTTTTCCAGGATATCTGGACGATCCAGCCATTGATCAGGATTATAGTCGCCGCCATGGAGAAAATGGTCCGTGGAAAATGGGTGTGAAGTCTGCTTCATAAGCCTATCCTTTCTTTATAAAATATAAATTAGTAACAGTTTTGGAGGTCTGTGACGTGATGTACTGACTGTAAGATATTATACCGGAAAATGAATTGCTTATCAACTAGTATACTAGTGTTGACATTTTAAGAAAATTTCGTTATTCTGATAGTAGAAAAGTGGTAACTGTTGTACAGGGCAGTTAGAAATGAAGAACGGAATCGGAGGAGATCATCATGCGTGTGCTGGAACGTCTTGCTAGGGAAACGGGAAGAGAGTATGCACTGAGAGTGCTGAAGGAGAATATTGTGGGACTGGATCTTCTGCCCGGTTCTATGCTCAGTGAGAATGAGATTGCCTCCTGTCTGAATCTTTCCAGAACTCCGGTGCGTGAAGCATTTATTGAGCTGAGTAAGGTGAAAATCGTGGAGATCTATCCTCAGAAAGGCAGTGTGGTATCCCTGATCGATTATAATATGGTAGAAGAAGCACGGTTTATGCGATATGTGCTGGAAAGCGCTGTTGTAGAACTGGTATGTCAGAAGATCACGCCGGATTGGATCCGCAAGCTGGAGGAAAATGTGACTTTACAGCAGTTTCATCTGGATAACCACCGTCCGGAGCGGCTTCTGGAGCTGGATAACGAATATCATCAGATGCTTTTTGAGATTGCAGAGAAGACCCAGGTGTTTGTGCTTATGGAGAGCATTTCCATCCATTATGACCGTGTCCGAAGTCTGGCGTTGAAGGCAATCAAGGATATAAAAACGGTAGATGACCACAGGATGATCCTGAAGGCTGTGTCTGAAGGAAACGCAGAGGAAGCGAAGCGTCTGATGGAAAAACATTTAAATCGCTATAAGGTGGATCGGGAGACTATGGAGTCTGCGTATCCTCAGTATTTTAAGGCATAAAAATTTCACAAGACCGCAAATTTTTGCTATAAAATCTAAAAATATTCGGTATACAAATATCAGAAACTGTGATACTATAGTACTAGTATACAAGATGGATGAACAAGTCCATCTTTCATAAAGATTTCATTTAAGAGAGGAGCTAAAACCATGAAACTTTGTAAAGCAGGTTTAAGTGATGCTGCATGGAAGCAGGCTGGAGTAAAGCTTCCAGAATTCGACATTGACAAGATGAGAGCTGCCACAGAAGAAAGCCCGGTGTGGGTACACTTCGGAGCAGGCAATATCTTCCGCGGATTTATCGCAGTTCTGCAGCAGAGACTGTTAGAGCAGGGACTGGCACAGCAGGGAATCATCGCGGCAGATACGTTTGACTATGACATTATTGACAAAATCTATACACCATTTGACAACATGACCATGATGGTCAGCTTAAAACCAGATGGTTCCATGGATCGTGAGATCATTGCCAGCGTGGCAAAAGGTGTAAAAGCCAACATGGAAGATGAGAAAGAGTATAGCTACTTAAAGAAAGTATTTGCGAATCCATCTCTTCAGATGTTAAGCTTTACCATCACTGAGAAGGGCTATGCGTTAGCAAACTTAAAGGGTGAGTATTTACCGGTAGTAACTGCTGATATTGAGAATGGCCCGACAAAGGCTCATCATGCCATGAGCATCGTAGCAGCCCTGTTATTAGAGCGTTACAATACCTGCAAAGCGCCAATCGCTGTTGTCAGCATGGATAACTGCAGTCACAACGGTGAGAAACTGAAACATAGTGTGGTTACGATCGTAGAGGAGTGGTTAAAGAAAGGCCACGTATCCGCGGATTTCGCTGCATGGGTGAAAGATGAGAATCAGGTTTCCTTCCCGTGGAGCATGATCGATAAGATCACCCCAAGACCGGCAGAGGTTGTAGAAAAAGCTCTGGAGGCAGATGGCATCGAGGATATGGCTCCGATCATCACCAGCCGCAACACCTATATCGCTCCATTCGTTAACGCAGAGGTTCCACAGTATCTGGTAGTTGAGGATCGTTTCCCGAACGGACGTCCTGCACTGGAGAAGGCTGGAGTTTACATGACAGACCGTGACACGGTTAACATGACAGAGCGTATGAAAGTAACGACCTGTCTGAACCCACTGCATACAGCACTGGCTGTTTATGGTTGTGTTCTTGGATATGACAGCATCGCTGCAGAGATGAAAGACGCAGACTTAAAGAAACTGGTAGAAACTATCGGTTACAAAGAGGGTATGCCGGTTGTAACCGATCCTGGTATCTTAAGCCCAATGGACTTCATCCATGAGGTCATTGACCAGCGTCTGCCTAACCCATTTATTCCTGATACACCACAGAGAATCGCTACCGATACCAGCCAGAAGATCACGGTTCGTTTCGGTGAGACCATTAAGTCCTATGTAGCAAGTGATTCCTTAGATGTTCACAGTCTGACTGCGATCCCGTTAGCAATCGCTGGATGGCTGCGTTATCTGCTGGCAGTAGATGATGAGGGCAAAGAGATGAATGTCAGCAGCGACCCGATGTTAGAGGTACTGCAGAAACAGTTAGCTGATGTGAAGCTGGGTGATCCAGAGAGCGCAGATGGCAAACTGACTGAAATCTTAAGCAACAAAGTTCTGTTTGGTTCTGATTTAAATGAGATCGGATTGGCAGAGAAGATAGAAGGTATGTTTAAAGAGCTGATCGCCGGACCTGGCGCAGTTCGTGCAACCCTTCACAAATATATGGCATAATCAGATCACAAGTAAGAGTTGGAATACATCATTTTCAAAATGGTGTATTCCAGCTTTTTTCATAAATATAAGATCGTAGAGAAGGAGAAGTCTGGTATGAGAGATGGGAAAATTGTAGCGGCAGTGACAGGGATGGATCATGGACATATCAATGGCATGACAGAAGGAATCGGGGAAGCCGGGGCGGTGATCAAATGGGCCTATGACCCGGATACGGAGAAAACAAAGACATTTCTGGATCATTTTCAGAAATTCCAGGTGAAAGAGGCAAAAAATCTGGAACAGATCCTGGAAGATCCAGAGGTTGACCTGGTGCTTTCAGCGTGTATTCCGTCACAGAGGGCAGATCTGGGAATCAGGGTCATGGAAGCAGGCAAGGACTACTTCGTGGATAAAGCCCCATTTACAACGCTGGAACAATTAGAGCGGATACGGAAGGCTATTGATAAAACCAGACGGAAATACATGGTTTATTATAGTGAACGCCTTCATTCTGAGGCAGGGGTGTATGCCGGAAAGCTGGTGAAAGACGGAGTGATCGGCGATGTGGTTCAGGTCATGGGAATGGGGCCTCACCGCCTGAATCCAGAAACCAGACCGGACTGGTTCTTTCATAAGGAGACTTATGGCGGGATTCTATGCGACATTGGCAGCCATCAGATCGAGCAGTTTCTATATTACAGTGGTTGTGAAAATGCAAGGGTCGTAAACAGCCAGGTCGGTAATTACTGCCATAGCCAGTATCCAGAGATGGAAGATTTTGGCGAAGTCTCTCTGGTGGGAGAAAATGGCGCTTCTAATTATTTCCGGGTGGACTGGCTGACACCGGACGGCTTATCTACCTGGGGAGATGGCAGAACCTTCATCCTTGGGACAAAAGGCTACATTGAGCTTCGGAAATATGTGGATGTGGCACGGGACCAGACCAAAGATCACGTGTACTGGGTGGACGAAAAGGGGGAACACAGGGAAGATGTATCGGGAAAAGTCGGTTATCCGTTCTTTCAGGAACTGCTCCATGATTGCATCGATCGCACAGAGACGGCCATGACTCAGGAGCATGCGCTGAAAGCAGGGGAATTGTGCGTGATCGCCCAGATATCAGCCCAAAAAATAAAATAACTATTCGTATATACGAACAAAATCGAATATGTGAATATGCACAAAAAATGTAACCGCTTACATGGCAAAAACTATGGAAAATGTACAAAAAACACTTTACTTGAAGAAAAAATGTGTTATACTAATAGCAGACTGTCAGAGGGGAAACAAATGGGCTGACGGTGACAATGCTGTAGAAGATTCTACAAGTTGAGGAGGAAATATCATTATGGCAAAAAAGTGGGTTTACCTGTTTAGTGAAGGTAACGCAACAATGAGAAATCTGTTAGGAGGCAAAGGTGCGAACCTGGCAGAGATGACAAACATCGGCCTTCCAGTACCACAGGGATTTACGATTACTACAGAGGCTTGTACACAGTACTACGAGGATGGTCGTGAGATCAATGCTGAGATCCAGGGTCAGATCAACGAGTACATTGTGAAGATGGAAGAGATCACCGGCAAGAAGTTTGGTGATATTGAGAACCCACTGCTTGTATCTGTTCGTTCTGGTGCGCGTGCATCTATGCCTGGTATGATGGATACCATCTTAAACCTGGGCTTAAATGAGCAGGTAGTCAACGTACTGGCTGAGAAGTCCGGTAATCCACGTTGGGCTTGGGACTGCTACAGAAGATTCATCCAGATGTATTCTGATGTAGTTATGGAAGTTGGTAAGAAGTACTTTGAGGCTCTTATCGACGAGATGAAAGAGAAAAAGGGCGTTACACTGGACGTTGAGCTGGATGCGAATGATTTAAAAGAGCTGGCTCACCAGTTTAAGGCTGAATATAAGAATAAGATCGGTGCTGATTTCCCAGATGATCCTAAGGAGCAGTTAATGGGAGCAATCAAAGCGGTATTCCGTTCCTGGGACAACCCACGTGCGAACATCTACCGTCGTGATAACGATATCCCATATTCCTGGGGTACTGCTGTAAACGTACAGTCCATGGCATTTGGTAACATGGGTGATGACTGTGGTACCGGTGTTGCATTTACCCGTGACCCAGCAACTGGTGCAAAGGGTCTGTTTGGTGAGTTCTTAACCAACGCACAGGGCGAGGACGTTGTTGCTGGTGTTCGTACACCAATGCACATCGATGAGATGGCAGAGAAATTCCCAGAGGCATTTGATGAGTTCAAGAATGTATGCAAAACTCTGGAAGATCATTATAGAGATATGCAGGATATGGAGTTTACCGTTGAGCATGGCAAACTGTACATGCTGCAGACACGTAATGGTAAGAGAACCGCTCAGGCTGCTTTAAAGATCGCTTGTGATCTGGTAGATGAGGGCATGAGAACTCCAGAAGAGGCAGTTGCTATGATCGATCCTCGTAACCTGGATTCCTTACTGCATCCAACCTTCGACCAGAAGGCACTGAAGGCTGCAACTCCAATCGCAAAAGCATTAGGCGCTGCTCCAGGTGCTGCTTGTGGTAAGATCGTATTTACCGCTGATGATGCTGAAGCGTGGGCTGCAAGAGGCGAGAAAGTCGTTCTGGTTCGTCTGGAGACTTCCCCAGAGGATATTTCCGGTATGAAGGCTTCCCAGGGTATCTTAACTGTTCGTGGCGGTATGACTTCTCATGCAGCAGTAGTTGCACGTGGTATGGGTGCTTGCTGTGTATCCGGATGCGGCGACATTATCATGGATGAGGAAAACAAGAAATTTACATTAGGCGGAAAAGAGTATCATGAGGGAGATGTGATTTCCTTCGATGGTTCTACCGGTTGTGTATACGATGGTGCGATCCCAACTGTAGAAGCTAAGATCGCAGGTGAGTTCGGACGTATCATGGCATGGGCTGATGAGTACAGAACCATGTCTGTTCGTACCAATGCGGATACACCGGCAGATGCAAAGAAAGCTCGCGAGTTAGGCGCTGAGGGACTTGGACTTTGCCGTACAGAGCATATGTTCTTCGAGGGTGACCGTATCGAGGCATTCCGTGAGATGATCTGTTCCGATACTGTAGAAGAGAGAGAAGAAGCTCTGGAGAAGATCCTTCCATTACAGCAGGGTGACTTCGAGCAGTTATACGAGGCTATGGAAGGCAACCCAGTTACCATCCGTTTCCTGGATCCGCCGTTACATGAGTTTGTTCCAACCGAGAAGGCTGATATTGAGAAGCTGGCAAAAGCAAAAGGCAAGACGGTAGAGCAGATCAAGGCTATCTGCAACTCCTTACATGAGTTCAACCCAATGATGGGTCATCGTGGATGCCGTCTGGCTGTTACTTATCCAGAGATCGCAGTTATGCAGACCAAAGCTGTTATCCGTGCAGCAATCAAAGTGAAAAATGCTCATCCAGACTGGAAGTTAGAGCCAGAGATCATGATCCCATTGATCGGTGAAGTAAAAGAGTTAAAATATTGCAAGAAGACCGTTGTTGAGACTGCAGATGCAGAGATCGCAGCAGCAGGTTCTGACCTGAAATATCACGTAGGTACTATGATTGAGATCCCAAGAGCAGCTTTAACTGCTGATGAGATCGCAAAAGAGGCTGACTTCTTCTGCTTCGGTACAAACGATTTAACTCAGATGACATTTGGTTTCTCCCGTGATGATGCAGGTAAGTTCTTAGGTTCTTACTATGATGCTAAGATTTATGAGAATGATCCATTCGCAAAACTGGATCAGGTTGGTGTTGGCAAACTGATGGAGATGGCTATCAAACTTGGTAAATCCACCAATCCAGATCTGCACATTGGTATCTGTGGCGAGCATGGCGGAGATCCATCTTCCGTAGAGTTCTGCAACAAGATCGGTCTGGACTACGTTTCCTGTTCTCCATTCCGTGTTCCGATCGCAAGACTGGCAGCAGCACAGGCTGCTATCAAGAACCCCCGCAAGTAAGAGTTCTGTCATTCACCATTGGATTTGATGAAGCGCAAACCTTCTATAAATCCCATGGATACGGCATAAAACCATCAAAATGGCATGATTTGACCGTGGAGGTTTATATCTAATCACCAAAACCCCCGTACATTCCCAATTGGGCAATGTGCGGGGGTTTTTTGTTGTTATTTTGGGCTGTTTGTACAAATCTAAACGGGAACGCAAAAATGTATTCTGATTTCAAAAATACATTTTGTCCATGCTCGCTGCTATTTTCACAGCAGCCAATTCCGTAATTTTGGACGAATTCAGCTTTCAGTAAAGGAGGCCATTATGAGACGAGACGATCAAAGGCAAGCAGTAAAAAACATTCCCTTGGAACAACTGAAGCCATTTAAGAATCATCCCTTTCAGGTACGAGACGATGAGGAATTTCGGCGTCTTGTTGAGAGCATTGAAATTCACGGTGTAATTCATCCAGCGGTGGCTCGCCAGATTGGTGAGGATTGTTATGAACTAATTTCTGGTCATCGACGCAAAACGGCTTGTGAAGTATTGGGTTACTCTGAGATGCCTGTTTTAGTCCGGTCTATGACGGATGATGAGGCAGTTGTAAACATGGTAGATGCAAACCTTCAGCGTGAAACGATTCTCCCAAGTGAAAGAGCCTTTGCATACAAAATGAAGTTGGTAGCTATGAGCCATCAGGGGCGTAAAGGATTTACTTCCGCCCAACTTGGGCGGAAGTGTGTCGGAAAAGAATCCAGAGAGTTAATTGCTGAACAAGTCGGTCAAAGTCGCAACCAAATTTCTCGCTATATCCGTCTTACTGAATTGATACCAGAAATCCTTGAAATGGTTGATAATCGAAAAATGGCATTGAATCCAGCAGTATCTATTTCCTACTTGGACAAGAAGCAACAGAAGCTACTATATAAGGTAATGGTAGCACTAAAAGCAACCCCATCTATTTCTCAGGCAAAAGCCATCCGAGAAAAGGCCAGTGAATCAGACTTTACAGAAGATTACTTGGTTTGTATCTTATCGGAAAAGAAACCAAACCAGAGAGAGCCGATGATTGTTGAAGAAGAAGAAATCAAGCAGTATTTCCCCTCACATTACAATAGTGAACAGATGCACAACACGATTTTACTGTTGATTAGAAATTGGAGTAAAAAGCGTGGCTACACACAATAAAAGGTCATTATACCTTGTCACAACAGGGAGCAGAAAAATTTTCTGCTCCTTTTTTTATTTTTTGCGCAACAAACGGCCTCTGCCGTGGCCTACAAGTGAGAGTTACATCTCGTGGACCTTGAAAATTCAGAAGAACATCAGGTACAACCGTCCCTCGGAGAGCCACTCCGGTGATACGCCATGACGCCTACGGGTCGAGCGACTTCCCTATCGCCGGTAAAGAGCTTGATAACTTGAGGCCACGATCCAGGGACAGGGGGAAAACTTACACTCAGCCACAGTCCGAGCGTTAAAAGCGTCGCAGGCAATGGGAGTGTCCGGTACAGAACCGTGATAAATGAATCCTAAATCAAAAGGATGCCGAAATGTTCTTGATTTTAAGAAAACCCAAGGGGGTAGTTTACCCTCTTTACATTCCATCTTCTGTTCAAGACACAGGAGGAAACTGAAATGAACACACAAATTATCGCCATCGCCAACCAGAAAGGCGGCGTTGGCAAGACAACCACCTGCGCAAATCTGGGTATCGGGCTGGCGCAGACGGGGAAGAAAGTTCTGCTGATCGACGGAGACCCGCAGGGCAGCCTGACCATCAGCCTGGGCCATCCCCAGCCGGACAAGCTGCCCTTTACTCTGTCCGACGCGATGGGCCGTATCCTGATGGACGAGCCGATGCGCCCCGGCGAGGGCATCCTGCACCACCCGGAAGGCGTTGACCTGATGCCTGCCGACATCCAGCTCTCCGGCATGGAGGTCTCCCTGGTGAACGCCATGAGCCGTGAGACCATCTTGCGGCAATACCTGGACACGCTCAAGGGACAGTATTCCCATATCCTGATTGACTGTCAGCCCTCCCTGGGGATGCTTACGGTCAATGCGTTGGCGGCTGCCAACAGGGTCATAATCCCCGTCCAGGCGGAGTATCTGCCCGCCAAGGGCCTGGAACAGCTGCTCCAGACGGTCAATAAGGTGAAACGGCAGATCAACCCCAAGCTCCAGATCGACGGTATCCTGCTGACGATGGTGGACAACCGCACCAACTTTGCCAAGGAGATTGCGGCTCTGCTGCGAGAAACCTACGGCAACAAAATAAAAGTGTTCGGAACTGAGATTCCCCATTCTGTCCGAGCAAAGGAAATCAGTGCCGAGGGCAAGAGTATTTTTGCCCATGACCCCAAGGGCAAAGTGGCCGAGGGTTACAAGAATCTGACCCAGGAGGTGATGAAACTTGAAAAGCAGCGCGAAAAAAATAGAGCTGGCCTCAGTAGATGACCTGTTTTCTACTGAAGAAAGTCGGCAAGACGAGCAACTGGAAAAAATCCAGGAAATTCCCCTATCTGAACTGCATCCGTTCAAGGATCACCCCTTCAAGGTCAA
Organism: Lachnospiraceae bacterium AM48-27BH; assembly: GCA_003478355.1. GTDB lineage: Bacteria > Bacillota > Clostridia > Lachnospirales > Lachnospiraceae > UBA3402. The sequence continues at coordinate 315,272 of QUFC01000001.1, forward strand.
GGATGATGATGCAATGATAGAAACCGCAGACAGCATCAAAAAGTATGGCGTGTTGGTTCCTGCGATTGCCAGACCTCTGCCTGATGGCAGTTATGAGCTGGTAGCCGGACACAGACGCCGCAGAGCCAGCGAGTTGGCCGGAAAAGAAACCATGCCTGTCATTGTGCGCGACTTGGATGACGATGCTGCCACAATTATTATGGTTGACAGCAATTTGCAGCGAGAAAATCTGCTCCCCAGTGAAAGGGCCTTTGCCTACAAAATGAAGCTGGAAGCCATTAAACATCAGGGAGCAAGAACAGACCTGACTTCTGTTCAAGTTGAACAGAAGTTGAGTGCCAGAGACCAGGTGGCAAAAGAAGCCGGTGAACGAAGCGGTATCCAGGTAATGCGATATGTTCGTTTGACTGAGCTGATTCCAGAGCTTTTGGATATGGTGGATGAAAAGAAAATCGCATTTAATCCAGCCTACGAACTCTCTTTTTTGAAACCGGACGAACAGCAAATGCTGGTGGAAACAATGGACTATGAGCAGGCTACCCCTTCTCTCTCTCAGGCTCAGCGAATGAAAAAGTTCAGCCAGGACGGGAAATTGTCAGAAGATGTGATGCTTGCCATCATGTCAGAGGAAAAAAAGAGTGATCTGGATAAAGTGACCTTGAGCAGCGATACCTTGCGAAAGTATTTCCCCAAAAGCTATACACCGGCCAAAATGCAGGAAACCATTATTAAACTGCTGGAACAATGGCAGAAAAAACGCCAACGAGATCAGGAACGATGAAGGGAGAGCCTATGAAAGATATTGCAGCAAGGGAGCTGAAAGGCCACAACATTCTTGCAGTGGAGCGATTTTGGGACAGCACTTGCTGGATGATTGAGTTTACTGTCTTGCGCCCTACTGCTTATGGAGAACCGGGTGACGAAATGAGGCTTTTTCTCACAGAGGGCGGGTATCAGTCAGCTCTGCAAAGCCAGCAGCGTCGAGAAATCAAAATTAAGAGATATGCTCATGTTATTGAGGGGCATATCCTCGACTTCAAACCTAAAAAACACCGCCGTTCATAACCGATACAACGAAAGGAAAGGAATGAATATGTGTACTGTAAGAGAAATCCGAGAAGCTATTCAAGAAGATTGCCGCTCACAGCGTGATATGGAATCCACCGAGATTGACCGTGTTTTTCAAACCCTACCATTTTCTCAGGAAAGGGATCTGTTTGATAAACCACCAATGCCAAAACGCCCCTACCGACGCAAGAAAAAAGATACAGACAGACCCTAATCGCTGCCACAATTCTCTTATGAATTGCGGCTTTTTTCATACCTGAGAAATGAAAGGAGTGAAGTAAATGGCTGTTTTTCGTGTAGAACGCACTGGCGATTACACGGTTATGAGCAATTTCCATCTAAAGGATAAACGGCTTTCTTTGAAGGCAAAGGGTCTCTTGTCGCAGATGTTATCTCTGCCTGATGACTGGGATTATACGCTGTCAGGACTCAGCTATATCAATCGAGAAAGCAAAGATGCAATCCGCTCTGCTGTCAATGAGCTTGAAACAGCCGGATACATTCGGCGCAGACAGACAACTGATGCTTCTGGTAAATTCGCAGCCAATGAGTATACCATTTTTGAGCGTCCCATCGAGGGAGAACCGATGTTGGATAAGCCGTCGTCGGAAAACCCGATAACGGTAAACCCGTCAGCGGTAAATCCGTTACTGGAAAATCCAACACAATTAAATACTAAGAAACTATAAATGAGCAAGTTCGTGATTTTGCATAAAAGAAAGACACCTCGATTCCATGTGTTGTATAATGAAAGTGCCAAAACAAACATTTGCAACATTTACGAAAGAAGGT
>QUFC01000010.1 GCA_003478355.1 Lachnospiraceae bacterium AM48-27BH
CTGTAAGCAACTGTTATATATAAAACAAGGGCGATAAGCCTAATCCGTAAGCTTATTGCCCTTAATTATCATAGAAGAATCTTATTTACAGAGATTTTCTCATACACTCAATAAACGACCACGATTCCATATCCACTATATTGTCTTCTGATAATTTTTTAAATTTAGACACAAATATTCAGAATAGAATTATTGACACCGTGCATACTGATAAAGAAAAGGATGGTGGTACTATGGGAAAATTTCTCGGGACCAACTCTTCAAACGCAGCTATGCACATAGCCCTTATAATATGTGGCCTACTGCTATTGATAATTATTATAGATATGTTTCACTCATATTACATCAATAGCAATATTAACATGGAATTAATTAATTTGATAATTCCAGTAGTCACTCTTTCTCTCGGATACATTTTCGGAAAAGGAAGTCAAACCTAATTTTAGGTATCAAAAAGGTATCACGCTACACACTAAGAGCCGGAAAATCCGCTGTTTATGCGACTTCCCGGCTCCCTGTTTATTATTCAAACTCAATAACTGAATCTTAATACCATACTTTTTTGTATGGGAAATATTATACATTTTGATTTTCTTTAATACCAGTTATCCATATAGTATAGGTTATCTGAACTGCCGTTATCATATTGTTATCAGGGGAATGTTATCAATTCTTAGTCCTCATTCAAATGCAATGTCTTTTTATCTTCTATAAACAACTTTCCCCTTCTTTTCGAATTTCCTTGGATTACCCGTTCGCCTCTGCTGGAAAACAGTTACTTCATCCAGATTGCCTCGCTCTCCCAATTTAAATGCATTACTGGCAATGTTCATCGTATTTTGTGGATTAGTAGTTGCATAAACATTTACCTTTTTTATGTTAGATGGTAAATTTCTAACTTCATTAACAACTGTCTGTACTAACTTAGGGCTATCATAACGATTATGATCAACGGAATTATCCCTTGATATTAAGATTGTCGGATTCACTCTTTTAGATACCGGTATCTGCTTTGCCTCCAATGGATATGTATCAGCGATAATCAAATTAACTTCATCTGATGCACTTGACATGTTCTTCTTATTTACCGAAATGGTATCATTATCTTTTTTATTGAAAGTTCCACAATGATACTTATCAAATGTATCCTGTATCACAAGTTTAAACTGCATAAAGATTGGCACTAAAATAAGATTACATTCTGAATATCCCAAAATTTTTGCACATACCCAATACCAGATGTAGGGATAATTTTTATATACATCTCCCTTGTTAAATATGTATCCCTTATTTACTTTTCGTACCGCAAATAATGCAATTATCAAAAGCAATAGTCCAATTGCTTCATCTCCCCTTGTCCATACAAAATAGAAAACATAGTCAAACCACTTTTGTGATGCTGTAATCTGCGGCTGTTCTGTTACTATTTCCGAAACATTTAACAAGCTTGGTAAAAATCCCACTAATATCAGACCAATTATTTGAAAAGCTGGTCTGACATTTACTGCTATTTTTCTAAAGAAAGACTTCATCCCATTTAACCTCACATATTTTATCGGGCATTAAGTACCCCTTTTTCATTTTCCATATTGTCAAGTATTTTCTTCCTGCAATAATATGATATTGAATACCCTTAGGATCTCCTCTGGCAATCTTCTTCCAGTTAACTAAATCGGTTAATGAATAACATGGTTTGTCTTCCGGATGTGTGTGCCATTCACCATAATATGCATATATTCCATTATTTTCATTATAAAGCTGTTTGTAATACTCCACATGTCCTGAATCTTTTCTCAAATATCTCGTTCTTGTTCGTACATCGTTTTTCATTGGCTCTGTACTATACTCAAGTACCACATTATTATTTCCACGATTTTCTCTTCCGACTATGATTCCTCCTGCTTCAGAATCAGAGCTTTGTAATTGGATATGCTTACAAATAGTTCTCAGTATTTGATTGCAAATTTTTATTTTCTTATTGTCCCTTTCTACTATTACCATTGCATACACCGCATTCTCTATTTACAAATTGATTACCTGTCAGTTTTTTCACGTTTTCCTTTTGACCGCAATAACGCCCTGATATTTTTAAACCTTGATTTATGAAATAACTGTCATCCCCTTTTGCCGATACCAGTAAATTACTTTCAACTTTATTCTCAAAAACTGCTTTAACTACATCCAAACACATTAAAACCGTTTTTATCGAAATTACATCTCCGTAAGGAACATAATTTTTTCCACATCCACCTGCGTTTTTCGTGATTTTTTGTCCCGAAGCACAATATGAAGTTTTATCGTATAATTCTCCGGTTTCCTCATCTCTTCCAAAAAAACATTCATAACAGGCTTCATTATCATATTTAAAATATGCAACATGATTACCTATGCCATATACTTCATTCCATGCATAAATTACAGGTGTATTAATTCTATGCTCCATTATGAAAGAGTTTATCCATCTATTAAGATTATGATTTCCTGTTGCAGAAATAATCAAATCATAACTGTTTAACTCTAAATCTTCTTCCATAACAGCATCTTCAAATTTTTCAGCAAGCGATTTAATCGAAACTTCCGGAATGTTTTTTCGTATATATTCTTCCATTGCTACACATTTATATTTAGATACATATTCCATGCCAAGGATATGTCTGAAAATATTTTCTTCTGTTAAAATATCATCATCTACGATAGTTATATCTTCATATCCTGCTTTCGCCAATTCGCAAATAAGATGTCCGCCTATTGACCCACAACCGGCAACAAGTATTTTCTTTTTGTCAATATCCAATTCTTTTCCTGAAGTACGCTTCAACAAAAATTTTTTATCTGCTCTACTTACTACAAGTGGCTGCAGCCGTTCAATATTGTTTAACAAATATTTTCCCTGATATTTTTCCAGTTTTCCGCCTTTCACAAAGAATCCAATATAGTTTGTAATTTCTGTCGGCTGTTTAATTGCAAATACAATTACCTTATTTCTGCTTAATCCGGATAATATCTTCGAAACATCCTTTTCCGGCACCATTTGCAATAGATTATTTAAATAATCAAGTGGAACTGCTTCTCTTATATCTGGAGGGAAAATAAGAATCTGTGAAAACACAACAAAGTATGCTGCATTTAATATACTTGTCTTTCCCAATTTCCACCGTTTTAAACTTTCAGAATCTTTTCCTATGTATATCGAAGACGAATTCAATCTTTTCAAATACTCTGACTGCTTTTCTTTTTTTCGCTGTGACACCGTTTTCAATATACATTTTACGCTCTGGCTACTTTCCGTTATCGGAACAACAAAATGTGTAAGCCTGCCATCGGGTAACTGACTCCAATATAATTCAAATTCTTCAATAAAGTCCCCTCGATTCTTTCCTGATATTCCATCTTTCAAAATGCTTTGTGCACGGAATAATGACTGAATCAAAATACCCGGCAAATTCTGGTCGATTAGAATGCCTTCTGTTTCAAACAAACATAATTTTCCTTTATTATCAATGTGTGGTAAAAAGCTAATTTCATTAAAATTTTCAACATATATGTCAATCAGCTTTTGATGCCAGTTTTCAGGTATGCAAACAACAATCGGTATTTGATTATGCTCATCCACAACTAACTCACTTTTAAAAATGAGCTCGTAATTGAATGTCTTGAAGGTATTCCCCTTCAAGACATTTATTTTTCACAATCTTACATTCTGCTAATATTGATTTGATATCAAGCAATACCATATTTTAAACCGCTCCTGAAGAACTTGTTGTAGGAATATAATTCATTTGTTGCTTAGCAGCATTTTTCTTTTCTGGAACCGGAAAATCTTCTCCAAAAATCTTCTTTAATTTTTTACACTGTTCTACTTCGTCCGTTTCATTCTTTACCGCTTCCAAATCACTTACAAGGACATCTATTTTTTCTTTGAAATCAGTCATATAATTATCTGACATTTTTTTTAACACATTTGTATTTGGTTCAAAATTCAATGTGGACGGTAAATTATACTCTATACTGTACAATGCTCGTCCATTCTCAGACATCTCCTTATAACAAAAAAGATTTCTTATTTTTTTCGCAAAATTCAACGTTGCTTCCAAATCATCATATAAATATTTTTCCTCAAGATAATCATATTGTTTGGATACCTCAAACTTATCCACAGCAATCAATGTAATTCCAATACTCGGTGGCTCAGCATTACCGGAACTGCTGAATTTTTTATTTTTCCAACGTTTCATGTAACGAACAACTCGCCTGAACTGCTCACGATCTTCCTTATATTCTTCCCCTTTATATTTGTCATTAACATAATCAACCAGTCCAACAGGATCTGATTTTTCCCAACATGTTTCATCAGACTCACTGCTTTTACCACGTGCGAGATATAATTGACTATCAGTATCTTCCTTGTCTTCATATGTATAAACAACCAAATCAACGTGATAGGCAGCTTCACAATCTTTTTTGTAAGTCACAGTAACACACGGCTTTTTAATTTTAGCACCATAATCTGTATGATTTTTTAACAAATCATATATTTTATTTTTTAAATCCATAGGTTCATACTCGCTACTACTGGCATGAAATCTTAACCCCACATCAATATCATATTCCTTGTCCAACGGTTCTACACCAAGATACATACTATAACTGCCCTGATCATATTTTTCAAATGTTGGGATTTCGTCAGATTCTTTCAGAATTTTCAACAGGACATCTCTTTTCTCTTTTAATTCACTTTTTACATCGTAATCCATTTTTATAGCTTTATCAAATTCTTTAAAATATTTCTGCAAACTCATTTATATCCGCCTCCGCATTGTCAGCACTCTTTTTAGTTGAGTGCTATTTTAGATTAAGTATAGCACCTGCATATCATGTAGTCAAACCACAATAATCAATCGTGAAATTCATACTTCCTTTACTCTCGTTTCGTCATATTTCCATAGACAAATCCTTCGACTTCAAGAAATCTATTACTTTTACAAGCATACTATTTTTGAATCCCTCATCTTTTTTCATTTTTTTAATAGAGCATTCCCACACAACAAGGCATTTAATATTATTCTCGAATAATTCATTTCTTACAACAAGATCTCTTTTCTGATTTACCTCAAATTTGTTCTTCCAAAACTCAATTCTTGATTTTGGCATATATGCAAATTTGCATCCTCCATGTCTGTGCCAGAAACAACCATGAACAAACACAGCTGTATTATATTTTCTTAAATACATATCCGGATGTCCCGGTACCTTTTTTGAATTCAGGCTGTATCTGTAGCCTTTCGCAAACAATAGCTTGCGAAAATAGATTTCTGGTTTTGTATCTTTTGACCGAATTGCCGCCATATTTTTACTTCGCTGTTCCGGTGTTACTATATCCATTTTATTTTTCCTCTATTGCCTTCACATACTGCACAAATCTTGATAATGTCCAGATTCTGTCCTGTCTGGCAGAAGGATATGTTTTGATATAAGGCTGTGGAACAACAAGGATAACATTTTCTGCCTGCATCTCATCCATCTGAGCACCCGATATTCCCTGCTGGAGAGTACATAAATATTTCGGCTTACCCTTTAATCTGTCTGCTTCATTAAGTACCTGTCTCCATCTGTCTTTACAGGTAGTCTTTGCAGCCAGGGAAATCAGTCTGTCCACAGAAAATCCGCTATTATGATAAGCTTCTTTAGACGGAAAAATAAAATCCGGTTTCTTATTCCCCTCTGTTACAGCCTGTGCCGAGTATTCAAGTTCATTTCCATCAAAGATTGCCGCAAGATGATGTTCCAGACTTTTTCCTGCTCTGCTTTTTCTTCTGTTCAATACCATATTCGCTACTTTTACAAATTCATCGACAGAAGTAAATCCTTTCGTAATAATATCTCCATATCGAGCATATTCGAGTGCACGAAACAGAGCATATTCCATATTCGTCCACTCAATAATTTTTCTGTCTGGATTCGTTTGTATATATTCAATATGATCACATGCTCTGTTTTGAATATCTCTTGCTGCCGCAGACATGATCTCCGAAGCTGGAAAATCAACATCCAGACTGCAGATAAACTCCTGAATCGCAATCTGTTCATGTGTTTCCGGCTGAATTTTTCCAGTATCGATCAAACAGTTAGTTTCTGTGGGACTAAGGCCAAAAGCGTTTAAAAATGTTTCTATATCATCATCAGAATTCAATACATAGCCAAGATAATTTTCTTCATCTGCTTTAACAAAGACAAACAATGCTCCCGTATACTCTGTTGTTAAAAACGGAAAGTCTCTTCCAAAATTTGTAATGCGGTACTCATTTCTTGTTCCCTTTCCATAATAAATAAAACGAGTATCTGTCACAAAATCGTCCTGCCACTTTACCTTTACCCACTTATCCTTATTTTCGCCTTTTTGTCCTGGTTCTGAAAATAAGATTTCTATAGATGATTTTGGAATATATATACCAGCCTGATGTCCTCCCGTCGCACCGGTATCATTTGCCGAAAGGAATTTACAAAATCCCCTCTGACCATTTAATACTGCCTGTATTGCCTGATTAGAATATTCTGTTGTCATTAAATCACCTTCCTCTGCATCTTATCTGCTGTCATTGCGTCCATATATTCAAGTTTTGCAACAATCAATTTTGCAACATTTTCCATCAGTGGTACAACAACAGAGTTACCAAACTGTTTATATGCCTGAGTATCTGATACCGGAATCTTGAAACTGTCCGGGAACCCCTGTAATCTTGCACACTCCCTTGGAGTAAGTCTCCTCGGATTCTTTCCTTCCTGTGCAATCAATATTTCGGACCCGTCTTTATAATACCTTGCACTTATTGTTCTTGATACCCCGTCTAATGGCGCTATTCCATAACCAAAACCATTGCCCGCAGCTCTATGCTTTGCGGCATAATTTTGCAGATATATCCACAATTTATCTGACAAAGTATATTTTGCTTCCACATCCTTATCCAGAATATCCTGCATAACCGGCTTTGGATTTTTAGGTGTCAGCTTAAATTCAAAATCAATATCTTTTCCGTATCTCTCTCTGTCGAACCCGACTATAATAATTCTTTCTCTATGCTGTGGCACATAATTCTGTCCATCAAGAACTGCATGAAACACTTCATAATTCAGTTCATCCAGAGATTCTTTTATTACCTGAAACGTTCTGCCCTTATCATGACTGCAAAGATTTTTCACATTTTCCAGCATAAATGCCTTAGGACGTTTTTCTTTCAGAATCCGGCAAACATCAAAAAATAAAGTTCCCTGTGTCTTATCAGCAAATCCTGTTTCTCTGCCCATACTGTTTTTTTTGGAAACACCGGCAATCGAAAACGGCTGACATGGAAAACCCGCAACCAGAATATCGTGATTCGGTATATCTTTCTCATTTACCTTCGTAATATCTCCATCCGGCTGCTCACCAAAATTTACAAAATATGTCTGCTGACTGTATTTATTCCATTCGTTAGAATAAACACAATGTCCGCCGGCTCTGTCAAATGCAATTCGCATTCCACCAATTCCAGCAAATAAATCTATAAATGAAAACTGTTTATTTGAAATATCTTTCTGCTTTCTTATCATATCTGTCACATAATAGGCAACAGCTTCTCGAACGCAGTCTTGCATACTCTGCTCACTCTGCAAGGAATATGCATTCAGCTCCTCGTATAACTCATCTTCTACTCTTATGTGTACCTGTTTCATATCCAATCACTCCTGGGAATAATTTTATACCTGATTTTTCCCTATTATACTCCTGAAGCAAGAAAAAAGCAAGCCAAATAATCGAACATATTTTCGCCTGCTTCGTTATCTTTTTCAGTCCATATATGACTTATAGTATATAAACTGTGCCCTTTATTCCTCTTTTTTATATACAATTTTACATTGTTGACAAAGTTTCTTTGTTAATGACAGATTCCATGCATGCATCCTGCTGTGCCATCGTTTGTTCCTCAGGAATGTGTCCCAATCCATTTCCAGAACCGTCTGCAATTCATAGTCATCATCAAACTTGCATACAATAACATATTCAAACTTCTGACGGTCAGGCACGTCTGATTCCGGTTCTTCCAGACCATAAAACACCCCTGTTGTTGCATTGCTTGTTGACTTTATACTGTATCTGTCCCCTTTTCTGCTGATTGCATCAATATTCTCTGTTCCCACTGGTGCTGGTGCAAGATTTGGCAACCCCGGTGTATTATTATATATTTCTATTGCCAGATATTCGCCCAGTTCCCCAACTACATTATTTGTTCTGATGACCTTACGTCGTTTTAATTCTTTAATAGACATGCTATACAAATGAATTATTTCCCTTGTATCTTTTTCCTGTAAATTTTCCATTTAACACTATCCTTCATCTTTATTGCTACCCTCAATATTTTCCTGGGCTTTTCTGATATACGGTAAAAAATAACTTAAACTATTGAAACTTTTGTCAATACTGTCAGCAGCAAGATGCAGCCCGTTTACAATTTCATCTTCTGAATAAGCATCCAACAATCTGATGATATTAACTCGATTAATCATCTTCACAGCATCTCCGGTTTTTGCATTGCACTTATATATTGTATCAGATTTCATAATATACTTATTTTTTTCACAGTACAAAATAGCCTTAATCAGCTTCTCCCCAAAATCGAATTCAGAAACCTTACCATTAAACTGTACTATTTTTTCCAAACTGCTGATACCTCTGGTCTTTTTTAACCCCGTATTTACACAATAGACATTTCTAAAAACCGCTCCATGAAAATCCGCTTTTTCCAGCTTGCAATTATCAAATAAAACATTTTCAAAAATCGCACCTTTAAATCTGCTTCCTTTGAAATTCACGCTTTTGAACTCAATAAATCGAAATGTGCATCCATTAAATCCACAGTATTTCATAGTTGCTCTGTAAAAATTATTTCCATAAAACAACGAACCTGTAAATTTTGTATTGTATGACTCACTGTATCCAAAATCCTTATAGCTGAAATTTCGTTTCGCTCTGTCTGTATTTTTATAGCTGAAAAACTTGTTATATTTCTTTACTTTCTTTTTCCTATATTTTTTCATAATGTACCCCGCACAGCAGAGGGGTTATCTGTTTCGAATTAACAATTTTTAACAGTAACATCACAAGAAAACTCACAATAGTTGCCAAATCACCAATTTTACTCATGATAACAATCACCTCGCTATACTGATTGAATTTTAGCCCTCCTTCCGTCCGTAGACCTCATATCAACCCAACCTCTCGGCTGAGCGGGGCAGGGCACCTGTATTATAGCATATTTTTGTTCTGCTTACCATATAAGCAGTTCAATAATCACTCACATGAAAATTTCAAAAGTAAATTCCACTATCCAGAGGGGCATGCGGACGAAAAGTTGGACTGTGTAATGCCTGACATGTTATGAGGTACACACAAGAACAAATATCGACAGCACTTGTATTACTAAAAGCGACAGGATCCCCAGACAAAGTTGTCCAAACCTTAGGGTATCCATCTGCACCAATGCTTTATCATTGGCGTAAAAAGTATCCTGAATATTACGATGTTCCAAATCAAAAGCATTGGAGACAAGCTCCAACAGAATTGAAACATGACGTAATTAAACGTTGCCTTATTAAGGGCGAGCCTGTAAAATTAGTGGCAGAAGAAATCAGATACACACCTTCCTTGATATATAAATGGATTAGGGAGTATCGGGAGAAGGGATGTTTTCAATCCATAAAAAAACTACTGCCAACATTAATGTAAATCCAAACGATATCACATCTGCGGAAGATATCAATGAGCTTAAAGCTCAGATGCTTGATATGCAGATGGAAATAGATATTCTTAAAGCAACAATCAATGTATTAAAAAAAGACCCCGGCATCGATCAGACAGCTCTCTCAAATCGGGAGAAGGCAGTGATAATCGATGCCCTGAAAAATAAGTATTCACTGCCGGATCTTCTAAAAAAACTAAACCTTGCAAAAAGTAGCTATTATTATCAAGAAAAAACCATTTATGCAGAGGATAAATACTCCAATCTTCACAAAAGAATCATACAACTGTTTCATGAAAATCGGGATATATTTGGTTATCGGAGAATTCATATGCTGCTTCATCGTGAGGGTATAAAAGTTTCTGAAAAAGTGGTTCGTCGTATTATGAAGCAGGAAAAACTAATTATCAGACGAAAACGCAGACAGAAATATAACTCCTATAAAGGTGAAATAACACCTGCGGTGGAGAATGTTATAGATAGAGATTTCCATGCTACAAAACCGAATCAAAAATGGCTTACTGATATCACAGAGTTTTCTATCAAAGCAGGAAAAATATATCTTTCGCCGATAATTGACTGCCTTGATGGTATGCCGGTGAGTTGGACTATAGGCACTTCTCCGAACGCAGAACTTGCCAACACCATGTTAAGGAATGCTATTGCTACACTTAAACCAAACGAAAAACCTATCGTACATTCTGACAAGGGATGCCATTATCGTTGGCCAGAATGGATACAGGTAATGGAAGAAGCAAACCTTACACGATCCATGTCCAAGAAAGGTTGTTCTCCTGATAACTCTGCATGTGAGGGCTTCTTTGGTCACCTCAAAACAGAAATGTTCTATGGACATGACTGGGATGAATATAGCATTGAAGAATTTATCCAGGAGATAAATGGCTATATGGGTTGGTATTGCAAAGATAGAATTAAATCAACACTCGGAGGACTTAGTCCTCTAGATTATAGAAGGAGTATAGGCATAGCGGTCTAAAAAAATGTCCGCATGCCCGGCTCGAAAAATTTGTATATTAAAATTATCAAAGAGCCAGACGCTTAGACGCAGAGCCGATAATTTATAAGCTATACAGCTTATAGACTATCAGCTCATTTTAATTTCAATCTTATTCTTGCAGGCAATAGAAGTTATTTATCTTCCATTTCCTTGTATTTGACAATACCATCCGCAACGCTTTCCATGATAACAAGGTCTGCGTCTGTAAAATTGTCAATTTTGCTTTCAAGCTGTCTTCGTCTACTACTTTTTACCGGATTATCAGAGGACAAAAAGAACTCATCCACTGATACATTCAGCAGAGATACAAGGTCATAAAGCACCTGTAAACTTGGGTGCTGCCTTTTATTCTCAATATTGGTTAAATAGCGTGGGTCAATTTCAATCATTGCTCCCACCTGTTCACGGGTCAAACCCTGTTTTTTACGGGCTTCTTTTATAGCAAGCCCAAACGCCCTGAAATCATATTTATCTTCTTTTTTACGCATAATACATCACCTTTGTACATTTTACTGTTCCTGTTGTAATAGTGACAGGTATAGAAAAACGTATTGCATAGTTGTACAGTTCCTATTATGCGTATCAAAGATAAAACCATGCTGCCAAAACGGAAATAAAAAAAACCGTTATTTGGCAGCATACTTTCCCTGCGTCAAAAATCACATCATCATTTCCAGACGACGGTTTAACAAAAGCCGCCGTCTTTTTTTGCCTGAAATACAGATGATTTTTAAAGTCCACTACTTGATACAGACAGCGGCTTACAGGAGGAAGCCGCTATGCAAAATATTTTCTTAAATATATCTACATTCGGTAAACCGTTAAAAAAAGCCATCCACCTACGCTAGAAAAGTCTGACCTGCAATATGGTTTTTCACAATACATAGTAAGAACTATCGAAGCACACAAGCAGAAATATCGTCTGTTTGCGTGCTTTTTTAGTTGGAAGAAAAAGTTTTTAAATTTTTCTTCTCAAAACGCAACTGCACCCCCTGTCCTGTCGGGACTAAGAGCGAAAAGGGGGAAAGAAGCAGAAATTCCTATCAACTCGCTCCCTTTCAAGGCTGGAAAGGGGGTGAGCAATGATGAAGCCATCTGAATTTCAGACAACCATAGAGAACCAGTTTGATTATATCTGTAAAGTCGCTATGGAAGATGAACGCAAAGACTATCTCAAAGCGTTGTCCAGACAGTGTAAACGGGAAACCCTGTTCTGTGATATGGACGATTACACCGTCAATCTGTTTTCTTCCGAAGACACCTATCCCTCCCATTTCCATACTTTTGAAATGGATGGATTTACTGTCCGCATTGAAAACAGCCTATTAGCAGAAGCATTAGAAAATCTGGATGGAAAGAAACGTGACGTTATCCTGAGATATTATTTCCTCGGATTTGACGATACGGAAATTTCAAAAATTCTGGAAGTCAACCGTTCTACCATCCAGAGAAGAAGACACGCCGGACTGGAATTTATCAAAAAATTTATGGAGGAAGAAGCATGACAGCAAAGCACCCTATGATTCCGTTTCCTGTAATTGTAAGGGCTGCGGACGGTGATATTGAAGCAGTCAACCAGATTGTACGCCATTACAGCGGTTTTATTGCCAGCCGTTCCATGCGTCCCATGAAAGACGAATATGGCAATACTCACATGGTTGTAGATGAAACCCTACGCCGCCGGATGGAAACACGTCTGATTGCAAAGATTTTATCTTTTGAAATCAGGGAACCAAAGTAAAAATAACGCTCTCCTGTGGAAGCATGGACAAGCCCATGCTTCCCAGACAGAGCTTGCCAGCCTATTAAAGTGCATTATCACCAGTGCATTTTAACAGGCTGACAAAGCCGGATTGTTCCTTGAAAAAGAAAGCGTCTAATCAACGCAGCATAAAGCAGCCGAATACGTTTCGATAGAAAGAGAGCCGTTGGGCTGGCACGCCGTGACCCACCAAAGGAGGGATGAAACCGGATAGCGATTCCTGCCAGCGTTCCATAAGCAGCTTACCGCAGAGCTGCCGCCATGACCTTTCTATTGTGATAATGATACTTCCGTACAGCCTTAGTCCGTGTGATGATGTAGCACCGCTGGCAAAGGGTACGGCTGGATGAGAACCATGCAGGGGTGAGATTCCCATGAGCTTTAGCGAAAGCTGCTCGGCTTGCTTATATACTATTTTGAATTAGAATTTTTCATTCAAAATCAAATAACTATTCGCAGGAAATACAATCTTAATATTACTTTTGCCACAAAATCTGATATAATATAGACAGATATTGAGGGTTCCATATCTGGTCTATGGAAAGGAGGAACATGATTACAGTAACAAAAAAAGACTTAATAGAACTGGGTTATGGGACTTCATTCGCAGCAGACATCATAAGAGAAGCAAAAAAACTTATGATTTCAAAAGGGCATACCTACTATCAGTCACGCAAACTGGACAGGGTTCCCAGAGAAGCTGTGGAAGAATTGTTAGGGATTACTTTTACTGATAAATCAAACTGATTGTACTTCTTGCACATTTATGTAAGGAGTAAAATCATGGCAAAAGACCCTATTAAGAAAGCAGAAAACGGAACTTATTATTTTAGAGCAAACTTAGGTTTCCACCCGATTACCGGAAAACAGATTCAGAAATACAAAAGCGGATTCAAGACAAAAAAGGAAGCCAGAGAAGCATATTCAAAGCTTATGCTTACATCCACAGAGGAATTGACAGAAAAGAAACAGCAGCTATCCTTTCAGCAGTTCATTGAAGAGACTTACCTACCTTGGTATAAAACACAGGTAAAGGAAAGTACCTATCTGAACCGCCGTTCTACCATTCAGAAACATTTTTCATACTTTTACAAAATGACGGTGGATGAGATAGAACCCATTAACGTCCAAAACTGGCAGCTTGAACTCGCAAAAGAATTTAGTCCAAACTATATCCGTATTGTACAGGGTATGCTCTCCATTGCCTTTGACAGAGCAGTTGTTCTCGGTCTTGCAAAGAAAAATCCGTCACGAATGATAGGAAACATCAAGAGCAAGAAAACAAAAGTGGATTTTTGGACACTGGATGAATTTCAAAAGGTAATTTCCCTACTCTACAAGGGCGATTATTACGAACATTACCTTTTCATTTCATACTGGCTCCTGTTTATGACTGGAATGAGAATCGGAGAAGCCGCAGCCCTGCAATGGTCGGATATCAACTTTGAAACCGGACTTTTAAGTATAACGAAAACGCTGTACTATAAAACAATAGACGAATACAAATTTGTGGAACCAAAGACACAAGCCAGTATTCGCACTATCTATATTGACACAGATACCATTAAAGAATTAAAAGCATGGCAGGAAGTACAGCAAAAGGTTTTAAAGGACTGTGACCTTGTACTAAGCTATAATGGGATTCCCACCAGTAAGCACACCCTCCCACGGGCATTAGAAAAACTTGCTGGATTGGCAGGCGTACACCGTATCAAAATTCATGCACTCAGACATTCCCATGCTTCCCTGCTCATCAGTATGGGAGAAAATCCTTTATTGATTAAAGAACGTCTGGGGCATGAAAAGATACAGACCACGTTAGGAACCTATGGACATTTATATCCCAACACCAACGTGGAAGTTGCCAAAAAATTAACTGGCGTTCTCACTTATACTCCGGCAACAACCAGTGTTGCCGATTACACCAGCAATCAGCATACAGCAATCTATCACAGAGCAGTTGAATAAAAAAATGCAATCAAAATGCAATTCTAAAAGAAAAGAGCCTCAAAACCCTTGAAAATAAAGGCTTTGAAGCTCTGCTCCAACTATTCAAACTCTACAAAGACTAACGCTTTTTGTTTAGGAATTATTCTCTGTAATGTTTCTCGTTCTTTTGATTATTTGATATATCCATATTATCCTGCCTATACGAGCTAATGTTATCATTTTGTTATCGGCATTGATAACACCTACTCGATAACTGTGGATAATAACTATATGTAGCATGTCAAATTATAAGCTATTTTGCTTAGAGATTCAACACAAAACTGAAATTTTACTTTTCCTTATATTCATCTGGTATTGCTATTTGAAATGTTTCACACAACAGCATCACATCATGCACATCATTTTTATCGTGTTCATATCCCAAATGAAGCATTACCTGACTCAATGGTTCAATACAAGAAACAGTTATATCTCCAACTTTTCCAATACCGGAAAAAGTTTTTGATGGAAATATATCTCCCTCATAAACAATTCCGTCATCTGTAAATTCAAAACAATGTAAATCAATGATTCTTTGTTTATCATCTTTCCAGACAGTATGACCATCCGTTGTATAATCAGTATTTACTTCCTCAAATCCATGCTGCTTAATCACATAAATATAATCATGATAATGTTTCAGTTCAACAAACAAATCAATATCATTGTGTATTCTTGATTCTCTTTTAAGAAGTGCATCAACACCCCATCCGCCATCTAAATATACTTTAATTTCGTTTTGCAAAGCATATTTTATAATTTCACATGCATCTTCTGTACGTACCATAATCTATCCTCCAAATTCAAATCTTTGTATGCTTTCCAACTCACTAAAAGCCTGAAATTTGTCAGTCTTTCATCCTTTTTGTTATCAATCACCAATTAGCTGTAATCCATTAGGATTTAGCTGATATATTTTATCGCACACCTCTTCAATATACTTTCTATCGTGAGAAATGCTAATGACAGCCCCCGGAAATTCTCGGAGCATTTTTCTTATTACCGGACCGGACAATGGTGAAAAATTTCTTGTCGGTTCATCCAGAATAAGAACATTTGCACCACTTAAGCTCATCCTCAAGAGAAGCACTTTCGCCTTTTGTCCGCCTGATAACTCCCGAATCGGATGCTCCATTTCATCTGGTGTGTATTTAAGTGAACCAAGGTATGTTCTAATTCTTGTACGCTCTTCTTTATCTCCTGTTTTATCAAGGTAATCAACCGGTGTAACATCCAAATCCAGCAGGTCTTCATAAGTTTGAGGCATATATTCTGCTTTAATGTCATTCCGATTTAGGAGTTCTTCCGCTATCTTTTTTAGAAGAGTCGTTTTTCCTGCCCCGTTGGCTCCTATCATACAGATTTTTTCTGAACCTTTTATTTTTAAATGAATTCCTTCTGCTAAAATTCTTTTGCCATCCGGAGTCACAAGCTTTGAAAGTTCATATTCTATGACCGTTTTTCCTGCGGGAATGTGTGAGTTTTCATCCCCTAATTTGACAAAGATTGCTTCTTCCTGTTCCGGCATCTGAGTCATATTTTCATCTTCTTTTTCAAATCTTCGTTCCATTGCCTTAACCGTATGCATTTTGTCCTTTAAGTTTTTGGCAACAGACGGTGCTTGTCTGGTACAACTTCTTAATGCACCTTGTACACTCTGCATAACTCTTTGATATTTTTCATCGCGAATCTTTTTCTCCCTACGGTCACTCAGTGCCCGCTGTTTTTGGATTTCAAATTTATGAAGCCGTTCTTCCACATAGCGTCTATAGGGAAGCTTTGCCACGGTATATCTCGCCTTTGTTTTTCGTATAATCTGCTCGATATGTATCACCATGTTGGCAGTACGCTCTATCAGCGTTTCATCGTGTGAAATAAAAAGCACAATGTGCTTCCAGTCATTTATGATTTTTTCCAGTAATGTAAGCGTCGCAATGTCGATGTCATTGGAAGGTTCGTCCAACAACAGCACAGAAACATCGCGAATGAAAAGCCTCATAAGTTGTGTCTTGACTTTTTCGCCTCCTGAAAGACTACCCATTGTCTGGTTACTGTAGAAAAAATCATTTTTCATTCCAAATTTTCCCGCAATAACAGACAATTCTTTAGGCGTTTTCTCCCAGAATATTTCCTCTTCAGAAAAATATTCGTATATTGTTTTTTCCTTATCTTCATCGAGCATCTCCTGCGGAAGATAACCAAGACGTTCGTGTCCCATTATCCTTTCCCCATCTGCTTCTATATAGTTTTCTACAAGCGACGGATTGTATATCCACTTCATTAATGTCGATTTCCCATTTCCCTCTTCTCCAATAATAACTGCCTTATCTCCATCATTTAGCACAAGGTTGAAATCATTAAGAATTATTCTCAGGTCTTTTTTATGTGTTAAATTTAATTTTTTTATCTGCAACATTAAAGTTTCTCCTTTTCGAAGTCTGAGCCAATTATTATTTTGAACACACAAAAACGAGTCTTTTTTGCATACGCAAAAATAGACTCGCTAAATAGCCCCTTATTTCTTTTCCAAAAGGAAAACAAAGGAAATGCCTCTTGCGATAATCCAACTTAAGCGTACACAAAACAAACCTATTCTCTACAGGCTCAATAACTATATGTGTCTTACTTAAATCAAATTATCTATTAATCATTTCCTCACCTTACACAAAATGTGCCTTTCTTTCTTCTAATGGCAATACTATCATACTGTATTTTTTGTGTCAATACATTTCACCTTATGGAAGTGCAAATTAAAATTTTCACTTCCTAATTATACATCCAACCATTACGAAATTCAATCTTTCACAACCTCTTTACAACCACAACCACAGCACTCCAGCAAACGCAGGAGCACCATACCGTAAAACGCTTATGTGTAAATCAACTCCGTTCCTACAACTTCCCTCACACAAGCCTGAATATTATTCATTCTTCCAATCCATTCGTAGGGATTATCTTTCTTTAATTGTTCCGTCACATCTTGTCTGTCGGCATATTCCTTTACCAGTCGAAGAAACATATCCTCTGCTTGCTTATCGACTTCTGCAAGATAACTATGCAGCTTTCCGCTTGTCAGCAGGTTCATATATAACACTTTATAGTGTTCCTTTAAATGCCTTGCATGTCGTTTCCCCCATAAACCAATCGGCTCTATTTCTTCTTCGGCTGGTACTGTGATGTTCGGCAATAAATAATCACCCACCTGTCTATAAGTTCCGCCCATTTCTTCAAAAATTGTCTTTGTCATTTTCCTTTTCCTCCTGTGATTTTTGTCTATCGTGATCGTGTATTATCACGCTTGCGACCTTTAACTGTTCTTGCCTGCTCCAACAAATCATCTATCTGTTTGCGACCAAAAACCTTACGGAGCAGGCTGTAATCTTTATTTTCTGCTTTTAGGATTTTGTTTTCTTCGGTCAATCTTTCATTGACTTTCTCCAAACGCTGATTGGTGCGGTATAACTGTGCATTCGCTGTATTCAGCCTATGATAGTTGTCCCACCCCTCAAAGCAGCGGGCAAGCACCGTTTTGACAAGTTGCTTCAATTTCCTTACAACCGGCTCTGCCATTTTGGTTTATATGCCTTTGCAGTCATAAATTTCTCTGGTTCTGGCAACTGATATTTCGGTGCAGTATCAAGCTCTATTTCAAGATTTGACAGCTCGTCTTTTGCCTTATCATAGTTCAATACTCGTTCCGACAACACATCAAATTCAATCTGTTTCTGCTCGATTTTCGCACCTAATGCCGCCACTTCTTTTTCTCTTTCCTGCTTTTTATAATCCAAAACAGAAAGATGTTTTTCGTGTGTGCCTAAATGTTCCCACTCAATCCCATAACGTTCCATCACCGCCGCAAGCTGTTCTTTTTCGGACTGTATCCATTGCGACCACTCCGTATCGCCACGACTGCCGCCCTTAAAACCTTGCGTTGCAAGAGCCTGCTTTAGTGACACTCTTGTATCAAGTCCACGCTTGCTGCCTGTGGTAAAAGGTACAAAATCTATGTGCAGATGTGGTGTAGCTTCATCCATATGCAGATGAGCCGAGAACACCCGAAGCTGTGGATTTCGCTCCTGAAAACCCTGATAGTATTCATCTAAAATCTGCTTTGCCAGTTCTCCGTTTTCCGTATCGGCGTTCATATTTCCCTTACCGCCCACCTGTAAAATGATTTCGTGGAACGGTTTTTCCTGCTTGGAACTTCGGATTTTTTCATAATAATCTTTTATCTTTCGGTCTGACCTTATCTGCTTGGCATTGTATCTTTCCAATGCTTCATCAAACAATTCGTGATAAACTGTCTTTATATTTTCATTGCAGTAGTCGATATTGAGATGAGTACGAGTTCCGTCTACATTTTCTGCTCGGAACTTTCGGCTATTGTGATTGACCGAGCCTTTACCGACCATTGCACTTATCGTTCTCTGCATTTTTTCATCTCCCATCTGTAAATTTCAACATTCTCAGGTTTGTTACTTTTGTCAAAAGTAACGCAAAAGCACTTTTGACGGGTACACCCATCAAAAATGCGACCTGTAAACAGGTTTTGCGTCTCCGAAGGCTCTCCGAGGGGTGAGCGTGTGCCGGTGGCACACACGCCTGCGAACCGACCGAGCCAGCAGGCGAGACCAAAGAGCCGCCTTTGAAAAGGCACTCTCTGCACACTCCCCTAAACTTTATCCGGTGTCAAAGTGTGACGATGGTGACAATGTTTTTCACAGCGTGCTGCTCTCAAAAACATTGACACCTTTGACACCGTTTGTCACGCCGTCTGCTCGGTTTCTTTCCAAAGTGAAACCTTTCTTCCGTCGTGTGTGCGGCTGTTCTGATAACGGATACCGTAATCACGAAACAGCCTGCTTGCGTTGATACTGAGCCTTAAAGAAAGTACATTCGGCTTTATATCCACCGCAAGCCTTTCGCAAAGTTCCGAAGCAGTTCCTTCCCATCTGTCACTTTCCGAAAAGAGCGTATCCGCTATCTTCTCAAGCAGAGGTTCGGGCGGTTCTTTCCACATCTCCGTTTCCGATTTTGCAAAGTTCCACACCAATCGCTCGCTGTCCCTTACAAGATGGATTTTCATATCCTGCTGGTCTCTGCCAGCAACATCAAGTGTGGCATTGTTGGAAGTACGCTTGTCCTTACTGAGAACAAATGCACCGTCTGCCGCACCCATCAGACCATTCGTGCCTGAAATCATATCGAATATATCTTCCGATTTTTGTTTGCGTGTATGATGAACAATAAGCATTGAAACCTTGTAACTGTCTGCCAACGCTTTCAGCCTTGCCACAACATCATAATCACTTGCGTAGCTGTAATCTGCTCCGCCTGCTTCACGCACACGCTTTAAGGTGTCTATGATAATCAAGCCTGTGTCTGGGTGTTCCCTCATAAACCCTCTTATCTGTTCTTCCAGTCCGCCATTGACCGTTTTACATTCCGTTGCGAAATACAGATTGCCTGTCTCCTTTGCACCGAACATCTGAAACAATCGCTTCTGCAAACGTGGGTAATCATCTTCAAGGGCAAAATAAAGCACCGTTGCCTTACGCACCTTATACTCCCAAAGCGGTGTGCCTGTGCTGATATGATAGGCAAGCTGTGCCATCATAAAGCTCTTTCCCACTTTCGGGGAACCTACGAAAAGGTAAGTTCCCCTTTGGAGCAGACCGTCGATAAGTGGTGTCTGAACCTCAAACACCGTATCATACAGCGTTGTCATTGATACTGTTTTCAGATAGGAAGGGTCTAACTGTCTGAGTATTTCCCTTTGCATTTCTTCAAAAGATTGCTCGTACCCCTTGAAATCCGTATCCTGATTGACTATACTATTGTCAGTACATTTGGAAAGTGACTGTTCCGCATCTGTTGCCGCAGATACATTTGGAATAGTCATTTCTTTTTTATTCTCCATTCGCATCCTCTCCTTTCAAACCGCCGAGAATAATGGAAATCAGTTCTATTACACTCAGCAGTTCATCATCCACACCTTTTCCTGCTTCAATCCTTTTCAGTTCCGCAAGGACTGTGGCAAATTCCGTTTTCAACGCCTTATACACTCTCGGATTGCCCTGTACCACCACATCCTGATTTAAGCAACGGCGGTAACAATACTCCTGTTTTGGCAATCCTGATAGAGCTACAGCTCTGTTAATGAGTTCGTTTTCTTCGGGCGATACTCGAAACCCTACTGTGATATTCCTCCAACGATTTTTGTTATCTCTGTTCTTAGCTGACATTTTCAAAATCTCCTTTCCCTAAATCATCTAATTTTTCTGCCATCTCAATCTGCTTTGACGGAAAGAGGTGTGCGTACTGATAAGTAATATCAATACTTTCGTGACCAACTCGGTCAGCAATCGCCACCGCAGAAAAGCCCATATCAATCAAGAGTGAAATGTGGCTGTGACGGAGATCGTGAATGCGGATACGCTTCACGCCTGCCGCCTTTGCCCCTCTGTCCATCTCGTGATGAAGATAGCTTTTCGTCACCGTAAAGATACGGTCTTTCTTCTTCAATCCGTAAAGCATACCGAGATATTCTTTCATTTCCTCACACAGAAACTTCGGCATTTTAATCGTGCGGTTGCTCTTTTTCGTTTTCGGAGAAGTAATCACATCCTGCCCTTTCAAACGCTGATAGGATTTATTGATTGTGACTGTTTCCTTATCAAAGTTGAAATCTGCCGGAGTCAAAGCTAACAGCTCGCCCTCTCGGATACCGCACCAGTAAAGCATTTCAAACGCATAAAAGGAAACAGGCTTGTCCATCATCTCAAAAGAGAATTTCTTGTATTCTTCCTTTGTCCAGAACAGCATTTCCTTGTGTTCCTCACGTCCCATATTTCCCACCTTTGCCGCAGGATTGGAACGCAGTTCATAGTAGCGGACAGCGTGATTGAAAATGGCGGACAACTGATTGTGCAGCGTTTTCAGATACGTCTGTGAATAAGGCTTTTTCTTCTCATCACGATAGGCAAGCATTTCATTCTGCCAAGTAATAATCTCCTTTGTGGAAATCTCGCTGATTTTCAGTTTCCCGAAATACGGAAGTATCTTTGTGCGTATGATATGCTCTTTGGTAAGCCACGTGTTTTCCTTCAAACGGTTCTTCACATCATTGATATAAAGCTCCGTAAAGGCTTCAAAACTCATATCAAGGTCTGAAGAAGTCTGCAATTTGAACATTCTTTCCCATTCCTGTGCTTCTCGTTTGGTAGCAAAGCCACGCTTGCATTTCTGCTTGCGTTCCCCTTTCCAGTTCACATACCTTGCCATCACATACCAAGTACCGTTATCTTCATTCTTAAATACCGGCATTTACATTTCCCCCTTTCCTGCTCCGTAGAGCCTTTCGTAAAAATACTGGCGATTTACACGCCCTGCAATCGTAATAAAGCCCTTTGCTTTCAATTCCTCATTTAATTGTCTGATGAGTTTATATGCATAAGGTTTTGATACGTTTAGTTCCTGAGCCACATCTTCGGCTCGGATAAATCTGTTTTCCATATCCTTTTTCTTCCTTTCTTAAAATAATTTTTTGCTTGCCGCTTTCTCCGTGTTAAAGTTCCAACAGGCACTCCTGCTTGTCGGCAGGCGCTGTGCTGTCCCAATGCACCGCAGTACATCAGGCGCTCGCTCGTATAGGGGTTCCCGAAAAGTCGGAGACTTTTGGGGAAGAGGAGGAGCAGTGCAGCGAATGAGCTTTTGTGCTTGCACACAAGCGAACGATACGGAACTTGCTCCGACGAGGTCTTGGCGGTTTGGCTTTTCGGACGGTCATTCAGTTGTCGCATTAAGCATATTTGTTTAATTCGTAATTTATTTTACTAAACATATTTGCTATTGTCAAGTGGTTGCAAAGAAAATATTAAACATTTTTGTTTCGGTTTTTCTTGACTTCCACTAAACATTTCTGCTATACTTATTTCACTAAATATAAAAGGAGCGTATCATTATGGCTATCAGCGAAAGAATACATTTTTTCAGACTAATGCGTGGTATGACACAAAAGTATCTCGGTACAGCAATCGGTTTTCCAGAAAAGAGTGCTGATGTGCGTTTGGCACAGTACGAAACTGGTACACGCAAACCGAAAGCAGACCTTACAAATGCATTGGCACAGGTGCTTGATGTTTCTCCACAGGCTCTTGATGTTCCTGACATAGACAGCTATATCGGTCTTATGCACACTCTGTTTACCCTTGAAGATATTTACGGTCTTACTGTCAGTGAAGCAGACGGAGAGGTATGCTTAAAGGTCAACAAGGACAAAGGCAGAGAAGCATATGAACTCCTCAAAATGCTGTATGCTTGGAAAGAACAGGCAGACAAGCTATCTTCCGAAGAAATCAACAGAGAAGAATACGATAACTGGCGTTACCATTATCCAGAGTTCGACACCACACAGCGTTGGGCAAAAGTTCCATCACAGGAATTAAGTGACGCTCTCGTGGAAGCATTCAAAGACCACTTGAAAGATAAATAAGCACCTACAGGACCTGCCACTGGCAGCTCCCTACAGATGCTTTGGCAACGACAAAAAAGCCCTTAACTATGGTTATTAACCACAGCTAAGGGCTTAGTTTATAATATGGAATTTGTTCAGAGCCAAGCTCCGAACTTTAGTCTGCAAGCCACCTGTTAATTGTTCCGTTACCCATAAACCACTGGATAACAAGAATAATGGCACTTGCTATGACTGTTATCAATTTGTTATCAAAAGACTAATCGAAATCGCTGAAACCCGCATAAACACTGGCTTTTTTAAGCAACTCGATTTATTCAAACTCAATCGTAGCCGGTGGCTTTCCCGTGCAATCATACAGCACGCGATTGACATGTTTCACTTCATTAACGATTCTGCTGGACACAACTCCAAGCACCTCCCAAGGCAGCTCCGCCGCCTCAGCAGTCATAAAATCAATGGTATTTACTGCTCTTAAAGCAATGGCGTAATCATAGGTTCTCTCATCGCCCATAACACCTACGGAACGCATATTGGTCAGTGCTGCAAAATACTGTCCAACGGAACGATCCAGTCCAGCCTTAGCAATCTCCTCGCGGTAGATGGCGTCTGCTCCTGTACCATTTTTACCTTCTCAGGAGTGACTTCACCGATGATACGAATTCCAAGTCCCGGGCCTGGGAATGGCTGACGAAATACTAATTTCTCCGGGATTCCAAGCTCTAAGCCTACTTTGCGGACCTCGTCCTTGAACAAATCTCTTAACGGCTCGATGATCTCCTTGAAATCAACATAGTCCGGAAGTCCTCCTACGTTGTGGTGGGATTTGATCACCGCAGACTCACCGCCAAGACCACTCTCCACTACATCCGGGTAAATGGTTCCCTGTACCAGGAAGTCAACGGCACCGATTTTCTTCGCCTCTTCCTCAAAGACACGGATAAATTCCTCGCCAATGATTTTTCTCTTACGTTCTGGCTCCTCAACACCTTTTAATTTGCCGTAGAAACGTTCCTGGGCATTGACGCGGATGAAGTTTAAGTTATATGGGCCGTTTGGTCCAAATACTTCTTCTACCTCATCGCCTTCATTTTTACGGAGCAGGCCATGATCAACGAATACGCAGGTCAACTGATCGCCCACTGCTTTTGCCAGCATAACGGCTGCGACGGAGGAATCAACTCCACCAGACAGAGCACACAGAACTTTACCATTGCCAACCTTCTCACGGATCGCTTTGATGCTGTTCTCTGCAAATGCATCCATGGTCCAGTCGCCGGAGCATCCGCATACATTGTATACAAAGTTGTGAAGCATCTTGCTTCCTTCCTGGGTATGCAGCACCTCTGGATGAAACTGGATGGCGTACAGGTTCTTCTCCTCCCACTCAGCTGCTGCCACCGGGCAGTCTGGGGTATGAGCTACAATACGGAAACCAGGAGCGATTCTCTCAATGTAATCATTATGGCTCATCCAGCAGATCGTCTTTTCTGAAACATCGCTGAATAACTTACTGGTCTTATCCACGGTTACCTCGATTTTACCATACTCACGGACCGGGGCTTTGCACACGTTGCCGCCCAATACATGCTGCATTAACTGCGCGCCGTAGCACAGCCCAAGAACTGGGATACCCATCTCAAATAATTCTTTGCCGCAGGATGCTGCCCCCTCTTCATAGCAGCTGTTCGGACCTCCTGTCAGGATAATTCCCTTTGGATTCATGGCTTTGATCTGCTGGATATCAGTCTTATAAGAATAAATCTCACAATATACATGGTTTTCACGAACACGTCTCGCTACCAACTGATTGTACTGTCCGCCAAAATCAATGACTACAATCTTTTCTCTGTTCACAGATTTTCCTCCTGGTTCTCTTGATGTTCATTCAGGCGGAAAAGCCGATCCTCTTTCTGCTAAGAACCTGCATCTGATGATCAGCCAATTCCGTCCGACTTTTGTTACAACGTATTATAACTATTCAATACCTTCATAGTTACGAGCAAAAATCCATTCCAGACCAGCTTCGCTGATAGGATTTTGCTTTCCATCCTATGTGTTCTTACAGTCAGCGCAGCATGTGCTCAGACCTACTAAATAGTTACAACGTATTATACATAACTTCGCCCTATTGCACAAGTACCATTTCATTATTTCCAGAGCTTACACGCCCGGTCCTATCTCCCTGGTCGTCTCGAACACTGCCTGATCCGGACCAGATGGTTTGCTCTCCGCTGCTGTGGTCTCTGACGGAGACGGTGCCGGTGAACTCTCTGCCGGATCTGGATGCGGTTCTGCCGCTGAGCTTTCTGACGGAGATGGCTGTGGGGAAGGTGCTGCTGCAGTCGTTGGCTCTGGAGCTGGAGAAGATGCTGGCGCAGTGGTCTCTGATGGTGCTGACGCTGCAGCTGTCGTTTCTGCCTGGGTCGGAGCTGCAGTTGTTTCCGCAGCCTTCGTCTCTGCCTGAGTATCCTTGGTACCTGTGGATGTACTCTTACTTCCTGTTCCATCCAGATGATAACAAAGCACCGGATCCCCTGTGGAAATGTTCTGGAAAATCACCTTTGCCACTGCAGGTGGCAGATTCACGCAGCCGTGGGAACCATTGGTCATATAGATCTGCCCGCCAAAGGATGAACGCCATTTGGCATCATGCATACCAATATTTCCATTAAATGGCATCCAGTAGCTGACCGGTGTCCGGTAATTCTCGCCCTTTAAGGTGGCATCCTTCTGTTTATAAGTCAGTGGATAAGCGCCGGATGGTGTATCATACCCTTTTGCATGGTTACCGGACACAAAATCTGACTCGATCACCAGTTTTCCATCCTTATAAAAGAACAGATGCTGAGCCGTCAAATTGATCTCCACATAAGTATTGCCGTAATCATTCGCTCCATGGCTGTTGGCTTTCTGGCTGTATACCGGCTCCCTGGTCTGGCTTTCCCCAGACTGGATAATGTCATATAACTGACTGGTTTCTTCTCCCTGGTTGATCTTCCAGCCATAAAACCCCTTGCTGATGGTGACGGTTTTTCCATAACTGGTATTTAGTGTCTTGCTCTTATAAGCAGTGTCATATTTCGATGCCAGTCCCTTCACATAAGCTGCTACCTGATCCCGGTCCAGCAAAACAGTCGTTCCATCTGCCCCTACAGAGATCCACTGGGAAATCATATCTCCGCCAAGAGTTTCCCGGCTATCACTAAACTGATAGGTCACCGTCATATTGACATAGCGGTTTAGTTTATCCGCCAACGCCTGCAACCCTTCATGATCCGATGTGATCTCTGGTTTTTCATAGGCGTCTAACTCTTCCAGATCCAGTTCCTTACTTAGATTGTCGATGGCATGGGCGATTCCTTCTGTCAGAACGTCTTTCTTTAACAGATTCCCCTGTTCTTCCGGAACGATCGAAAATCCGCTGCCCGGCTGGTACTCCGACATATAAGCATCTGCCGGAGCTTTGGCATAATCTTCTCGCAGACAGACTAAACCGTCGATTTTTTCTGACAGCTTTGTTTTATCATAAGCGATCATGGTTGGGATTTCATATTCAGTCTTCTTAGAGCGGTGACTGAACCACTTCATCGGTTCCTGAGCCGCCAGATAGTTCTCTAAGCTTCCGTCAAACTCTGATTTTAAGTCGATTTCCGCACCGAAGATTTCCTCGGTATCACCACCTCTCTCCTTTAAAACCAGGCTATAGCCCTGGATTCCGGATGCAATCATCTCTTTCACCTGATCCACGGTCTTTTTGGATACATCCATGCCGTTGATCACCGTATTGGGGAAAAAGACATGGTTATACTGCTGCGCCTGATATACATAATAACCAATCCCACTGCCTGCACACACGACCAGCACTGCCGCCGCGATGGCCACCGCTTTTACCGGAAATGGTTTCTTTTTTCTGCTTCTTGGCTGTTTTTCATTCATTGTCACTCCTATCCCTCCGTTACAGCTGTTTCATTCCTGTACCTAGTATACTCAAATCTTTGTTCCTCTGTCCAGTAAGACAATCTTACGCATATCTTACGAAAAAATTACTGTTTATTGCTTTCCCTAACCCGAAACTGCTTTCGATACTGCGATGGAGTGGTGCCGGTCACGGATTTAAACACCCGGTTGAAATGGGTCAGATTGGAAAATCCGACTTCCCTGCTGATATCTGTGACATTACGGTTGGTTTCCATAAATTTGCGCTGTGCATTCATGATGCGCGTGACATTGATGTACCGAATGATCGTCGTATTAGTCACCTTCTTAAATTCCCGGCATAGGTAATACGAACTGATGTAAAATTGCTTTGCCAGCATATCCAGATTGAGTTCTTCCTGATAGTGCATATGGATGTAGCGGATCACTTCTCCGATCCTGCTGCTGTTTTCAGAAGCCCTCTCCGGATGTTTCTGTCTCAGGATCAACAAAAGCAGCACATTGATGATCCCCTGGTTAAATTCATCATGATGGAGTCCCGGATTGTTCTGCTCTTTTAAAAGAATTTCCATCAGACGGTGGATCTCCTGGCGTTCTCTGATATCCACCTGATAGACTCCGATCTCCTCCTTCAGTTCTGTCAGTATGGAAGGCCACAGCACCTCCTCCGGAGTAAAATACAGCACCAGTCTTTTAAATGGGACATTCTTCTCCCCGTAGGAATGGTGCATCACATATGGTGGAAAGATCATAAACTCTCCCTGTTCCATATGATAGAGCTGATCCTCTACCATGTGAAAACGTTCCCCCGCCTCCAGATAATAGATTTCAAAATACTCATGATAATGAGACTGGGACATATTGTCATTGACTCCCTGGATCCGTTCGCTGGCCGTTCCGAGTCCCTGGGCCATCATGATCCCCGCCTGATCGATCATATCATCCTTCTCCTTTAACCTCATTCTTATGTATTGATTTTAATACACTTGTGCAAGAAATGTAAAGTATCTGTCTGAAATGTGCAATTTTTGTCTGGTTTTAATTATGTTAATTATTTATCATATAATAGCAAACAGCAATTTTCATATTTTAAAATATCATATCACAAAAATACTCTAAAGTGAAATATGAACAATATTTAAGGAGGAACAGTTTCATGAAGGTATGCACCAATGCACTGGCCGTAAAACAGGAAAACAACTATTTTTCTGTAACTACTAACTGCACTGAGATCCGGATCTTCTTTCTCACTGATCATGTGATCCGTATCAGAGCCGGATTTGATGGAGATTTCGCAGAAGAATCCTACAGTTTAGTCACAACTGCCTGGGAAGACAGAATGGATTCATTTTTAAAGGACTATAGAACAAGAATCAAGACTGCCCATGCAGTTTTAAAGGATGAAGCACATCAGGCAGTGATCCAGGGAAATGAGCTGAAAGTCGTTGTGGAAAAAGATCCATTCCGTATTTGTGTGTATGACAAGGAAGGAACGATGATCCACGCAGACATCGTAGACCTGGCTTATCGTGAGGACAGCAACCATCGCAGGATCCACACCAGCCAGATCGAGGCTGACGATTGCTTCTATGGCTTTGGTGAAAAGAGCGGTGAACTGAATAAAGCCCAGAAATACATGGTGTTAAGCCCTGGTGATTCCATGGGATATGACCCAAAGGAAACGGATTCTCTTTACAAGCATATCCCGTTTTACATCAAATTAAATCAGACCACCAAAAAAGCCACCGGATATTTTTATCACAGCACCTGGGAATGTGACTTTAACATGGGACGTGAAAAGCGCAATTACTGGCACCGCTACAGCAGCTATTCCACCAATGGCGGTGATATTGATCTCTTCCTCATCTCCGGTCCTTCCATCCGTCAGGTAATCGAGCGTTACACCGATCTCACTGGAAAATCCGCCATGCTTCCTAAATACGCTTTGGGATATCTCGGTTCTTCCATGTATTATCCGGAGTTAGAGGCAGACTGCGATGATGCGATCACGGAATTCATCGACACGACAAAAGAAGAAGGTATCCCGGTCGATGGTTTCCAGCTTTCCTCCGGCTATTGTGCCATCGAGACCGAAGAAGGCATCAAGCGCTGTGTATTTACCTGGAATAAGAAACGTTTTAAAGATCCAAAAAACTTTTTCACACAGATGAAGCAAAGAGGCGTCTGCGTATCCCCCAACGTCAAGCCTGGCATGCTTTTGATCCATCCAAAGTTAGAAGAGATGAAGGCAAAGGGAATGTTCATCAAAGCGAGCGAGACAGACGAACCTGGTATCGGAACCTGGTGGGGCGGCAAAGGCATGTTTGTAGATTTTACCAGCCAGGAGACCAGAGACCACTGGAAAGAGATGTTGAAGGAACATGTCCTGGAATACGGCACAAGCTCTGTATGGAATGATAACTGCGAATATGACAGCATGGTTGACAAAGACTGCCGCTGCTATTTTGAAGGAAAAGGCGGTACGATCGGACAGTTAAAATCGGTTATGTCCAACATCATGTGCCATATCAGCAATGAAGCCATCCACGAAACCTTTGACAATACCCGTCCTTATGTGGTATGTCGTTCCGGACATGCCGGAATCCAGAGATATGCACAGACCTGGGCAGGCGACAACTTAACCTGCTGGGAATCCTTAAAATACAACATTGCTACCATCCTCGGAATGGGCTTATCCGGTGTTGCAAACCAGGGTTGTGATGTTGGCGGTTTCTACGGTGTTGCCCCAGAGGCAGAGCTGTTCGTCAGATGGATCCAGAACGGTATTTTCCAGCCTCGTTTTTCGATCCACTCCACCAATATTGACAATACCGTGACTGAACCATGGATGTACAGTGGCTGCACCGACTATATCCGGACTGCGATCAACTTCCGTTACCGCATGTTCCCATATCTGTATTCTCTGATGGAACGTGCTCATGAATCCGGTCTTCCGATCATGGAAGCCATGTGCAGTGCTTTCCAGAATGATCCGAACTGTTACGAGGAAGGTGTCGATTTCATGTTCGGTGATTCCCTGCTTGTAGCAAATGTTGTAGAAAAGGGTGCTAAAACCAGAAAAATCTATCTGCCGGAAGGCCATGTGTTCTACGATTTTTATACCAGAACCCCTTATCACGGTGGTCAGACAATCGAGATCCCGGTAGACCTCGGAAGCATTCCTCTCTTTGTTAAGGGCGGTGCGATCATTCCGATGGCCACCAATCAAATGAAGAATCTTATGACAGAGCAGCCAGAAGGACTCTCCATCCTCTGTGCACCTGACCAGGATGCTTCCTTTGTGCTGTATGAGGATGACGGTATTTCCATGAACTATGAAAAGGGTGAATATTTAAAGACCTTGATCACGATGTCTGCCGGAGAGCGTACAGTCCTTTCCTTCCAGCATGAGGGCTCCTACTGCACCTCCATTAAGGCCATGGCTTTGGATGTGATCCACAGAGAAAAAGCTCCATACTGGATCACCGTTGATAATCAGGAGATTCCGCATTTCCTTCACAGAAGAAAATTCGAGGAGGCAGACTGCGGCTGGTACTATAGCCAGACTTTAAAATCCGTACAGGTGAAATATCCAAATCCGAAAAAAGACTATCAGGTTGTTGTTTCCTTTGAGCAGTTTGATCTGATCGGTATGTAAGTTAGAAAGGGGATATTAGAAAATGAGAAAAATTGCAGCAATCGCAGCCGCTCTGAGCCTGACTCTGTTCAGCCTTACCGGCTGTACACAAAGCGGTGCGAAAACAAGCGCAGAAGCAACCGCACAAAACCCATTGGTGCTGACACTCGCCCACGGACTCAGTGAAACACACACAGTTCATATTGCCATGACTGAATTTGCGAACATGGTCGAAGAACGCACAAATGGAAGAATCCAGGTCCAGATCTTCCCAAACGGACAGCTTGGATCTGAAAATGAAAATATGGAGCAGCTGATGTCCGGTGTCATCTCCATGACCAAGGTGTCCGCTCCTGGTCTTGCAACCTACAACGAAGCCTACCACACCTTTGGACTTCCATATATTTTTGACAGTACTGAGGATTTCTATCACGTTATGGACTCTGACCAGATGCGCGATTTCTTTTTCTCCTCCGGAGATGACGGTTTTGTAACTCTGACCTACTACACCTCAGGTGCCCGTTCTTTTTACACCAAGAATAAGGCGATCCGCAAACCAGAGGACCTCAAGGGCTTAAAGATCCGTGTACAGGATATGAAATCCCAGACTGATATGATGAAAGCACTCGGTGGTATCCCGGTTGCAATGTCTTATGGTGATGTATACACCTCCCTGCAGACCGGAATCATCGATGGAACCGAAAATAATGAAACCGCCCTCACAACCGGAAAACACGGCGAGATCTGCAAGGTCTATTCCACAGACCAGCATGCCATGATCCCTGATGTTATGGTCATGAGTGAAAAAGTATGGAAAAACATCAGCCCGGAGGATCAGCAGATCATCCTTGAAGCCGCTCGCGAATCAACAGAGCAGCACAAGATTGCCTGGGATGCTGCGATTGATCAGGCAATTGAGGAAGCAAAGACCACCATGGGTGTCGAATTTGTCAATGATGTAGACAAGGAAGCCTTTCGTGAAGCAACAAGCGGTATGATCAGTGATTACTGCGAGCAGTACCCTGGTGTTAAAAAGCTTCTTGATATCATTGATTCCGTCGAATAAGGAGGTTTGTCATGCGAGAATGTTTATCATTTATGAAAAAATGGATGACCCGTCTGTTAGCCGGCATCGCCACTGTGCTGCTGTCTATCATGACATTGCTGGTATTATACCAGGTATTTACCCGCTATATTTTAAATAATCCAGCCGCTTTTACTGAAGAGCTGGTACGTTATTTTCTGATCTGGACCGGCTTCATCGGTGCTGCCTATGCCTTCATTACCAGAGAGCATATGTGCCTGGTATTGGTGCGTGACAGTTTAAGTCCATCCAGAAAACGGATCTTAATGACACTGATTGATGTTCTGATCCTGGTTTTCGCGATCTTTGTTATCACGATCGGCGGATTCAAGCTGGCTTTAAGTGCGAAAAAAGTATACTCTGCACTTCTTGGCATTCCGAGAAGTCTTGTATATGCAATGGCTCCTGTCTCAGGAATCTTTATTATTCTGGCTCAGATCATTAATATTTATGAAGACATTACCGGAATCACTGTTGAAGGAGGAACTGAATCATGAGTATCGGACTTACTACCGTTCTTTTATTTGCGGTATTTGGCCTGCTTCTGTTTTTAAGCTGCCCAATCTCCGTAAGCATCGTCATCGCATCCATTGTGACTGCCATGTCTACCCTGTCATGGGATCAGATCACATTTATCACCATGCAGAAGATGAACAGCGGCGTAGAGAGCTTCTCTCTGCTTGCCATCCCCCTGTTCATCCTGGCCGGAAACATCATGAACAACGGCGGTATCGCACGCCGTCTGGTAAACTTTTCCAAGCTTTTTGTTGGCTGGATCCCAGGCTCACTGGCTCAGGCTAATATCGTCGGAAATATGCTCTTTGGTGCTTTATCCGGTTCTTCCGTTGCTGCCGCATCTGCTATGGGAGGCTGTATCTACCCGATCCAGAAGGATGAGGGTTACGATCCAGCATTTGCAACTGCTGTCAATATTGCCTCTGCCCCTACTGGTCTTTTAATCCCCCCAACCAGTGCATTCATCGTCTACTCCACCGTAGCAGGCGGCGTATCCATCTCAACCCTGTTTATGGCCGGCTATGTTCCGGGCATCCTTATGGGTCTGGGTTCCATGGCAGTTGCATTTATTTATGCCAAAAAGCATAAATATCCTACTTCCGGAAAAACCCCTGCAAAAGAAGCCTTAAAAGTCACTCTGGAAGCAATCCCAAGTCTGCTTCTGATCGTGATCGTCATCGGCGGTATTGTGGGCGGTATTTTCACTGCAACCGAAGGTGCAGGCATCTGCGTTCTTTATTGCCTGATTCTCTCTATCTGTTACCGGAGCATCACTGTAAAATCCTTTACAAAAATCCTGGTAAACAGTGCCTGCACCAGCGGTATCATCCTGTTTTTGATCTCCGCATCCTCTGCCATGTCCTTTGTCATGGCATACTCCGGAATCCCTGCTGCCATCTCCACCGGCCTCATGTCCATCTCCACAAACAAATATGTGATCTTCCTGCTGATGAACATCATCCTCATGGTAGTCGGTATGTTCATGGACATCACGCCTGCAATCCTGATCTTTACACCAATCTTCCTGCCGATCGCACAGAGTCTCGGAATGAGTGATATCCAGTTTGGCGTTATGCTGATCTTCAACATGTGCCTTGGAAACATTACACCGCCTGTCGGCTCTGTTCTGTTCGTCGGCTGTGGAATCAGCAAGATCAGTATCGAAGAAGTAACAAAAACTCTGCTTCCTTATTTTGCAGTCCTGTTTCTTCTGTTATTAGCAGTTACTTATATCCCTGCCTTATCTTTAGGTATCCCTACATTAATGGGACTTATTTAATCCATTGGATTGGACGAAGTTTCCTACAAAAAAGATCCTGGACAGCACATCCGATCGTGTGCTTTCCAGGATCTTTTTCTAATTCATCAGATTATTCAAATAATCCCTCATAAATATTCAGGACCTGATCAGGCATTCTTCTCTTTTAACAGGTCACGGATCTCTGCCAATAACTCCTCGGTAGTCGGTCCTGCCGGAGCTGCCGGTTTCTCCTCTTCTTTGTGAAGTTTTGAAGTTACCATGGCAACCGCCTTTACCATAAAGAACATACATGCGCCAATGATCAGAAAATTAGCGATGTTCTGGATAAAGCTTCCGTAAAGAATCGCTGATTCCGGCGTGATCACATTCTGCGCCTCATCCAGAACTGCCGGATGGATCACCAGTTGCCCAATGTTTTTTCTAACTGACCTGCTTCTCTCTTACTCATACAATTTTTTCCTTCCTATTCGGATCTGGATATTCAATGATACAAAATTCATATGCATTTACAACGGTCGTCTTTCCATAAGTAACCTTCCGTTTAAAATTTGATAAATATGTTCTATGGACATGACCATGGACAAAATACGTCGGTTCATATTTATCCATCAACTTGCGGAAACATTTGAAGCCTCTGTGTGGCAGATCATCCATATCATTGATCTGATACGC
The DNA here is from genome assembly GCA_003478355.1 of Lachnospiraceae bacterium AM48-27BH. Taxonomy (GTDB): domain Bacteria; phylum Bacillota; class Clostridia; order Lachnospirales; family Lachnospiraceae; genus UBA3402. The sequence goes on from QUFC01000010.1 coordinate 34,125, forward strand.
CGGTGCATGGGTCACTAAAATATCAATGCCACGTTTTCGGAACAATTTCCACCACAGCCTCAGGATACGTATGGACATAGCCCGTTCTGTAAACTGGTTTTCAGAACGGGGAATATACTCCATACATCCCCCCAATCCCATAATTCTGATACCTTTATAAGTATAAATATCATCATCAATACAGATGCACCCCTCTGGCGGACAATAGGCATACTTTCCATCATGATTGCCTTTCACGTAAAGCACCGGCGCATGACACATCGTTGCAAAAAATGTTAAATACTCCGGGCTTAGATCTCCGCATGATATGATCAGATCCACATCCTTAAACTGTTCAGGATCGAAATAATCATACAAACGCTTCGACGGCTCATCCGCCATCACCATTATATACATACCTTACTCCTCCGTATGCTGCTCCTCATCCACATGGACACCCTGAAGCTGAAGCAGTCTCTGGGCGTCATCAGTCAGTTCCTCTGCTTCTGGAATCCGTCCGATCACATTCTCTGCTAACCAGTTCATGGTGATGATCTCCTGTGGAGAAAGCCGTTCGCCGTCCTTACATTCGATATTCCCACTCTGAGAATAGATAAATCCCTCAAATGGCTCAAAAATTCCCGCCCGGATGGAATTCTTTAGAAATTCAATGAGACGGTGGGTTCCATGAGGCATATTCTGGGTGCAGATCACATCGATCACATCCGCAGACAGTCCCCACCAGTAATTGACGGCCTTTTTCCCCTTCATGGCCTCAGTATCAATGCCCTGGCAGATATTTCTCACAATACGCTCATAGAATTTTCCCCAATGCCATACCGGCATGGCGATATTTTCCACGGTTCCGTCCTCTAACTTCCGGTAAAGTCCAAACTCCCTGCTGCGATGTTCCGGAACGATCATATCAGCACCAGAAATGTAAAGAATCCCCTGTTCTTTGAACCGTTCTTCCGGATCTGCGCCTTTTAGTCTTGACCATTCCAGATGCACCTTCACATACGGGTTGATCATACGGGCGCCCATGGCAAACGCATTGATATTGGCGATATTTCCGTAAACCGGATAATCCGCAATGTAGCCCAGATCATCGCACCTGGACATAGCTGCCGCAATGGCTCCTGTCAGGAATTTTGCCTCATACATTCTTGCATAATAGGTACAGATCGAAGAATAGGACATGCGGATGGAACAATTGTAGATCCGCACCTCCGGATGACGGATAGCGGAACGAACACTCTGGTTGACCATCTCTGAGGCCGTTGTAAAAATGGTATTACAGCCTGCCGCAATGGCGTCTTCAATGGCTTTTTCCGTTTCTTCTTCCGTATTGACCTGTTCAAAGGCCATCGTTTTCATTTTTCCTTCAAATACCTGCTCCAGATGCATCCGTCCTAATTCATGGGCATAGGTCCAGCTGGAAGTAGCGCCGGTTTTCGCATGGATAAATCCAATGGTCAGCATCTCTGGCTCGATCTTGCCGGATGGAAGAATCCAGTTAAAAAGATTGTTCTTCTTCTGGCCCTCCAGTTCGTCCGGATTTTCCACCAAAGCTACCTGACTGCCTCTGGAAACCAGCTGTATTTCCTCCCACATCTTTTTTAATGCCTCATACATTTCCCGTTCCGTCTGCCCCTTGGTCTCTTCATATCCGGTCAGTTCCAGATAGATCAGGAACGCATCCCCACAGGTCAGATCCAGCCGATCACCTTTTGCCAGCTCAAATGCCTTGGCAAACCGGCCGTAAGTAGAACGGAACATCATACGTGTCTCGTCATCCCATTTTTCTTCCGGATTTCTGCCCATCAGTTCTAAAAGTTTCCGGTAACTGCCCTCTTTACTGAATGTCACATCACAGTTTAACGAAATCTGATAGAAATCCATAAACTCATAATACAGTTTTACTTCCCTGTCTTCACTGCGTTTTGGAACCAGGCGCGTAACTGAACCGGCAATGCTGTACGCGCCTACAAATTTCATGACGCTGACACGCTTATTGCCTTCCTGGACGTAAAACTTGTTCATATATTCATATGCAACGATCGGATCATGGATCCCTTCTTGGATCTGATGATCATAAAGCATGGACCACTTTGCCCCAAACTCCGACTTTTCCGGAAGAAGAGGCATAAACTGATTGGAAAAAGCAGTGGTTCTGCCGGTTGTCTTCGTTCCAACAATCTTATCTAGTGGAATATCCATAACTCCCAGACTCACTTCTGCCACGATGTCTTTTCCTTCCAGAATCTCATCCAGTACTGGAAGATATGGGGATTTTCCCATTAAAACTGCTTCCTGGTACTGTCTACGTCCCAGCTTTAGCGCTGCCTGATATTCGCCTAATGCCATAGTTTTCCTCCTATATTTTTCATGCCGTTCCAGACACCCTGAAACATTTAACTTTCTTTTTCTGTACAGAAATCAGTATACCATCATCCATTTCTGATTTCCACACAAAAACCGAAAGAAAATCCGATTGCTTTAAATGTTAACCGTTTTATTTTTATGGTTGACAATTGTTTTTCTCTATGATATACCATTAACTGACATAAAAATCACAGGTATCCAAGATACTAAAACCCAAAAGGAGCATTAATATTATGAATTCTACTCAGAGTACTTCTTCCGCAGCAGTTTCCAGTTCCCGCCGTATGTTCACTACCCGTGAGCTGGTCATCGGAGGCATGTTTGCAGCATTATTAGCCGTGATCTCCCAGTTGTCCATCCCGATGCCATCTGGTGTCCCGATCACCATCCAGATCCTGGGTGTTGCCTTAGTTGGTTCTGTTCTTGGCTGGAGACTTGGACTTTTCGCCACCATCACTTATATTCTGATCGGCGCTGTCGGCCTTCCGGTTTTTGCAAACTTCAGCGGCGGCTTCAGTAAGCTGGTTGGCGTCACCGGCGGTTACATCTGGTCCTGGCCTTTTTTAGCAGCCTGGCAGGTGTTCATCCACACACTGGCAACAAAACCAGAGATTTTGTTCTCAACGTGATCTGTGCCCTTGTCGGCCTTGCCATCTGCGAGACCATCGGAGGACTTCAGTGGGCAGCTTTAGCAGGCGATAAATCCGTTTCTGCCGTATTCACTTATGCAATCGTAGCATTTATCCCGAAGGACATTGTTCTGACGATCATCGCAGTTGTCATTGGAACAACCGTCCGCAAGACCCTGCTCTCTACTATTTTATCCAATTAAGACCATGCAAAAGCCAAACCCCGGATCACCGGATTTTTCACCGGTGCTGGGGTTTTTGTTATGTTACAACCACATACCTTATTGTACAGAAGAAAAAACAATCTCTTTTTCATTTTCTTGTAAAACGTCTTGACATAAGCCACTCATAAGTGGTAATTTATTTTTAGGTTCTATTTATACTATATTTTAATAAAACGAGGTGTATAAAGGTGCAGGAATTAAAACCAATCAAAGAAGGAAAAGTACGTGAGATTTATGATAATGGTGACAGCCTCATTATGGTTGCTACTGACCGTATCAGCTGCTTCGATGTGATCCTTCATAATGAAGTGACCAAAAAAGGAACGGTTCTGACACAGATGTCCAAGTTCTGGTTTGATTATACCAAAGACATCCTGCCAAACCATATGATTTCTGTCGATACCAAGGATATGCCAGAGTTCTTCCAGCAGAAAAAATATGATGGCAAATCCATGATGTGCCGCAAGCTCCAGATGCTTCCAATCGAGTGTATCGTCCGCGGTTATATCACCGGAAGTGGCTGGGCAAGCTATCAGAAGAACGGTACTGTCTGCGGCATCAAGCTTCCTGATGGCTTAAAAGAGTCCCAGAAACTTCCTGAACCGATCTACACCCCTTCCACGAAAGCGGAGATCGGTGACCACGATGAGAATATTTCCTTTGAGCAGAGTATCGATCATCTGGAGAAATATTTCCCGGGCAGAGGCCGTGAGCTGGCTGTGCAGCTTCGTGACAACACCATCGCTTTATATAAGAAATGCGCAGAATACGCATTAAGCAAAGGTATCATCATTGCAGATACCAAATTTGAGTTCGGTCTGGATGAGAATGGCAACATGGTTCTGGGCGATGAGATGCTGACCCCGGACAGTTCCCGTTTCTGGCCGGCAGAAGGCTACGAAGCAGGTCATAGCCAGCCATCCTTTGATAAGCAGTTTGCCCGCGACTGGCTGACTTCCCATCCTGGAAATGACTGGACTCTGCCGCAGGAGATCGTGGATAAGACCATTGATAAATATCTTCAGGCCTACAAGATGTTAACCGGCAAAGAACTGTAATTTTACTTTTCATTTCTATTGCAGAAACAAACTATCCAGCATTTACAGTACCTAGAGGGTTCAAATGTAGGAATAATCGAGAAATAAACGACACCCACACAAACTTAACCACCTCTATCTACTGTTCAAAACCGTCTTCAATCACATCGCCCGTAGAATCCAAAAGAACCGAGTTGCGAGCTTTGCGATAGATGGTTTGTCCCTGAATTGTTTTACCGGAACTGTCTTTGATTGGGTTTCCACTTGAGTCCTGGATGTTGTCTAAGAACACGAACTCATTAGGATATCCTGCGAAAGCCGTTCCGGTAATAATTGTACCATCTGCTTTGTGTGCTGTATAGCCCTTTAGCAAAGCTTCTTCCGTAACAGTATCGCCGGTAAGGTCGATCAAAACTTTATTGCCGAATACGACTTTATTCGCAGCCATTTGACAAAACCTCCTTATCCGATTGTAACAGTCTTTCCTCCGGCAGAGTTATCGGTTTCTACATATGGGATTGCCTTAACTGTAACCTGAGATAAGCAGTTGTACTCTTCATCGGGCATGATCGTCTGAGCTTCTTTGGACGGTGTTACTTCCTTGCTCTGTGGCTTCATATCCTCAGAACCAGACATGGCACCCTCAACGCCAAGAATCGTCACACCCTCACGAATGTTAGTAGCAATAAGCTTTGCCTGTTCGGTGGCGTCAATAGACACCTTACCAGAGCCATCATGATAGCCTTGCGGTACTGTATATTCTCCAGCCACAGTTGAGATGATACCCTTGACAGCGCCGTTGTTCTTCATAGTACCTGTAAGCTTACTTCCACGGGCGTGCGCAGTCTTTCCTACGAGAATCTCAGCGACAGCCGCGGTATCTTCGGAAGTATCGCTGTCGAATGTACAGGTACCCGTGATCTTTGCACCACTCTTATCATGAGCAGTAATACCTTTGAGGACCTTATCTGCACTGACGGAATCGCCAGTAAGATCGATAAGGACATCCCCCCCGTAAATGACTTTGTTTACATTCATATTTGCCATAATGTTTAGTCCTCCATGACACTTTCATTATTTTTCTTTATCAGCAGTCTTGTTGTACTGGGATGTACTGATTCCAAGGATAACACCAAGGAAAGTATCAACCGCAGTGATGGTTCCGACTACCTGCTCTCCATACGGGAGACCCCAGATTCCAGCCAGTGCAAAATATAATGTACCAGCAGCCGGAAGCAGATACATAGCAATCCACTTAAGGATGTCGTATGTCTTGTTACTCATGCTCATTGTGCTCTTCCTCCTTCTCTATAAATTTATGAATCGGGAGTTTGTCCACCTCCTGCATAATTCGCTTTGCTGAACCATTCCCGCCCATACGTTCGTAGGTTCATAGAGATACACTCTCAGATTCTCATATTCATCCTGGGTTACACACCCACGGTCAATATACGACATTCCAAGATACATGATCCTGTCATGTGCCAATCCAATAAGCATCTCTGTTTTTACATCTTTTTGCTCGCTTTTCTTTTGCAAATAGGCCCACAGCCCAGAAGATGCAAGAACTGAGCTAAAGATCGTAAGTACAACCTGAAACCATGGTTCCATCGTTTTCCTCCTTCTTTATGTGCAATCATGCAGACCTATCAGAAACAATCAGCTTCTTGTTGACTATTGTGATTTCCTTACTAAATAGGTCTTCGTAAAGCTGTATTAAATTCTTTCGTTGTTCTCTGGATAAGAGTTTATAATGTCCTCCCATCCAACCGCGAAACATATTTTCGACATTGTCGTAATCCGCTTCTTCATTTTCAACCTTAACGGCAAGTTTCTTGAGTTTTCTACGCATTGCGGTAACTCGATCCGGGTTTATTCGTTTGATGACTTTACCTGTATCCGTAAGTGTGTACTTGATTTGCAAGAATTTGTATTTGCTCGAAATCTTAACGATTCTGGTTTTCTTACGATTGATATGGATTCCAAGTTCGGCTGCTATTTTACAGACGTTTTCGAGCAAGTTTTCAAGCTCTTCTTTACTGGGATTCATGATGTACCAATCGTCCATATACCTTCCATAAAATTTCTGCTGACGCACATACTTGACGTAATTGTCAATCGGATATGGATAATAAATTCCAATGACTTGTGAAAGTTGATCCCCAATATTGACGGACTTCTCCATCCACTTTTCGCCAGTGAGCTTCTCTTTTGGAATATTCCGATACTCCAGTTTACTGAAAGTATCGATCATACAGGTCTCGTATTCCTCGTCAGACATATACGAAACATCGATCTGGAAACCCTTAAATATCAACGTTAAAAGCCAGTCAATAAACTCATCATCATTGAACAGCTTCAACAATTCTCGTTTAGCAATCTCATGGATAATATTGTCATAGAACTTTGAAAAGTCACCGAATAGAATATAACCGTCATTTCCGTATAATTGGTAGTATTTGTGGAGATGGATTTCGAATCGTTTTCTCTGTTGTGAAATTCCGCGCCCCTTGATAGATGCGCAGTTATCATAAATGATATGTTTTCTAACTTCTGGAAGTAAAACCTCATCGCACAGAGAATGTCGGACAATGCGATCGCGGATTTGAATGCTTGTAATAGGTCTTATTCGGCCTCTTTCGTGCAGCTCGAATTCCTGTGTCGGTCCATTTTGAAGTGTCCGATTTATTAGATCGTCTTGGATTTCAAATATATACCGCAGGAAATTCATCATGAATTTTTGCGTCGATTCTTTCCACTTGCTGCTTTTCACAGAGACCTTATAAGCCCTATACAAGTTATTGGCGTCACAGACAATCTCCTCGTAGTTCATAACCTATTCACCGTTATAACAATACTTACCGTAGTAAATTGTATTAGGCTTTATTATTTATCCTTGCGGAACGGATAGCATCTCCTTCTTCGTTGGTTAATCGAAGAATCCGGACGAACTCCATTAGAGTTCGAAGCGTTGTTGTAGTTCGTATTGCCATTGTTGTTCACATTGGCAAAGTTAGCCGAAGAAACGACGCAATTTTTTAGATGTTACCCTTTTTCTAACCGCGACTTAATCGCCATGTCTCTTTGACGCCACCTTTTTATCAATCCGATTTCTCGGTCGATAGCTTTAACATACCGGTTGTACACATTCAGATCTACATCGAATATTTCAACAACCCGCTGCAACTCGTTGATGAGCTGCTCGCAATTTACAATGGCCGCATTCTGGTAATCTCTCCTGGTCTCGTACTCGTGCATTGTCCGTGGGTAAATGGTGTTTGCCGCTCTAACATTGCTCGTTATCAAGGAAGCACACTGGTTTACTTTCGATTTGAAACTCCGCATCAGTTCCCTGTACTTAGCAAAGTTTTCTTCCGAAATTTCTCCATACGCATACTTCTTCCGAACAAAGCCGTCCACATCCTTAACACCAAATCCCCTCTGCATAAGGAGTATCAGCATATCATGCAACTCGATCGATACGTAATCGCTTCGAATTTTGACTCTTTTCTGTCGCCTAACAGAACGCTCATTCGTAATCTTTACCGGTGATCTCAGCGAACTCCTCTTTGGTGATCCAGCCCATCTTCACCGCATTACGAACTCTGGTCTCATTCCACATTTTCATGCTGTACCAAAGCTTTACTTTACTGTAATTCTTGCTATGTTCCATGGTGATCCTCCTTCTTAAAGCTCTACATTGGACATCATCGCAATGTAGGCGATGTCAGACTGCATTTTGGTTCTGGCAAACTCCTCCTCAGAAATATCTCTAAGGACAAACCAGTATTCGCCAGGAACCTGCTCAACGATCTGAACCAGCTCCATATTCGGATGAACAGTCTCGGTTGTTCCGTCGCTAATAGTAACCGGAGAGCAGTTATCTGCAAATGCGGATTCCTCAATCTTTTCTGTAGAAATGAAATTGTTTCCGTTCAGCTTAAGATTGGAAATCTCAGTTCCATCACCGAGGGTAATTTTATAGATTTTATCTTCCATGATTAGAAGCTCCTTTCAAAAATATAAACGGGGCACAAGGCCCCGCGATTTTAATTAACCAACCGGGAAGACCGGACGAACCCCATGAGAGTACGAAGCGCCGTTGTAGCCCGTATTGCCATCGCCGGTCACATCGGCAAAGTGAGCCGAAGAAACGACGTCTCTTAACCACTGGTTGTAAGATCTGTTTACGATGAATTTAGGACACACCATGAACAGCGCCAGCTGAGTCTTGCTGATTGTGTAGATGCTCGGAACAGTAGAACCGTCAGAAGTCGGACTGAAATGAAGATGCCCATACATCATAGGTTCGTTCGGGAGCTCAATACTGGAATCAAACCATGCTCCACCGGACGGTCTTCCGTTTGCAACCGCATTGCACAGGTATTCTCTGTGAGTAAGAACAGAACCCTGGAAAGCCGCATTGACGATTGTCTTTGCGTTCGCCAGGTTCTTTTTATACATCTCAGAACCAACGTATCCACCTGTTGTAATATTGGTAGTATTCATCTGTGCATTGTAAAGCGCTTCATCCGGCATGATCACAAGATGATGGCTGGTAAATGCAGTGTCACCGCAGTTGTACCAGTAATCCATATCAACGATACGCCAGATACGGCCTCCGATACTCCAATAATCGCCAAGGAACATTCCTTTAAAGGAACCGTCCTTAATAGCAGCTTTCTGTACCGCTGTCAGAGCTGTTCCGAGATTCTTACCTCTGAAGATAACCCGGCGAAGCTCCACTGGAGCAAAGCTGTCCAGCATAGCAAAGAGCGCATCTTCAGCAGCGATAGCCTTGTTTCCTTCCGTAGTCCCGACAAGAAGTTTGTTGCCGGATGCTAATGCATTCACCTGTGTAAGCTCGGAAAGATTTACTCCTCCGATAAAATCTTTGGAACTTAAAAGACCGATTAACGCTTTTGCTAAAGCATCTGCTGCGATGGTCTTTGTTCCGTTAGGTCCGTCAAGCAGAAAAATATTACTTGCCGCTAATGCCTGGACCTTTTCGTAGTCTGTGATTTTCATTTAATGAATCCTCCTTTATTTGATGACAAAAATAGCCCGACCTTCAATAACATCGCCATTGCTGTCACGGAGAAGATCACTGGAATATGTACGTCCAATGACCGTATCCAAATTGCTGTCAGTAATGGATGCATCCGAAGAATCGAGCACGTCTCCATAAGTACGGTATCCATTGTCGTAAAGCTTCTGATATACCGTGTATTCATTTTCAAGGTTGGAACTGAACTGATTAAGAATATCTACCTGCTTCTGTAATTCCAGAAGTTTTTTCGCAAGACTCGCTGCCGTATTGCTGTCCAGCAGTGCCTGTAACTGCTCAAACCAATCACGGAATTCCGTTTCTGATTTCTGTTTCCAGTCAGCCATTTCAGCAGTATTGGTGCTTGTGTATTCGTTGAACCACGCCTCCCATTTTTCTTTCCAATAGGTACTTGTGGCTTCCATATCTGCTGTGTGCTCCGAGTACCAAAGGTTCCACTGAGCTTCCCATGCCAAATATGCTGACTGAATCTCCTCGGTCTGTGCCAGGAACCAGGTAGACCACTGCTCTTTCCAAAACTTATTTGTTTCTTCCATATCAGTAGTCTGCTTTTCGTAGAACTCTTTCCACTGGTCCTGCCATTGGGCAATCAAATCATCGATTTCAACCTTGTCCAATGGAGCCGTTACGAATGGACACTCTGAAGTTCCAACACAGTTCGTGATGTTTGCCTGTCGAATAGAAGTGACTCCGGCGCCGACATAAATATACGCCAGTGGATATTGCCAGCGATCATTTGTCTTCACCATCGTAGGTTTCGTTGGATTCGATGCTGGGGTTCCTTTAATGATTTTGATGTCATTTGCTCTGACGGCCTCTCTCGAATCCACTTCAAGTACAACTGCATCATATCGGTTCAACAGAATCTCGGACTGTGGAACTACTAACGGTAACAGAGCGTCATTCAGCGTCCAAGTGTGATTGAACCAGGCTCGTCCGACACCAACGTTGATAATCATTGCTTCCGATTCTTTTACAACCATTGCAGTTCCGACATGCTGCAAGATTCCGTCCTGAATGATTCCATCGAAAATGCTGGACATCTGAATAGCATCGTAGCGCCGATCTCCTTCTTTTGAATTATAAAATCCAAATGTTACACTCACTTCTTCATCACGCTCCTTCCTGTTCTATAGTCTTAAAAGTCGGATAGACGGAATAACCGTCCTTATCTTCTGAACGAACAATTTCAAGAATACGAGCTTTTGTCTCGTGTCCGTATTCGTTCGCAATCTGTACAATGTCCCCGTTAAAGAAATCTTTTCCATACTGGAACATGATAGTTGTTTCCGTTTCTCCCTCAAATGAGGTAATGCTCACATTTTCTGCAAGTTTTTCTTTTCCTCTTTGCTGCAACTGAGCCATATACTCGGCATCGGTCAATGCATCATCACTTCCAACATTCGAAGAGATGTCACGAGCATCCGTAAACAGTTCCCTACGATTCAAACCAGAACCACCGCCAACTGTAGTGTATCTTCGACCAGCACCCTCGCCTTCTCCACCAACCAAAGTCACGGTTTTCAACGAAGCTTTGGATTCGATATAGTTACTGTTGATGATATTCTCAAATTTCGGAGAAAATATAACGTATGGATTCTCTGTCTGATCGTATGACCTGTCAGAACCGGCATACAATTCAAAGACGAACTGCTTTTCATCGTTCAGCGTAATCTTGAAACCGATACCCTGCTCCTCGCAAATTTTCTGAATGACATCGTATAGATTATCACCTGTATATTGAGCTTCCAGTTTCAACTTTGTAATTGCCGGGTCGATTGATTCTTTGAAAATAAAGTTTGGAATTTTTCGATTGCTGTCTGATGGGGAAATTACATTCTCATTGAGCAATGTTTTAATTCCATTTTGAAGATTTCCGCTTAATAGCTTCTGTCCCCAGACGATTCGCCTATCGAGAATAGATTCTAACGAGCGTCCAGTAACCGTTACATGGTTACCGTCTTCGGTATCGGAAGTAATCTGGATTTTTTCTACGATCATCACATGCTCAGATTCCTTGCTCTGCAAATAATAGTCCTGTTTGATATATTCCAGAAGACCATCTCGCATTGCTTCATACAGCTCAAAGTCACCATAGGCATAATACCGATCAGTCCAGATGAAGGATTCGTACGTATCCACGATGGAGACTGCATCCAGGTCAGTGTTTAAAATCATCACATCCATAGTGCTTATACCCCCTCGTAGACAATACGGTTCTCAATCTTAAACTGTAAATTTGTACTTCCGTACTCAGCTGTATAAGCAAAGATGTTGTCACCCTTCGCAAGCTGGAACCAATCTGCATTTTTATCCAGGCAGTTCAAGATGTTTGTAGTCTTTCCGTTTCTAAGAAGCGTAATCGACTTGTTTCCTTTTACAGTGCAGATGATAATTTCGTCACCTGCTATAATTCCAGAGCCAGTGAATTTCTCCAATTTATCGGTATCGATCCGCATCACTTCACGAGTACCGGTATTATAGATTGTGATATTGCTGGCTTCACCGATTGCATGAATCGTAATAGTCACTCCAATTTCAGCGTCGCCATTATACACAACCACCTGCTCTGTTTCATTTTTGATTTCTCCCATTTCCAGCAACGGGTCCTGAAGCGATTCGTTACTGAAAGGAAACTCAAACAGTGCCTCTACGCCATAGAAGATAGTCGTGTTGATTCCGTCTTTTCCAGCAGAATAAAAGAAAGGATTCGGACACACGATTGAGATATCCGAACCCTCATCTTTACTGAAGATTGCTGGATCATTTGATTCGACGTACCCTTCAATCTCCGCCTGCCTGTTATCGGTTTCGATAAGCATTGTGAGTTTCTTTTTAATAGGAAAATACTTGTATGAAAGCTGTCTTACGTCTTCGATGGAATCCTTCCACATATACGCAAGAGAAATAACAATGTTTCGGCTCGGCATCCTTGAAGAATTGAACAGGCTTCCATCGTTTGTAGCGATTTCTGTCGTATTGATGTTCGCTTTTCCCGGCCCCAAGCCAGTTACAGACTTGATGATGAAACCGGATTCCTCCGGTCTCGCTAAATCAAGTCGGATACTATCGCCAAGATAGTTTGTAAACGTGACTGCTCGAATCAAGTTTCCACCATCCTTTCCATCGCCGAGAACTGATTCTTCGTCTGCCGATAAATCTCTGTTCTCGACAGTGCCTTAGGCGAATAGTTATTCTGTACAAATTTGTAAGAGTTTCCTGTATTCGGATTGGTATCTTCATTTTGAAGATTCCGCTCACGTGATGCTGCAATTCCTGTGCTGACAGTCAACGCCTGTGATCTGCTAAACAGTGTATTCAGTCGATGGCTCTTCTCTTCAATGTCTGACAGATCCAGAATCGGTCGAATCATAGGCTGAGTATCAACGCCGTTGTCGATCATATCCTTTACCTTTGCGATTGCGTTTCCAAGACCTGTTTTTGCTGATTTAGCCATATCAGCACTTGCGTTGTATGCCTTTACTGCATAGGTTCCGATTGCATTGACGAATCCCAATCCAAAGAAATCACCGATATGGTATCCTACTCTGGAAGGTGAATGTTCGTCCAATTCGTCTTCTGCTGCTTCTGCCGCAGCCCTTGCCATTGCTCTGGCTTTCGCTTCTGCGCGATATGTGTTCTCACTGATTCCATCAGCAAAGCCCTCTACCAGGTAAGCACCTGCCTGTTTAAACTGATCATGGTAGTCCCGGATAGCCGTTACAGAAGCATTAAGATTCCCGGTGAAGGCAGTTTTTACTTCTTCGGCTTTTTCCTTAATGCCAGCAATGAACTTAATCATGCACTGCATTCCTGCATTTTGAAATTCCGGATACTTGTTCGCAATAGCTGTGAGGCATGAACTTAAGATGTTTACAAACGCATTTCTAGTTTCGTAATCTTTCGATTTGATTCCGGCAATGAATTTGATCATGAGGTTCGCACCTGCTGTATTGAATTGGGTTTGCTTGTTGTTGATAGCAGTAACACAACCGCTAATTATATTGGTAATGGCAGTTTTGGTATTTCCGTCCTGAGATTTGATTCCGGTGATGAATTTCGTCATCAACGTAGAGCCTGCCGTATTGAACTGGGTTTGATAGTTTGTAAGGGTCGTAAGTACAGCCTGCATCATGGTCGTAAACGTAGATGTCATATTGCTCTTTTGCGCATTAGCCGCATTGATGAATGTTGTCAGCATAGATGTTGCGGCTGATGTCACTCTTCCGCTCGCATCTGTAAATGCGTTAATAAAGCTGTCGATTCCGTTATTTCCAAGCTGTGTAAGCGCTGTACTGAAACCGCTCATACCACTCGTATCCAACTCAGCCATTCCCTTAGCCATCTCAACAAGGCGATTTACCTGTGTGATTACGCTCGACATGATTCCGGTATCAATTCCAGAAATAGAATCCGAATAACTCTTAATTCCACTTCCGAACTGAACCAGACTGTCACCGAAACCGCCAAGATCGTTGTCGCCAGTAAACCAGCTTACAAGTCCTCCGGTATTTGGAATGGTGTTGGCAAGCTCCACTAGGGCTTTACCAGCTGTTGCTGAGTTCGTAATAGCCGCAGAATCCATACCCATAATAGCTTCAGAATATGCCTTCATAGCTTCACCGAACGGTACAAGTTTCTCACCGAAAGTATCAACATCGTTGTTTCCAGTAAAGAATGCTACAACGCCACCTGTATTGGGAACAGTATCAGCAAGCTCGACTAAAGCCTTGCCCGCCGTTGCAGAATTGACGATTGCATCGGCTTCCAGTCCACGAACCGCATCGCCAAATGCTTTCATTGCTTCGCCAAATGGTACAAGCTGTTTTCCAAACTCACCCATATCGTTTTCACCAGCAAAGAATCCTACGACACCACCAGAATTTGGAATGGTTGTTGCCATCTCTGCCATGGCCTTGCCAGCGATTGCCGCTTCTGTAACGGCATTTGCATCGAGTCCAGTAATTGCATCCCCGAACTGTCTCATAGCTTCGCCAAATGGTACAAGCTGCTTTCCAAAGGCAGTCATGTCATTTTCTCCTGCGAAGAAAGACACTAATCCGCCTGTATTTGGAATTGTGGCTGCCATTTCAGCTAATGCTTTGCCAGCTGTCGCCGCATTTGCCACGATTTCCCCGTCCATGTTTCCGATAGCTAACGAGAAATCTCTCATAGCTTCGCCAAACGGTACAAGTTCCTCTCCGAACTTAGATAAAGACGATCCTCCTGTAAGCCAAGAAGTCAATCCCTGTAAAATATCAGCCGCTGTCAGAATAAGCACAGTCTCGGCTAATGCCTTTACTCCGTCCATCATAGATGGCTGAATCTGACTAGCTCCCTGTAAAAACGGCTGAACATTATTCATAAAAGTGGATAAATCAGCTCCAATTTGCGGGAACTGACTCGACACACCGCTCATAAATCCGCCGACGATTCCACCAACGAACTGACCGATTGCCGTTCCGATTCCCTGTAAAAGCTTTCCACCTTCTCCGATAAGCCAAGAAAGTCCTGGAAGTTTCGATAAGAGTCCGACGGCTGCAAGCACTAACGCCATCTCAGCAACAACCGCACCCATACCAAGGATTCCAACCATTGCTCCTGGAACAAGCGATGCTGTTGCACTAAGAGCAAGCATAATAGCTGATAACAGACCGATTCCGGCAATTCCTTTTAGCAAAGCTCCAGTATCGATTCCTCTCAGTGCATCGACGATACCAGCGAAAAATGCTACGAGTACATCGACACCAGCTTTAATCAGTGACGGCAGATTACTAGCAATACCATCTAAAATTCCAATAAGGAATTTGAAAGCTAGATCTACAATTTGAGGCGTATAAGTAACCAGAGCCGCTAATACACCAACCACTAATTGTAAAGCTCCGTCTGCCAGCTGCGGTACACAGGATACGAAAACATCGATCAGCGTTAAGACAACTGCCTTTACAGCTTCACCAATAGCTGGCGCTCCGGCAGCAATAACTTTGCAGATTGCGATAATTCCTTCTCCGACTTTTGTAAGAACAGCCGGAATTAAGCCAGCGATACCAGTAACGATAACTGTCAGTGCTGCTACGATTGCAGTCGCTCCAGCGGCACCAGCAGTTGCCAGCGCTGTGAATCCGATAGCAAGTGCCGAAAGTCCTGTGCCAGCTGCAAGTAAACCCGCTCCGATTGTAAGAACCCCAACACCAATCAATGCAAACGCTCCCGATAATGCCAGAATAGTCGGAACCAATGGTGTAAGTACCGCGCCTGCTACGCCGATAATTGTGAATGCTCCGGCAATAGAAATAAGTCCTTTCGCAATCGCTTCCCACGATAACGCTCCCAAAATACTGAGTACCGGCGCAAGAACAGCTAAGGCTCCGGACGCAACCAACAATGCTGCTGATCCACCAAGCGTACCTTTCATGAAATTGAGACTGATAGCCAACTCAGCTAAGGCCCCACCCATGACGGTAAGACCTCTACCGATCTCTTCCCACTGCATACCTCCGAATTTACTCATACAGTTTGCAATGGTTTCAAGTGCGCCGCCGACGATAACGAGCCCAGTTCCAATACCGATCATGTTCTTCGGCATCAGATTAACAGCAATAGCTACCTCTGCAAGTGCGCCGCCCATAGCAGTTAAACCTCTGCCGATTTCATCCAACTGTAATTGACCAAAATCTTTTACAGCGGAAGCAAAGATTTTCATTGCAGCGCCAATAGCAATTAAGGCTACGCCAGTAGACATTACGTGTTTTGCATTTCCAGCCAAATTCGTAAAGACAGCAAGTTCGGCAAGTAATCCACCGATTCCAGCTAATCCTTTTCCAATCTCGCTCCACTCCATCTGACCAAAGTCTTTGCAAGCGGATGCCAGAACTTTCATTGCCGCCGCCAGAATAACAATTCCAGTCGCAGTGCTAAGCATTTTTCCGTTAAATTTTGCAACTCTAAGGAATACAGCAATCTCAGCAAATAAGACTCCGACTCCTGTTAATCCACGTCCAAGTTCATCCCACTGTAATTTCGATAAATCCCTACATGCCGAAGCCAGGATTTTGATAGCTGCTCCAAATATAATTAAGCTGGTAGCGCCTTTCATAACTTGTTTCTGACCGCTTGCCATGGCTTTAGATGAAGCAACAACAATAGTCGTAAGACCGGCAATTCCAACCAGACCTCTCGCAAGTTCACCCCAATCAAGGTCTGAAACTTTCTTCAAAGCTCCTGCCAGAATAGATACTGCAACTGACATAGCGATCATCGCGGTACATGCTTTGGATACTTTTCCCGTATCACTGCTGATTTTGTTAAAAATCGCCATCGCTCCAAGTAGATTAGCAAAGAGAACTGTGATAGCCCCAAGAGAAACTGACAGTTTATCGCTATCGATCAAAGAAATAGCTACGATAGAACCAGCAAGCAAAGCGATTGCTGCTCCGATTTTAAGTAACGTTCCGGCTTTAAGATTTGTCTGATATGCCTCAAAGCATCCTCTAACGCCGTCAAGGATTCCAGTTACTCCTTCAAGAACGCCATTCAACCCCTCAAGAGGTTCTGTTACACTCTTTAAGAATTTTGAAATTGATAAGGCAATTCCGCCAACAGCAATGCTATTAAGGACATCAAGAACTCCACTGAAATCAGCATCTCCGAGTTTCTCGGCGAGTGTTCCCATCATAGTCCCGACTGCATCGGCAATACCGCCAGCAATTACTTTCACAGCGGTCCACAATGCTTCCATAACTTTGAGAAATTTACATTTTTCAAGTGCTTCGCCCATCATCTCGAAAGCAACGATGACTCCGCTCTTCATTTTTCCAGCACCATCACCAATCTGAGCCATGCGATCATGTACTCGTTCAAGGAATGAGTGGAATAATTCAAATCCAGGAAAATCAAACTTCTCCCCGGCAGTTTTTCCAAATTCTTTTACTTTTTCTCCGGCAGTTTTAACAAACGTAATAGCTATCTTTACGATATCAACAACCGTCGAAACTGCTTTGCCAAAGACATCTGTCTTCTTTACCGTTTCATCAAGCTTAACAAGATACTCACCGAAACTTCCAGTAAGTGATAACACTCCGTTTCCAGCCGGTAAGAAAAGACCAATCAATTCGCCGACACCACCGGCAACAGCTTTGAAAGCTTGTCCGACGATATCAAGCACTGCAAATACGCCTTTAAACGTATTCTTCAGATTCTTTGAACTTTCTTCCCCCATTTTGAATTTTGCTGTCAGATCACGGATACGCTCTGTGATTTCGGCTAACTGTTTTCCAGTCATTGGCGGGAAGATTTCGTTGAATGCCTCCCGAACCGGCTTGGCAACGCTAACCAGTCCCTCGAAAACATTCTTTACTGCTTCGATCATCATGGTACGACCGCCAAGGTCTTTCCAATCCTGAAGCATTTTATTTCTCGCATCGGCAGAAGCATTGATTACGGCACTGAACGTATCGCTCACCTCAGTAAGTAATTCTTTTGCCTCTTCAAAGTCGCCGACGATAATTTCCCAGCTTTGTGTCCATCCTGACTGGGCAGCCTCTTTCAACGTGTCGAACAGCTGAGTAAAAGTCTTTACTTTTGTTGCTGCATCGTTCGCTGTTTTACCCATCTCCATAATGGATTTGATCTGATCATCGGTATATCCCATGGTCCGAAGCTGATCTTCGTTGAGATCACCTGTAAATTTTGCCAAGGTTTCAGTCAAGATGTCAGAGGTAAGCCATCCTTTACTAAGGGTCTCTCTGAATGAGCCCTCATCTTTGATCATTTCGTCAATGGCAATTCCATGAACTTTAGCCGTTTCTTTCAGCGCATCCTGGAATACCTGACCGCCCATACCAGCGTTTACCACTGAGTTCCAGTCCTGCAATTTTACTGTTCCTGCCGCTAATGCCTGTGAAAGCTGATACATAGCGGTACTTGCCTGCTGAGAGTTGGAACCTGATACGGCTGCAAGGTTCGCAATACCCTTGATAGCTGCTACAGATGTGTCAAGATCCACTCCAGCCGCGGTGAACGTACCAATGTTACGGGTCATTTCCGTAAAATTGTAAATGGTCATATCTGCGTAATGGTTTAATTCATCTAACGCATTATTTACCTGGTCAAGAGTAGTTCCTTTTGAAGAGGTATTCGCAAGGATTGTCTGAACGGCATTGATCTGGGTCTCATACTCCTCGAAACCGGATTTAATCGGATCGATTGTAAAAGCAGAGACCAGATTTTTTCCAGCAGCAAGTGCAGAATTGGTAATGTTCTGTAAAGCGGTAATCGCCATTACTTCCAACGCGGAAAATCGCACTCGTACAGTCTCAACTGCATTGCTAAGTGGTGACATATTTCCACTGCATTTATTTGCGGCATCATTTACGGTTTCTAAGCCTTTTGCTGCCCCTTCGAGGTTAAGACTCTTCTTCAACTTATCGAGGCTTGATAAACTGGTCTGAATATTCTGCTCAAACTGCTTGTTATCAAACCGCATTTCGACGACACGTTCATCAACGGTTGTACTCATAGCTTAGTAACCTCCTTCCATGCCGCATCTGCAATTTTGTCAAAAATAGGCTGGATAGCAGGATTGATGTAGTCTCGCCCCTGTACCCAGCCGCCGTTTCTTGTTGCATGTCCGTACTGCAAAATAACTGCAATAGGGACTCCATTTTGAATATTTGTGTTGTAAAAGCTGATCGACACAGAACTTTGCTTCTGCTCTATCTTGTAGTGCCACGAATTTGCCGTCCGTCCCGTATCAACTGGTGTTGCAGACGCAAGGGCGGCTACGCCCTCTCGACCATACTTATCGAGGTCACCGAGACGAACCGATTCCTTTGCTCGCTCTAAGAATCGAGTCAGCTTAGAAAAATCACCCTTTTGTCTGAACGTGATCATGTGAATCTCCTACTTTGCTAAGTAAGCACTGGATGAGAAGCCCGTATACTGTATACCATCAAGTACAAACTGGATGTACAGCCACTTAACTCCGTTTGCCATTGTGTAGTAGCCATAGCATTTAACCTTAGTACCAGCCGGGATTTTACAAAGAGCTTTCTTATTGGTTCCGGCATCATTACGGCAATAAAGAACTGCCGTTGTTTTATATTCACCAGCATAGGTTTTGTTAAACTGCTTGGCAGAACAGGTAGCCACCACTTTCTTTGAAACTGACTGGTTCTGATCCTGTTTGGTGTTGGACGGTGTTACCGCTGATCCATTCAGAATCTGATTAACCATGTTCTGAACTTCTGAGTAGCTGTATCCGTACTCAGTAAGCAGTTTCTTACGGTTATCACCTCTCCCCCACAGTCCAACAATTACCTCATGAGCGATGGTTTTGATATCTTTGCCCTTGCTTAATCCAGGAGCGGAAACAGCATTGTCGTCGTACTTTGGTGTGATGAAGCCGCGGATGAATTTTCCATTGATAGACAAGGTTCTCTTCTTAACCGCATTACCGTAGTTACCCTCTTCAACAACCATGTAACCGGATTCCTTATGCACCTCGATCACGGTACCAACATGATCTGGATTGCCTGTGTTGTCGCCGATTCCGTTATCCTGCCAATCATACAAAACTCCATCCCCAGGACTCGGGACATAAGCATCATTCTCCTGCCAACATCCCATTTTCTTTGCTGCCTCGATAAGGTAATAACAGGAAATTTCCATGGGCATAATACTCTCATATCGGAGAGCTGCCGCTAATGCAGACCAGGTACAAGCACACCAAGCCCAGTCATAGCGCATACGAATCCCACGAGGAAATTTGCCAGAACAGATCTTCTCGAAGAAGTCGTTATATAAATCAATAATGCTTTTGTGTGAGCCGTTAGATTCCTTCTTTCCATCCCAGGATTCGACAAGATTAACGACGGCCTGTCTTGATTTCGCCATTTTTATCACTATCCTTTCGAATTAAATTTTTTTCTGTTTGCGGCATTTACTTCCGCATGATGTCTGTACAAATCTCGTTTGCTCCTCTTCTTCGGAGGCTTATTTTCCGCATTGCAAATCCGGATAAGCATTAACAAACGATTCAAATGCCATTTCTGACACTCAAACGGAATGTGATACGCGGTCATCCAGTAATAGATAAGCTCACTGGTTATCTGCTGCCTGTTTATTGGACCGCCTTTTTCTTCCTTAACAGTTGAAGCTGTCATAGGCGCCTCAATATAGGCATTTACCGCATCAATGTGAGAATTGGTAACACATTGATAAACAAGCGGATCAACATTCTGTGTAAGGGTCATACAACGTATATAATCAATGGTTTCTTCATAGGTCTTCTGCTCTTTAGATAGGAAGACTTTGCACCATTTACTTTCCCATTTTGAAAGTGAAACGAGCGAATGCTCCAAACGCAACTTCTGTTCCTTTACAGGGATAAATCGCTGATTCCGCTCATCCCACAGATCAGTTCTTGGTATCGTAAGTTCAAGCATTCGATCTCACCTCTTTAGTTCATGGTGGCAACCACAGGAGCAATCTCCGGATTTTCCGAATGCTTCTTGATATCTACAACTTTCGGAATTACATGGTTTACGAATTCAGCGGCTTTGCTGTCATCTGTAGCCAGTTCCATAAACAGAAGATTGTAGAACTGAGTGCAGGCAAACTTTCTGGAAATCTCTTCGGACTTCTCGAAATATGTGCCGTCAGCACTCTTCTCTCCGTATGCCTTTAAGATAAATTCCTTAAAGAACTTGATAATGGTCGGCTGATCTTTTGCATCTACGATGCGCTGAAGCATCTCAGCAACTCCACCAGCTGTGCCCAATTCCATCTCCATAACCTCTGTTCGGTAAAGTTGAAGAGCTTTGTTTCAGTGCGTTCAACACCATTAAAATCTTTATAAGTCTTTGTTACTGCATACATGATTTTGTTCTCCTTTCAAATAAAAAGGAGTCGCCAGCTTTCCTGAATACGACTCCATCTGTGGTTTGTGTATTATTTTTTTTATTAACCTTCTGCGGTCATAATCTTAATTACTTCATCCGGAAGCGGAAGTCTCGGTTCAACACCATCGTCTGCTTCGGCAGAAGAAGGATCTTTACCATACAGGATCTCTTCAAGAGCAGCCAGTTTCTTAGCATCGACCTTGGTAGAATCGAAGGTGAGAATAGAAGTAGGCTTCAGCTTCTTTCCATCGATTAAGGTTGCAATCTCGACTGGTGTGGTGCTGAACTCCCAGGATAAGGTAATAGCTTCCGGGCTGTCATTTACAGTGGAATAACCCTTCTCGGAAGGAGAAGCTAAGCAACCATAAACGAGATGAAGCTTATAGCCGTAATCGTTGGAATCAACATCGTTACCGAGAAGTGTCTTGTAAGATAAGCCGAACATTTTACGGTTCTGCTGTCCTGCAAACACTCCAGGGGCGATTTCTTTGGAACCGTCGCACTCTGCGAACTCATCCGGTGCCATATAAGCTTCGATTGTGCCGCCAAATTCCTCTGCGGACATAAGGTTCAGATACTTGATGTTGTCTGCATAAATTGCAGTAGGTTCTGCTCCAGACGGGCTCTCTGTTACGGTGCTAAGACCGTTCCATGCGGTACCAGAGTTATATACGCCACCGGTCTGAATCGGGTAAAGGACGCCCTGGCTGACACCGGTCTCATACAGGCGCTCGCCAGTCTTGTCCCAAACGAGTTTCTTTTTCATAGAATTTGTCCTCCTTAAAAGAATATTTCAAAGACATCATGGTTTAAGTTGTCTTTCGGATAATGCCGATTGAATCGACTTGTCGGCATAGATGCTACTTTGCCAACGAGAGAACTATCCGGATCGCTGTCGATGACTGTTACTGAATACTTTCTCGCAGACAAATAAACCCCGTCATTCGCAAACGTATTCTCGATATCGTCGAGAGCGTAAACGATGGCGGGGTATTTCATTTTTACCGATGACGGTGGTTGAAAATAAGCACGACACTCTGGTCCTTTGTTTGGACACGAGAGGATGTCGCATAAAGCATTATGCAGTTTCAGTCGTCTGCTCATTGTAAACACCTCCAACGGTTAATATTAAACGGGGATACTGAACTTCAACATTTGAAATTTTCCATTTAGCCCCCATATACTCGATAAATCTCATCGAATGAAAATTCGCATAAGCAAACGGATCGGCTACGATGCTGAACTCATTCGACACATTGAGATTGTCATTAAGGTGGTCCGAACTCTGATACTGTCGAGTATTCCGAATAACATCTCCGTAGTAATTACGAACAGTAATCTTCTCTCCCCAGACACCAGGTCGGATCTCATCTGTTACAGCATAGCCGATTACCCCGTAGAATTTACTCATTTTGAATTTTCTCCTTTAAGACTTAGGCTGTGTGATCCTCGGAACCGGAAGAAGCAGTTGTTACGTCCTCTTCGATTGCGATTGCAGAGTATACACGAGTAAGAGCACCAGAGCATCTGGTCTCAAGCAGGGATTTCTCCTGGTTGAAGTCGATATCGAACTGAGTGAAGTGAGTAACCTCTCCACCCTTGGTTGCACCGAGGGAGTAATCAGCCAGATTTGCGATAATGGCAACCAGCTTCTTCTTTTTGCTGTCGGAAGTAGTTCTAGTCTTACCCTCAAACTGCTCCGCAGTATTGATACTGCCAACATTCAGTGCAGTGGCAAGTTCGGTCTTGGAAGAGTAAATACGTCTTCCGTTGATGTCTCTTGCCAGGAGCATCTGATTCAGCATATGAGGAGTAATGAACAGATCCGGGGTACCGGTGCCCTTATAATCCTCTCTTGCATACAGAACGGTATTGATCATGGCCTCTGCGATGATGTAGTTCTCACCAAAGTTAGCCGCGGTATTGGTTCCCTGAAGTTCTTTCTTAGCAGCTGCGACATCGAGATCAACGTGAATGGTGTACAGATCATCATCCAGCCAAATCGGTCTGATGTGATCCGGAGAAATCTTGCCTTCATCTCCGTCGTCTCTGCCATCACCCAGCATGATTGCAGTTGCCAGCTCTTCATTGAGCATCAGGCGGTCGATGTTGTACAGGTATGCCACATAGTCGAAATCGGTGATGTCGATGATATCATCTCTATGCAGCGCACTCTTTACGTACACAGTCTGAGGGTCGGTAGTTCTGCGAACCAGCTTGAAGTTGCCAGTCTGCTTCTTCTGTTTTCCCTTAGTATAGCCTTTAGCCTTAAGAGCATCGATGTTACGGATATCTACCTGGCTAGTTCTGATTCTGGAAATCGGACTCTTATGAACTTTGTTCATTACAGTTGTGATCCAACCCTGGTCGTTAGTAATCAGCTCCGGTGCACCAGGACGTACATCCTTGTATTCCGGGAACAGAAGTGTTACATTGCCATCTCCTGTCTGAGCAAATCCGCTTGCAAGAGCATCATGCTGAAGTGCATTCTCATTAGCATAGATCTCCAGCGCGGTCTGGAATGTTCCTACCTGGCTTGTCTTTGCCAGCTTAAGGATTTCCTCCTGGTCTGCGTGAGACAGAAAGCTCTTATCATCGCGCTTGTCGGTGTCAAAAACATTGTGTTTCATATTGTCATCTCCTCCTTTAGATTCATCATCCTCTTTTTTAGGATTTTCTTTGTCTACGAATTCAGCCATCATGGCGAAAACTGCTGTCTGCTGTTTCTCGTTCATGGATTTAAAAATGTCTTCGATAGTCTCAACCTTATCGTCTTTTTTCTCTCCATTATCTGATTTGTCATTAGGCTCGATTTTTTCTTCTTCCTTCTTTTTATCCAGCTCATCTGCGGAATGCTCCAACCGACCCATGATCATTTCATTATAGCCAATGACAATACCGGTTTCCCCATCGCCATGCATCACCACATCATCGATAAATGCTCCTGGATTTGCACCGGCTAATACCAGACTTACTTCTCTGATAATGCCATGAACAACATCGTGTCCGGCCTGTTTAAGCTGATTGGCAAAGATAGAAAGAGACTGTACGTCGCCATGTTTTACAAGTTCCCGTGCAGTCTTTCCTGATTCTGTATCATTAAATTCACAGAACGCATAAACTCCTTCATCTCTATTTTCGAGATGAGCTAATCCAAGCACATTCGCCGGATCAGCATGATTATGCATCCATACTAACGGGACAGTCTGCCCGTTCTGTCCTTTGAAAGCGTCTTTTTTAATGACTCTTCCATCGGCACACTGAAGATCATTTCTAGTGGCCCAGCCACCAAAGTCATACTTCATTTTGATTTTCCTCCTATTTTCTGATATAGTACGATAACGGATGCGATGTCTTCTTTGATGAGCTGGAAGACTTTTTCTTTGATTTCTTGACCTTCTTGTACTCTGACTGAATCTTGTCAAATTCATCCTGATAGGTTTGTTCATATGACGAATCAAGGTCAGCTTTAGCCGCTTTGTAAGCTTCTCTAACTGACTTAACCGCTGCTTTAAGCTCGGAGCTAACTTTTGCTCTTTCACTTTTAGCATTAGCATGGTTCTCAGCTTTTTCTTCCTTGGTATCGGACGATACTTTCACTTTCTTGTTTGTCGCATCTGTTCGAACACTAGCCTTGTCCGTTTTGGCATCGCTACTGATTTTTGCTTTATCTGATTTTGCATCGTTTCTAAGCTTTGCAATCTTTGCGGTTCTTTCAGCAACACGCTTAGATCTCTCAGCCTTAGATAATCCTGATGGAATTTCTATTGCCATCAAACGCTCGATTTCGGCATCCTTTTTATTATCGATTCGTTCCTTCTGGCTAGATGATTCCTTTTCAATTTCTTCCAAATCAGAATCTTTATCAGTATCGATGCTTTTCTTCCTATCGGAAGCATTTTGGGTTAAGGCCTCATTCAGTTCTTTCAAACGAGAAGATATCTGTTCCTTCGTTGCTTCTGCTTTTTCACGAAGTTCCGTAATTTTCTGATCTCGCTTTTCCTGCTCTTCTTTGACCTTTGCTGCCTTTTCAGATTTGATATTATTTTTTGTATAAGACCAAATCTTCTTTCCCTCATCA
Organism: Lachnospiraceae bacterium AM48-27BH; assembly: GCA_003478355.1. GTDB lineage: Bacteria > Bacillota > Clostridia > Lachnospirales > Lachnospiraceae > UBA3402. Next base: position 59,428 of record QUFC01000010.1, read on the forward strand.
TTCAGCGATGTGGTAGAACGGCCTTTTAACTCTCTGGTACGCATATAGTATTCATGCGCTTTCTGAGGATCGTAATAGGGCGATGCATAATGTCTAAGAACCGCAACTTTAGGTTCATCCATTAAGAATCATCTCCCTCCTTATCATCGCCAGACGTATAATTGCCGATGATGTCATCGATTTGTGCAGAAATGCTGTCAAGAACTTCATTAACCAGAGCATCGTAATCACTGGTATCGCTGGATTCTGTTTCTTCACCGCTCGTCGTAGCATCTGTTACGGAACTACCACCAGGCTCACTTAAATTGCTGTTTCTCAATTCATCAGCCTTAGGATCAGCGGATGGCTTCCAACCAATTACCTGTCTGATTTCGTTTGATGTAGCAATTTCATTTCTGGTAAACTTATCAGAAATTTCAGCAAGATCAGCTACCGGAACAAGCTTGAATGGATCTCTAAAGAACATGATTGACTTGTTTTGGGCTCTGGCAGTCTTCGTTAAGAATTTTCTCTTCATTTCATCAACGATTGCGGAAATGATCGGTTCGATTGTCCGGTTGTAATAATTCAGCATAGTCTTCTCGTCTGCGGTACCATCTAAGATGCTCTGAGTAATTCCTAACTGGCTGTAAAGCATACTCGTTAAGTATTCAATCTGCTTCATTAGATTGTTTTCCAACGAACGATTCAACTGTGTGATTCGCTCTGTTCCGTCAGTATAAGCAATGCCATACTTAGAACCGGACAACTGCTGCTCGATATCTTTACGCCGCTTCTCTGCCTGCTGACGCCTTGCCTCTGATTTAATTACATAAGGTAGCTGAATGATCAAATCCAACTTGCCGGAGCTGCTCTGTTCATCGACAGCATCTAACAAATTCAATTTTCGAATAAGCCTCTGCATCGTCGAATTCGGTTCGTTAATTACCGCATACAGTGGATTTTCTACGATAGCAACCGTATCTTTCGGAACAACAATTTCTTGTTTTCGCCCAGTATTTTCGTTATATACCTCAACACGGACGTGACGAGGATACCAGTCACGAATTCGACCAACTCGCATCGAAAGAATCTGATATCCTTTTGTGTCATCTGGATCATCATCGGTATCCACAGGAATGATTGCTACACAGCCTTCATCCATCATGGACATAACAACATCTTGGATAAATGCCCTACCAGTCTGATCAAGATTGGCTTCCAACGACAAACATTCGTTTAAACCGCTTTTTATAACATTTAAAAACCGCCCTTCATCATCCAACTGAACGTGCTGAATGTTGATGGCGGCTACGTCTAAAGCGATTCTATTGTATACGGACGTGACTATCGATCTTTCGTTTCCTCTGGTAAGGCGAAAACGATCAGGACGATATGAATAACCCGAACCGATATTCTGTGACATCATGGTAGGGGCTCTATTGCGAAAAGCATTCCAGGCATTTTTAAACCTGGAACTTAATGATAAATCCATTTTGAATTCTCACCTCCTAAAAATAGGCAAAAAAAAAGACCCCTTTTCTTAAGAGGTCTCCAGTAATTTTACACCGGTATTTTGTTCAGTATAGATTCGCATATGATTCCGTTACTATCGGGATTATAATGCTCGTCTAAACACTTCAGTGTCAGGAAATTCCCAACCTTTTCTTCTATGTCTGCCCAATATTCATCGGTCTCAGATAAACCGTTAAAATTGCAGTCCAATCCGAGTGACTGCATAAGGTTTATTTCTTCTTCACTGAACATATGCTCATCCTTTCTTTAAATATTTACGCTTTGTTCTACTTCCTGTACACCAAGTGGTTGTTATGGTTCCATTTTCAGGATTCACTGCTACTGTCGCAGATTTCCCTATAAACTGCTGACTTGGTCGTCCAAGGTTATCGGTTTTTGTTTTAATGCTACCATGATTCAACGGATTTTTCAATGCATCCAAAATTCCTTCAACGGTTACCGGTCTTGATTCTGTTTGTGTCCTATCAAGGGCATGATCTGAAAAGCGTGTAACCAATATTCCGTTTGAAGCTTTTACAGGTGTTCGCAACTTACTATTCATTCTTGCCTGGATAGAGCTTCTATCATGAGCTAATTGTTCTTTCGTTCTCCGAACTCCCCATTTCATACCTTTTATTCCATAATGCATCAAATTATCATTTGATTCGATACGAGCTACTTTTCTGATGGTGTAGGGTCGTAATACAGAAGAGCAATCAATTAACTTTGCTATTAGCATCTTTATACCCCCTACTCGAATGCTTCCCGATTCGCCTTGAATGCGATGTACGCATCCATCATTGCGGCGACGGCGTCGATTTTTTGCTCATACCGCTTTTTCAGCAATTTACGGTTCCCGTTAGTATCTTCCAGAGTAATACAGTTTCCCATAGCAAATGTCATCAAATCCTCATCAAACAGGAGCATTCGCTCTTCTGAAAGTTTCTTCAATTCGCCAAGTGGGACAGATTCTGTCTTTGCACCCTGGATAACTTTTTCTATTCCGAATGGTCCATTTTCACTTGCCCAACGTTCAACAAATTCCTTTGCATTGTATGGGTCATAACCAAAGCATCGTACATCATAACCGCATTCAATAATATGGTTATCCAAATCCTCATATACTTCCATCATGTCAAGAACCGTCCCTTCCAACACAATAAGACTTCCCTCTTTCATAAACTGATCGTATTTAATTCTCATTGCTGCTGGGAGTTTCATCAGAGTCGATGAGGAAATGTAGTTTCTGGTTTTGACGCCGAATGATCCGTTCGACAATGGGAATAAAAATGTGAATGCACAGAAATCGTCGCCTTGTGATAAATCAGCTCCCAAAGAACATGGCATCTGCCAATAATCTCGATGGCGATGTGGGAGAGTTTCTTCATATGTAAAGTAATATGTGTATCCCTCCATAGGAAGTCCGAAGCGCTTAGCCAAAATATCGTTTCGAGCTGCCGGAGCCTTTTCTGCTCTCTCAACGTCCAGCTGATAGGTTTCATAAGAAACAGTCTTTCCAAGGTTCGGATTTGCTTTCAACCATTTATCCGGATCGGCAACCTCATCGATAGAATCCAGCTTATACCACCAGATCGATACGTGCGGATTGATATAATCCCCTTTTAGAATATCCATCAATTCCATTTTGATTGTATCGCCAGCACCGTTACGGACAGTACCCTCTGAACTGATCGCAACGATAAGGTAGTCGTTGACCTTCGATGCACCCTGTTCGATTGCTCCGATTACATCTTCTCGAATATCACCAGAAAGCCACTCGTCAACCGTCGCCACTTTAAGCTGAAGTCCCTGAAGTTTGTCGATTCTCATTGGACGAATTTCAAGAAGCGATCCAGTAAGGAAGTTTTCAATTCCTTTCTTAGTGGATGCCAATTTCATTCTATTCGCCTTTGATCCGGTTGTGTTCTGCAACGATCCTTCTGTAAGGAACTTATAGAAAGGTCCTCTTGATCTGGTAATAGCGGTTCGAATCGGGGACAACACCTCTTCTGCCTGCTTCATCGTCGGGGCTGTGGTTATCTGATGTGTCGTTGTGACATCAACATTTAAGAAGAAATTCTGCAAGCATGAACCATACATTGACTTTGCAGCACCTCTGGCCACTATGAGATATTGCTTATTAACCAATCTTTTTCGGATAGACTTGGTAACGTAATGTCCTCCATGGCCATCCTCATAAGGTTCGTATACGCTTCGCTCAACAAAATAGTACCAACCGAAAATCTGTTCAGCCCAAACTTTAAATGTGTCAAGCAGTTTCAAATCTGAACCGTCAGTTAAAGTAAGCTCATTTTCGCAATAGCTGATAAAGCCCTCTACTGCTTGGTCATCGTAATAAATTCCCGGATTCGCAATGAGATCATCGATTCGGTTCATCTCCATCTCGATTTCTCGACATACCGGAATTTCGCCACGAATTACGGCATCACGAAACATGCCGTAGTATTTCGGGACGGCAGTGTTCGATAACGCCATTATTTTCTTCTCCTACTTCTTCTTATTCGGGTTTGCAGCAATGTACTGTGCAGCCTCTTTAAGATTGAATTCCTTTGTCATTGCAGTCTTGACGGCATAAGTCATTGCTCCGGCCGCAGCCATAGTCAACGCTTTCTTTCCTGACGCAGAAAGAATTTCTGACACATACTTTCTGCCAGGTGCGATGTCATCTTCTGTAAGATTCTTAAACTCGCGTTCTAATTTAAGTCTCTCAATTCTTTTCTTCAGATCGGAATCGGACATTGTTCGCCGATTCTTAACAGCAACCTTACGTGCTGCTACCTCATTCTTATCGTCTGAGGGCTTGGAAGAGTGTCCACTGGCTCTGGCAAGCTGTGCCTCCGATCTTCGAACTCCCCATTTCATTCCAAGAATTCCATGGTGTGCTAAATAGGCGTTATTCATTTTGAATCTCCCTCCTTTGCGATGTAACTGGTAACACCTCCACTGGCATTGGATGTCTGATAATACGGGACTTCATGAATCACAAGGTCTTCACTAAGCACTTTTCCAGACGTATCCAAAGTTTGAGTCCGATGCGCCTTTGGTGTAACTTCATATGATCCGGAATAATGCTCAGGCTCATCTGGATCGGTGTCATCGTTTTCCGCAGCAACATTTAGACGCCATTCGTATTCACTGATTTGTGTTTTATAACACTCCAGCACGGCTGAACTAAGCGGCGGATCGAAAAGAAGTTTGACCTTCAAATGCATATAAGATTTGACAAGCATGTATTTGGATTCATTGGAAATGAAATCTTTCCATGTTGCGCTCTTATCTTCGATCATGAAACCTTTGGATGGGCCGACACCAAGCTGTGTAAGAATCGAGAACACAGAATTGATGTGCATGATCAAATCCGCATCGAAATGTTCATACTCCTCTGCGATTCCGAGTAATTTCTTGATTGATGTCAGTACACTATCTGTAATATTCATGATCGCACCTCCATCTAACAGAGTTTTATAAACTCGCTCATACAATACCCGCTGATACCGTCCCCAGTCTTTACTTTATAAAAACCGGAAACAGACTCATCGTCGCATACCTTCACAACTGTATCCGAGCCGATGATCCCTAATGATCTGGATGCCTGCGTCGGGTCTTTGCGAATGTTTAAATTCATACAATTTACCACAACACCCATAAGTGGCTTCTTGTTTCCTTCCATAATTTTCCCTCCTAATGCCTCCATGGGCATGTATCATTTTTTCGTCGTTCATTTGGAACTGTTAAAAGTAGTTTTTCATCTCCATAATGTATGGCATTGTGGGTCGATAGAGTTGTTGCGATTAGATACTCTGGATTCAGAACCAAATCAGTCCGCAACAGTATGTCCTGCTGCCTTATTGGGTTCATATGATGAATAAGAATCTTTCCACGAATCTCGTAACCATCCAATCCAAGATCACATCCATTATCACGAATAATAATTTTTCTCCGAATGTCCTTCCATTCTTGAGAATTGTAAAATATCTGATTAAGGTATCTATCAAATCCGAATGTCTCTTCGCCAACTACTCCATCCAAACGAAGATACTCGTATCGTTCCTTAAAAGTTGGAAGCTGCAAGAGTTCTGAATAGCATCTAAGCATCATCCACCTCATCTCCATGACCGCTATAACCACGAAATGCTTTTAATGCATCCGCATACAGCTTCTCAGAATTTTCAATAGATTTTAGATTCTGGGTCTTCGCCTCTATCAGTTCCTTCTGTTTTTCCAAAATCTCTTTTTCGATTCTTTCTTTCGTCGAACCGAGCTTCAAATAATGAGTAATCACCTGCGACGAAGCGGTTCCCTCTCGTAACTGCTTTTCAGCCAAGTCAACAGCCAATGAAACAAGCTGATTCTCTCTTGCTTCTGGCGTTAATGCTGGACGCATCATCCTAGAAGACTCGGATTGCTTTGCTTTCCTCAAAGTTGATGCCTCCTTCCATTTAGTTGTTCGTTACTTCCGTAAAGGTTTTCACATACTTTTCCAGTATTTAAAAGAGCCTACAAATCATGACAATGCTACTCAACGAAAGGAGAACTAACTTTGAGCCGATCCCACAGAAACCGTCGTCAAATATCATGAGTTATAGACCCTTGTAAACACTGGAACAGTTGAAAAGGCTCCCTAAAAATACCCTCCGGGGAAATTTTAAAGACCGCCGCGATATGGGTGGGGGTATGTTTTTTAGACACCCCCCTATACCCCTTTTAATCATGTACTGGCGGTTTCGGCTTTTAATATGCCGATGAAATCATTTTTAAGAAGCTTTTTCTTTATGTTCATTTGTTTCCGATTTACTTGTAACCTTTCGATAGATGTTCTGGAAATCATAACGGATTATCTCATCAATAGCTCGCTCTACTTCCTTGTTGTTCTCTTCATCCGATAACTGATCCGATGTTCGAGCGATTCGACCAAGGTAAGCAGTTGTGTGATAACCTTTTTCTTCATCGAACATGAACCATTGAGTGAACTGTTCAAACGGATCATAAGGATTATCAAAAGTTGTAAGCGCAAATCTCATCTTACTTAGTTCACTCCTTTCCATTCAAATACTTAGAAACTGTTGAAGAAGAAACCCCAAGAGCTTCCGCAATCTCTGAAGTGCTGTAGCCAGATGCGCTAAGTGCAGCGATACGATTCTGTTTAGCTGTACTCAGAGCAGTGCTTGCACGAGGCGTTGCTCTCTGACGAATAGTATCCGTATTCGTGTTATTCAGAATTTGTGTAAGCTTATTCTCAGAAATTGCTCCGGCCTGGATGGCTTCCCATTCTTTATCCGTAATTTCGATGTTGGATCTCTTAGCTCCTACAGAACTTCTTGCCTGTGCTAGAGCCTGCTGACTTGCCTTCTTAACTTCAGCTTTTGTCATGTCTGGATTGTCTTTTCTCTTAGCCGCAACGGTAGCGTTCGCCATTGTCTGAGCCTGTCTCTCCCTAGGAGCATTCGCTAAAGCTAAATCAAGCTTAGCATTTAAAGACTTTACTTCTTCAGAATAAGTTGCCTTAGCAGAAGCAGAGTAAGCAATTTTGCCTGTACTCATCATCTCCCTACGAGCCTGGTTAGCTAAAGACTTCATAGAATTCGCATAGTCGGCATAAGCTTCTTCCTGGGGGGTACCTGAAGAAAGAGTACGGGCGTCTTTTGTTTCAGCCATCTTTGTACTCTTCTGAGTTCTCACCTGAATTTTTCCATTCTTATCGACATACTCTTCCTTAACAGACTTGTATGACAGCGATCCATCTTCGTTGATTGTCGGAGAGCCTTTTCTCTTAAGAACCTGTGTCTCAGATTTTGCTCTTGAAATTAGAGTAGATGCTCCTTCATGGTAACGACCTTCTGAATCTACATTTCCCTGATACTTCTTCTTAAGAGAAGCGATACCATTGTCGATTTCACTCTGCTTATAATCCAGTTTGTGTTTCTCAGCATCGATTACTACCATACTGTGACGAACCGCTCTCGCTAATTCATCCTGTGTGGCTCCCTTCAAAGTCATATCAGTAATCAGATTCGATACTTTACCCATTTCTGTCTGAGTATTTCTCATAATCTTATACTCTTTACCATTACGATAATAATGGTCTACGCCATCAGCATCTTTCTTAACAGTTCCACCATAAGCATCCTTGGTATCGAAACCTTCCAAACCTTTTAATGGAGAAGTGGAAGTAATCTTTACCTTACTCTTTGTGGAGTTACAAGGAATTACCATTACGGTATCACCATCAAAGTCCGCTCCTGATAAACGGTCTGCATTCTTCTTATTGATACCGATTGCATCCGCCGGTGTATTTCCGAGAACGCTCTTTCCTTCAGCCAATTTATTGTTGACCTTCAGAATAGGAATCTCAAAAGTTCCACCATGCGGGTATCGAATCAAAGCAACTGTTTCTCCATCTTTGTAGTTTGGAGCATACACCTCATTGTCTTTGATTGTTGTTAATGGGAGAATTACCTGATACTTCTGACGAGGTAACGCCGCTGCCTGCAAATGTACGGCGGCCGCATCGCAATCGTCAGCAAATGATTTTAACAGAGCCTTCTTTACAGTGGGGTTTGTTAATGAACAGATTTCATCATATTCTGCCTGCTTATCAGCTTTTGCCAAACCTAACTGCTTTTTGATAAGTGTCAAACTCTGCTTAGAAAGAAACTGTGACGGAAGTGTCTTACTCCATTCACCCCAATCGCCTTCTTCTGCTCTCTTATTGATCAGAGAAAGAGACTGTTTTTTTCCGGTTACAGGATCTGTATACTTACCCTTTGGATCATCGTAATAGCTCTGACCTCCATGCTCCTTAATCAGGGAACCAAACGGATTATCTGGATCATCCTTAATTTTCTTAAGAACATCTTTTGTAGGAGTGCCAGACTTTTTATTAGTGTTGAAAATCACATCAACGCCATCCGGCATATTATCAGAGTAAACAGCCATACCTTTAAGGTAGTGAGTTCCGTCAACCATAATACGGACCTGTGCATAATGAGAATCACCTAAAGACAGGTCTTTCACGCCTCTACGGAGTTCAATTACACCATCCTTATCAACGCCACCTTGATCGGCATAGCGGATCTGCAAGCGCTTTGAATCCATGCTGGCCGGATACTCAAAAGATTTTCTGAAAGACTCCCCATTGTCATAGGATATGTAGTCTCTTACAGAATGGACATTCTCGAAGTCATAAATATCTTTGTGCTCGGTTCCCGGTGGACAAATGACCTTGATATTGGTCTGCTTTCCAGGATTGGTAACCTGTGGAACGCCGCCGCCATAAATCGGATAACCTTCCAATTCCAGCATATAAAGAGCCTGGTTTAGTTTTTCTTTTGACACGCCAAGTTCTCTTTCAACGCCGGTTCCGACATCGATCATTCCCTTTTCTTCAATGAGTTTTCGCAGAACATCCGCAGTGGCCTTAGCCTGGTTCATTCTGTTTTCCGAAGTTTCGTTCAATAAAGAGCGGACAGACGAGTCATTAGCAAATCCCATCTTATCGGCAATTTCATTTAAACTGTAACCTTTTTCACGAAGACTCTTTGCTGTTGCTACCTGAAGAGCACGACGTTCATCTTTAGCGAGGCTCATCTGAGTACGAAGCTGTGTGGTAGTCAAACCCATATTCTTAGCAATGTCTGTTTCGCTCATTCCGGATTTTTTTAATTCCTGAACACGGCTAAGAAAATCTCCACTATGCTGATATGGGTTCTCTCCAGAACCATAAGGGTAACGCCCAGAACGCCGTGGCATACCATAATGCATTAAAATATCTTCCACAATGGAATTCATAGCTTACCCCTCCTGTTCTCTGATTCTTTTAATCACCTTATCAAAAGTAATGATTCTGTCCATGATTGGAACAATATCCTCAGCCGTTGGATTATGGTACAGAATTTCATTGTTCTGATAAATCCGCAATTCCATTTCGATATCCCCTGGCTTCACTTTATATTCCAAACAAAAAAGAGCCGCATATATTTCAAGCTGCTCCATGTGTGCCGGAATATTTCCGGTCTTCAAATCGTGAATTCTTAAGAAATTATTCCGAAACAAAATTGCATCGGCTGTGCCAAAACAATTATCGGAATAGTAAAGGATCTGCTCCGGCGTCATCTTAAAGCCAATGGCATCGTTCACATACATATTTAATGTCTGCTTCGATTTTGGTAATTTCTGATTGAGCATAATGCACTGCGCCGCAAATGCATGTAATACAGTTCCTTTTTGTGTGGCAAGGAAATTCCGATACGCTTCCGCAACTTTATCCTCACCGTAATTTATCCAGTGATATTTACTGGCACCAAGAAAGGCGTGTTGTCCTTCAAGGTTCGAATGATTGTTGAAGTTCATCCAGTACCTCCTCTTTATTCTCTGGACATATAAACCTCGAAAATGACATCTGATTCATACGGTCCACATAATATTCCTGATTCGGCTGCTTCTTTGCGCCAGCACTTTTTTTACATTCTAAGGAAGCCCATTTGTCTTTGTGTAAAACCAGCAGATCTGGAATTCCCTGAATATAGGTCGGGTCGTTTTTCATCACGATACAACCCGGAAATCTTTCTTTCAGTTCCTTGATCAAATTTGCCTGGAACTTATTTTCCAACATAATGGAGCCTCCTTTCAATTTTCTAAAAACTCAAAAGAGGATGTGGTATTTAATAAAAATGCCTATTTATCCTCTCTCTTCATAAAAGGGCATGTTTTTTTCGCGCGCAAAAAAAGAGCATAAAAAGACAGAGACACGATTAAGCATCTCTGTCCAAATATGTAGTTGTCAGCTGTTGTTTCTTAAATATCGGATCAGTATCCAAATCAACCATAATCCACCGGTACACAATGTCAAAACGACATCCAGGATTAACCCTGCTGTGCTACGCTTTTTCTTTCCGCCTTTACTCATCTATTTTTCTCCTTTCTCAGCCTCTATAGCTTTTCGATCTTTCTTAAATATCTTTTCTAAACCGCTTTTTGCAGAATCCATGGTTTCAGAAACACTTTCTTTTAAACGTTCCTTCTTTTCCTGTTTCTCAGCGGCCTTCTGTTCTTTAGCCTCCTGCTTAATACGAACACTATCGTCAAATATCTTTTGGCTCTCCTCGATAACTTCAGCAGTTATGTATCTCAGGCAAACCGTTGTACCGATTTTCACTTTCACACCTTGCTTTGGGTTCGAGTCTATAACTTGAGTATCCTCGTAATCGCGATACTTTGGATCGGCTTCTTTCATACGAAGCTTACTCTTTGAAACTTTCAAGCCACGTTCCGTCAGTAATTCTTCTGCCTGTTCCAAATCTATCGGAAACCCCTTACGATATAATTCTGGAATAATAACTTTCGTATCTATTTTCTCAGTCGGCTTATTCTGAGCATTATCTATTGCTTTTTCAACCAAAGGTGTAACCGCAGTAATCAAACCACCAACAGCTCCGATTGCTCCTATGACACCCGAAATGTTTTTATTTGATTTCGTTCCCATATAATCACCCTTTCCATACTCAAGTAGGAATTTAGGGCAAATAAAAAGTGCGCCCCAATTTGAGAGACGCACCGAAAAAGCGCATCTCTTATTGTTGCCACACAATCTCTTCGCCGTTCAAGGGTACGAGTAAAAGAGAATACACTTTTTACCAAAGTTATTCCCTCGAACGCGATTTCATTATTAGATTGTGTGGCTCTTATAGTATAGCATGAAGCACACAAAATGGAAAGCGGATTCTGTAGCCAGATCCTAGGCTGCAAGCATCTTAGCTCGCTTTGTCATATCATCATAAACCACCTTGGTTCCGTCTGCTAAATATACGACAATGCTCATGTAGTTGTACGGACGATAATCCTGAGCTTCTTTTGATAACCGCGGATACACCGATTTGAAATTATTGAAAATATCTTTCCATGTCACTTTACGCTTTACATTCACGGCAAACCTCCTGCTATTGGATATAATGCTCCAAATGGATATCCACAATACATGCCTCCAGTACCTGAGTAGAAATCTCTAGGAATGGTATAGCCAGACATCAGATCATCCAAAGATAGATATGGCGGATTATTGACCCACAGCCATCCTTGTGACACGAATATTTCACTCTTCATTATCACATATGCGCCCTTCGGAATATCTTTATTCGCTCGCAAGTGATGCGGAAAATGTTCACACAACCAATCCTCGACTAATTTCTTGTCATCTGTCATAAAATCACCTCTTTCTTGCTTCTGGTCAAAAACCCGCTTTTATTCACCTATTACTATATATTTTTAAACTTTCTATCATAATAGTTTAGTATTAAAAGTGGGAAAGTGGGCAGAAAGCCCGCAAACCCGCATAAATACTGGGTTTTTACTGGTCAAATCCGGGTTTTTGAAAGTGGGCAAAACCGGGCAAATGGCCAGAAATTTGACCAAAATTCGTAAATTTTCTCCAAATCGACACCAATTTTTCAGTTCTGGTCAAAAATATCCTGGCTTTGGTCAAATCCTAAAACCCAAAAGTGGGCAGAAAAATGACCTGCTACTACAAAGATTTTTAACCTAGATTAGCTGAAATCAGTCAGAAATTCCGCCTCTGATACGGTAAATTTCGTCTTCCGACCGGCTTATAAGCGTACGTAGACCTCGTAGAATCCGGCAAACGTCTGTGGGATTTACACTTCCAAACGATATGAATTTTCCGCTTCTCTTCACTCTGCTCGATTTGTCCTGAAACAGAATTCAACGCCTCCGCCAATTTTTTCAGTGGTTCCATAGCCTTAACCCAAGCTTCAGATAATGCTGCACATGCTTTCTGTAACTCTTCTACTGTCATAATCATATCTCCTTTACATCATAAACACGACTTAATGATACTTTAGTGATTTTGCCGTCCTTTTGAACCATTGCATAGTTTCCGCTCCAAAATCCAGTCCCGATCTGTAATAATTCATAAATATCGGTATTTAATTTACATTTACTGCAATCATCAACCACATTAAACATTTCCTGAGTTGCAATGCAAGCAGAACAGGTTGAGCGATCAGATCTTACCTTACAGATTTTCATCTCACCTACCTCCAAACCTTTCCCGTTCTCTTATCCTTCAGCACAACTCGTCCCTCGATATGGAAATCTGCCAATTCACAAAGTGAAAACAGAGTGTTCAGTAACTGATGAAACCTCACATCGTCCTTGTCCTGTTCCTGCTCCACGTTCTTAATCGCGTTATAAGCTGTCGGATCATTGTAACCCTCTGCATTTTTTCTGTCATCCTTAGCTGTCATCTCTACCTCCCCATCTCATAGAATCGTCCATCCACATTGCAGCATTCATAACAGATAAAACAATATATCCGCCTAAAACAAGAATAGCTGCCAAAATGATAATTCCTAAAATTAAATATCCCATTTACTTACCCTCCACTTCTTCTAATCGCACTCCACCATATATCCAAAGATCTTCTTTGAGCTTGTCCATGTCTAACTCATCGTTTTGCCACTTTTCATAATATTCGAGAACATGCTCTGTAAACTCCGGAATCCGCTTTGCATATGTCTTCGTCCAATAGTGATCCATCAACACTTCAAGCGGCAGAGTAAGCAGAAGGATCATCGCCTGATTGATAGCATCATTCGTAGCCTCCTGCTTAACTCTATCCAGTTCACCAGATATCTTTTCTCGAACCAGGGCATCTAATTGAGCTCTTGTCAGATTGTATGTAGCGGTCTTAGCTTTCTGCTCGCACTTCTGTGCCCTTCTCCTTTCAGCCCGGCTCATATAGCCGCCTCCTTAATTCATAATGCAATTTTCTCTTGATACAAATAATAAAATGCCCAACATCAAGGTAAATAAAAAGAACGTTGCATCCCATTCAATCGGGATTGTCAACGCTCCAAGTACAATGAATACCATTCCGTATATCTTGTTCTTAATTAAGTCTCTTCTCAACATTGTCTTTCTCCTCTTTTGACTTTGCGATGCCAGCTGCTACAGAATCCATTTTTATCATAGTCCCAGCTTCTCGGAACCGTCCATATGCTCTGGCTGTAGCACAGTGCTCAATACACTTCATAACCCTGTCGATCAGTGCATAGAGGCATACATAGGCAATAAGAAACATAATGATAAGCTGCATAACTGTAAAATTCATAAATTTAATCCTCCGTTTTTCTTTTATAAATATAACCTTTGCTACTATTTCTAACCGCTCCCTGTAAGGCGTTAATTGAATTATCATCCAATCCGCCTGCGTTCATAATCAACTCTGAATACGGAAGTTCTTCAATCCATTTACAGAAATCACGCCACTCGTCCAGCTTATGTCCTCGACGACTCTTATAAATATTCGCCAGAACCTCATAATTCATCATGACATTACGAGTCTGATTATAGCTGCTCGGGAGAAGCTGAATCATCTGCCACCATACTTGTTTATCCTTTGAATCATAATTCTCGCCTTTGTATTCTCCGCCATTCAAATATAACTTTCTAGCCACATTTAAAATATCAATGATATCCCATAAAGAGCTAGTTCCAATACGATTAAGATGCTCACAGCTAAAATCGTCCAGCGTAAACTCCTTAGCCGCAATCTTATGCATGGTACTGCAACTATTAGCGACTGTTCCGACTTTGTAAGTATCGAATTCTTTCCACCAATATAAAGGTGCGGTAATCCTCACATACACCGGCATCATTCTCATGAACTTTCTATGATCTGTACCAGCATTAGTTAAACGCTGCATGAGTGAATGATCGTTTTCGCCAAGATCAAACCCAACAATATCGTATCCAGAGGTTTCATATTCGCTATCGCTCTTCTCCCATGAATTCATAGGATTACGCATACCTTCAATAATAAACTCCATCTGCTCTGGACTTGCCAGAACTACATGCTCTAATTTAATCATTTTTTATTCTCCTTTCAAAATATCCAGATCCCCACCAATCTGGATTATTATGCTCCTGTGTTCAGCATAGCCCACTTTTTTAATTACTCTTCTTCCTTCTCATAAGGAATCTGGATTACATCTCCACCGGGAACAGTGACCGACTGCATAAGCTGACCAGTTTCCTCATCAAAGTAAATGTTATCCATGTCGTGATCCCACTCTTCGAACTGCTCAGCGATGTTTCTACCCTTTTCTTTTCGCATGTTGATAAGCTCATCATGAACTACACGTCTCCAGGATCTGGCAATCTCCATACGGCTCTGAGCAAGAATGTTGTACAGACCGTTCTCAGTCACAAAGTTGACGGAACGTCTCTGGCCTGCTACTACTAAAGGTAGTTTCAGCTTTTCGTCCTCTTCGCACATTTCAAGCATTCTCCACTCGTTACCACTGCTGTAGCCGATGGCATTACTGATATCTTTTGCCTTGAACAGCGGAGCATCAAGGTCCCCATACACATTAAGCCGCTTTCCTCCAAATGAGATACTCCCAGCAATTTTAATCTCTTTACTCATCTCTGTTTATTCCTTTCTCTCTGTAATTTAACATCCATAGCTTTCTGCAATTCTTCCGGTGTAATATCAAAAATAGACTTAAGGAATTCCAGGCAAATGTAAGCATCCGCCATCTCTTCCAAAAGTCCAATTCTGTTATCATACCCACGAATCTGTTTACTGATTGCCTGCGTAGCTCCGCAAACTCTTCCATGGCAATCGTACACTTTAATTTCCACGGCTGACTCTCAACACTTTTTCTGATGATTCTCCGCCGCTCTTTATCCGACAACTCAACATTGCTTTTCATGCACTGGATAAATCTATTTCGATCCATTGGTGCCATCACCGCCTTTTTATTATATTGGTTGTAAAACCGGCAGCGCATAATTTTGCATTCATATCAAGAATATTGTTAACATAAATACATTCTTGATTACTCATTCGATACCTTCTTTTTAACTCATCGAATGTAACGGTATCACCATCCCCAAGAAGTGCTTTTAAATTCATAGCAAATGTTTTACCATTTCCGCGACCATTCGGGAAGGAATCAAGTTCGCCTTTTAAATATTTCTTTTGCCAATCATGCAATTCGAATCCAAATGCTTCTTTAATTCCTTTAAAATCGCTAGATAACAAATCATCCCACTGAACCTTCATTTTTCTTTTTACATATTCGGATTCATCAATCTCAGCAAAGCCATTCGGAGCTTCTTTGAAATATCTGTTGATTTCAACCTTTTCCATAGACGGGGTGATTACATACAGAATTCCGACAGTATCATAATCGCCATTCTTAGGATCTGTAAGGAAATCCTCGGTATATACTTTATATGCTCTATCAGACGGCATATACGGCATAGTAATAGGATACAGTTCGCCCATGACAGAATCGATCAGTCCGCTGTGATATGATACATTCGGATTTTCAATATTTACGCCATGGTACCGATTTACGTCATTATACTCGACAGTACCATCTTCTTTTACTTTTTTGAATAATGAACTCATCCGCTTAGACTGATACTCTTTGGAGCCATCTTTTCTTTCGAAATTGCATTTATTCCATCCATCATCTGTATCCTCGATCGGAAGAAGTGGTTTATTATCGATGAGACGATTCAGAATAGCCTTAGTCAACCCAATACTGAATCCAGAATGACCGTCTTCACACAGAGAATTAAAGGCTTTCAGTGCGCTTTCGTAGCAAGCACAACCATGATCCCATTCTCCGTCTTTTCGGTCCGGTTTTTCACGGCGGCAGGCAATAGCTACCTCATTTTCAGCCCAACGCTCCATACTTGATCTCTCGCGGCAGGAATTGATAGAACGATTTCTGTCGTCTATGTACTCATTTGCAAATATCTTTCTGCAATTTCCACCAAATGCTTCCACGATTTCCGGAAGGTTATCATTTACAGCATCAAAGATCAGTCCGTACTTTTTACACCACTCTACGGCATCTTTGGTTTGCTCTTCATTTCTGGATGTCCAGAGAATCAGCTTTTCTCCGTTAGTCTGTCTCCTTTTCAGATACTCGATGAGCTCCTCGTTCGGCATACCAATCTCCGGCCACTTGTTCTCGCATAAAGTTCCGTCAAAATCTACTGCAATAATATTCTGTTTCATTTATTTTCTCCTTTCAGTTTTCAATCCATTCGTTATCGATATAGTAAAACCAAATACGCATAGTCCGATAACAATTATCCAAATCACCCAGAATAACCATAGTTCCCAATCGCTTTCCAAATAATCAACAGTTTCTTCAATGGTGCTGTTTTCATAAAATGAAGAATTATCAGATATGGTTTTATCCCGTAATTCAGTAAATATGGTTCCTATATATTCCGTATCAACTCCATAATACTTATGCCGGATATGACTTGATTCTTTTATAGTGTCAATATGTTCAGTACTTGGAAACTCTACCTTGTTCGATGGGAAGATGTGTCCTAAAAATGTAATTTCCGAACATCTTTGTTCTTCGCTTCCCGCATAGTCCCAAGACCAATAAGTTTCAGTTTTGGTATGTGTCTTTCCTTTAGAATCGGTTGTAGTGACAGTTCGTGTATGCATATTGTAATGTTCCTCTATTTTTTCTATATACATATACTCCCCGTTAATTTCTGGATATGAAACAGTATCCACAGCCTTCAAATCTCCATAAACGAACGCATAACCAACGTCGGTTCTCATCCCATATTCAAACAGCTCAGAGCTTTCGATTTTAATAGCTTTATTGTACTTTTCGTTCCGATCCAGAATATAGTTTGAAATTCTCCCAGAAATCACAAAACCAATAAGAAGCATCATTGCGATTATGGATATACTTGCCAGAATCTCACGCTTAGTAATTTCAAAATCTCCAAAATCAAAGCCTCTATTTTTCATGGCATCAATCTCCAAATAAATTTTGAGGCGCATCTACAGGAGCACCATAATCAAGGTACTGATACTGCTTCGTTTCATATCCCAAAATATTTAAAAAGAATCTAGTAGGAAATTTTCTAACATAGCGATTGTATTCTTTAATCTGCTTGTTATAATTTTCTCTATATTCGGCGATTAAATTTTCAGTAATGGACAATTCATTCATCAGTTCCTTGTAATTTTCATTGGATTTTAATTCTGGATATGCCTCTGTAACAGCCGTTATTGCAGTGGTTACATTTTCAAGATTGGTTGTTTTTCCTCGACCTTCTACAATAGCCGTAAGAGTTTCTGCCTCATGCTTATCGTACTGCTTAACACAATCAGCCAGATTATATACAAGGTCGACTCTCCTTTTTTCCTGTACCTTGATGTCAGAATCAGCCGTATTGACCTGCTCCTCCATTGCAAACGCTTTGTTTTGTGCTCCCTGTACTCCAAAAATACACATAAAAATAACCGCTATAATTCCAGCGGCCACGATAAGTACCAGTTTCCAATTTTCTTTAATTGCTTTCATATTCTACTCTTCCTCCTTAATAATCCCGATAAATTCCACTCGCTCTTCTGCCAGACTTACGAAATACCTTTTTCCCTTATAATCGACGATGTCACCCTCGTACTTATAGTTCTTGTCCGGCTCCGAAGCATACGCTAAGATGTTTATTTTTGTCGTTCTATTCATAGCTCCTCCAAATATCAAGCTCCAGGTTGCATGGCTGATTGATCCGCATACTGCAATGCCTGAAGTTTTTTCTTCATATTGTCTAAAATATACTCGACTGTGATTTTCGTTGTCTGCGCCAGTTTTATATACTTAGAATGTTCCTCGTACCACTTGAATATCTCATAGAGATTTCCACTCTGCCAACTGAATGACCACCAATCACAAATCATCTCAATGATGTAATCGTATGGCATTTCCAAAACGGTCTCCAGTTCACCGTCTTCCATATCGTCATGGATAAGAACCCAGTGCTGCCAATGATGTGGATTCCGGTGAATGTGAAGTAACCATGCTCTCTGATACCGCTGTACAACTTCATAAGAGCGATTATTTCCATAGAAATATGCATCGTATGCCTCATACTCATCCGGCTCGTTCTTAGACTGATCATGAGCAAATTCCGTATTCCACCCGGCGGTGAGTGTATTTGTCATAAGTCCAGGTAAATTCTCAGAAAGCCAGTCGAACCCTCTTTTCACATTAGCTCGATGTCTGGCTAAATATTGATCGTACTGAAAGCTCACTTTTGACCCTCCTTCTTTTTCGTTGTTATTAACCTTTCATAAAGCTCTCTCGCTTCATCTCCTTGGAAAGCATTGATAATCTCTACAGACTGATTCATCCGTTTTCTTCCCACAACCATTACTCCAGTATCGTTTTTGTTTGAAAAATCAACACTAACTAATATACTATCTACCATTTTCAGCCTCCTTCCAGTAAACAGGTTTATCTGAATTGGCATTCATCGGCTCTGCCAAACAGTCGTTACACGGATCAAATTTTTCTTCGAGATCCTTATGCTCGCAGGTTTTGCAATAGGTTTTGAAATCAACCTCTTTGTAAATATTTTCCATAAGCTATTCCTTTCACATATAGTAGCGGAGCCAGATCGCATACCATACCTGCTCGTATGTACAGTTGGATAATAAGGTTTTAAATTCCTCCTCCGATAGAGACTTTATCCGAAATGACATAACTCGCAAAAATACAATGATGTTCCTAAGGACTTCTATCATCTGTGTCACCTCCGCTTTATGCTGCCATACTAGATGACTGCTCAAATACTATGGGCTTTTTATTGATCCATTTGGTCTCATTAAATGTTTTCTTATCTTTCAATGCTTTGCTGATAGCAAGATCGATACCAGACCGAGATTTCAAATGGTAGTAATACAGATCCGTATATGGCGTATTCATTCTGTCTATTCGACCGGCAGACTGTGCCATGATCTTATACGAATAATTCTGAGAATAGAATATAATCGTGTCCGTCGTAATACAGTTCCATCCTTCAGCCCCAGCATTGTATTGAACTAAATATACCCACGCATCGCTAGTCGGCACTGGCTGATGTTTGTGGCCGTTCCACTCTCCGACTTCATATCCAGAGAATATCTCTTTCAGAAGCTCGAGCTCATAATCGAAATTGTAAAATATAATCGCTTTCGGATGCTTCTCCACAATTTCAAGTAAAGCTATTTGTCTGGACTGATCGGTGTTTACAATTTTTCTCCATACATAGCACAGACCAGCAGCATTGATAATTGGTTCTTTTTTAAACGGGTCCCATCTGGTTTTTCCGACATCTTTATATCTTTCGATATTGTACTTGACATAAATATCCTCGTGATGCGAAACCGTCTGGCGCTTAAAATCCATATTCACCAAGATTTTGTTTCGCAGTCGAATCAATCTTCCAATATTCAAATATCGGTCAATTTTAGGAAATTTGCTGAATCGGCTATAGACTATATGCTCTCTTGTAAATTCGCTTCGGTTTTTATAAAATCCATTAGCCACAAATACTGGAATATAATCCTGCCAGGTATCACCAGGTGTTGCAGATAACAGTATCCACTCATTTACCTTAGCTATTTTCAAGAATGCTTTAACCCATGTTCCAGAGCCTATAACACGCTGCTCATCAAATATAAAGAAAGCGTCCTTAACATCTGCATACTTCTTGATGTTGTTCCAGGAATCAATCACAACCTTATTAGTATACAAGTTCTCTTCTTTATCCGTTGATAATAGAAACGGCGAGAGTTCCTCTTCCCATTCAAAGGTGTCTCGTTTCCTAGCGGTTGTGATTATGTACAAATCCTTAATGTTCACATCGTCCATAGGAACATACTCATCCGTTCCAAGCTCTCCGCCATTTCGAACATAATAGTAGGCCAACGAAGTTCTGGATTTTCCGCTACCAACACCACCACAAAGTATGCAGCCATTTCGCATTCGTCGTACAGCTTCTTCCTGATAGTCCCGTAATTCTACGCCAGCCATCACACACCTTTCGTGATGAATACATCTTCTACCTCGACTTCGTAGCCATCTCCATCCAGATCTGCTTTTGGACCATACAAGAGCATACAGGTTGTGATGGTTTCGTCACTCTGATTCTCTGAACGATAGAACTCATACAGGCAGTCCAGCACTTTTTTGGTGATAGATAATTTACGACAATCGTACACAACTTTGCTTAAATCTGAAACGCCCATGATTTTAGCAACATTGTCATAAAGCTCGCTGATTCCGCATGTACACTGCTCTTTTGAAATAGAATATCTTTTTTTCATTCGTCATCACCCTTTCCAAATAACTTGTTAATCTGACGGAGCATTCTTCTGGTACTCCATACGTCTGAGAAATACATAGGTGTATACCAATAATTTTCATATGAATTGTCCGTAGACATTGGGTCAGTTATCGAGTTACCTATTTTATAAATCCAGCCAATCCAAGAAGCGAGATTTGGATATAACACATCAGCCCAACAATTTCATCAATGTCCTGTGCAACTACTAAAATATGATTCTGGTAGTTCCTCGGCGGATCACAATGTTCAAGTTGCTTTCGTATTACATGCACACCGGCAATCAAAGTTGCTCCAGCACCGCAGCATGGATCGTTAATTGAGATATAACCATACTGCTCTATCTTTTCTAAAGCATCAGTCGCTACCACTTCGGCCATAAGTTCGCAAACATGATACGGTGTGAAGAATTGACCGGCCGAACGATTTCCAAGATCCAACCGCATAAACATTTTTCCGAGAAAATCCTGCTCCTGGTTCTGATCCAGTGCCATAGTTGTGTACGCTGCTAATTCTGGAAATATAGCTTGCTCTTCTTTTGAATACTGACGAATAATTTTAAGATATCGCTTCTCTCTTTGGTCGTAGTTTTCTTGGTCTAAAACATTCGAGATTGAACACGCATGAAGTAAAATATAATCTCTCCACACATCCCATGCTCGATGTCTGTATGTAAGTTTCTGAAAAGATTTTAAGAATTTATTCTCCCAGTCAATTTTCGATTCAGATTTCGTAGTTACTTCCGGTGGTTTCTCATCCTTCTTTTTCGTTTCACCGAAAGTTGGTTGCCACTTAGGTGGCGGTTCTTTTGCTTTGAATGCTTTAGGTACCGTAGTCTTGATCTGTGGTTTCGACTTCGGTTTTTTCTTATTCCAAAACATAATTTTTCTCCTTTCATAAAGTAAGAGTGCCGGCTTTGACACCGACACCCTCAAAACATGATTTATGCGAACGGCGGCTCCTCTTCATCCGCATATTTCTCAGCAAACACATCCTCTTCAATCGTGACATACATGGTCTTCAGATATGCCTTGATACCGGATTTTCCGTTTACTTCCCACTTTGACGGGCTGATGACCAGATCAACATTTCTGATCTCAGCATAGTCAAGAGAAGATACAGACTCCTCATCCAGCTTTGTTTTAGCTCTTCTGGTAACCATATATACATTCGGCGGAATATTATCGAACCGAACAGCTACCTGAATATAGTGAAGAGGCGCTTCATCCTCGTCTCTCGGCGGAAGGATTCTCACATTCCATCCATCTTCGCCGAGTTTCTGTGCCTGGTCTGCATCCGGGATCACAACGCAGAAATTACGGTTGCCAGCTCTATTGTACTTAGTCTCCTCTCCTCTGAAATTTCTGAACATAATACGAGCATTTTCAATAATCAGCTCATTTACATTTGCTCTTGCCATGATTAAATTCTCCTTTATTTTTTTTTAATTTTCCGGTGGATTCATTGCGTTCTTCATCACAATATCTGAAATATCATAATCAAGGTCACAGTCCATATGGAAGTTATCTTTGTTGAAATGCGGACAGTCGAAGCATGTCCGATATTTATCCTCTCCGCACGGCATCGCCCATGGAACAACACAATCAACATCAGCGTCATTTGCACCAAGCTCTGGAATATACGGATCATCAGACACGAACCACTCGAAGTCACCGTACTGCGAAATAGTTTTTACAGCCTCGTCAACCAGCTTGTCGTAGTAGGATCGGTCAATGCCATCTTCTTTGCCAAGTTCTTTGACCATTTCTGATTCCATCCAACGATAACCTTTGGAACCCGTTGCAGCATAGTAACGACCGTCTTTTTCTCTCATCAGAAGTCCAGCCCCATATCCATCTTTCATCGGACAGAACTGACCAACCTTTCCGATAAAGTGATAGTCGTGTCCTTTTTCGATCAATGGTGTAAGCTTCTGACATGTTGTTTCAAAAGTTGTGTCGGATAAGAGTCCTTTCTTATAGTCGCTCTCTGCCTTACTGAATTCTTTTTCTTCCTTACTGACATCTGGTAACCCCTCATTCAGATCCAAATATAAAGAGCTGCTCACAGATTTGGTCTCGCACATATCTTCAAATGCGATTTCTTCTCTGCTAAACAGCTTCTTAAATACATATGGAATCTGGAACTGAGTACCTGTCGCAGTCCATTTTCCGCCTTTCTTTTTGTTGTCTTCAGGTATGTAACCATACATCTTCTGGCATTCTTCTGCTGATTTGTACTTTGCGATATATACGGCATCGTTGACCAAACACATACGATCGTATGTAGCCTCGTGTTCAAATGTGTATCCATATCTCTCGCCAAAATCCATAACAAACTGAATAATCTCCGGCGTTGCATCCGGGATCTTAATAGAGTCTGTCTTAATATGAGCAACCTGGAATCCACGCTTCAGAACCTCGTTCTTAAGATCGATCATGAATAATGCTCCACGTTTTGCCACGATGTTATCGATGTTTCTTGGATCACGGAACG
The DNA here is from genome assembly GCA_003478355.1 of Lachnospiraceae bacterium AM48-27BH. GTDB lineage: Bacteria > Bacillota > Clostridia > Lachnospirales > Lachnospiraceae > UBA3402. The sequence goes on from QUFC01000010.1 coordinate 82,615, forward strand.
GATTATCAAAGGACGCAGATGTAAGACCATATACTGAATTGATAGCCGTCTTAAGTGCGTTAGCGAGATCCTTTGATGTCATTTCACCGTCGATAACTCTCTGAATATACGGAGTAAGCTTGCCATCCAGCATGGTATTAACAATATCCCAAGCCTCATGCTTAATGCTTACACGACCCTCAACAATATCGCGGAACGCCTTCGTAAATCTCGGTCCAAACAGGACCTCAGCAATAGCACTATGCGGATGCATTGATGAAATATCCAGAAGTGCTGCATTTCCATACATTCCAGGAACGCCCTGAGCAAATCCGCCCTCGCCCACTTCTTCTCCACGATATGTGGATTTTCCATGGTCAAATACATACCCAGGAAAATATGGAAGAATGCTGTGAGCTTCGAATGGAACCTCATCCTCATCATTGTACTTCCAACCATAGTGAGGTTCTTCCATCATCTTAGGGCAGGCTTCCTTAAGGAAGTCCATACTCTCTTTATCCAGCGACTCTACCGGCTCTGCCAGATTTCTGTAATGGAATTCTGACTGTGGTTTCCGGTTGGTTCCAAATATAATTCTGGTTGTAAGAGAGTTTGTAGTATCATTAACAGTCATCTCTGCTAAATCTGCCAGAATCTGTCGTGCTGTCCAGTCAGCCTCAAGATAATTAAAGGCCGCCTCAGTAGCAATAACATCGTTATCACAATACTCAGCGACCTTAATCCAAAGCTCTTCCGGAACCGGTTGGTCCCATGGAAGACCAAGCTCCTGGTGATGCGTTCCAGCTTTGATGACTCTTATTTTTTCATCGGAGAATCCTTTTTTCTTAAGATCATCATCGGTAAGGTTTCCCATCTCGATTTCCAATTTCTTAAGACTCTTCTTATTACTAGCCGAAGCGAAATCGTACACATCCGTATAGGATACGTTATATGCCTCTCCAAAGAAACAGTTTGGACTTCCGTTAATGATTTTCTGCGAAAGGTTATAGAGCTGTTCGTTTGTATAACCCATTAACCTTGCATACAGAATATGGTTATCATATCTCCGACAGTTGAAGCCAACCAGTCTGAACCGCATCAGCTCCTCGATCTCACTCGGAGACGGGTTGATCATTCTTACAACAGGCTTTCCCTCGCCCTCTATTTTCCAGTTTACAAGGAATAAGTTTGGAAAAACCTCAATATCATAGAATACCAGCTTTGCGTCATCATTTTTAACCGCTGTGGACGGATCTGCGGATTTAAACTGCATTTTGTTGACCAACTTAATACAGTAATCTGCCTGATGAGTGCTATTCGCAGCAAATGCTAATACTGCATTGCGCATGTCTGTGACGTCGTACTTCAAATCGCTTCCATACGCATCTTCCAGTATCTTGTAGATAAAATCGATACTGGGCTTAGTTCCCGGATGTATCTCTTTATTAAGATTCCGTTTAATCAGTGTTCTAAGCCCTTTCTCGCTCTTAATCGCTTCAAAATTTACCATTTTTTGTTCTCCTTTCAGCGGTAAACCGGAGCTAATTGTTGCGATAGGCAAATGGTTACACTTTGACAGCATACGCCGCAAAGAGCTTTTGCCCGTGAACACCTTAACTTCAACATGGTCGTCATACACTCTGCTAAGCTGTGTCGGATCGCCGGTATAAATATAATGAAGATGTATACCTTGTCCAGATTTACTAAGCTCAGCATAGGTCGGAGGCCACTTGCTTGCTTCTGCTAAATTCTTTTCAAATGACTTGTTTCCAGATTCGTCTGGAATATCAAAGTCAATCACAATATGATTCTCCGGAACTTTCACATAATGAAGTTTTTTCGTATCAATTCCAGATAATTTCGTGCGGACAGAATCCCATTTTTTCTGAGGTGTTTCGTTTTCCGAAGCATACTGTGCAGGGCATTCCGAACACACATCATCAAATATAGATTCAGTGCTATCGAATTGGATCAGTGCCGGTTTGACTACTTCCGCCTTTTCCTCTACAGTTTCTTCTTCAAATTTTTCTGTTCTGAACCCGATGTAATAACTTCTAACGCGAGTTCCATCATCAAGATTGAAGCGTTCCTGAAAATCATGAAAATAGTTTTTAAGTTCCTCTTTGAATACCCTCTGTGAAAACGGGAACCCAACTTTGGCGTCGTCACAGTAGGTTTTGTACATCTCCCATGCGGCTTTCAGAGTTGTCCCGTTTTCTTTCTTAAATACATGGTACGAATCGATAATGAAGTTATAGAAATCATTAGATGCACCAAGCATCGTAATCGGAATATAATCGTCATAACGACCAGGATTGTTCGAATATACCTCCTGGCAGTGGTAAGCGATAGCTCCCAACTCAAATTCCACTTGCTTCACAATCGTTTTGTACTCTTTTGGATTCAGCTTATTTCCAGATGGCGATACATCGATCAATCGTCGAATCAGACCGGACTTTGCATCCGTAATCTTGACCGGCTTATTTGTTCCCATAAACAGGAAACATTTGAACCGGTTTGAGTACGTAGACTTGAATTTTTCGTTCACAGTCATCAGCTCATGAGATACCAAGCTGTTCAATCTGGTATTATCCTCAATTCTCGATAAATCGCCATCGTGCTGAATGGCAACCAGAGGGTTTGTTTTAAATGCTTCCAATGCAAATGAATTGCTGGAAGATCCAAGTGCTTTTGCGTCAAATACAGAATAGTATCCGTCGAAAAGCTGCTGAATAATGTTAAGAACTGTGGATTTACCTGTTCCAGCAGCTCCGTATAAAACCATAAATTTTTGCAGTTTTTTGGATTCTCCAGATACGATTGACCCTATAGCCCACTCAATTTTTGTCCGCTCTTCTTCCGAATATAAAGTAGACATCAATTTCTCATAGGCAGACAAATCGCCAGCTTCAAGCGGATAATTCAACTTTTTGCTGGCATAGTCTTTTTTATTAGTTTCTGTATTGGAAAATATAAGTTTGTCATCCAACGTATGAAAGCTGTCCCTCATCTGCTTCTGACAATACTTATGCCATGAGTCGATCATACCCGACTCGGCATCCCACATATGCAGGACTTTAATATCGGAGTTAAAACGCTGGCGGTTCTCCTCAGCATATCTATCCAGTTCGCGGTCAATGAGCTGCAAGGCATCTTGCTCGTCCGTAGACCATAAACCACGTTCCTCAATCCAGATAGCATAGAAATCACCACCTCGAATCATTAGATCGGTGCTTTTTTTAATAATGAACTTTGGATAGATTTCTATTACTCCACGTTTCGTTGAACGTGTTGAAATCACCATAAAGTCGATCATCGCATTTTTTACTCTCCTTCCGGACGCTTAAGTTCCTCGATTTCCTTTTCCAGTTTTCTGATACGCAGTGCCTGGTCCTTCTGCTCGATTTTCATAACAACCAAGTTTGCAGTTGTCATGACAGCAAAGATTGTGAGCTGCTTATTGAAGCTCCGCTGTTTACTGACCGCTCTTGTAGCAACGTCCAATCTTTTCTCAGATGACCGTAAGCTGCTAAAAATATAAGTAAGCATTTCGCCCATTACTTTTTACCTCCTCTTAATCCGTTCATGAAGCTCTCAACAGTCTCAAACCGCCAATTTCCTTCGTTGTTGAACGTAAATATAAATTCCTGATGGTTCTTCTGACGGATGCGAATACTGTTCTTTCCGTTCTGGAACCAGGTTTCCACATTATCCCCAGCGTACTGCGGAAAATATAACTCGAACCACTTGTATACCTCACTATGGCTCATAACGCCCTCCTATCTGATATTGTCGAGATACCAGTTGGCCTGATACCAAATCTCGATATCTCTCATATCGTATCTGCAATGCTCGATTGTGAATAATCCACCCTTGCCATCCCGTCCGTAGTCACGATTCAGGAATCGCCGAATAACATCGATGGCATGAGCCTTGTCGAATTTGGAATCATCCATGGAACCCAACCCAAGGCTCACTATCATATCCCAAAACCACTGACCTGTCCGATTACCGATGTCAGGATCATCCATGATGTGCTCTTCTAAGCGTATAGCAAGGGCAATAATCATTTCTAAAACACTGCACGGACGATTATCCAAATAACTTGCAATCATACTATCCCGGTATCCTTGCTCGTTTCCGAATCTATATCGAAGATCGATCCCATCGTCATAGCGGTTGCCATCAAGAGCAATCGTATACGTAAAATCCGTATCATGAAGCAAAAATAACAACTTACGATACGACAAACCTCGCGAATATTCATCGTCGCATACGAGCTGGTACATCCAGTCAAAATATGCATTGTTCAGCTCATCCCGTGTCATCATACCTCCATCTGATGCGGCATATCTTCAACCACTTCAGAATAGGTCCTCTGATCAAGGAGAATTTCGTAATCACACTTTCTTGCGTCATTACGAACAAAGACAGAGTCGTCCTCATACTCTCCAAAATGATTCAAAGAATCAATTCCAACAGCATCTTCCACATCCTCAATTACTTCATCGTTTTCATCAGCCAGTACACCATCTGCATAGTAGGTAAGGCTGATCTGCTCATACTCTTCATCGTCACCAAACTGCTCCGGCGGAATCACATACGGACCGGCTTCAGAAACAGGCTTTTCTTCCTCGTCCGAACCGAAATCAGAATATCGGGTGTAACCCTCTTTTTTCAGACGTTCCGCATACTCTTTAAGATCTGGTTTTTCTTTGTCCGCATCTTTAATACCTTCAGCAACGGTTTTCTTTACGGACTGATCCTTTAATTCCTGCTCACGTCTTAAGAAAACCTCTTTTACAGAGTCAATTTCTTCCTGCGCAAGAGCTTCGTATTTATCTTTAAGCAGATACCATGTCACTATCGAACCAGTCACAGTGCCGACGATAAATGCCAAAGAAAACAGAGCTTTATTACTCATCTTCGTCCTCCTCGTTCTGAATTGTCATAACAGTGAGAGCAAGCCCACCAAAAAGTAAAGAGGCACTCAACAGAATGCCTCCTGTGATATGTCTTTTTCTCTTAGTATCCAGTATGTAATCCATCATGGATATAAAATTTCCAATGCCATCCATCAGTGATGCTCCTTTCCGCCAATAAGAACGGCTAGACCACTAACAAAGCAAATGCCAGCAAATGCTGAAAATGTTAATCCCATGAAACCTGTCATAGTTTAGGACTCCTTTCTATTCATAACTTGAAAAATAATGATTACCTACTTGAAACATTGGTGTTCCGTATTTTCCATATCCGCCAGCAGTGAAGAATATCGTATCCACATTGGTTCTGGATTGCAGTTCCTCTTCAACTAACTGGCAAATATCATCATCCACAAAACACTTATCGACTCTCCCATTCCACATGGATGAAAACTGATTTGCCTGATATATAACGCCATGCACTGTATCCGGGAAATATACAGAATCTACACGATTTAAGATGGTGTCGATCACTAATCGTTTTCCTTCCTCGCATTCGCCCTCAGCTTCTGCCATAGTTACAAGAGCGATTAGCTCAATATCTTCCTGCGGCAATAGCGTATCCTCCACATACTCTTCGATTTCAACTGCCGACACCGTTTCCTCTAAGGGTTGCTCAGAAATAATTACAATAGGATCAATAGGTTCAGCTTTTAAAGTCGGCTGCATTTCGATATACTCGTACTGATTTACCCGTTCTGCTGAGCAGACAAAACCTGTGCAAATAATCGCAAATACGCAAAGAGTAGGAAGGATTACCATACGAATACAATTTCGCATATGTATCCTCCTCACAAAATTAGATCAGATCGAGAATCGGTCCGTCTACATTGAACTCCATAAGAATAGCTTTCTCGTAACCGCCATCCTCAGTTTCACGGTTGGTTTCCAGAATACCGAAATCAACGAAGTTGTCGCCGTTTTCATTTCCCTCCGGTTTATAAATCCAACCAACAGTCTGGCTCATCTTAGTACGCTTAATACCGAGCTGATCGTATACATCGCTAAGGAATAAATATCCATTAGCCTTGAGCTTGTCGTTTGCCAGATTCTGCTGAGAACGCAGATACATAAGGTTGTAATCCATATTGGATTCGTACGCCTCACAAGTATCGTCAAAGAAACGGGCATAATCGTTCGTAGAAGGTGCTGCTACATCTACGGTAGACTTCACCTTTTTCTCTTTACCACTGTCCGGATCAGTTACAGTTTCCTCAAATTTCTTTGCTTTGATGTTGTAGCGAAGTTCTTTATCAACCTCCGCGCCAAAGCGCTCAACCACCCGATTTCTGTACTCCTTGAAAGTCTTATCCACAGTTGCATAAGCGGCTGCCAGTGCTACATTTCTCTTCTTGAGAATATTGTGAGATGCAACAATACTTGCGATGGATAATGTTCCAAGAGCAACAGCAGGAGCATAGAGCTTAGCGACTTTTACACCAGCCTGTACATAAACGATAGTCAAATCTTTCTTTGCGTCATCCTTAGAATACTCCGCCGCCAGTTCCTCATTTTCAGCACATTTATGAATGGCATCAATATCTTTCTTGGACTTCTCCAATACGCTGTCCAACTTAGTTGTTGCATGGCAAGCCATAACGGCACTTGCAACAGTGCCAACAACACCAGCCACTACCAGAATCTCAGGGCTATGCTTCTTAAGTTTCACACTTACTTTGCTGAAGGTCGTGGAAACGTTCTTAATGATTTCTTCTTTCTTCATATCAGTTATTCTCCTCTTCAATTTTTTCTTTCTTCTCTAAATGATCGATCAAGTGCTGCGTGTACCACATGATCTTTTTCAAATCCTGAATGCCGTTTTTATTTTTCCAGCGGCACGCATACTTGATAATGTTACCAGTATCGGTCGCTTCGATACCTTTTAAATCGAAAGTGAATGCCTCAATAACATCGATCACTTCCAAACCTGTTTCTGACTGATAATGGCTCGGATGAGACACCATTTTATCATCTGATTCGTACATAAATATCCCTCCTAGTTCAACGGTAATGCCTTCGGAAGTTTAATCATGTATCCGTCTCTTACACGAATTACAGATGCATTCCGAATATCGGTCCAACCGTATTTATTGTCTGTATAGTTGCCAGAAACGCCAACCAGATCATAGAAGTCAGCGACACTAACTACCTGGTATGTAGCAATAAGCTCGTCCATTCTTTCCAAAACGTCTTCTGCTTCACCACGAGATTCCAGAATGATATCATCGTAATCGTATCCAGTTCGTGTTCTTGATACGTTTCCCGAATCTCGTCGATCCCGATCGTCATAATACTTACGGTAAGAAATCTTGGATGACGTTGACGATCTCCCACCTCTTGAGTTTCCGCTAACACCAAGGAATGCTCTGACAGCATCCAAGATAATGTCTTTTACGGCCGGAACCACGATATCTTCAAAAATATAGCTTTTTACATCATCTACGTCTTCCGGAACAAATACGTTTGTAATCTTCTGAAGACCATTCTTTTTCTTCGATTTGACAGAACCACTGACAACCTTTTCAACTCTTTTCTCCGGAATATCATCATTCTGGTTCTGTCGTGATTTATGGGAATTGGATTTGTATTCCTCCATCTCTAAATCTCCTTTCAATTAACCGTTACCACTTTTCCAGGGAGGGTTATCCTCGTACTTGGAATACGGTTTGTTTTCTTCTTAAACTGATACACCAGATTACTTCTGGCTTTCTTTTCGGATGCCGCGTATGTAGAACCCTGCCATCTATTTGCAACGCAGGTATCAAACTCCATAACCGGTCCATCATACATATACTGATTCATAGGACACCTCCCTTAAAAAGCAAAAGGGAAAGCACCCTGTTATAGGTACTCCCCCTCTGTCTGAATCATCGATTCAATTCTTATTCAGAATCCTCTTCTGTCTATTCATCGATATCCGTAAACTCTCCGTCGACGATATCGCCCTTCGGCTGAGTTACAACCGTCTTACGATTCTCACGCCAGTTCTTGAATTTTGCTGTGGCCGGAACGACTACAAATTTGTAGGTTAATGCACCTGCAATCATAGCCAATCCGATAGTTGTTGCTTTCTTCATACCGCCGTTAGAAGCCGCCTTCACGATCTCCTCAGTAGTTGTTTCGATAACCTCTTCGTTGTTGTTCATGATTTCGTTGTTCTCCATAATATGTTCTCCTTTCAGATTTGAAATATGTGGTTCTTCCATAATAGTGTTTGTAAATTCTGCGAACCTTACATTAAGCCACGGAAGTCATACCTCGGACCATAGCCATAATCAATAACCAGACAAGGTGTTCCATCCGTAGCAAGCTGGGAACTAAATCTCAGATCGATATATCCATTATCAATATTCCAGCCAAGATCATCGCCAAGCTTAATAGGCTCTAATCCGACCTCATAATAGAAATCATTAAGTGAAATATACATTTCATCTCGCATTTGACGATTTAATTCATTCTCAGCCTTTTTTAATTTGTCGATGTCCGATTTAAAATATCTTCCGGATACAGCATCGAAACATAAGGTATCGCCTTTTGCTGTGACGATAACTTCTTTGTTTTCAACTGGATTTTTCTCAAGACGTTCCTTAGCAACGGCATCCCTCACAGTCTGTTCCTTTTTCTCGCCGATTGTTTCTACCACTTTTTTCTGATAATCTCTCAATGTCGATTCGGAAATGGTATACGCTGCTGTCAGTGCTGCATTTCTTCTGGCATTAACAGAACTTGCTCCGATAAGACAAGCTACTGATACTGTTCCAGTAACTGCCGCTGGAATATAGCATTTCCAAGCAGTTTTAACGACATCCATCGGCTCCAGTTTATTTGCGTGCTGACGTCGCTTTTCCTCATCCAATAATTGGATTGCTTTAGGAGTAGCTCGTACAGCCATTACGGTAGTCGTAACCATTCCAGCAATTCCAACTCCTGTGAGGATTTCAGGACTATGTTTTACTGTAGCTGTTTTTACACTTCTACAGATCTTAGTCAAATTAGGTTTCTGCATTTCAGTCTATCCTCCATAAAATATAAACGGGGCACAAGGCCCCGCGATTTATCTAACCAACCAGAATTCCGGACGAACTCCATAAGAGTTCGAAGCGCCGTAGCAGGTCGTAGCGCCACGGTTGTCCACAACGGCAAAGAAAGCCGAAGAAAATTCCTTTTTAGTAGCATTGCGGAGCCAGCCGAACTCACAATCGTTTTTGTAATAAGCAACGCGGTTTCTTCTCTGTTTCATAAGAGGAAGCTGCTCATCGCCATCCGCTTCGATGTGATCTCGATCCCATTTATCGGCCCAGCCACAAATCTCTCCGAGAGTCGGGATTGATAAACCGGTCATTCTCTGCTTAAGAACCGCAGGGAACATATTGTACAGCTCGCTATCGATCCACTTTTTCAGATCGGACTGAGAATATCCGCCAGCATTGCCACCATCTTCATTCATCGGGCGTTTGGCAACATAATCGTCGAAAATGAATAGCACCTTATTGTTCGTAACTTTCTGAACTGTTGCTGTAAAGTTTCCGAGCTTTCCTAAAGGAACCATCATTTTATCGCCAACTTTAATGTCTGCTGGAAGGATAGAATACGGATTATGTACCGTATCTCTAAATAAATTCAAGGTCGCCTCAACATCAGCTCTGCAATAGCGAACTGTATCGCCAATATCAAATGTCGGAAATAACGGTCCCAAATCAATCGCATAACAACCCTCTGATTTTCCCTTTTCGTCAAGATCGATGTACTTTCTATACATCCTCTCTACCGTCGGAACATCGATGCCTCTTTTGGTTAAGTTGATAATTTCTTCTCCTAATGTCATTTCTCTTGTACACATAGTACGTTCTCCTTTCAGAATATAAAATTTTTATTTGGTAACTACGAAATTAGCAGGTCAATAATCCACTCAAGCATATCTTTCGCACAAGAAAAAACATAACTTGTTCGTGGATTCACACATGAATATGAATCACATTCATCTCGAAATGATTCAATCACGATCAGCGGTGGTATCTCTGGGTGTTTGCAGAGTCGTATTAACACTTCTCTTCCAGCCCATCTCATATAACTCGCCTGCTCAAAGTTATATCCACGCTGAACCACGGGCATTGTTGCGATAGCATAACGTACAGTATAAATGGCTCTTTCAGTCGGCGATTCCATTTGTCTCCTCCAAAAGAAAAAGCGAAAGAGCCTTGTTAGGACTCCTCCGCTTCATCTTTGTCTCTCCGGGCAAGTGCTTCACTGACCTTTTCTTCAATTTTCTCGTCCATTTTCTGTTCATTCACCCAATCGGTAATAAGGTTTACGCCTACACCAATCACGGTTGCTGCTACTCCAATAGCCTTAATCCATTTACTTTTATTGCTCATAATGACACTCTCCTTTCATAATACAGCTTGTAATTTCTGCGAATGACCAGATTTATTCAGAATCCCAGCCGGCATCCGGAACCCAATCCATATCGATAACCAATACTTCAAGTCCATCATCCAGTGTTACTTTGGAATGGTTAAAATCGATCCAGTATATTCCTGTATCAATACTCCATCCAACCGTATCTCCCCCTTCTAAAGGCTCAAGACCAAGCAGTTGATAAAAATGATTCGCCGGTAAATATCCGCTGATGACAAAATCACGGTTCAAATGATATTCCGCCTGAATAACTCTGTTGATGGAACTTTCGAAATATCGATTGGAATAGGCATCGTAGAATAACCTTTCGTCATTCGGATCATGCTCATCAAAATCAAGTGAACTGTTTCTAACTAATCCAGTTGAAGTAATATACACGTCCTTAGCCTTTTCCGCTGCGATAGCATCAACTATCTTCTGGTGAGCCTCTTCGCCGTACAATTCCTTTAGCTTATCCTTATAGTTGTTATAGGAATCATTCAGCAACGCATAAGCGCTGGTAAGTGCTGCCTGTTGGCGTTTACTCAACACATTGGCACCGAAGATGCAGAATATCGTTGCCGTACCGCTAATTGCTGCCGGAATATAGCAGACCCATGCTGATTTAACAGCTTCAAGTTTGCTATAAGCCTCTGGATCACCGTCGTGATTTGTCTTACTATCCGCTCTGATTTTACGAAGAGCTTTTGGTGTCGCACGTACAGCTAATACCGACGTTACGATAACCCCAGCCGCACCAAGACCAGACAATATTGTCGGTGATGCTTTTCTCAGATAGATTTTCGACCTCTGAGCGAGTCTTTGAAGATTTGGTTTCTTCATCATGTTCTCCTTTCGTTTTTATTTCATAGCATGTAATAAATCCAGGACATCTGTGGATATGTCCGCTGCTACTGAAAACATAAAATTGTTATCCGGATTGATTTTTGAAAACTGATTCATTATTCGCCGGAAGTCACCAACAAATGTGATGAAATCTTCAACCGATCCAGATTTCTTTGGATAAAGTCTACCGACGATGTATCTTTTCAACTCATCAATAGCCCATACCGAATAGCTCGATTTTTCAAGCTCTTTCTTCCATTTCCAACCTAATGGAAACCACGCATCCATCTGATACGTATCGCATAACAATAAGTCAAGTTGTTCGATAGACATCTGCTCTCTCCTTTTTGCAAAAATAAAAGAGAAACAGGATGGACTCGAACCATCGACTTCGGGACTTTGATCGTCTCGCGCTCTCCCAACTGAGCTACTGTCTCTCATAATATGCCTTGTAAATTTTGCGAAGTAAAAGAGGCGTTGTATGCGCCCCTCTCAGTTAATTTAAACCAACGCTCTTTAAGATGCTCATCAGCTCATCTTTATCGAGTTCTGCATCTACATCCAAGTGAAGATGAGTCTTCCCATCGTTTACAGTAGTAATAGCCTCGTTCAACTGAATATCAATGTTGTATCCAGTCTTCTTGCGTATTACCATCTTTATTGCTTTAGAAATGATTCCTCTTGTGAATTTCGATACTATTCTCATTTCATCCATGCTCCTTTTACTCCTTTCAAAGCCTCAGTTTTTCATAAAAGAAACTGCGATTTTAGCGAAAAAAAGAAAGAGCCCTTGTTAGGACTCCTCTTTTGATTCATCAAGTGAAATAATATCCTGTAATATACAGTTCACTTCATTGTATAGTGTATAAAATTCCTCAGCATTTCGAGCGTGTTTTGCTCTTACTGCTGGTGTTTTTGATTTATCACCAACAATATCGCACGCATTTTCATAACACTCTTTCAATCCACGAATGTAGTTATTCACTATACGAACCGCTTCTTCATATTTATCCATATCTATCACACTCCTTTCTCCATAAAAGGAATTGTAAAAATCGCTAAATATCTCGCCGGTCAAAGCAAGTTTCCCATCGTTGGCGCTGTATTGGTTTCATTTTTAACGCCCACATTATTTGTCTTATAGTGACAGTTGGATATAATCCGTCCGTACACTCTCCGGATCGGCTGTCGAAATATTCCTTAAATTTTGGATGTAAATATAAAGAGTCTGTCAGCCATGAATCGACCTCTGTCCAATATGTACTTTTTGTATCGGCACTAAATCGCTGTTGGATCACCGCCAGCCCTTTATCGCCTATCGTGAATAATGTGCAGCGATCATATACAGGATGATTACAAATATAAAGCTCACCATACATCGATAAATAGATGTCTGGCTTTTGGTAATGGTACCGCATTTCTATCTCCTCATAGCAAAAAGAAAAGAGCCTTAGATTTCTCTAAGACCCTCTCCTACTTAGCTTATGTTTTTAATCGTCTGAATCTTCCTCGGAATCATCATTTGCAATGCCCAATACTTCTTCTCTGGTTGGGTATAAGTTCTCATATTCTTCATTGCCTTCACGGCCGTAATCATCTAAATCTATACTGTGGCCGCAGTGGGGACACACCAGTGTATCTTCCCACTCATCCTCGAACTCCATTAAATGCCCACACTCATGACAGATATACTCTCTGCTGAACATTGCTTTAATCTGCTCCTCGTTAAAAATACTCATAGCTAAATATCTCCTTTCGTACTGTCCAGCCCCTATACATATAGTATACAAGCTGTTGTCTGTAGTTCAAGAGATAAAGCTTTATTCTCTCATAATAGCCCTTGCATTTTTCACGAGAAAAACGAAGAGGACATGCATTACACACGTCCCCAACGTTTCAGAATTTCCTCTCTACTTCTTCGTAGGTCTAAAACGGTTGATTAACCCTTTGAATGTTGAAGATGTGAAGGTTCCAGTTTCTTCAAACTTAAATCCTTTATTCATCCAGATGCCGTAACACATCAACGGAATCAATAATTCTGCCGCTGCAATACCAACTCTGAAATATCGATCCTTAATCTGCTCTGCGATTTGCCGTTCTTTGAAGTCATTATCTTTCGTAACGGACTCTCCATCCATCATACGCCGATTGTACTTCTCATCAGCATCCCACACGCTCTTGTTCTCTTCGATTCTCAGCTTATAAAGCTTCGTCAGATCATCAATCGCTGTTGATTTCTCTTTGCTTCCGGACTGCAAATCAGATAAAGCCTTAATCTGTGCTGCAATCTCCTCACTTAATAATCCATCAACGTTTTTCTCTTCCATTTCGTTCTCCTTTCAAATAATTATTAGGTTCATTCCATAATAGAGAGTGTTATTTGTGCGAAATATAATTTTTAAGCTCCACTCGCAGACGTACGTAACGCTGCTTGTAAATTGCATCTGCGCCAGATCGATCTAATTCAAGAAATAAATAAGGTCCGCTATCTGGATCTGATTCATCGACCCTAAGCGAACCTACTGGCTTTTCTCTAAATATAAATCGTGACAGTAACACCCCAACCATTATTCCGATCAGTAATCCAATCACTAAGCTCACTTCTACTCCTCCTTCCAAAAAGTTTTTCTAAAAATTACCACCAGGCAATTTCTCAAATATCAAAATAGCATGTTTTACGGTAACCTACGTACGGTATCTAACCTAGGATAAAAAGAAAGAGCCATTGCTGGCTCAATCTTTGTTACGATAAGACTTGTAACTAACTCTTCGATTTCTTTGTTCGTTTTTAAGATCATTTGTTACGGTAAACATCCCTACTATAAAAAGTAATACCCCACTTTCAAAAGCGATCAATACCGACAACAAATAAATGATAACGTTCTTTAAATTAGACATAGTAGTCACTCTCCTTTCATAAAGGGAGTTGTAATTATTGCGTATTCTCACCCTCATACACCGTCTTCTTCCTAAGATCAGACCAGGTAATGTAGCGATCTTTCTTGCATACCGGGCAAAAGAATTTGCTAATCTTTCCGCCGATATCCTCAAATTCTTTGCTCTCGCCCTCAAGTCTGCTCTGGCAGTTCGGACAGTTAAACCGGTATACCTTCTTCACAGCTCTATCAACAATCTTCATATCATTTCCGCTCCTTGTTAAGTAACCAGAAGAATCGTCTGTACAATTCGTAGTAGACATCCTTACAACATGGAATTTCTAATCTAGCTTTAAGAATGTCATAAGACCATCCCTCTGTTACAGCTTTTAAAATATACTCTGCCAGTTCTCGATCAGTCTGCTCTGCAACCCTCTCGACCATATCCGTACGTTCGGAATAATATGTCTTAGCCATAGCGCATTTTGCAGTTGGATCACCAAGTGTACTGGTGATCACGAATGATGCTGAATCTTTTGGTGGATTAGCATACCCGTCAAGAACCGAATAAGCTTTTCTCCAGATCGGATACTGAAGACAAAAATGCTTCAATTCGTAATAACGGTGTTTTTCTATCCAATAAGGATTCTTTTCAGATAGCTCCGGACGTATTGTTGTTCCCATTAGCGCTTCTCCCCTTTCCACACATAACCAGTCTCCTCGTACAAGCGCTTCGGTGAAATATAAAAATTGATACGTCCGTACTTAGAATTCATGTCCTCAATTTTTGTCACTAACTGACCATTCCTTGTGGCTTTTCCGATTGGCAACCATCCAGATATAATACCGGCCCTAACCCATGACGCGTCTTTGCCGTAAATTCGTGCCGCAACCATTACCGGAACCGAGCCAGTTGCAAATTCATTTTCATTCATTGGCTGCTACCTCCTTTCAACGGCTATTCTAGGTTAGGAACAGCATTTAGTAAAAACAACCTCGGTGGATATGAGCAAAAAGAAAGAGGCTTTGCTAAGCCCCTGTTCTCATTTTGTTAAACCGTAGTTTCTGTAACCGAATACGCATTACAGTCAATTCCTTTCCGATGTTTTCCTGCTGACGATAATCCTTACTTCTCAAAAGCATATCCTCGAAAAATCGAATTTTATTCAGCAGATGTCTTTCTTCTACACTCATATCGCACCTCCGTAAATATGTATTCTATTCATAAAAGCAGTTGCGATTTATGCGCCTTCCAACGTATCATAGTCATCTCACATGGATAATCTTCATATCCAAAAGTCTCGCAAGTGATCAGTCCCTCTATAACACCGGCTATTATTTCCGATTCGTATTGCTTGTATGGGTAAATATAATCTGGGAGATACCGATGTATACATCTGCATTCGGAGCATTGATACCTCGGAACATTCACCCATTTGCTCACACGACCTTTCGTCCGTACAATTCTTCTAACTTTGTCATAGTATTTCAATTTTCCACCGCAGTCCTGGCAGGTTGATGTATTGTTACTGATCATATACCTAACCCTTTCTATCCTAGGTTAAAATATAAAAATTTAGTGTAGGAGTTGACAATTCCTACACTATGATATATGATTACTAACGATAAATCAACAATCCAACATAAAATCTCGGTTCATTATCATGAGGAGGGATTTAATATGCTGATACAATGCCCGGAGTGCGACTTACAGGTAAGCGATAAAGCAAATACCTGTCCGCATTGTGGATACCCGCTGAAACCAGACGCAAAGCCCAAATCGTCTCGTAAACCAAATAAGCGCAGGCGGCTTCCAAACGGTTTCGGTCAAATAAGTGAGATTAAAGGTAGAAATTTAAGGAACCCTTTCCGTGCAATGGTTACGGTTGGAAAGGACAAGAATGGCAAACCAATATGTAAGCCGTTGAAACCTGAGTCATACTTTCCAACATACAATGATGCATACACAGCTCTTGTGGAATTTAATAAGAATCCGTATGACCTGGAACCGTCTATCACAGTCAAGGAACTGTACGACAAATGGACACCAGAATATTTCAAGACTCTGAAGAGCGACGACAGCGCCAGAGCTACTACATCGGCTTGGCAATACTGCTCTGCTGTTTACGATATGCGAGTCATGGATGTTCGAGCAAGGCACATAAAAGGCTGCATGGAAGAAGGTGTTGCTACCGTAAGAGGCCAAGAGCAGACACCAAGCGCATCAATGAAGAATAAGATAAAGACGCTCTTCAATCAGATGCTCGACTATGCTGTTGAATACGAACTTGTAGATCGGAACTATTCGAGAACATTCAAGCTTACAGACGATACCATTAAAGAAATACAGACTGTCAAGAAAGAACACATTCCATTCTCTGATGATGAGATGGCTCTTCTGTGGAAGAATCTCGGACATAAATATGGGATTGAGTTCATGATTATTCAATGCTATTCTGGATGGAGACCCCAGGAGTTAGGTCTGATAGAATTAGCAGATGTTGATTTATCGAACTGGACATTTAAAGGTGGAATTAAAACCGATGCTGGTGAAAACAGAGTTGTACCGATTCATCCTCGGATAAGGGACTTGGTTTCTAAATCATACGAAGAGGCTGATCAACTTGGGAGCAAATATCTTTTCAATTATACAGATGAAGATCGCCGCGGTAAGAATACCAAGTTGACATACAATCGGTATAGCAAAATATTCAATCGCATTCGGGACGAGCTTAAACTCAACCCGGATCATAGACCTCACGACGGCAGAAAGCATTTCGTAACCAAATGCAAAGATGCTAAAGTCGATGAATACGCTATCAAATATATGGTCGGACATAAGATTTCAGATATCACCGAAAAGGTGTATACAGCCAGAGAATTTGAATGGCTCAGAACTGAAATAGAAAAAATAAAATGACTTGTATTTGACGCTCAAATATAGGAATAGCGGTATAGGAGTAGTGCAGGAATAATGTATGAATTACCTACATTTTCCCACTTTTTACTACTCTTAACCGCTTCATAATTCCTTGATTTTACTGGATTTTCTCGGTATAAGCCACCTAACAAGTTTCTATAGTATTTCTTCCTAAAGAATACACATAAGGAGCGTGAAAGTGTCACCCCACATTTCACGCTCCTTTTTTATGGATTGCAGCTCTTACACGGGCTATACCCGTTCTTGATTGCTTCTTCCCTGGTTCCCACAAAGGTCTGTTTGTTGGAATCCTTGATCTTTCCAACAGAACCACAGTCTGGCTTGTGGAAGGTTTTGGAATTGGTATTTAACACATACGTTTTTCTTGCACTCCCGAAACTGCCTCCTGTCCCGTCGTCTAATCTGGAATCTCCCGTTGCATAATCAATGATGATTCCTGGCTGAACATTGTATACATAGACACAGAACTGAATGGCCTCTCCGCCATCTTCTGCAGATTCCCCTTCCATCAAAACACCGGAAGCCACCAGATCATCCCCCTCAAAAACCGGAGTCACCCGGTATAACACATGATTTCCCGTTTCTTTGATATAATCTGCAGTCAGGTTCTCAAACGGAAGCATGCCCTGTACATTCAAATATCTGGTTCCGGTGATCAGATTATTTACATTGGCATTTTCAGCGGTCAGCTGATAACCGATCAGATGACAGCGGTTGTAGAGATATTTGCCGTCTACGTTATCATATTTCACTGCATGCCAGCCAGTTGGCTTTACCTGACCGATGTTTCCACGCTCTTGTGTTGGCATGGTCTCGGTTCCCACCATAGAATAAGCCACTGTGCACCTTCCAAGGCTGTCCAGATCCCCATAGCTTTCAAAAACCTCTGCTTTTAAGTCCTCTTTGGAAAAAAATGGAACATTGTTGTTGACCACCACGTAAGGGTCCCCAGAATATTCTGGAATCGAATCCAGAGAAACCGATGTCTGGGAACGATTTCCTGCTCCAGATAACTGGCTGCCATTCTGGGTCGAACTGCCATTACCACTTCCATCCCCGATTACAATTTCCACCTGCCACAGGCGCACAGCATCAGTGATACCGCCATCAACAGCCACAACAGATTCTTTTTCCAGTTCTTTAACATCGCTTGAAGTCCTCTCTTATCTCGTCGTAATGCTTCCGTAACCGTTACTGAAAACTTATAAAAAGTTATAAACTTCTATGTTTCATTCCTACTTCAACGAGTATGCTTTTGATGATATAAATATCTATCTACTCACAAGTTCTTGTACTCTCCGTAGGCGTAAATTCCGGACTAACGTATCCGTACATATTTGCATTAACGTTTCAGTGTTAGCTTGCAAATCGTTCTCCATAAGCCTTGAGATTTATAGATGCCTGGAAATCTCTGTCAATCATATTCCCACATTCACATCTATAAACCCTGTCAGATAACTTCAGATCTTTTTTGATGTTTCCACAGCAGCTGCAAAGCTTTGATGATGGATAAAACCGATCAGCTACAATAAGCTGGATTCCTTTATCACTGCATTTGTATTCGAGCTGTTTTCTAAACAAAAAAAATCCCTGTTCCTGAACTGCTTTGGATAAATGTCTGTTTTTCATCATTCCGCTGACATTCAGATCTTCAATACAGATAAATCTTGGCTTTCGATTTACGATCTCAGATACGGTCTGATTCAAATAGTTTTTACGGATGTTTGTTAATCTGTGATTTCGTTTTAATAAAAGTTTTTCCTTTTTGATTACATGATTGGTTTTGCAGTAACTTTCCCCTTTCTTATTTTTTTCGTAAGAACGAGAGATACTACGTTGTAATCTGCGTTTCTGTTTTTCTAGTTTCTTTACTTTCTGACTCTTATTGATGTTCTTATACTTAACAGCATCAGAGCAGACAGCGAAGTCTTTCATTCCTAAGTCTATGCCGACTCCATCATCATTCAGTGTTTCCCTGCAATCAGGAAATTCCACACATACACTAATCCACCAGTTCAATCCATCAAAGGATATTCTCGGATTCATATAGTTAGCATCAATCGGAATACGTCCATGTTCTGCCAGTCTTACCCAATTCATTTTTTGCTTATTTGCTTTCCTGCTGGAAGAAAAGCCTTCAAATTTGACGTGGGTATTACTGAATTGTATCTTAACGTTGTCCTGATAGAACTTCGGCATTGATCTCTTTCTGGACTTGAATCTCGGGAATTTTTGCAAACCCCTGAAAAAGTTCTTATACGCAATACAGGCATCTTTGATCGCCTGCTTGGTGACATTATTGGAAATACTCAGTAACCATGCATACTCATCAGAATGTCTAAGCTTTGTAAATTCTTTTCTGAGTTCTGAATCTGAAATGAATCTGCCACCTTTTTCGTAGTTTTCTTTTTCCCTGGCCAAAGCCCAGTTATAAGCAAATCTTGAAGCTCCTGCGTACTGAAACATCTTAGTTTTCTGTACGTTGTTTGGTATCAACATCACTTTTATGGCTTTTACCATCTGTTTCCCCCTGTATCAATTCTCGGATAAGTTTCTTAGCTTTGATCGCTCGTTTTCCTTGTAATTTGCAACTGAATACTGTGATTATTTGAACCAGATCTTCAACAAGTTCCTGTTGTTCAGATTTTTCAGTATTATCAATAATCTCAATCTCACAATTATAAAGTGAAGCGATATATTCTATCAACTCAAAACCAAATCGCAATAGCCTATCTTTATATAAAACAACAACCTTTTCAACCTGATTTTGAGAGATTCGTCTGATCAATTCCTGAAGCCCTTTTTTCTTATAATTAATCCCAGAACCGATATCACTTATGATCTCAAACGGCTGCCCTTTTGCTAGAAGATATGTCTTGACATTATCAATCTGTCGTTCCAAATCATCTTTTTGTTTATGGCTGGAAACGCGACAATATCCAATTGTAATGCGATTTTTAGGCTTTACATTTATTACTTGGTTGAGTTGTTCATCGGAATAATATCTATAGCCACTTACTGTAGTATGATGCGGATGAAGTTTTCCATTGGCATCCCAATTTCGTAATGTCTGAGCAGATACGCCTATAATTTTTGAAAATTCATGTATAGAATAATATTTACTCAAAGTATCAACTCCTTTCAATTATATTCTACTCTAATATCTCATAAAACTCAACACTGGCTTATATAATTTTATAATTTAAATTAACTGTTAATAACCTTCTGGTTACAGTTCATCTTTTGTCACATGTTTGGATTCACCCGCTCATAGATCTCTTCCGTGATCTTCTCATGGGAAGATCCGGCAAACTCCTCTGCCTGTACCAGCTTCCACCCACTAAAATCAATCGGAAAATGTACATCCGCCGGATACACCCGGTTCCATCGGTACAGAATGATCTTCTCGATCTTCTCTTCCACTGTCCCAGGATTTTCTTTTTCTACAAAGCAGAATTCACCATCTGCCGCATGTTCCAGGCATTGGTCATCAATTTCTAACTGTTCCCGGCTTTCTGCCGAAAACAGTCCTGCTGTGTACGTATCCACCCACAGCTTTGCCCCACCGGTCCGCTGCAGCATCCGCTGTCTCTGCACCCGGTCCTGACTCTGTCTCCGGTGATTGAACAGCATTCCCTGATTATCATCTGTACATGCAATTATGATCATGTCCTCTCCCCCATTTTCTCCTGGAGCCATGCCAAGACATCCTCGTAAACTTCTGCCCGGTTGATCTCATTCAACACTTCATGGCGGGCTTCCGGGTATAAATGACAGGTAATGTCATCCACGCCAGCTTTTTCATATCGTTTTACCAACCGTTTGATTCCTTTTCCACCCTCACCCACCGGATCATCGGACCCGGAAATGATCAGATACGGGATATTTTTCACAAAATGACCACGCTTTTCCGCCCTCTGGTCTTCCAGAATGGTCTGGAACATATCTCGGTAAGCGCCTGCCGTAAAGATAAAATCACAGTATGGATCTTTAAGAAATTTTTCCACCCGCTCCCGGTCTCTGGATAACCAGTCGTAATCTGTTTCCACCGGAGCAAATTGGCGATTATAAGTGCCAATGGACATCTGATACAGCGTTTTACTTCTATCACGGGTTCCCTTTTGTATACAGAATCCATTCGCCAGGCCCCAGCCAAATCTCACCAATTCATGTGGCGGATTTCCCGTCCCTGAGAGAATGACCCCATCCGGCTCCTGCTGCCATTCCACCCCAAGTTTCCGATGTGCTGCTTCAGGATTCCCGCACTGATCTGACTGTGCTTCTGGTTCTTTCTCTTTCCAGCCATCCGCATACGCCGCCAGATATCGCCTGGTCATAAAAGAGCCCATGCTGTGCCCCAGGATCACATGTTTCGCTTCCGGAAATATTCTTTTTCCATAAAGCGCCACTTTCCGGATATCCTGTACCAGAAACTTATGTCCCTGCCTCTCTCCAAACCAGCCCCGATCCTCCAAAGAAGCTGCCGTCTTTCCATGACCAATACAGTCATGCCCCATGACTGCGATCCCATGCTCTGCCAGATAAGCAGCAAATTCTTCATATCGGCCCATATGCTCATTCATGCCGTGGACCAGCTGCACCCACACGTTCAGGGATTCCTGATCCGGAAGCCATCTGGTCACATGAAGCTTGTTTTTACCATCACTGGAATCTAAAAAACCTTCTTGTTTTTTCATTTAGCCACCTCATTTCTACTGATTTTGTAAAAAACCGTAACTGTTTCTGTTTCCTATGACATAAAAAAGAATCCTGCTTGCAGGATTCTCCGCCTGCGGCGGGTCGCAATAGCGACATAATTCCTTTCCGCCGCAGTGCGATCCCGCGGAGCTTTTTTGTGTCATAGGAC
>QUFC01000100.1 GCA_003478355.1 Lachnospiraceae bacterium AM48-27BH
CAATATCAAGCCCCTGTCTGGCATAGGAACGCAAGTCCACACGCTCCGGGCGGTCATTGGCTTCCAGATAGCGGTTCTGGATGACCTCCCATTCATGCCGCCAGATTTCGCAATACTTCTGGTCGTTCCAGTCCACCGTATCCTCCTTGTGGCTTTTCCATCTGCCGGACGGTAGCTTTATCCGTTCCCCGTTTTCGTCAAGGTCATAAACCTTGCGGCTCTTGGGAAGCCATTTCCCATGTTCGTCCATTGCCCGCATCGTCAGCAGGACATGGGCGTGGGGATTGTGTCCCGGCGGATGGGGGTCATGGATGGCAAAGTCAGCAATCATGCCTTTGGAAACAAACTGCTGTTCGCAAAACTCCCGGACAAGGACAGCGTACTGGTCGGGCGGTATCTCTCTGGGGATGGTAAACACCCACCGCCTTGCAAGCTGGGAGTTCCATTGTTTTTCCACCGCTTCGGCGGCGTTCCATAAGGTATTGCGGTCTGCATATTCCTGTGGGGCATTTGCCGGGAGCAGGATTTCATTGTGGACAATACCACGCTTTTCCGGGTAGTGCTTCACTTGCTGGTCGTATTCACAGAACAGCTTTTCGCCACTCTGGTAAGCAGCGGCGGCAACCGCAGACTGCTGTTGGCTGCGCTGAACAATCGTGATTTCGTTGTGTGGACAGGGCATTTCGTATCACTCCTTTCGGTAATTGGCGGATGGGGTGGCGTTTTACCACCTCATTTTGGGCAGAAAAAAAGCAGGAGACCTTTTTCAGATTTCCTGCTCGGTGTGCCACTGTGTATGCGGCGGGTATTTAGTTGTAAAAGTTCGGGGCAAGTTGACCCGATGTGTGTAGAATAGCAAACTGGGATTTGTCTTACACTCCAAATATCGTTAATCGAATGAAATCAATAATAAAATGAACTCCTATTGCTAATGTCAACGAAGATTTTCGTTGAATAAAAGTAAGCACTATTCCAAAAACACTCATAAGTCCCAAATCAATAACATTCATTTCTATGCCTGCTGGAAAGTGCATTAAAACATGGGGCAGGATAAGGATTATATAGCAAAAAATATTTTGAAAATTTGAAAACACCTTACCTTTTCCCATATAAACACATACTGCAAATACTAAATATCTAAACAAAACTTCTTCTGGAATACTAGCAATTAAGCCGCCTACTATAGCATTAACTCTAAATGAAAAATCTATTGGATTAGTTTGTATCATCCATACAGTATTTAGCAATGTAAGGAAAATAGCAGGGAGTACCCCATATACTATAATTTCTTGTTTCGTTTTTGGTAATAAACTAATTTTGACATTAGATTTATCATATAATTGTTTGGCTCCCATATATCCAAATATAATACAAATTACATAAATTGGATTTAACGATAATGCTGCTAAAGCAATTCCAATGATAAAATCTTTTTTTGAAAATCCGGATTTATTTTTCCAAATCAAAAATATTGATAGAACTACAAACAAGATTGGGAAGAAATTCCCGTTTTTTGTAATAGGTAAATAACAATCATACCTATCAATAAAAGTATCAAATTTCTTGTAACATTTTTTTCTTGTGCCATTTTTATCTCCTTAATTTTAACAGCTATAAAATTCATATTTGTTGTCATCTTCATTATACTTCACTGCCTATCGAAAAGATAGCATATTTTATGAAACTTGTCGGCTGGGAACAGCTTGCAAGGCAAGGTGTCCCCAGATGCCAAGTCCACAAAAGGGTAGCTGGCGGCAGCCAGCGCAGGGGAAGCGTAGCGTCCCCTGTTTGATTTGGAGCAGACCATGACTGCGGAAAATCACAGCCCTCCGGCGAGGAGCCTTCGGAGAACGCAATGCACCAACCTCTGGGTGGTGTATAATTGCGCCCTTAGTAAACTAAGGGGTTTCCGGCTTCTCCCGTTTCAGCAGTTTTTTCAATAGTTCCTGTGTGTCCTGCCTGTGAAAAATGAGTTTCAACAACATCATGACATCATCATCTGTCAGGCGTTCCGGCTCTTGCAGAAAACTTTCCAGCATACCGCCACGAGTACAGAGCCGGTGTGTCCGTTCCTTTCGGGTAAGCTGCTTTAACTTGTGCTGCAATGCCTTTTCATCATTGATGGCTTTCCGCAGTTTCTTTTCGCTTTTCTCCAGTTCCCGGTTTAGCTTTTCCAGCTTTGAGGTATCAGGCAAGGGCTGTGTCCTCCTTTCCCGGTATCAGCACATAAATCCGGTTCGGTTCTCCAACGCCCTGACGCACCCGCATGATAAGTCCGGCGGTTTCCAGTTCATTCAGAGAACGCTTGACCGTCATGGGACTGCGGGACAGGACTGCTGCAATGGCTGTGACAGGGAAGCAGACAAACAGGATTCCGTTCTCGTCCTCCTGTCCTTTGGAGAGCATAGCGTCTAACATCCGGCAGTACATGACCTTTGCGGTGCTGCTGACTGGAAATCCTGTCAATGCTCTGGGAAAGGGCATACAGGGCGGCAATGGTGTGTCTATCGTCATAAATTCAAAATTCATTCGGTGTGTTCCTCCTTTTTCTTTGCTCGTTTGGATAAATAACGGGGGCAGTCAATCACAACCGCCCGGAAGCTCT
>QUFC01000101.1 GCA_003478355.1 Lachnospiraceae bacterium AM48-27BH
GGTAGGCGGCTGCGGCAACGGCTGATTTGCCTTTTCCTCGGCTCACAATGCCGATGTTCCAATGGTAAATGGCTATGGGTATCACCTCCCGGATAGGATAATAAAACCCGCAAAAATGGTACAGACGCCAACGGCGGGTGTACTGTTTTTGTGGGTGTGCAGGGATAGCCGCAAAGCGGCGCAAGGGGTGCAGCCCCTTGTTGCGGCAAAGCCGCCATATCGGAGCGCGGGGAAATCTCCCTGTGCGGAGACAAGCCCTCGGCAGAGCGCACACGCCCGTAAGGGTGTATAAGTGCGCCCTTAGTTCCTAAGGGATTTTCGGCTTGTCGCTCCCTCGGCTCGTTTTTTCAGATATTCCCGCGCTGGTTCACTCGTCAAGGCGAGCCGGAGAAGCGCGGCAGCTTCCTCGTCGGTCATGGTCTTAGCTTCCGGCACAATACTCTCAAAGACCGCGCCCCGGACAATAAGGCGGTGGTTTCTCTCCCGGCGTTCCTCGCGGGACAGCTTTTGCCGCAAAATCTTTTCTCTGTTTTCGTATTGCTGGATTTTCTTCTTGCTGTCCTCAATCTCGGCGGTCAATTCCTCGCGGGTTTTCTCTCTCGGTTTCGTCATAGCTGGTCGCTCCTTTCTGCCTGTCGGCATAGAAAAAGGACAGTCGATTTTCTCGGCTGTCCCTTGTGGGTGTCAATCAAAGTTATTTTTCTTGGTCTGCGTCAACCGTTCCGGCACCGTCATCAATATATAGCTCGGCTGGAATTGAACTGACAGTAAGCTGTTTTTCTGGCGGTAATGAATTATACCACTCAAGCCATTTAAGGGTTTCTTCGGATAAGTCCGATTTGTTAAATAACTGTCCTTCAAATTCAACTGTTTCATTTTCTGCATTTTCCAAATTACTATATAAGAAATATTTACCATCAATTAAAATCACAATATCATTTTCATATTGATATACTTTAGCGCCTACAATATCGTCATTAGCTTGGAAATTTTCTTTTGGCTCTTGTGATGAACTAACTTTGCTTTCGATTTCCCCTAAATAAATGAACTGGCTTTCTTTGTCTGTAAGACTGGGTTGACTATCAGCATATTGATACAACTTGTTATTTACATAAACCATAGGAGCCAAATCTCCAGAAACAGGGGGATTAGAGCCATTAAGTAAACGAGGAATTGTAGCTACACAAATTATAAGGCAAAGACAGGCTGCCATAACTCCCCACTTTATCCACACAGGCTTTTTCATTTTCTTTTTGTAGTTGAGTGCTTCGTCAACATATTTTGTATCAAGCTCGCTCATAGCGTCGGAGAATTTCTTTGCGTTCATACGAATACCTCTCTTTCAATTAAGTATTGCTTCATCTTCTCGCGGATACGGGTCAGCCGGACGGAGATATTTTTCTCCGAAAGTCCCACAAGCTCGGCTATATCCTTGTAGCTATCGGAAAACCAATAGCGGCGCATGAAGATAACGCGATTTTCAACGGTCAGCGTGTCCAAAAAGTCCTCGATAATACGGGCTAACTCTCTGGCTTCAATTTCATCTTCAACGGTTTTCTGGTCTGCGATACAGGCTTCGATTTCTTCTAAAGCAATCGTATAGTGACTACTCCGTTTTGCAGCTTCCTTTCTCCAATAGATTTTGAGTGAAATGTTCCGAACAATTTTCACTATGTAGGACAGAAGCGGGTTAGGCCGCGCCGGGGGAATGGCGTTCCATGCGCCTAAATAAGCGTCGTTTACACATTCCTCCGCGTCTTGTCTGCTCCCTACGATATGGTAGGAAAGATTGTGGCAGACTTTTCCGTATTTTATGTCCAATTCCCGTATGCCCTGTTCTGAACGCTCGAAAAACATTTCTATGATTTTTTCATCGTCTATCAATCGCACCGCCTCCTTTCTGGCTTCACCTATATACTACGGTTTTAGCGGCGAATACTACATCAAATCTCAAACTTTTTCAAAAAAATTATATCACACTTCGCCGGAGATTGCTTGCAGTAGCTTTTGCCGCTTCGCTGGCGGCTTTCCGTCGTTCCTTGCTGTATGGGGCGGTCAGACGGAAAGAGAAACGCCCCTTTGCAATATCAAACTCCATGCAGCCCGTTTCCGGGTCTGTGTCCGTCTGCTGGCAGATTGCCGGATAACGGCGGCTGTATGCAAGCAGACGCTTCTTTAAGGCGGTGTTGTGGGTGCGGATATGGATAAGGGTGTCTTTCTCGTCAAACCATATATCGGTGGTCTTTTCCTGCTTGGTAAGCCCTGTTTTCATAAACTCTCCTTTCTGCGCCCCTGTTACGCAATAGGGGCATTTTTCGGGTGTTTTTCCCGGCTCTTGACTTGGGGAAAATGAGGATTTTCAAATAGAAACCGCCCGGACAGGGAATGGTTCGTCAGGGCGGCTGTTATCGCAAGATTTCTGTTTTTTCCGGCTCTTGACCGTCAGACGCGGATAAACGCGAGCTGTCGGCAAGCACCAGTTTGAGCAGCTTGTCGCGGAATGTT
>QUFC01000102.1 GCA_003478355.1 Lachnospiraceae bacterium AM48-27BH
TTTCCATGATACGACAGATCTCTGAAACTGCCATCCTGCCAATCGCCGGGGTCATCCTCACTTTTGTAATGACCTATGAGCTGATACAGATGCTCATAGAACGCAACAATCTCCATGAAGTTGACACATGGATGTTTTTTAAGTGGGTGTTCAAAACCTTTGTGGCTGTGATGATCCTGACGAACACCTTCAATATCGTGCTGGCGGTCTTTGATGTGAGCCAGCATGTGATCCAGCAGTCAGCGGGCATTATCCAGAACGGGACAGAGATCACGCCGGATATGCTGGACAGTCTGCGGACAGAGCTTGAGGCAATGGAGTTAGGCCCTCTGTTCGGGCTCTGGCTCCAGTCCTTCCTGATCCAGCTTACCATGATTGCCCTTAATATCGTGATCTTCGTCATCGTATATGGCCGTATGATTGAAATTTATTTACTCACAAGTTTAGCGCCTATCCCGTTTGCCACCGTCCCCAACAGGGAAACCGGGCACATGGGGCAGAACTATTTCCGCTCCCTCTTTGCGGTGGGCTTTCAAGGTCTGTTGATCTTGGTCTGTGTCGCCATCTATGCGGTGCTGATCCAGAGTATCGCCACCGACGGCGACCCTATCGGGGCGATCTGGGGCTGCGTGGGATATACGGTGCTGCTGTGTTTTACCCTATTCAAAACAGGCAGTCTTGCAAAATCCATCTTCGGCTGCCATTAAGAGACTTCGGGCCATGTTGCCCCGAAGCGGAAAGGAGAAATCCATGCAGGAAAAAACTGCGGGCGGAACACCAGCCGCCCCTTTGAAACTGGATGTAAGCGTGCGGGCCATCGAACCTGTGAAAAACCTCATGGGCTTTGCCAGCGTGAAATTCAATGACTGCTTTGTGGTGGAAAATCTGAAAATCGTACAGGGCAGCAAGGGCCTCTTTCTTGGGATGCCCAGCCAGCCGGACGGAAAAGGCGGCTACCGGGATATGGCCTACCCTGTCACAAAGGAGTTCCGGGAACAGCTCAACACCGCTGTTCTGCAAGCCTATGAGGCAAAACTGGAACAGATGGCGGAGCGCGGCTCTGTGGGGCGTGCGTCCATCAGCGACCAGCTCAAAGCCGGGAAAGCGGCTGCCGAACAGGCAAAGGCAGAACGGCCTCCGAAGGAAAAGTCCAGCCGCAGCGCAGAGCGTTGACTTCGGGCCATGCTGGCCCGAAGCAGAAAGGAGGCGGGAACCATGCCACGCAAACGGACGGGCTATGACGCGGCCTGCTATTACGACGGAAAACTGCTGGGCCGCTGTACCAAAGCGGACAGCGATGCCTATACCCTGTTGATGAACGCCTGTGGTGGGGACGCCGCCCGGGTCCTGCGGGAATATGCCTATTTTTCCCCGGAACTTCGCGCCATATTGGAAAATGTGGCACTCATGCAGGCGGACCGGAACCGGACGGGCGGAATGTTCCATGCGCCGAAAAGTTCCCCGTGGGGCGAGGTGCAGAGCTGTGAAACCCTCTGTCCAGGGGTGTTTCTGGTATCTACCGCCAGCCACGGCGGAACGATGGTGGCAAACGAGGTAGCCGCCGTCCTCTCCCCAGCGGCCAAAAAATGCGGCTTCAAGGACAAGGGCTATATTTGCTATGAGGAGGACGCACAGGAAAGCGTAGTGCTCCGGGAGCTGCTGGACAAAAAGCTGTGGAAAATCCCTGACCGCATTAAGGACAAAGGACAGTTTGAAGAAAAACTCAATCAGTCCATCCGGCAGTATCACCCCGAATACTGGCGGGCAAGGCAGAGCGGACGAGAGGCCGCCGAAGCTGCCCGCAGCACAGCCCCGGCCAAAGAGGCCGCAAGATAACCTCGGGCCATGCTGGCCCGAAGCAGTAAAGGAGGTGTACCAAAATGGCCTATGTGCCAGTACCAAAAGACCTTTCCAAAATCAAGACAAAGCTGGCCTTCAACCTAACGAAGCGCCAGCTTGTTTGTTTTTCCAGCGCGGCGGCGGTGGGCCTCCCGGCTTACCTGTTTTCCCGTGGCAGTATCGGGAACAGTGCCGCCATGTTCCTGATGATCAGCCTCATGCTCCCGTTCTTCTTTCTGGCTATGTATGAACGAGACGGTCTGCCGCTGGAAAAAGTGCTGAAAAACATCATCCGCACCCGGTTCCTCTATCCCCGTGTGCGGCCTTACAAAACCGAAAACTTCTATGCGCTGCTTAGCGCCAGAAAGGAGGCGCAGCCGATTGCGAAACAGCAGAAGGGCTGGAAAGCCCGCAGGCAGAAAGCCTGAAAAACAGGGCCTTACCGGCCTGTTCACGAAAGGAAAGAACATTCCCACCACCGCCCAGCAGACCCTCCCTTACCGGGAAATGTACCGGGACGGGGTGTGCCGGGTAGCGGACCGCTATTACACCAAAACCATTGAATACGAGGACATCAACTACCAGCTCGCACAGTCCGAAGATCAGGCGGCCATCTTTGACGGGTGGAGCGCCTGCCTCAACTA
>QUFC01000103.1 GCA_003478355.1 Lachnospiraceae bacterium AM48-27BH
ACACAAGTGCTGTTCGTGAAAAAGGTCAATGAAATATACAACATAAATAGAAAATGAAATAAGTAAAAAATAAAAGTAAACAAAATATACAATAAAAGTAAAGAAAGAGCACAAAATGTAAAATGAGTGATGTATCTATTTCCTATACTGGCTTTTATAATAAGATCATAAGAGAATTTTAGAAAAATTTTAGAAAAATAAAAAAGGAGAGATTCACATGAAGAAATTCTACAGGCAGCTCTATCGTCAGAGATACCTGATCCTGATGATGCTTCCAGGTCTTTTATGGTTTTTGATCTTCAAGTATTGTACCTACGCAGGACTGGGACTGGCCTTTACCAACTATGGATTTAAAAAATCCGTTGATTTTGTAGGCCTTCGGAACTTTAATCGTTTGTTTAAATCAGCACAGTTCTGGACAGCCTTTAAAAACACCATGATCATCAGTATCTGCAACATTGTGTTCTATTTTCCGTTTCCGATCATAATTGCACTGCTGATCAATGAGCTGCGGTCTTTGAGGACGAAACGTGCAGTACAGTTTATGATCTACATTCCATACTTTTTTTCCTGGGTAGTAGTAGGAACGATTTTCGTGAACATCCTTTCTCCATCCAGCGGTGTGGTAAACCAGATTTTAAATGCGCTGGGACAGGATTCGATCTA
Organism: Lachnospiraceae bacterium AM48-27BH; assembly: GCA_003478355.1. GTDB lineage: Bacteria > Bacillota > Clostridia > Lachnospirales > Lachnospiraceae > UBA3402. Next base: position 667 of record QUFC01000103.1, read on the forward strand.
CTTTATGGCAGATCCGAAATGGTTCCGCGCGGTACTGATCGTTTCTTATATCTGGAGACAGATGGGATATGGCGCGGTCATCTATGTGGCAACCCTTTCCACCGTGGATCCACAGCTTTATGAGGCGGCTGCCATTGATGGATGTAATAAATGGAAACAGGTATTTTATATTACCATTCCTTCCATTAAACCGACGATCGTGACCATGCTTCTTCTGAATCTGTCCCATGTACTGCTGATTTTTGAACAGATCATGGTTATGTACAATGCTTCTGTGTATTCTGTCAGCGATGTACTTCAGACGTATACATACCGAGAAGGAATCCTTTCCGGAAATATCGCTTATGGTACAGCGATCAGTTTATTTACCGGCGTTGTCAGCCTGATTCTGGTTATGAGTACTAACTGGATCTCCAAGCATTTCCTGGAAGATTCCATTCTGTAGGAGGAATAGAAACTATGGCAAAAAAGCAATCAACCGCGATCCGGGAGTCAAACGCGAGAAAACTCTTCCGGGTTATCAATGGACTATTTCTTGCATTGGTCTGTATTGTCGTTGTGATTCCAATCTGGAATGTTGTTGTAACATCCTTTGCGCAGGATAAAGATGTCATGGGTGGCGTATATCTGCTGATCCCGAAGTCCTTTACCCTGAAAAATTACCTTAAGATCTTTAACAGTGGTTACATGAGAGGCTTTTATAACTCCATGTTTATAGCAGTTGTCGGAACGGCGATCGCGATGATGATCACGGTTCCGTTGGGATACGCGTTAGCCCAGAAGAAACTGATGGGAAGAAAGATCATCATGAGACTGATCAGTATCACCCTGGTATTTGACGCAGGAATCATGCCGTTTTACATTTTGATCAAACCTTAGGACTGATCGATTCCCGGTGGTCCTTGATCCTGCCATTTGCAGTATCATCCTTTAACCTGATCATCGTGAAAAACTTTATGACCTCCATTCCTGAGAGCCTGATCGAGGCCGCGGAGCTGGATGGCTGTAATGATCTGATGACCCTGGTGAAGATCGTAATCCCGCTTTCTGTGCCGATCCTTTCCGCGGTTACCCTGTTTTACTTCGTATCTTTCTGGAACCGTTACACAGAAGCAGTAATGTTTATCAATAACAGCGCCAAATACACCTTACAGGTTATGCTGCGTGCCCTGGTATTCCAGAGTGATGGATCTTTAGGAGAGGGCAATATCGTCTATGACAATATGAAAATGGCGGTTATGGTACTTGGTATGCTTCCGGTACTGGTCATTTATCCATTTGTTCAGAAATATTTCGTATCCGGCCTGATGTTAGGTGGCGTAAAAGAATAAAATCATAACTCAGCCTGTGAGGACAGGCTGGAAATGATAAAACAACCATATGTAATGTATGAAGGAGGAAAAGACATGAAAAAAAGACAAGTAGCACTGGCATTGGCAGCAGTCATGGCAGTGGGTTCCGTTGCAGGCTGCAGCGGTTCATCCGACACAAAGACAACCACCGCAGCAGCGGCAGAAACTACAGCAGCAGGCAGTGAGGCAGCAGCAGAGACTACCACCGCAGCACCGGCAGAGAGAGTAAAACTGACTATCTGTTCTGCAGATAATACCTTTGGTTTAAGTACTGATCCAGATATGCAGCAGGCAGTGATCGATATGCTGGATGAGAAAGCCAATGTCGATCTGGAGGCGATCATCCCGCCGATCAGCAGCTATAATGATAAACTGGAGACCATGATGGCTGGCGGTGATGTACCGGATATCTTCTCCATTTCCCAGGCCATGACAAGACTCCCAAACTA
>QUFC01000104.1 GCA_003478355.1 Lachnospiraceae bacterium AM48-27BH
ACTTGTAATTCGGGTGCTTTTTCAAGTCATACTTCGGGGACAGGAAGGGCGGGAGCCCCCGAAGCTGCAAGATACATTTATCCCCGGGCATGGTGGTGATCTCGCTGGTGGTCATCAGCTCCCGGCCAAGCCGCTGCATATTCTGGCTGTAACTTTCAGACTGTCCACGGCTTCGGCCCTCGGTCTGCATAGAGATGGTGGCCTTGCCCAGCCAGTTTTCCGAAATATCCTTTAGGGTGGAAGCCTCCCGGCCTCCGAGGAATACGATACTGTCCATGTTGCCCATGATGGTTTCGGAATGGTCTTTGTACAATGCCTTGCACTGGCTCATAGCCTGATAAAAGAGAGTCAGGCTGATCTCCCGGGAGCGAATGACGGCCACAATCTTTTCCAGCCCCGGCACCTGCCCGGTGTTGGCAGCCTCGTCCCACAGCACCCGCACATGGTAGGCAGACGCCCGCCATAGGTGTTGTCAGCCCGTTCACACAGAAGGTTGAACATCTGCGAGAAAGCAAGGGCAACCAAAAAGTTGTAGGTGGTGTCCGTGTCGCTGATAAGGAAGAACAGCGCCGATTTTTCGTCCCCCAGCTTATCAAGCTCCAGTTCGTCATAAGACATGATCTCCCGAAGCTGGGGAATATCAAAGGGAGCCAGTCTTGCACCGCAGGAAATCAAAATGCTTTTGGCTGTCTTGCCGCTGGCGAGCTTGTATTTCTTATACTGCCTCACGGCGAAGTGCTGGGGGCTGCGGCGTTCCAGCCCGTCAAACATATAGTCCACCGCATTTTTGAAGGTTTCGTCATCCTCCCGGACTTCCATGCTGTTTATCATTTCCACCAGCGTATTCATGTTGCGTTCTTCTTCCGGCCCCTCAAAGACGATGTAGGCCACAAGGGCGCAGTACAAGAGGGTTTCGGCTTTGGTCCAGAACTCGTCGCCCTCCTTGCCGTCGCCTTTGGTGTTGGCGATCAGGGCGGTAACGAATTTCAAAACATCGCTTTCCGTCTTGATATAGGCCAGCGGATTGTAGTGCATGGATTTTGAAAAGTCGATACTGTTGAACACCCGCACCCTGTATTTCTCCCGTTGCAGAAACCGCCCGCACTGGTCGAGGGTGCCGCCCTTCGGGTCTACCACCACATACGAGGAATGGGCTTGAAGGAGCTGCGGGGTCAGCCAGAACCTTGTCTTGCCCGAACCGGACGAGCCGATGACACAGGCGTTTAGGTTCCGGGCATTGGCGGGTATCTTCGGACGGGTGTTCATGGTAAGGAACTCCGTCCCTGTCAGAATGACATTGTTCTGAAATTTAGGGTCTACAAACGGCTTTATATCCTCCTTTGTTCCAAAGCGGGCAGTGCCGTACTCTGCATCCCGCCGGAATTTTTTCGCCTGCCTGATCTTTGACTGTATCAGCAGATACACCCCAGCCGCACCGGCAAGGCCCACCAGCAGGTCAATACCTCCCAGCCCCGGCCAGTAGGTTTCAAAGGCTTTGGGGAAGGTATCGAGCATCCCCATGAGCTTTGTCCCGAAGTCTGTGCCGGGGGCGATCCGGTAGGCCGTCCCGATTTTGGAGAAGAACCAGAACACAAAGAGGTACGGCAGGTTTGGGAGCACATATTTTCTGATCTTGTCACTCAACGTCCGTCCTTCACCGCCTCTCTGGTTCGCTGCTTTTCCTTTGCCTGTGTCCTGATCTGCTCCGTGAATTTCCGAAGCTGGCCGAGGATGGAAGCCTTGTCCTGCTCTTTGTTCAGCACCTTTGCGCTGTACTTCTGGAAGGCCGCCGTGATAGCGTCCGCCTGATTAGCCTTGAAAAACAGCAGGTAATGACCGGGGCTCACTTTATGGAAAGCGTAGTCCACATGGAACTCCTTCGCGATCCGGTCAAAATCCTTTGGAGCTCCCACATAGGGCATGGCACTTTTGCCGCCATAGTGGTTCATCAGCTTTTTTACGCTCTGGCGTCCCTGCGGGGTCAGCGCCTTCCGGTGGTGCTTTTGCAGTGCCCGCGCTACCTTCCCAAGAGCGGCAGCCAGCACTTTTCCCGTGAGCTTCGTTGTCCTGATCGAAAGGGCAACCGTTTTTTGGTTTACTTCTTCCTGCATAAAACCTCCTTTCCGTTGGGGTCCCCGCTATCCGGGAGGCCCCCGTACAATCTCGGGGAACAGAAAACCTCGGGCCAATGTGGCCCGAGGCTTACCGCTCGGCATCTCTGCCGGACAGAGCTTTCTTTTCCGGCTCCGTCTGGACTTTTTCGCCCTGTTCCCGCATGGTCTGCAAGATAGAGGGCTTCTTTTGAAGCTGGGAGGCTTTTCGCCGGACAGCGGCTTGATACATTCCAG
>QUFC01000105.1 GCA_003478355.1 Lachnospiraceae bacterium AM48-27BH
GGTAGGCGGCTGCGGCAACGGCTGATTTGCCTTTTCCTCGGCTCACAATGCCGATGTTCCAATGGTAAATGGCTATGGGTATCACCTCCCGGATAGGATAATAAAACCCCGCAAAAATGGTACAGACGCCAACGGCGGGTGTACTGTTTTTGTGGGTGTGCAGGGATAGCCGCGAAGCGGCGCAAGGGGTGCAGCCCCTTGTTGCGGCAAAGCCGCCAATCGGAGCGCGGGGAAATCTCCCTGTGCGGAGATAAGCCCTCGGCAGAGCGCACACGCCCGTAAGGGTGTATAAGTGCGCTCTTAGTTCCTAAGGGATTTTCAGCTTGTCGTTTCCTCGGCTCGTTTTCTCAAAAACTCCCGTACCGGCTCACTCGTCAGTGCAAGCCTAAGAAGTGCTGCGGCTTCCTCGTCGGTCATGTCCTTTGCTTCCGGCACAATGCTTTCAAAGACCGCGCCCCGGACGATAAGGCGGTGGCTGCGTGTCCTGCGTTCCTCTTGGGACAGCTTTTGACGCAACACCTTTTCTCGGTTCTCAAACTGCCGGATTTTCTTCTTTCCGTCCTCAATCTCGGCTTGCAGTTCTTCGCGGGTTTTCTCTCTTGGCTTTGTCATGGTTGGGCGCTCCTTTCTGCTCATAAGCATAGAAAAAGGACAGTCGATTTTCTCGGCTGCCCTTGTGGGTGGCTATTCAATTTTAGTCTGCTGTTTTCAAATATATAAAATAGCTTGCTGTTCCGCCATAGCCATTTTCAGTATTCCATTCAGCTGTTACTTCATAAATATATCCGCCCAGTTTAAGAGTGAGTACGTTTCCAACAATAGTTACATCTTCGCTGTTTGTAGCAGGCTCTCCCCAATGTTCGTCACTCCAGCACTGCACACTTAAAATTGTATCTGGGTCTTCTGTAAATCTTAATGTAGCTGTTGTTTCTGTTGTTTCAAATGGCGGGGACAACAGATCCTTGCACTCTAACGGGTGTGGGCTATCAGCTATTGTGCTTTCAGCAGTTCCGTCAATATTTGTTTTTTGCCACGAATAAGTTCCTAATACTGCACCGATAGCGGTTTCGTCACTCACAACGCTTAATGTGGGCGGTTCTTCCAAAATTATATTGGCAGTCCCAGAGTTTAGTAATTCATTTGCATAGCTGTTGAGTGCTTCACATGGCTCATATTTTGTCTTATAACCGATACCGTCAATGACAATAAATGGGTTATACGCCATAATATCTGTTTGTGTACCGTCTACCATAGTCAAGGTAAAAACAACGCCTTGTCCATCATACTCTGTGTAAGAATTATCCTCATTATAGACAACAACATCATTCAAATATTCAACTAATTCTTGGATATTTTCAATCTCAATCGTTTTGTCTGGCGGTGTTAATAACACTTTAGCGGAAACAATCTGCGCTGCGTCCAAATCCTTATACGGTTTTTTCCCCTGTTGTGAAAAAAATACGATTACCGCGATACCTACTAAAATGATACAAGCTATTGCAATCATCAATCTCTTTTTTCTCATGGAACAAGCCTCCTGTTCTTCTCTGTTACTTGTATAGACGAAAAAATTGAAAGGAAGTTTCACTATCTATAAATATCATAGCACATGGTTATGAATAAATCCACCTCATTTCAGCCTGTCAGTGGCCTTGTTTTCTCTGGCAGACCGCCGCGCAGCTTCCCGCCGTTCCTCGTTGTATGGGGCGGTCAGACGGAAAGAGAAGCGCCCCTTTGCAATCTCAAACTCCATGCAGCCCGTTTCGGGGTCTGCGTCGGTCTGGCGGCACTGGTCGGGGTGCTGTCCGGCGTAGGCGGCAAGCCGCTTCTTTAAGTCGGTGTTGTGGGTGCGGATATGGATCAGCGGGTCTTTCTCGTCAAACCAAATATCGGTGGTCTTTTCCTGCTTCGTAAGCCCTGTTCTCATAAACTCTCCTCTCTGCGCCCCTGTTACGCAATAGGGGCATTTTTCGGGTGTTTTTCCCGGCTCTTGACTTGGGGAAAATGAGGATTTTCAAATAGAAACTGCCCGGACAGGGAGTGTATCGTCGGGGCGGCTGTTATCGCAAGATTTCTGTTTTTTCCGGCTCTTGACCGTCAGACGCGGATAAACGCGAGCTGTCGGCAAGCACCAGTTTGAGCAGCTTGTCGCGGAATGTT
>QUFC01000106.1 GCA_003478355.1 Lachnospiraceae bacterium AM48-27BH
TAACGGAAAACGGAATTGATTATATCCTTGTCGGAGATTACTATATCCCAGATTTGAAGCTGCCGGAGGAACACCGCCCTATCGGAAAGTACGGACGGATGCACCGGGAATATTTAAGAGAAGTCCACCCAGCCAGATTGAACACATTGACCTTGACCGGGGAGTTATGGACATACCTTGCAGACCTGAACGAACAGGCACAGGAACGGTTAGACACTATCATGGAGCAAATGAAAGCTGCCGAGGGCGTGACCGAGGAATTAAAGCGCACTTCTCAAATGGAATGGGTGCAGCGTTGCAATAGCATTCACAACCGGGCGGAAGAAATTGTTTTGCATGAGATGATTTATTCATAACGGTGTGGTAGAATGATTATGTAAATGAATTTAATTTGGGGTGATAAATATGAAGGTATTAGTTAGTGCCTGTATTATGGGAACAAACTGTAAATATAACGGAAAAAACAATAAAAATTTAGCAGTTATCAATTTCTTAAAGGATAAAGAAGTTATTTCTATTTGCCCAGAAGTATTAGCTGGCATGAAAATTCCTAGACCTTGTGCAGAAATTGTGAATGGGATTGTAGTAGATGAAAATGGAAATGATGTTAATTCTGAATATAATAAAGCAGTGTCAATGGCATTATCAAAAATTCAAAATGAAGATATTGATTTGGTTATATTACAATCCAGAAGTCCTACTTGTGGTGTAAATCAAATATACGATGGTAGCTTTACTGGAAAACTAATTTCTGGAATGGGATTTTTTGCGAAGGCATTAAAGCAAAGAGGATATAATGTTATTGATGTTGAAGAAGTTTAAGTTTGTCACTTTGAAATTTTAATTGAATAACCACAGCACAAACCGCTGCTACATGGGAGCCAACAAGCCATGCAACAGCGGTTTTTTCTTTACCGTTTTTTCCTCTGGCTGATAGGCGTTCCCATTTTCTTTGATTTTTTGAGAATCCGAATCAGCCAGCGAAATTCTTCGTCTGACAGATTTTTATAGTTGATACCGAGCTGCTTGCAGTAAAGGAGAACGAGCTTTTCATCCCGACTGCCCTTGAAATTTTCGACCGCTTCCAGATTTTCTTTCAGTTCATCGGCAACGGTGGTCTGGGGCGCACTCTCACTGTCCTTTTTGTGAGCTTCCCGAATATCCCGGATAATGAGATTGAGGTCATCCAGAACCATGTGGCTGAAATATTCATCATCGCTGATATGGGCGGCTTGCAGCACTTTCAAATGCGGGTCATCTTCGCCGGGGCGATACCGTTCAATGATTTCATGCCGGACAGTATCGACAAGGGCGTTTAGGTTTTGAATCTGCATGGTGGCAATCCCATCCACATAAATCTCAATGTCTGCAAGAAACTTGATAAAATCTTTATGTGTGGCAAGCTCACAGAGTAGGCGGTTGTTAATCCGACCGCTTTTCAAAAGTGCCACCATCTCATCATTCAAATGCAGCTCTGTTAGTGGCGTGTTGATCTGCTCTCGGTTCTCTGTCCGGCACAGCAGATAATCAACGGAAACCCCATAGAAGTCTGCCAGCGTGATAAGGTTGCCATGATTGATTTCCTTAAAATCCTCTTTTTCATAATTCCCAAGAGCTGATTTGGAAATACCCGTCAGCTTTGATAATTCTTCCAGATTTAAGCCTTTGTCCTTGCGGAGTTCCCAAAGGCGTTCCTGTATGCTTGTCGCTTCTTTCATGGGCATACGCTCCTTTCCAGCGGTTTCATTGCTTCCGCTTAACTGGATTATATCACACTTTCCGCAATCGTGGAAATTTCTGATTTTTGTCCTTAATTCCTATTTTGTGGACATACGGCACAGGGCACAAAAATGTTCTATGATACAGGTAGTTCATCGATGGATTATTCCAATCGAATGACCAGCCTGTGTGGGATATGCTTCCCCGGCGA
>QUFC01000107.1 GCA_003478355.1 Lachnospiraceae bacterium AM48-27BH
GAAAGTGTGCTTTTATGCTGTCTTCCCGTCTTACAAAAACAGGTCTTGCTTCGAATTCTGTTTTTATGATCCGGAAGTTTTCTTCGATCTCCCAGCGGCGTCTGTTAATATTGATGACTTCACGGACATCTCCTTCCAGGTTCGTTACCACTGCATAAAAGCCATCGTACATGGCTTCTTCCCGGATACGCTCTTCATCCAGCTGGAAAATCTGTTTCTGTGCGATCTCTCCGTCACCGGTAACTGCTGTTTTCTGAATGAAACGGGAAGGATCGTTTGGATTTTTTCCTTTCCTGGCTTTATCCGGGGACTGCATGATCTTGATGGCGCGTTCAATCTGACCGGCCCGGATTCTCTGCTGGTATGCTTTGTATTTCGGGGAGTAGGTGATGATAACGGTTTCGTCCATATCTCCCGTGACAATGGGGTATTCTTTGTAATAAACGTTGTTGTACACTTCGGGGTCAGTCTCATCCAGCGTGGAAATGTCTATGAACTTATCTGATCCCGGAATCTTGAACTGTGTCGGCAGGAGCGCCAGCTCACGTTCTTCCTTTTTCATTTTTCTCAGGGAATACGTGATCACATAAGACCTGTTTCCAAAGCTGTTAAAAAAACGGTTCTCCTTACTGCCAAGCCCGGCATCAGAGCAGAAGATAAACTCGCTGCAGTTAAAATCCTGGATCACTTTCGTCTCCAGAGGCTTCAGGGTAAGCTGTTCGTTCTGGTTTCCGGGATACAGGTCAAAGGAAAGGGGAATGCCGTCTGCATCCATGAAAAGCCCCATGGTCACGATGGGATTGGGTCTGTGTTCCTTGCTTTTGCCATACTTTTTTATGCCATCTTCGGCTTCGATTTCGAATAATAGTTGGTGCAGTCGTAGTAAAGGATTTTTGAGTTACGCGGATGGACAAAGTTGGAATTGTGGTAAAGATCTTCCTGAATGTAATCCGATTCCTCTGCAAGAACGGAAAGGGAGCGGTAAAGATTCTGCAGGGAATACTTTGGCGGTTCCAGTAAGGACTGGCAGTAAGAGAAACTGCTGAGCTTACTGGAAGGGGAAAGGACCCTTGCATAGATTAGATCCGTAAGGATGGCATGGAAATCGTAAGTAAACCTGTGATGGTTACGGATATTTCTGCAGATGTTGTCGAGCCGCAGTTCGGTGCAGAGCTGTTGTAGGAACAGATAGCCGACGTTGAAGAGCCGCTCTTCGTCCAGTGGAATACGGGCAAGAGGGGAAAAAGAGACCGTAACTTTTTCCCTGCGCTGGTTGTAGAGCAGAGTTTCTTTTTCTGCTTCTTTTTTTGCCCAGTCCATCATGGAAGCTTTGTCTCCGGAGAACTGTGCCAGAAGATTATTGTACTTCCCAAGTTTTTTGTAGATGCGGGAAGAAGTTTTACCGTTATCTTTGCGGTAGGACTGTTTGATATAGACATCCTGATTGTCCTTATTTCCAGTAATAGATACATACATAACGCTTTTCTCCTAATAATACAATCCGTTTTCTTTATTATACTATAAAGCGTACAAAGTAGCACTATCAAAATCATAAAATTTGACAAAATAATAAGCCGTAAATGGCTTAAATAAAGGATTTGTATTAAAACACTAAAAAAAGAAGTGCAAAACTCCCGATTTTTGTAAAAAATACATGAAAATGAATGTATACAATTTGCGATATCGACAATAAACACAATATAAAGCTATAAATGAGCAAGTTCGTGATTTTGCATAAAAGAAAGACACCTCGATTCCATGTGTTGTATAATGAAAGTGCCAAAACAAACATTTGCAACATTTACGAAAGAAGGT
>QUFC01000108.1 GCA_003478355.1 Lachnospiraceae bacterium AM48-27BH
AATTTAATACATTCGAGAACTTGTGTATATAATATTAATTACCATGTGGTGTGGTCTGTGAAATATCGCAGGAAAATTTTATCAGCAGAGATTGAGATTTATCTGAAAGAACTGGTTCAGAAGATAGCATCCGATAAAGGTTTTACGGTTCATCTTTTTGAAGTTGGTGAAGGTGATCATATCCATTGCTTTGTGTCTGCACCACCGAAACTGTCAGTGACAGATATTGTAAAGTATTTAAAAGGAATTACCGGAAGAAAACTCTTTGAAAAATATCCAGCGATCCGCCAGAAACTTTGGAAAGGTCAGCTTTGGAATCACTCATATTATGTAGAAACAATCGGTTCGGTGTCGGAAGAAAATATCCGACGCTATATCGAGCATCAGAGCAAATCTTACTAGAAGGAGGGAAAATATGCTGTTAACACATGAAACAACCATTGTATTAAATAAAAATGATGCAAACATTGTAGGACACATGTGTTACGCGGCTTACAAGCTTTGGAATGTTTGCAATTATGAAAGAAACAACTACAAAAGTCTGGGATTGGAGAAATATCCTGACTGGTATGATCAGAAGTCCAAGCATAAAGATGATCTGTGGTTCAAATCACTCCCGTCACAGACTGCACAGGAAATCTGCAAGCTTTTGGACAAGTCATGGAAATCTTTTTACCGGTTAAAAGAAAGTGGAGGTATCGAGAATCCGGGAACACCAAGATATAAGAAAGATAAAATGCCGATTACCTATATGCAAAATGGTATTCAACATGAAAACGGCTCTTATAATGTAAGACTTTCTTTACCAAAAAAGCTGAAGGAATATATGGCTCATACCTATGATATTCGTGCTGCATACCTTTATTTGAAAAATCCTGTTTTTTCAAACATGGATATCATAAAACAGATAAAAATATATCCTCCAGCAAATGACGGAACCAGCAGGATCCTTGTTATTTATGAGGTGGAAGATATTTTGCCAGAAGAGGACAATGGACATTATCTGTCGATTGATCTGGGCTTGCATAATCTTATGACTTGTTATGATAATGTAGGGAAAACTTTTATTATTGGAAGGGAATATCTTTCTCTTTCTTATTTTTATAACAAGGAAATCGCAAGAGTCCAGTCACAATGGGACCGGATCCAGGCTGCAAGGGGAATGGAGAATCTGAAAACATCTAAGCATCTGCAGAAACTCTATCGAAAGAAAAATGACTGTATCAAAGATTATATTCATAAGATGACACGATATATCACGAACTATTGTGTAAAGAATGATATTCATACGGTTGTAATTGGAGATATAAAGGGGATTCGTAAAGAGAGAAACCTGGGGAGAAAAACCAACCAGAAGCTTCACGGTCTGCCATATGCCCGTATCTATATGCAGTTAGAATATAAGCTTAAAATGAAAGGGATTTGCCTGATAAGACAGGAAGAAAGCTATTCCAGTCAATGTTCGCCGCAGTCAGAAGAAGTATCGCGCATTTATGCAGAGAAAAGGAATCGAAAAAAGCGTGGCATCTACATGGTAGATACCGTGATCTACAATGCAGATGCAGTAGGAGCTTATAACATTTTGAGAAAGTATCATGCCGTATCTGGCAAAGAAATTGATATGCCCGTAACCGGGCTGAGCAGTACAAAAACAATAAAAGTAGCTGTGTAACCCATC
>QUFC01000109.1 GCA_003478355.1 Lachnospiraceae bacterium AM48-27BH
GCCATCATTTCCGACATTTCGATCATCCAGTGACCTTGCAGCTTGCGGTACACATTGTCATCGTCCAGCTTCCGCAAATCATCGGAGAACCACTCGTCCCGGACTGCCAGCAGACGGAAGAAGGTGGACTTGCCAGCCCCCTGACCGCCTACCAGACAGAGCATGATTTCAAACTTGCACCCCGGCTGAAAGGCTCGTGAGATTGCACCCAGCAGGAACAGCTTCAATGCTTCATAGGTGTAATCGTCTGCGTCAGCTCCCAGAAAGTGCCGCAGGCAGAAACGGATTCGCTCTGTCCCGTCCCACACAAGGGTATTGAGATAGTCCCGGATGGGATGATACTTGTTTTCATTCGCCACAATCCCGATGGCGTTATCAATCTTTTTCTCATTGGTAAGCCCATAGGTTTCTTCCAGATAGAGAAGCAGATACTTCATATCCGTATCGTTCAGGGCGGTGCTTTCTCTGTGGAAGCCGATGGGCTTTATGATGTCCTTGCGGTCAGTCAGGATGTTGTATGCGATAGCCCCGGAAAGCAGCGGGTCACGCTGGAATACGGTCAGGCAGTTCCGTATGCTCTGACGGACACCGCCTTTCTCGGTAGTTTCCAGCCCCGCCTTGATTTCAGGGGCGCTCTGGGGTGGCTGCATGGCGTTCATGGTGTTTTTTAGTTCTTGCTGCGTCTGCGGCTGCAAGCTCTGCCATTCGCTGTTCAAGCTGTATCACATCCTTTCCGTAGTCCGTAATCAAAGCCGCTTTTTCCTCTGTTTCCCCGAACAGAAGCACATCCAGCAGATATTCCACTTGCTCTTGCTTCTGTAAGGCTTCCACAAACCGGGGATGAAAGGCTTCCTCCGGGGAGTGCGGGACATAATCCTTTCTCCATGCCCGAAGCAGATGGAGATAATCGGCAAGAATACGGAAGCAGCGGTTCTTTGCTTCCTGAAACTGTTCTTCCGGGGATTTCTGCCGGGGCTTGGGCTTTTTCGCCTTTCCCGGCGGTTTCCAGTCCTCATAGGAAAGCCCGAAGTCCTGTGCCAGTTGTACGGCGGCGTCTTTCTTTCCCAGCCCATACAGGGCGGCGGCAAAATCAATCACATCCCCATCCGCACCGCAGCCGAAGCAGTGGTAACGCCGATCCAGCTCATGCTTGGGGTTTTATCGTGATGGAACGGGCAGCAAGCCATCCCGTTCCGACCTATATGGATTCCATAATGCTCCGCAGCCTGTCTTGTTGTGACGGACTGCTTCACAGCTTCAAATAAATTCAAATCTATCCCTCCTTGAAAAAAAGAAAAGCACCTGACATTCTCAATCTGAAAATGGCAAGTGCCTGTTAAAGTTCCATATCCTGTTGTTTGTGTTTTGTCTGCACCGGGGCAGTTCTTTGTGCTTTTTTCTCGTCAGCCTTATCCTGCAAGACTTCTTTGATAGGCTGTTTCTTGGGCGGCTCTTTGCTTTCTTCTGTGCCGGGGGTGGCTTTCCGTACCCAGTAGCGGATGTCCCGCAGCTTCTTCAAATTCTCCTGTACCTCGGTCAGTGGTACTTTCAGCTCTGCAATTTCTTCCAGAAGCGTTTCCTGCTCCTCTTGCAGCTCCTTTTGGGTACTGTCCTTATCGTCCGGGTGCTTGGCAAGGTAGGCGGCGGCTTTCGCATACCGGGCAACCTCCGGGTGTT
>QUFC01000011.1 GCA_003478355.1 Lachnospiraceae bacterium AM48-27BH
CCTGAGACTGCCAGAGTCGTAGACGAAAGAGGTGAGAGTCGTAGACGAAAGAGGTGATCAAGCTGGTAAAAGAGGCTTACAAAAAGGCCATGGAGATTTTGGCTCAGAATGAAGGAAAGCTGCATGAAATCGCAGCTTATCTGCTGGAGAAAGAGACCATTACCGGTGATGAGTTTATGGAAATTTTAAATCGGAAAGAGGAAACGAAGACAGAATCGGCGGAACATGAGCTGGTGACCGAGTAGAGAGACTATTTACAAGGGAGCAGTCTGGAGAGGATTGCTCCCTGTCTTGATAGGAAGAATGATCGGGGGGAAGATCAGGACATGGAGATACAGAAAAAGAAAGACACCGACATGACGGAGGGGGTCATCTGGAAGCAGCTGTTGTGGTTTGCACTGCCGCTGATGGTGGGCAACGTATTCCAACAGTTCTACAATACTGTAGATAGTATTGTGGTAGGCAACTTTGTGGGAAAGGAAGCATTGGCGGCGGTGGGATCTGTGGGTTCCATCATCAACTCTGTCATCGGCTTTTTTGGCGGCCTGGCAACTGGCGCCAGTGTTGTCATCGCCCAGAGCTATGGGGCGAAAAATGATGGAAAGGTCAGTATTGCAGTCCATACCACCTTTTGCATGACATTGGTCCTGTGTGTGGTGTTTACTATTGTGGGGATCTCGGCAACACCATTTTTGCTGCGTTTTATGAGCATGCCTGATGATGTGATCGGGGAAGCCACGAAATATCTGATGATCTATTTCTCCGGTGTTTCCGGCCTGATGATCTATAATATGGGGTCTGGTGTACTTCGTGCGGTGGGAGATTCCAAGCGGCCACTGTACTTTCTGGTATTTTCAGCTTGTGTGAACACCGTCCTGGATTTGGTATTTGTAGTAAAGTTTCATTGGGGAATCGCAGGCGTGGCCTGGGCTACGGTGATTGCCCAGGGATTGTCGGCGGTGCTGATCTTAGTCGTGCTATTCCGGGAAAATGGCGCTTACCGTCTGGTTCTTTCTAAAATGAAGACAGACCGTGGCGCTCTTCAGGAGATTGTCCGGATCGGCTTTCCGTCTGCAGTCCAGCAGACGGTGACAGCATTTTCCAATGTGTTTGTCCAGTCTTATATCAATTCCTTCGGCTCCAATGCCATGGCAGGCTGGAGTGCTTATGGAAAGATCGACCAGTTTATGATGCTGCCGATGCAGAGTGTGGCTCTGGCGGCTACCACCTTTGTAGGACAGAATCATGGAGCCAGACGAGAAGACCGTGTAAAAAAAGGCACCAGGACGGCTCTTGGCCTTTCTATGGTGATATCGATAGCTGTTATGATTCCGATTCTGTCCTTTGCACCGGTGATGGTGAAGCTGTTTAACAGCCATTCAGAGGTGGTACGGTACGGAAGCCTGTTTTTACGGCTTTTAAGCCCGTTTTATGTTTTATGCTGCGTGAACCAGATCTTAGCCAGTACCTTGCGGGGACTGGGGGATTCCAAAGCCCCGATGATCATTATGCTGGGTTCGTTCGTAGTGTTCCGGCAGATTTACCTGATGATCGTGTCGCATCTGACTTCATCGGTGATCCCGGTGGCGATGGGGTATCCTATGGGATGGCTGGTGTGCAGTCTGTGTATCGCCATCTATTACCGGAAGAAGATTGGAAAGCTTATGAATACGTAGATATGCCAGAATGCTGGTATATAAAAAGAGAAACAGATCATTCATGGTGAGAGTGATCTGTTTCTCTTTTTGCTTTTTAAAGAGTCCGCTGCTATAAATTCTTTTGAGCCGTTGCTAACATTAATTTAATACGGTTTAACTGGTTAACCTCGCTTGCGCCTGGGTCATAATCGACTGCGATAATATTGGATTCCGGATAAGCCCGGCGCAGCTCTTTGATGACACCTTTTCCTACGATGTGGTTCGGCAGACATCCAAATGGCTGGGTGCAGACGATGTTGTTGACGCCACTGTGGATCAGCTCTAACATCTCTCCGGTCAGGAACCAGCCTTCACCGGTCTGATTGCCCAAGGAGACGAAATCCTTGGCCATATTGGCCAGATTCTGGATCCGAGCTGGCGGGGTGAAGTGGCTGCTGGTTTCCAGTTCCCTGCGGGCTACTTTGCGGAAGTATTCCAGCAGGGAAATACCCATATTGCATAAACGGGCGGTAGAAGACTTGCCGCCTAAGTTTTCTGCCTTGAAATTGCTGTTGTAGAAGCAGTAGAGCAGGAAATCCATCAGATCCGGCATCACGGCCTCAGCACCTTCAGATTCCAGAAGCTCTACGATATGGTTGTTGGCCAGAGGGGAGAATTTTACTAAAATCTCTCCAACGATGCCGACCTTTGGCTTCTTCACATCGACTCTTGGCAGGTTGTCAAAGTCGTGGATGATGCCGCGGATAATCTTACTGAATTCCATCATAGCCGGAGCTTTCTTGGAAACTGCTCTGATACAGCGTTTTTTCCATTTTTCATGAAGGGCGTTGGCAGAGCCCGGCTCCTTCTCGTAAGGACGGGTGGCATAAAGCACCCGCATGAAGATATCGCCGTAAACCACTGCCTGCATGGCCTTGGTTAACATAAGCGGTGTGAAGGAGAAGCCCGGGTTGGTCTCCATGCCGTTAGCGTTGATGGAGATTACCGGGATCTGCGGCATACCGGCCTTCTCTAAGGCACGGCGGATAAATCCGATGTAGTTGGATGCACGGCAGCCTCCGCCGGTCTGGCTCATGAAGACAGCCGTGTGATTTAAGTCGTATTTACCAGATAACAGGGCGTCCATGATCTGACCAATGACGATCAGGGACGGATAGCAGGCGTCATTATTCACATACTGGAGTCCTACATCCACGGCAGAACGATTGTGGTTCTGCAGCACTTCGATGTGGTAACCGAAGGAGCGGATGGCCGGTTCCAGAAGGTCAAAGTGGATCGGTGACATCTGTGGACAAAGGATCGTGTAGTCCTTCTTCATGTCCTTGGTGAAAAGCACACGATTATAAGCGCTGGAAACCACTTTTTTCTGGTAATGGTTCCGGTCACGTACCTTTAATGCTGCGATCAGGGAACGGACACGGATCCGGGCAGCGCCTAAGTTGTTGACCTCGTCGATCTTTAATACGGTATAGATTTTTCCTGCGGAAGCTAAAATGTCATGGACCTGATCGGTGGTAACGGCATCCAGGCCACATCCGAAGGAGTTTAACTGGATCAAGTCCAGGCAGTCGCTGGTCTTTACATAAGAAGCAGCTGCATACAGACGGGAGTGGTACATCCACTGGTCTGTGACGATCAGAGGCCGCTCCACCTTGCCTAAATGAGCCACAGAATCCTCAGTCAGAACTGCCATGCCGTAGGAAGTGATCATCTCCGGGATACCATGATGGATCTCCGGGTCGATGTGGTAAGGACGTCCCGCCAGGACGATACCTCTGCGGTTGTGCTCCTTTAACCAGGCGATGGTCTCCTCGCCCTTTTTCTCGATATCCCTGTGAGCTGCGTCTAACTCTTCCCAAGCTTTATGGACGGCATTTCTCACCTCTGCTTCCGGGATCTGGAATTCCTTCTGGAACTCTGTTACCAGCTGTTTTGCCAGGATCTCCTCATTGGTAAATGCCATAAAAGGATTTAAGAAGCGGATATTCTGCTCGTCCAGCTCTTCCACGTTATTCTTGATATTCTCCGCGTAAGAGGTGACCATCGGGCAGTTATAGTGGTTGCCTGCCTCCGGCTGTTCATTCCGCTCATACGGAATACAGGGATAAAAAATGGTTTTGATGCCTTGGGCAATGAGCCAGGACACATGTCCGTGGGCGATCTTCGCCGGATAGCACTCAGACTCACTGGGGATGGACTCAATGCCCAGCTCATAGATCTTTCTGGTAGACTGCGGGGACAATACGGTGCGGAAGCCCAGTTCCTTAAAGAACACTGCCCAGAATGGGAAGTTCTCATAGAAATTTAAGACTCTCGGGATACCGATGGTGCCTCTTGGAGCCTGGTCGGCTGTCAGAGCCTCGTAGTCGAAGATCCGGTGATACTTATAATCGAAGAGGTTTGGAATCTCTTTTCTTGTTTTTTCTTTGCCAAGACCACGTTCACAACGGTTGCCGCTGATAAACTGGCGTCCGCCCTCAAAGCGGTTGATGGTCAGAACACAGCGGTTGGTACAGCCCTTACAGCGGGCCATGGAGGTCTCATACTGTAAGCCAATAATCTTGTCTAATGGCAGCATGGAGGTCTCCTTGTCCTTCTCATACCGTTCTCTTGCGATCAGGGCAGCGCCGAACGCACCCATGATACCGGCGATATCCGGACGGACTGCCTCACAACCGGAGATCTGTTCGAAGCTCCTTAAAACGGCGTCATTGTAGAAGGTACCACCCTGGACTACCACATGGGTACCCAGATCAGCTGGGCTTGTAATTTTAATTACCTTATATAATGCGTTCTTGATGACGGAGTAAGCCAGACCTGCGGAAATATCAGCCACCGTTGCGCCTTCCTTCTGGGCCTGCTTAACGTTGGAGTTCATAAATACGGTACAGCGGGAACCTAAATCAGTCGGGTTCTGTGCAAACAGAGCTTCTTTCGCAAAATCTTCCACAGAATAATTCAGGGATTTGGCAAATGTCTCGATAAAGGAGCCACATCCGGAGGAGCAGGCCTCATTTAACTGGACACTGTCTACGCTGTTGTCCTTGATCTTGATGCATTTCATGTCCTGTCCGCCGATATCCAGGATACAGTCTACGTCCGGCTCAAAGAATTTTGCCGCGTAGAAATGGGAGATGGTCTCGACTTCGCCCTCATCCAGCATAAACGCAGATTTTAACAGCGCCTCGCCGTATCCTGTGGAACAGGACCAGGCAATGTGGGCTTTCTCGGGAAGAAGTGCCCGGATCTCCCGCATGGAGCGGATGGCGGTAGCTAAAGGGCTTCCATTATTGCTGCTGTAAAAGCTGTATAACAGGGAGCCGTCCTCACCGACCAGAGCAATCTTGGTGGTGGTAGAACCGGCATCGATACCAAGATAGCAGTTGCCCTCGTAATCTGACAGGGAACCTTTCTTTACACAGTGTTCACTGTGACGGGTCAGAAACGCGTCATAATCCTCGTGGGTGGCAAATAATGGCGCCATACGTTTGACTTCAAAATCCATCTTGATGCCGTGTTCCAGCTTATGGATCATGTCTTCTATGGAAATCGTCACATCTTCCTTACTGTTCATGGCAGCGCCAAGAGCTGCGAACAGATGGGAGTGAGCCGGTGCGATGATCTGGTCATCCGTCAGATGCAGGGTGCGGATAAACGCCTCCCGAAGCTCGGATAAGAAATGAAGCGGACCGCCAAGAAAGGCGACATTTCCCCGGATCGGCTTGCCGCAGGCCAGTCCACTGATGGTCTGGTTGACAACTGCCTGGAAAATAGAAGCGGATAAGTCTTCTCTGGTAGCCCCCTCGTTGATCAGCGGCTGGATATCCGTCTTGGCAAATACACCGCAGCGGGCCGCGATGGGGTAGATCATCTGGTAATTTTTGGCATATTCATTTAATCCAGCGGCATCTGTCTGAAGAAGAGACGCCATCTGGTCGATAAAGGAACCGGTGCCGCCTGCGCAGATACCATTCATACGCTGGTCGATGCCTCCGGTGAAATAAATAATTTTTGCGTCCTCGCCGCCAAGCTCGATGGCAACGTCCGTTTTCGGCGCATAATCTTTTAAGGAAGTAGCCACAGCTACGACCTCTTGGACAAATGGAACCTCCAGGTGTTTGGACAGTGTCAGGCCGCCGGAACCGGTAATGACCGGATGAAGCTCGATAGGCCCTAATTTTTCCAGGGCGCGGTGCAGCAAAGCAGCCAGAGTCTCCTGAATATTGGCATAGTGACGCTCATAATCAGAAAAAACCATGCCCTGAGGTGCGGCTTCCTGATCCCAGGATGCACGGTCAGAGCTGTATGTACTGTCTGTAATGGCAATTTTTACGGTTGTGGAACCGATGTCGATTCCCAGTGAATATTGTTTACTCATATATGCGGGGATTTCCCCTGCCTCCTTTGCAAAAAACGATACGCATAGGCAAATGATCCTATCGTAACTAACAAAGTTTAACACAAAAACGGGAAGAATACAATTAGAAGAGGGTGTTAAAAAAACATGAACGGATTGTAAAATATTTGTGAATGTGCTGATTTGTTTGACAAACAACAGCCCAGAATCTATAATGATAGCGTCAAAGATTCATGCTTGTAGGAAATAGGCAGATAAGAGGTGAGGGATAATGATTCAGATTTTTATGACAGAGGATGGGGCGATCCATCAAAAAGATGAGATACAAAGCGGTGCGTGGATTGCGTTAACCAATCCAACTGCCACAGAAATTCTGGAAATTTCTGAGACCTGTGGAATTGATCCTGATCACGTTCGGGCACCTCTGGATGAGGAAGAACGTTCCCGTATTGAGGTGGAAGACGATTACACCTTGATCCTCGTTGATATCCCTTCGATTGAGGAGCGCAGTGGAAAGGACTGGTATGTGACCATTCCTCTTGGAATTATCACCACGGAGGAGGCCATCATCACCGTATGTCTGGAAGAAACCCCGATTCTGGCGGCATTTATGGACGGAAGAGTGAAGGATTTCCATACGTATATGAAAACCCGGTTCATCCTTCAGATTCTTTATAAGAACGCCTCCCTCTTTTTGCAGTATCTGCGTATTATCGACAAGAAAAGCGATCTGGTAGAACGGAAGCTTCACCAGGCCCAGAAAAATCAGGAATTGATGGAGCTTATGGAGCTTGAGAAGAGCCTTCTTTATTTAGTACCTCTCTCCGTTCTAATGAGGTTGTGTTTGAGAAACTGCTGAGAAATGAAAAGATCAAAAAATATCCGGAGGATACCGAGCTTCTGGAGGACGTCATTATTGAGAATAAGCAGGCAATCGAGATGGCAGGCATTTACAGCGGAGTCTTAAGCGGAACCACAGAGGCTGTGGCTTCTGTGATCTCAAACAACTTAAATATCGTCATGAAGCTTCTGACCACCATGACAATTGTACTTTCCATTCCAACAATGGTATCCAGCTTTTATGGCATGAACGTGAGAGGACTGCCATTTGCGGATTGCCCCAATGGATTCTGGATCGTGATCGTGATCGCAGTGATCATTTCTCTGCTGGTCGCTATCATATTTTCCAAGAAGGATCTGTTTTAGTGGAAAACAAGTAACTATTCTGTAGGTCTGCGCACATGCTGCGCTGACCGTAAGAACACATAGGCCAGAAAGCAAAAATCCCATCAGCGAAGCTGATCTGGAATGGATTTTTGCTCGTAACTATGAAGGTACTGAATAGTTACGAAAACAATTGGTTATGAGCTGATAATAAGAGGAATGATGAAATGAATTTTTTGAACAAACTGGAAAAGAAATACCGCAAATACGCGATTCCGAATCTGATGTATTACATCGTGATGCTTTATGGAGCAGGTCTGGTGATCCAGCTGTTTGCGCCGATGGCATACTGGCGGTTTTTATCCCTGGATATCGGAGCGCTGATGCATGGACAGATCTGGAGGCTGGTGACCTTTATCATCTATCCGCCGACCATGGGCACCTTTGTATTTGACAGCGTTTTCTTCGGGATCATTTCCCTGTTTCTGTATTACAGTCTGGGAGTGACGCTGGAGAGGGTCTGGGGCGCCTTTCGGTTTAATGTATTTTTCCTGATGGGAATGGTGGGAGAGATCTTAGCGGCTCTGGTCAGCTATTTTGTGTTCCATCAGAATCTGTATGTGACCACCGGATTTTTGAATTTTTCCCTGTTTCTGGCCTTTGCCATCTGTTTTCCGGATGTGCAGTTTTACTTATTTATGGTAATTCCGGTGAAGGCAAAGTGGATGGCTATTGCAGAATCTGCAGTTTACGTGTATAGTTTTCTGGTTGGCTCAGCCAGCACCCGCTGCGAGATCGTGCTTTCTTTAGCCAATGTGATCCTGTTTTTCCTGATGACCAGGAATTACAGCCGGATCAATCCAAAGGAGATCTACAGAAAGAAGCAGTTTAAGCAGCAGACAAAGATCCGCATGCCGGGACAGCCAAGACATAAATGTGCGGTATGTGGCAGAACAGAGGCGGATGGCGAGAATTTAGAATTCCGTTACTGTTCGAAATGTGCGGGAAACCTGGAATATTGCCAGGATCATTTATATACGCATAAGCATGTAACAATCGAAGGGGAAAATCCCCAATAAGCAATGACTAGTTGTAATGATTCGTTTTATTTTCTGGAGGAAATGTATGAAAAAAACCAAAATTATTTGTACGATGGGTCCAAATGAGGATAACCGGGAGATTATGGTGGAGCTGGCAAAGAATGGCATGGACATTGCCAGATTTAACTTTTCCCATGGCAGCCATGAGGAGCAGAAGACACGTCTGGATCAGTTGAAGAGCGTCCGTGACGAGTTAGGTCTTCCAATCGCAGCTCTGTTAGATACCAAGGGTCCGGAGATCCGTACCGGTATGTTAAAGGATGAGAAGAAGGTTACTCTGGTTGAGGGACAGGAATACACCTTAACGACAAGACAGATCGTAGGTGATGAGAATATCGGTCATATCAACTATGCAGGTCTTCCAGAGGATGTGGCAGCAGGCAATAAGATCCTGATCGATGACGGTCTGATCGAGCTGCTGGTCACCAGTGTTGAAGGCACCGAGATCCATTGTACCGTTGTAAATGGCGGTGAGCTGGGTCAGAGAAAAGGTGTGAACGTTCCAAAAGTGAAGGTAAAGCTTCCGGCGCTGACGGAGAAGGATAAGGAGGATATCTGGTTCGGTATCGAGCAGGGCTTCGATTTTATCGCAGCTTCCTTTGTCCGTAACGCAGATGCGATCGTTGAGATCAAACAGATGTTAGAGGTAGCCGGTTCCAATATTAAAGTCATCGCGAAGATTGAAAATGAAGAGGGTATCGAGAATCTGGATGCTATCATTGAGGCCAGCGACGGCATTATGGTAGCCCGTGGCGATATGGGTGTGGAGATTCCGGCAGAGCAGGTTCCGTTTATCCAGAAGACGATCATCCGCAAATGTAATGAGGCATGTAAGCCGGTTATCACTGCAACCCAGATGCTGGATTCCATGATCCGTAATCCGCGTCCAACCAGGGCGGAGGTGACGGACGTTGCCAATGCTGTTTATGACGGAACAGATGCCATCATGTTATCTGGTGAGACTGCTATGGGTAAATATCCGGTAGAGGCATTAAGGATGATGGTTCAGATCGCAAAGGAGACAGAGTCCCATCTGGACTACAGTGCGTATCGTGAGAGACGGATCTCTGCAGATAACCGCAAAAGCATTTCCAATGCGGTATGCTTCTCTTCCGTATCCACTGCCCATGATCTGGAGGCACAGGCAATCATCGCTCCGACCATCAGTGGATTTACCGCAAGACTGTTATCCAAGTATCGTCCAAGCGTGCGGATCATCGGTTTATCCCCAAGCGCCAGCGCAGTACGTCAGATGCAGATTTATTGGGGCGTGACTCCGTTTATGGCAAAACGCGCAGAGTCTACGGATATCCTGATCGCTTCTTCCGTGGATCTGTTAAAGAATAAGGGTGTACTGAAATCTGGTGATGTGGCAGTAGTTACTGCAGGTGTGGTAAATCATGAGAAACGCCATGAGCCGGCACAGCACACCAATATCATGAGAATCGTGAAAATCCTGTAATTTTCAGGAGCAATAAATTTGAAGTAACTGGACAATGGGGTCCGCTTAGGTTACAATGCTAACAGAGTATTGGCACCTTAAGTGGGCCTTTTTTCGTGTCATAGGAAACTTCGACCTATGACACAAAAAACGCTCCGCTAAGGATCGCACTGCGGCGGAGTGGAAGAATGTCGCTAAAGCGACCCGCCGCAGGCGGAGAATCCTGCAAGCAGGATTCTTTTTATTGAAACACAGGTACGATAAAACTACAAATATGAGGAGAAAATGATTATGGAAAAAAAACCATTTGTGACCATGGAACAGGTTCAGGAGATGGCAGGGACTTATCCGACGCCATTCCATCTGTATGACGAGAAAGGAATCCGGGAGAACGCAAAGCGTCTGAAAGAGGCATTTGCATGGAACAAGGGCTTCCGCGAGTATTTTGCGGTAAAAGCGACTCCAAATCCATTTATTTTAAATATTTTAAAAGATTACGGCTGCGGAACGGACTGTTCTTCTTTAACAGAGCTGATGATGTCCGATGCCTGTGGTTTCCATGGTCATGAGATCATGTTCTCCTCCAATGATACTCCGCCAGAGGAATTTCAGTTTGCCAATGACCTGGGCGCCATCATCAACTTAGATGATATCACCCATATCCAGTGTGTGGAGGACACGATCGGTTATATTCCGGAGACCATCAGCTGCCGTTATAATCCAGGCGGACTGTTCAAGATCAGCAATGACATCATGGATAATCCAGGTGATGCCAAGTACGGCATGACCACCGAGCAGATCTTTGAGGCATTCAAGATCCTGAAAGCGAAGGGCGCAAAAAACTTCGGTATCCACGCGTTCTTAGCGAGCAACACCGTGACCAACGAATACTATCCGATGTTAGCGAAAGTCCTTTTTGAAGTGGCAGTCAAGCTTCACGAAGAGACAGGTGCGGACATTAAATTCATCAACCTTTCCGGCGGAATCGGTATCCCTTACCGCCCGGAGCAGGAGCCTAATGACATTTTTGCTATCGGTGAAGGCGTAAGAAAGGTATACGAGGAGGTTTTAGTTCCTGCAGGCATGGGCGATGTGGCTCTCTACACCGAGCTGGGCCGTTTCATGCTGGCGCCTTACGGATGTCTGGTTACCAAAGCCATCCATGAGAAGCATACCCATAAAGAGTACATCGGTGTTGATGCCTGTGCCGTAAACTTGATGCGTCCGGCTATGTACGGCGCATATCATCATATCACCGTTCTGGGCAAAGAAAACGCCCCATGCGACCACAAATACGATATCACCGGTTCTCTGTGTGAAAATAATGATAAATTCGCCATTGACCGCATGCTTCCACAGATCGACATGGGCGACTACCTGGTGATCCACGACACCGGAGCACACGGCTTTTCCATGGGTTATAACTACAACGGTAAATTAAAATCTGCCGAGCTGCTTTTAAAAGAAGACGGCTCCGTCCAGATGATCCGCCGCGCCGAGACACCAAAGGATTACTTCGCGACATTTGATTTTTGCGATATTATGAAGAAATACCTGTAAACACCAAAGGGGCGCTTCCAACAAGGAAGCCGCCCCGTTTTTCCCAAAAGAAAAACCCCGTATCAACCGATACGGGGCATATTCTTGTGATTGTTTTTCTTTAGGATTTAGGATTTTGTTAAAGGATAAAGGATTGTGATTGTGCGATTTCTTATGGTCTAAGTATAGCATACCTCCCTCAGAAAAGATTGTAGATTCATTAAAGTAATTATGAAGAAAATCTTAAGATTTGAACATTTTGGTTGTATGCGATTAAGAAAAATGAAAGGAATCTGGACCCCAAATAAGCGAGAATACATAAAATATGATAAGAATACCCCACAAGAAAGGCATTTCAAGTGGACTATGTTAGAAACCTGATCCACTGCGGCGGCCCTGCCTCGCGCGGCATCACCGGCAAAGGTGTAGGCGTTGCAGTGCTTGACACGGGGATTTTTCCTCATATAGATTTCGAAGACCGCATTGCCGGATTTTATGATGCAGTCAACCATCGCCGTGCTCCCTACGATGATAACGGCCATGGCACCCATATTGCTGCCATTATTGGCGGAAACGGCAGACAATCTGGAGGGAAATACGCAGGAATCGCGCCAGGAAGCCACATGATCGCAGTAAAAGTATTAGATTCCTCCGGAAATGGATATGCTTCTGATGTACTGGCAGGTCTTAGCTGGATCCGGAGGCAGAAAGAACGGCTGGGAATCCGGATCGTTAATATTTCCGTAGGGTCTTACGCAGGGAAATACATGAGCGAGGACTCGGCTCTGGTACGGGGCGTGGAGGCAGCGTGGGATGATGGTCTGGTGGTAGTGGTGGCAGCAGGCAATCATGGACCGGCCAACATGAGCGTGACCACTCCGGGAATCAGCCGGAAGGTGATCACTGTGGGCTGTTCCGATGACCATAAAAAGGTGCTGGTCCGGGGAAATGTAATGGTGGATTATTCCGGACGCGGTCCTACAGCTGCCTGTATCTGTAAGCCGGAGATCATCGCTCCGGGCGCCAAAGTAGTCAGCTGTACCAACCGAGACGGCCAGTATTCCATGAAAAGCGGCACTTCCATGGCAACTCCAGTGGCAGCAGGAGCCATTGCCTTATTATTAGAAAAATACCCGGATCTGAGCAACCGGGATGTGAAGCTGCGTTTAAAAGAGCGGGCGATCGACTTAAAATTGCCAAAAAAACAGCAGGGATGGGGCTTTTTAGACGTGGAAAGGCTTCTGCAGGAATAAAATCTTGCATTTTTCTATAATTAAATTTATAATAATACCCATACCGTGATCAGCACGAATCATGAATACATTGGAGAAGGTGGTATTTATGGCACAGGAGCCCTCAAAAAAATTAAATGAAAAAGAACTGGAAGCACCGGCGTCCTTCACCAGCCCGGATGTGTTATATCAGGATCTGATCAGAACCATTCATCAGTATCATCCGTCTGATGATATCAGCATGGTGGAGAAGGCTTACCGTGTAGCCAATGAATGTCACAAGGATCAGAAGCGGAAATCAGGAGAACCCTATATCATTCACCCCTTATGTGTGGCGATCATTCTGGCAGATCTGGAGATGGATAAAGAGACGATCGCGGCAGGACTGCTTCATGACGTGGTGGAAGACACCGGTATGACGTTAGATGAATTGTCTAAGGAATTTGGAACAGAGGTTTCTTTCCTGGTTGACGGAGTTACTAAGCTGACCCAGCTGTCCTGGGATAAAGATAAAGTAGAGATCCAGGCAGAAAACCTGCGCAAGATGTTCTTAGCCATGGCAAAGGATATCCGTGTGATCATTATTAAATTAGCGGACCGTCTTCATAACATGCGGACCGGTCAGTTCTGGAAGCCGGAGAAGCAGAAAGAGAAGGCCAGAGAGACCCTGGAGATCTACGCACCGATTGCGGATCGTCTTGGTATTTCCAAGATCAAGATCGAACTGGATGATCTGTCTCTTCGTTTCTTAAAACCGGATGTTTATTATGATCTGGTGGAAAAGGTTAACCTGCGGAAGGATTCCAGAGATGAATTTGTCCAGGAGATTGTGACAGAAGTCCAGCATCACATGAAAGAGGCAGGAATCGAAGCCACAGTCTATGGACGTGTGAAGCATTATTTCAGTATTTATAAGAAGATGATCAACCAGAATAAGACCTTAGAGCAGATCTATGACCTGTTTGCGGTCCGGATCATGGTTGACAGCGTAAAGGACTGTTATGCGGCCCTGGGTGTGATCCATGAGATGTATAAGCCGATCCCAGGCCGTTTTAAAGATTATATTGCCATGCCGAAGCAGAATATGTATCAGTCCCTGCATACGACCCTGATCGGCAACAACGGACAGCCATTTGAGATCCAGATCCGTACCTATGAGATGCACCGCACCGCAGAGTATGGTATCGCTGCCCATTGGAAATACAAAGAGAGCGGAAGTGGAGCGATCGCTGAGGGAAGCGCCGAAGCCAAGCTAAGCTGCTGCGCCAGATCCTGGAGTGGCAGAGAGATACGGATGACTCCAGGGAATTCTTAAGCATGGTAAAGGGCGACTTGGACCTGTTCTCGGACAGCGTGTACTGCTTCACCCCGTCCGGTGATGTCAAGACACTGCCAAGTGGTTCCACGCCGATCGATTTTGCCTATTCCATTCACAGTGCGGTAGGCAATAAGATGGTTGGAGCAAGAGTCAATGGAAAACTGGTGAATATCGATTATGTGATCCAGAACGGTGACCAGATTGAGATCATCACATCCCAGAACTGTAAGGGACCGAGCCGTGACTGGTTATCCCTGGTGAAGAGTACCCAGGCGAAGAATAAGATCAACCAGTGGTTCAAGAATGAATTAAAAGAGGATAATATTGTCCGAGGTAAGGATCTGATCGACCGCTATTGCAAGGCGAAAGGAATCAACTGGCCGGATCTGAACAAGCCGGAGTTCATGGACAAGGTGATGAAGCGTTATGCCTTTAAGGACTGGGATTCTGTTCTGGCATCCATCGGACATGGCGGTCTGAAAGAGGGCCAGGTCATCAACAAGATGATGGAGGAGCGGGTCAAGAAGATCAAACGGGAGGTCACCGACGCGACCATCTTAGATGGCATCGGCGATATGAACGGAAAAGCGCCTGAAACCAAGAAATCCAAGAATGGCATCATGGTGAAGGGAATCCACGATGTGGCAGTCCGGTTCTCCCGGTGCTGCAGCCCGGTTCCGGGAGACGAGATCGTTGGTTTTGTCACCAGAGGGCGCGGTGTGTCCATCCACCGGACAGATTGTATCAATATCATCAATCTTCCGGAGTCCGAGCGGAGCCGTCTGATCGATGCAGAGTGGCAGCAGCCAGAGGGCGGAGACAGCAAAGAGCGGTATTCCACGGAGATTCAGATCTTTGCAAATAACCGGATCGGTATGTTTGTGGATATTTCTAAAGTATTTACCGAGCGGCAGATAGACATTACTTCCATGAATGTCCGTACCAGCAAGCAGGGCAAAGCGACCATCGTGATGACCTTCGATATTCATGGAATCGAGGAACTGAACCGACTGACCGATAAGCTGCGTCAGATCGAGGGGGTTCTGGATATAGAGAGAACGGCAGGCTAAGGAGCCGCCAGGAAAAGAGTTCCGGGGTACGGGGCTCTTTTCGTGTTCTAGTGCTGATACCAGGATTCCAGGGTCAAACGTTTGACAGGAGGGTGCGAAGCACGCAGCAATCCGGTATCAGAGGTAAAATACAGGTGGGAGAATCACCTGTCTGGATAGGAGGTCACATGGCAGAGTTAAAGATCAAACGGTGTGTGGTCGGCATGATCAGCACCAACTGTTATATTGTATACAAAGCACCACAGGGAGAGGAGAATCCCTGCATCATCATCGATCCAGGAGATAATGCCTCATATCTGGCGAAATTATGCCGGGATGAGAAGCTGAAACCAGAGGCGATCCTGCTGACCCATGGTCATTTCGATCATATGATGGCAGCGGATGAGCTGCGGAGAACATTCCAGATCCCCATTTATGCAGGGGAAAAAGAGGTGGAGCTGCTGGCAGACCCAGATATGAATGTCAGCAAGTTGGGCGGCGAGTGCGTCAGCCTGAACGTGGACAGGCTTCTGCGGGATGGGGAGACACTGGATTTCCTGGGAGAAGAATGGAAGGTATTATTTACCCCTGGACACACAGGCGGCGGCGTTTGCTACTATTTAAAGGAACAGAAGATACTGTTCAGTGGGGACACACTGTTTGACCAGTCTGTGGGAAGAACGGATCTGCCTACGGGAAGCGGCAGGGCGATCGTTGATTCAGTGACCAGAGTATTATTTGCGCTGCCGGATGATGTGATGGTATATCCGGGACATGGCGATGAGACCAGCATTGGGTATGAAAAGCTGCATAATCCGGTTGCCCATTATGCAGGAAGATAGAGGAGAAAAAATGGTAGGAATTGTATTAAATGATAATGCGTATGAGCAGGATATCCGGGAACTTCTGATGGCATTCTGTCCGGGAGAGGAGATCGTCCATGAGGCACATCCAAGCCTGCGGTTCTGCGTGGAGGGGATCTTAAGCGAGGACCGGACAGAGTTTGAACTTTGTCTGGTATTTGAGGGAGGTTCCAGCTTCCGGGCGCTTGCCATGGAAGCACTGGAGCCGGAGATCCAGGCAGAGTGCCGTGCAGCATGGGAAAGCAATGTGCTGAAGGTCAACTATGAGGATCGTTTTGAGACTAAGAACCAGATCAAACGGAGGTTATATGTGCTTCTTATGGAACAGACAGGAAAGACCCTTCCGTGGGGGACTCTGACCGGAATCCGTCCGACCAAGATCGCCATGACGAAACTGGCGGAAGGGGATACACCAGAGCAGGTGTTCCACTACATGAAGCAGACGTATTTTACCAGCAACGAGAAGATCAATCTGTGCATCGAGATCGCCCAGAGAGAGGAAAAGCTGCTTTCCGCCATTGATTACCGGAATGGCTACAGCCTCTACATCGGAATCCCATTCTGTCCGACTACCTGCTTATATTGTTCCTTTACCTCCTATCCGATCGGCCGCTGGCAGGGAAGGACCGGGGAGTATTTCCATGCATTATTTAAGGAAATGGACTACGTGGCGGAGAAAAAGAAAGGCTGTACGCTGGATACGGTTTATTTTGGGGGTGGTACACCGACATCTCTGTCACCGGAGGACCTGGATACCCTGATCACGAAGCTGAAAAATACCTTTGATTTCTCCACTGTCCAGGAATTTACTGTGGAAGCCGGAAGACCGGACAGTATCACCAGGGAGAAACTGGAGGTGTTAAAAAAGCACGGCGTCACCCGTATTTCCATCAATCCGCAGACCATGAAGCAGGAGACTTTAAAGATCATTGGCCGCCGTCATACGGTGGAGGACGTGAAGGACCGTTTCCACATGGCAAGAGAATTAGGCTTTGACAACATTAACATGGATCTGATCATTGGACTTCCAGAGGAAGATTTAGATGATGTGCGGTCCACCATGGAACAGGTGAAGGAGTTAGGCCCGGACAGCTTAACGGTTCATTCCCTGGCTATCAAACGCGCCGCCAGACTGAACACCATGAAAGAGGTCTATAAGGACTTAAAGATCACCAATACCCAGGAAATGATCGACCTGACTGCGGAGTATGCCAGAGACATGGGATTAGAGCCGTACTATCTGTACCGTCAGAAAAACATGGCGGGGAACTTTGAAAATGTGGGATATGCCAAGCCTGGAAAGGCATGCCTTTATAATATTTTGATCATGGAGGAAAAAGGCGATATTTTAGCCTGCGGAGCCGGAACCACCACCAAGATCACTTACCCGGATGAGAACCGTCTGGAGCGGGTGGAGAATGTGAAAGACGTGGAACAGTATATCAGCCGGATCAATGAGATGATCGAGAGAAAAGAAAAATTATTGAGTAAAAGGTGATTTTTTAAGAATACAATGAAATATTAAAAAGGCAAATTCGTTTAAGAAAGACGGACTTGCCTTTTTCTATATAATGGCAACAGGAATGAGCACAGTATTAGGAATAATAGGCAATAAATGTATGCTGCTGGAATAATATTTGAGTAATATAGATGCGTTTATATAATTATTGTATGTTTTGGCAATCAAAATGCAGTAGCTGTTGTTCTTGAAACAAAATCTGAAAAGGAAGATATTTCAAAAGATAAATGGAAACAGGAGTTAGTTAAGCCTGCATAAATGATGCTGCGTTTTGTGGTGAAGGTGATTGGTTGTAACTCTGCAAGTGGAAAAGTTATTAGATTACCATATTTTTTAAGAGGGGATTTGTGATTAGAAAGAAAAAAATGAGGAATACTTGCAGTAGCTGCTGGAATATGATATACTAGCAGTGACAAAAAATGATATAAGAGTGTGTGAGCACAAAACGAAACCCCAGTAGTGACGGCTACTGGGGTTTCTTCTCATTTTGAACGGTTGAGCATCCGTTAGGCTAATTACCGCTATCGTCGCCGTCTAGCCATTTGCAGATATAGTAACTAACTACACCTGCTGCGACGGAGACAAAGAATGATATAAGAAGATCCATGTGGGCACCCCCTTTCTGTCACCAGATTGGGTGCGGTAACGAATTTAGTATATCATAAGGAGATGATTGTCACAATATGTCAAATTGGAAAGGATAGATGAAGGTTAGAGATAATGGAGATAGAAGAAAACACAATATAAATTAGAAAATATTGCATTTTATCGCTTGCGATAGTATAATCGTAACGACTATGTGGGATTTATGATAGAAAGAAAATGGAGAAAAACCTATGGCATTAAAGAAAAAGCCGGTAACCGGCATGAAGGACATTCTGCCTGCTGAGATGCAGATCCGTGAGTTTGTCACCAATCAGATCAAAGAGACTTACCGTGGATTTGGATTTTCCCAGATCGAGACTCCATGTGTGGAGCACATCGAGAATCTGACCAGTAAGCAGGGTGGAGATAACGAGAAGCTGATCTTTAAGATCTTAAAGAGAGGCGAGAAGCTGAATCTGGAGACTGCCGAGACAGAGAACGATCTGGTAGACGGCGGTTTACGATATGACCTGACCTTACCGCTGTCCCGTTACTATTCCAACAACGCGGCACAGCTCCCAAGCCCATTTAAGGCACTGCAGATGGGCAGCGTATGGAGAGCAGACCGTCCACAAAAAGGACGTTTCCGTCAGTTTACCCAGTGCGATATCGATATTTTAGGTGATCCGACCTCCATGGCAGAGATCGAGCTGATCCTGGCAACCACAACAGCGCTTGGTAAGATCTGCCCGGATAATGCATTTACGGTGCGTATCAATGACCGTGAGATCCTGAAGGGCATGGCACTGCACTGCGGATTCCCGGAGGAGTCCTTAGACCAGGTATTTATCACCCTGGATAAGATGGACAAGATCGGTTTAGATGGCGTGGAAGCAGAGCTTTTAGAACTTGGATATGACGAAAACAGCGTAAAGACTTATCTGGAGCTGATGGATACCGTGACGAAGGATGCGGCAGGCGTCCGTATGCTTGGCGAGAAGCTGGCAGATACCCTTCCGAAGAGCGTTACCGATAACCTGGCATACATCATGGATACGGTAACTGATGTGGCAGAAACCAAGTTTGGCCTGGTATTTGATCCGACCCTGGTTCGTGGTATGTCCTACTACACCGGAACCATTTTCGAGGTTTCCATGGAAGGCTTCGGTGGTTCTGTGGCAGGCGGTGGACGTTATGATAAGATGATCGGTAAATTTACCGGTGTGGACACCCCGGCCTGTGGATTTTCCATCGGCTTCGAGCGTATCGTTACCATTTTACTGGATCAGGAGAATCACATCCAGAGCAGCATTCCGAAGAAGGCTTATCTCATTGAGAAAGGCATGGATGCTTCCAGAATGTGCCAGATCATGAAACAGGCCATGGAAGAGCGCCGTGATGGCGTGCAGGTTCTGGTTTCCCAGATGAATAAGAATAAAAAATTCCAGAAAGAACAGCTGAACAAAGAAG
This sequence comes from Lachnospiraceae bacterium AM48-27BH, assembly GCA_003478355.1. Lineage (GTDB taxonomy): Bacteria > Bacillota > Clostridia > Lachnospirales > Lachnospiraceae > UBA3402. Next base: position 19,296 of record QUFC01000011.1, read on the forward strand.
GCTACACTGATTTTGTAGAGTTCTACCGCGAGGCGTTAAAATAGGAGGAGAAAGATTATGGCAGAGTCAATGATGGGACTGAAACGTTCCCACCGATGCACAGAGCTGGGCACCGCCAACATCGGTCAGGATGTTACCGTCATGGGATGGGTGCAGAAAAGCAGAAATAAAGGCGGAATTATTTTCGTTGATTTAAGAGACCGTTCCGGTCTTTTACAGATCATTTTCGAGGAGAGTGACTGTGGTACAGAGAGCTTTGAGAAGGCTGAGAAATTAAGAAGTGAGTTTGTCGTTGCAGTTACCGGCCGCGTAGAGGCACGTTCCGGCGCAGTCAATGAGAACCTGGCAACTGGCGCCATCGAGGTCCGCGCCAATTCCTTAAGAATCCTTTCTGAGTCTGAGACACCTCCTTTCCCGATCGAGGAAAACTCCAAGACCAAAGAGGATCTGCGTTTAAAATACCGTTATCTGGATTTAAGAAGACCGGATATGCAGAGAAACCTGCTGCTTAGAAGTAAGGTTGCGATCCTGACCAGACAGTTCCTGGCAGAGGAAGGCTTCTTAGAGATCGAGACTCCAACTCTGATCAAGAGTACTCCAGAGGGCGCACGTGACTACCTGGTACCAAGCCGTGTACATCCAGGCTCCTTCTATGCGCTTCCACAGTCTCCGCAGTTATTTAAGCAGTTACTGATGTGTTCTGGTTATGACCGTTATTTCCAGCTGGCAAGATGCTACCGTGACGAGGACCTGCGCGCAGACCGTCAGCCGGAGTTCACTCAGATCGATATGGAGCTGTCCTTCGTGGATGTAGATGATGTTATTGATGTCAATGAGAGACTGCTGCACAAATTATTTAAAGAGATTTTGGGTGTAGAGGTTCCGCTTCCGATCCAGCGTATGACATGGCAGGAAGCTATGGACCGCTTTGGTTCTGATAAGCCGGATCTGCGTTTTGGCATGGAGTTAAAGAATGTATCCGATGTGGTGAAGGACTGCGAGTTTGTAGTATTTAAGAATGCTCTGGAAAATGGTGGTACTGTCCGCGGTATCAATGCAGAGGGACAGGGTCATATGCCTCGTAAGAAGATCGATGCACTGGTTGAGTTTGCAAAAGGCTACGGTGCAAAGGGTCTGGCTTATGTAGCGATCCAGGAGGACGGCACATTAAAATCCTCCTTCGCAAAATTCATGACGGATGAGCAGATGGCTGCTTTAGTTGCTGCTATGGATGGTAAGCCAGGCGACCTGCTGTTATTTGCTGCTGATAAGAATAAGATCGTATGGGATGTATTGGGCAGTCTGCGTCTGGAGATCGCACGCCAGTTAGACCTGCTTAAGAAAGATGATTATCGATTCTTATGGGTAACCGAGTTCCCGTTACTGGAGTACTCTGAGGAGCAGGACCGCTTCGTGGCAATGCACCATCCATTTACCATGCCGATGGACGAGGACTGGCATCTGATCGACAGTGATCCGGGCGCTGTCCGTGCAAAGGCATATGATATCGTATTAAATGGTACTGAGATCGGCGGTGGCTCTGTCAGAATCCACCAGAGTGATATCCAGTCCAAGATGTTTGAGGTTCTTGGCTTCACACCAGAGAAAGCCCAGGATCAGTTCGGATTCCTGTTAGACGCATTTAAGTATGGAGTTCCGCCTCACGCTGGTCTGGCATACGGCCTTGACCGTGTGGTTATGCTCATGGGCGGTTGTGACAGCATCCGTGATGTGATCGCATTCCCGAAGGTAAAAGACGCTTCCTGTCTGATGACTGAGGCTCCGACACCGGTTGATCCAAAGCAGCTAGAGGAACTGGGAATCGAAGTTAGTGAGCAGGAAGAAGAGTAAAAGTTAAGATGAACCGGAAATTACTGGCTTCCCAGGTGGAAGAAGAACTGATGGATTATATTCTGCAGGAACCGGTGAATGTGGGGGACAAGATCCCCAATGAATTCGAACTTGCAGAAATGTTTGGCGTAGGCCGCAGTACCATCCGGGAAACGGTGAAAAGCCTGGTATCTAAGGGAGTCTTAGAAGTACGGAGAGGGGATGGCACTTATGTGATCAGCACCAACCGGCTTGAGGATGATCCTCTGGGACTGTCTGGCTTTACAGATAAGTATGAGCTGGCATTGGAGCTTTGCGATGTCCGTCTGATGCTGGAGCCGGATATCGCGGCCTTGGCCAGTGTCCGGGCAAGCGAGGAAGAGCGGCAGGAACTGAAAAATCTGTGTGACGAGGTAGAACGGCTGTATCTGGCGGGGGAGAATCATCTTCCGAAGGATGTGGAATTTCATACCTGCATTGCCAAATGCAGTAAGAATCATGTGATCGTGAAACTGATCCCGATCATCCAGTCTGCAGTGATTACCTTTGTCAACCTGACCCACAGGTGTTTAAAGGATGAGACTATTGAAACTCACCGGGCGATCACGGATGCGATCCTGCGCGGAGACAGTGCAGGCGCCAGATATGCCATGATCACACATTTGAATTACAATCGTCAGATGATTCTAAAGCTAAAACAGAAACAGTCCTGTGAATAATGCACAAAAAACAAGGGGAAAAGAAGTATATCCCCTTGTTTTTTTATGAAAAAAATAGGTTTTTCTCGAAATACATCAGATGCATTGACGAAAATACATAGACACAATAGAATAAACATAAAGAAACATCCGACGTCTGATGTTTCAAAAAAGCAACAGTTGCCATGACCATGGCAGCAGGTATTGTGGCAGTAATGCCGGAGATTGCCGGATTATCCCAGATGTATCTGGCATGTGTAGTTGCAGCAGTAGCAGGCGGCGCAACGGGATTTTTAGTAGCGCTTGTAATCTCGTTCTTTGTATAAAAAGGGTTATATAGAAAAGTTGAAAGAAAGGATAATGGTGGCAAGATGAAGTTAGCAAGTCAGGAAATGCGTAAATTAGCTCCGGAGCTGGATCCGCTCCGGATCGGAACCGGTTGGAAGAAAGAGGATCTGGGTAAGCCTCAGATCATCATCGAGAGTACCTTTGGCGACAGTCATCCGGGCAGTGGTCATCTGGATATCCTGGTGGAAGAGGTGCGTAAAGGTGTTGACGCAGCAGGCGGATACGGAGCAAGATACTTTGCAACCGATATCTGTGACGGTGAGAGCCAGGGAACGGATGGCATCAATTTCAGTCTGGCAAGCCGTGAGATGATCGCCAACATGGTCGAGATCCATGCGAATGCCACACCATTTGACGGCGGCGTGTATTTATCCAGCTGTGATAAAGGAATGCCGGGCAATCTGATGGGTCTTGCCCGTGTGAATATCCCGTCCATCGTGGTTCCAGGCGGTACCATGAACGCTGGACCGGAGATGCTGACCTTAGAGCAGCTCGGCATGTACAGTGCCAAATTCCAGAGAGGCGAGATTACAGAAGAAAAACTGGACTGGGCAAAGTGCAATGCATGTCCTAGCTGTGGCGCCTGCTCCTTTATCGGAACGGCTTCCACCATGCAGATCATGGCAGAGGCCCTGGGACTGGCTCTTCCGGGAAGTGCCTGATGCCGGCTACCAGCCCGGATCTGCTTGCCTATGCCCGTCAGGCCGGTGAGCAGGTCGTGAAGATGGCGACTATGGAGCATATGCGTCCAAGCGACATTGTAACCATGGAGAGCTTTGAGAATGCATCATGGTTCATGCAGCAATCTCAGGAAGCACCAACTGTCTCTTACATATCCCTGCGATCGCCCATGAGTTCGGCTTTGAGATCACCGGCGATACCTTTGACCGCCTCCACAGAGGAGCACATTATCTTCTGGATATCCGTCCGGCAGGTAAATGGCCGGCTGAGGTGTTCTACTACGCTGGCGGTGTTCCAGCCATCATGGAAGAGATCAAGGAACATCTGCACCTGGATGTGATGACCGTTACCGGTAAGACCCTGGGCGAGAACCTGGAAGAATTAAAGAAGAATGGCTTTTATGAGAAATGTCAGAAATGGCTGGAAGAGTTTAATAAACGTTACAATGTCCACCTGACCAGAGAGGATATCATCCGTCCGTATGATAAAGCCATCGGAACCGATGGAAGCATTGCCATCTTAAAGGGCAACTTAGCACCAGAGGGCGCAGTCATCAAACATACGGCTTGTCCGAAGGAGATGTTCAAGGCAGTCCTGAGAGCGAGACCATTTGACAGTGAGGAAGAATGTCTGGATGCGGTTCTGAAGCATAAGGTCCAGAAAGGTGACGCAGTATTTATCCGCTATGAAGGTCCAAAGGGAAGCGGAATGCCAGAGATGTTCTACACCTCCGAGGCTATCAGCAGTGATAAAGAGCTGGGCAGAAGCATTGCTCTGATCACAGATGGTCGTTTCTCCGGCGCATCCACCGGTCCTGTGATTGGTCACTGCAGCCAGAAGCAGTGGATGGAGGTCCGATCGCCCTGGTTGAAGAGGGAGATCTGATCGAGATCGATGTGATGGAGCGGAAATTAAACATCATCGGTGTAGCCGGTGAGAAGAAAACACCGGAAGAGATCGATGAGATCTTGAGAGAACGCCGTAAAAACTGGCAGCCAAGAGCGCCGAAGTATAAAAAAGGTGTACTGAGACTGTTCAGTATGCTGGCAGCAAGTCCGATGAAGGGGGCTTATCTGGAGTACGATAAATAAATAGCTGACATAGAATAAAAAGAAGGATTTCTGAAACGTTTTTATTTCGGAAATCCTTCTTTTTTAAATGTGAGTCAAGGTGGTAGATTCACGGACAATTAGTTCTGTGTCCAGGAGCATACTGTCATCGGTTACGATTCCCGGATTTCGAATCTGATTGATCAGGATGTCACAGGAACCATAGCCAAGTTGAAATTTTGGTTGATTAACGGTGGTGATGGATGGAATCATCATCTGGGAAATATCACGGTTATCGAATCCAACAACCATGACATCCTGCGGTACTTGCAATCCAAAACGTTTGGCGGCCCGGATCACAGCGGCAGCCAGAATATCTGAGGAGGTGAAAAAGGCATTTGGATGATTTTCATTATTTAAAAGCTGACAGGCGTTGGAGTAGGCAATATCATAATCTACTTTTGGCAGGTTGATATGCCATCCGGAAGGAAGAGAAATTCCGGATTCTTCCAATGCTTTTTCATACCCTCGCTGTCGTTCCTGAGCGTAGACAAAGCGTTTGGGTCCATTAAGAAATGCTATTTTTTTTCGCCCAGAAGCAATTAAGTGCCGAACTGCATTCCGTGCAGAAGAAAAATCATTAATGCCGATGTAAGAAATGCTGGAGTCCGGATCATAGTCGCAGCACTGAACTACAGGAACAAAGGCATGGATTGCATCCAGGAGAGGGAGCGGCGTCTGATTTAAGAGCAGGACACCGGCGGCATTTACATTTTTGATCAGCTGGCAGAAATTACTGATGGTAGAAGCAGATAAATGCTCTTGATAGATCAGTGGACAAAAGTCAGCGGCTTTGGCAGAAGCCAGAACTCCTTGAAGAACTTCTCCGTAAAAGGGGTTGGTCAAGGAATTGACATTGATCAGCAAATTGGTATTAGCATAAGAAGGTTCCTGGGAAGAAGCATCAGGTGTGAAGTTTAATGCATTCATGGCTTCTTTTACTTTCAGGATTGTGTCTTCCTTAACCTGGTCTCTATGGTTTAAAACTCTGGAAACAGTGGCGGGTGATACCCCGGCGTATTTAGCAATTTGTGAAACTGTTACTTTCTTATCAATCATAAAGACCTCTTTCTGTCAATAGAATGCTGGCCAGAATTATGCGCCAGATCCCATGGACGTTCTACTTGAATAAAACCATTATAGCATGGGATGAATATATAAAACAATATATTTTTTGAAAAATGAAAAGAGCAATGAAATAAATTTGAAAATAATAATAAAAATTTCAAAATAGGTACAAGAGTAATAAGAAAAAATGAACAAAATAGATAAAAAATATTTTAAAAATATACAAAATACTTGAATCAAATCCATAAAAATGATATATTTGCACTGAAAACAATATTTCATATTTCAGAAAAAGGAGGAACAAATATGAAAAAGATGTGGAAACAGATGGCAATGGCTTTGATTGGAATTGGTACGGTTTTGTCAGTGAGTGCGTGTGGGGGAAAGGAAAATACTACATCCAATGAGCCGCAGACAACAGCAAATGTAGCTGAAAGTGAAGCAAAAACAGAAATTAAGGTCGCATTATGGGATTATACCAATGCAAAATATTATAAAAATCTGATTGAGGAATTTGAAAAAAATAATGAGGATATTTCCGTCAAGGTTATTGAAATCAGTGCGGATGAGTATAATGATAAGATTCAGATCATGCTTTCTGGCGGAGATGATGTGGATGTGGTATTTACAAAGGAAGTTGCTTCCCTGGCAGGTCTGATTCAGAAAGGACAGGTGCTTTCGCTGGATGATTATATTCAGAAGGCGAATATTGATGAATCCTATTACGGTGGAATGTTAAATGAGCTTGCTCTGGACGGAAAGGTTTATGCAATGCCATTTAAGAAAGATTGTACTATTTTATACTACAACAAAGATTTATTTGATAAAGCAGGAGTTGAGTATCCGAAGGATGGTATGACACTGACGGATTACCGGGAGCTGGCAGCCAAGATGACTTCTGGAGAAGGAGCAGAGAAAGTGTATGGAGCCCATCTTCATACATGGCCGAGAAGCCTTCAGAATTTTGCAAGAAAGACTGATGATTTCCAGATCGCAGAAAAACCAGTTGCGAATCTGGCAGATTATTATGATATTTTCCTGAAAATGCAGAATGAAGACAAGAGTATTATGGATTATGGTACGTTAAAGGCCGGAAATATCCATTATTCAGGAGTTTTTTATAACCAGCAGTGTGCTATGGTAACTATGGGAACTTGGTTTGTTAACAACTTACTGGAGCAGAAAGCTAATGGAACCATTGATTTTAACTGGGGAATCTGTAGTCTGCCAGATATCGATGGAAGTGGAAATGCTAACGGTGTAATTGGTGTAACACCAGTATCCATTAATACTGCATCAAAGCATCCAGAAGAGGCATGGAGATTTATTGAATTTGCGACAGGAGCCCAGGGAGCAGCTGTGATCGCTAATTCTGGTATTATTCCGGCTTATGTAGATGATAATGTGAAGAGCATTATTAGCGGTCTCGATGGAATCCCGGAGAACTTCTCTGATTATATTAATGCAGATAAGTTCTATCTGGAGCAGCCACTTCATCCAGATGCTGGTGAGTTAGAGCAGATCAATTCTGAGGAACACAGCCTGATCATGTGCGGAGAAGTATCCATTGAAGATGGTCTTCAGGAGATGCAGAAGCGAATTGACGAAGTATTAAAATAAGGACGGAAAAAATGGGGAAGATGAACAATTTAAAGAGAAAAAGACTGATGCGCAGAAATATGGTAGGTTATTCTTTCATTGCACCTAATTTTATTGGGTTTGCGGTATTTACCATGATGCCAATGTTATTTTCATTTGGACTTAGTTTTTGTGAATGGGATTCTTCCCATCCGATCCAGTTTGTTGGTTTACAGAATTTTATTGGATTATTGTCAGATGATACCTTTTGGATTTCTCTGAAAAATACCATTTACTTTACGGTGGGGACAGTACCGCTTACGATTGTTTTATCGCTGGGAATGTCATTGTTGATCAATCAGAAGATCAAGGGACAGGTACTTTTCCGTTCCATTTTCTTCTTCCCATATGTGGCGTCACTGGTTGCAATCTGCGTTGTCTGGAATCTGTTGTTTAACCCGGATATGGGTCCAGTCAATAGTCTCTTAGCAGCCCTGGGAGTGAAAGAACTGCCGCGATGGACAGCGTCCGTAAAATGGGCGCTTCCCACAGTTATCGGTTTGACAGTATGGAAAGGTGCAGGATATTATATGATTATATATCTGGCGGCACTTCAGGGAATTTCAAGGGAAATTTATGAGGCAGCGAAAGTGGATGGGGCAGATGCCATCAGAAGTTTTTTCTCCATCACACTGCCTCTTCTGACGCCGACTACATTTTTTGTCTCTACCATGCTGATTATTTCCTCGTTTAAGGTGTTTGATACAATCTATATTATGACGGGAGGTGGACCAGGAAGAGCTACCAACGTTCTGGTTTACTATATTTATAACACCGCTTTTGTGAAATTTAAGTTTGGTTATGCCAGTGCAATTTCCATGGTGTTATTTGTTCTGGTGCTTGGTATTACTCTGGTACAGTTTAGAGGAGAGAGAAAATGGGCGCAGTAAGAAAAGATGGAAGATATTTTGTCAAAAGAATATTGCTGTATATGCTGATCCTGGCTTTGGCAGCAGTGATGCTGGTTCCATTTTTATGGATGATATCGGCATCGTTAAAACTGAATAAGGATGTGTTTACATATCCGGTAAAATGGATCCCTGAGAAGTTAGAATGGTCTAACTATAGCAAAATATGGAAGGAAATCCCCTTGTTGCTGTTTTTCAAAAATTCTGCGAAGCTGACGATCATCATCACGGCAATCCAGGTATTTACTTCCAGTTTTGCGGCGTATGCATTTGCGAAGCTACATTTTAAAGGAAGAGATCTGTTGTTTATCCTGTATATTTGTACAATTGCGGTGCCATGGCAGGTATATATGGTGCCACAGTATATTATGGTTGGAAAAATGAGTCTGACGGATTCTCATCTGGGCATGATTATGATGCAGAGCTTTACAGCCATGGGTGTTTTTTTGATGAGACAGTTTTATACGAGCATTCCGGATGAACTGTGTGAGGCAGCCAGAATTGATGGACTGACAGAATATGGAATTTATTTCCGGGTGGTTCTTCCATTGGCTAAAGGTGGAATTGCGACACTGATCATTTCTTCTTTCGTGACAGTATGGAATGATTTTATGGGACCGTTGATCTATTTGAGCAGTTTAGAGAAAAAGACACTGCAGCTGGGGCTTAGAATGTTTATTTCACAGTATTCATCAGAGTATAATCTGATCATGGCAGCTTCCATTGTTTCGTTAATTCCTGTTTTCGTTATGTTTGCCGCATTACAGAAATTTTTTACAGAGGGAATTGCAGCCAGCGGTATTAAGGGATAGGAAAGGAACATGCGGATGAAGAGACAGTATAGAATCGGAATCGCTGGTTTTGAACACATGCATATTGTAGAGCATGTGGAGTATTTTTGCGGAAAAAGAGCGCTTTTTATGGATTGGAGGCGTGGAGACGGCTTTTGGGAGAAATAGTATAGAGGATGCACCTTTTACAGCAGGACAAAATCTGAAAAAATGCATGGAATTAGGTGTCCTGCCACATATGTATGAAAACTGGGAGCAGCTGATCAGAGAAAACCAGATCTGGTCCTGATTGGAAGTGAAAACAGCATGCACACATCTCTTGTCTGTGCATTGGTGGAAAAAGGAATCCATGTGTTGGTGGATAAGCCGCTGGCTTACAAATTAGAAGATGCCAGGAAGATGAAAGAAGCAAGCGAAAGAGGCGGTGGGGTGATCATTACCAATTGGCCCATTGCGTGGAAACCTAGTGTCCGTTTCGGGGAAGAAGTAATCCGTTCTGGGGCTTTAGGAGAGGTGCTTCGTATTCATTTCCATAATCCGGATTCATTAGGTCCGTTTTGTCATGGTGAGAATGTCAGTGAAGAACAGCAGGCCGGGGAATGGTGGTTTCAGAAGGAATGCGGAGGTGGAAGCCTGATTGATTACTGCTGCTACGGATGCAGTCTTTTACTGGAATATCTTCACAAAAGACCGGAACAGGTGGTTGCAGTTACGAAAAATTTTCTTCATCCTTTTGGTGATGCGGAAGATTATGCAGGTTTATTATTGAATTTTGATCGGGCGGTTGGTTTATTAGAGGGGACATGGAGTACTTACGCCAGCGGAAGCCCGACTGGTCCGGTTGTATGGGGAACAAAGGGTGCCATGGTGGTTGATTATGGGAAAGAATCACGTGTGGATTTATACCAGGAACAATTTTCTAAAACGCCTAGTCATTCCTATACGCAGATGGAAAACCAGAATCTGGATGGACGGCAAAGTATAGAGGAAGAAGTTCTGCATTTTTTAGATACAGGAAAAAACCTGTTGCCTATGCTGGAATTCAGGCGTAATATGGAGGTAGCAGCGATTTTAGAGGCGGCAATCCATTCCGCCAAGAGTCAGAAAATGGAGACAATACTCTATGAGTAGGAGGCAATAGCATGGTGAAAGCGGCGATAATTGGATGTGGAAAGATCGCACAGGTCAGGCATATTCCGGAGTATCTGGAGCATCAGGCGGTAAACCTGGTTGGTTTTTATGATCTGAATGAAAAAAGAGCAGAAGAATTAGCGGAAAAGTATGGTGGAAAGGCTTATGGATCAGTGGAAGAACTGCTGGCAGATCCTCAGATTGATGCAGTCAGTATCTGTACGGCCAATCATACCCATGCGGAATTGACGATCAAGGCGTTAAAGGCCGGGAAACATGTCCTTTGTGAAAAGCCTATGGCGATCACGTTGGAAGAATGTCAGAGGATGGTGGAATGTGCAGAGGAAAATCATAGAAAACTGCTGATTGGCCAGAACCAGAGGCTGACCAGGACCCATCAGATGGCCAGAAAGCTGATCGCAGATGGTGAGATTGGTAATGTATTATCGTTCCAGACCTCATTTCAGCACAGTGGTCCGGAGAGCTGGAGTGTTGATGCAGGAAAAAATACATGGTTCTTTCAAAAGAAAGCGGCAGCCATGGGCGTGATGGGGGATCTTGGGATTCATAAGACGGATCTGATCCAGTACCTGTTAGATGATCAGATCGTGGAAGTAACGGCTGAATTTTCCACATTGGATAAGTGTTATGAAAATGGAGAGAAGATTGATGTGGAAGATCAGGCGCTCTGCATTTATCAGATGAAGCATGGAGCAGTTGGAACCATGCGTGCCAGCTGGGTCTGCTATGGGCAGGAGGATAATTCTACGATTATTTATGGAAGTGATGGCGTCATGAAGATTTATTGTGATCCCCGGTATTCCCTGCAGATCGAGAAAAAGGACGGAGAACATATTCTTTATGAGATTGATAAAATCCAGACAAATGCAGATCAGACCAGTTCTGGTGTGATCACAGAGTTTATCCGTTCCATAGAAGAAGACACAGCTTCTGTATTAGATGGAAAACAGATCGTGAATTCCATGAAAGGTGTTTTTGCGGCGATTCAGTCCAATCAATTACATATTAAAGTGATGGTATAAGAAAAGGGGTGCAGATTTTGAAACTGGGATTTTTAACGGCGATTATGGCAGATAAAACGTTTGAGGAAGTTGTGGACTATGCATCAGAACAGGGGTTTTCCTGTATCGAGGTTGCGTGCTGGCCAAAGGAAGGCGCAGAGCGGAGATATGCGGGTGTGTGCCATATTGATGTGGAGACATTGACGGAAGCGGACAGTGTTTCTATCAAAAATTATTGCAGGGGAAAGAATGTCGGAATTTCAGCCTTAGCTTATTATCCGAATATTCTCAGCGGAGATAGAGAGATGGATGCCAGGAGAAAAGCGCATTTATATCGTGTGATCGATGCAGCGAAAATGCTGGGAGTAGGGCTGGTAAATACATTTATTGGAAGAGACCGTACAAAAACTGTGGAGGAAAATCTGGAAACGGTACAGAAAGTCTGGCCGGAAATTTTACAGTATGCTGCGGACAGACAGATCAGGATCGGAATCGAAAACTGCCCAATGCTGTTTGGAAAAGAGCAGTGGCCGGGTGGGGAAAATCTGATGACCACACCGGCGATCTGGAAAAAGATATTCCAGATGCTTCCATTTGATAATTTTGGATTAAATTATGATCCATCGCATTTTATATGGCAGCAGATGGACTATGTAAAACCGATTTATGAATTTAAGGATAAGTTGTTCCACATCCATTTTAAGGATGTTAAGATCTATCAGGATAAATTAGACCAGGTTGGAATCATGGCGTATCCGTTAGAGTATATGGCGCCGAAGATTCCGGGACTGGGAGATATTGACTGGAGCAAATTTATATCTGCTTTATCGGATATCGGATATGCAGGATGTGGCTGTGTGGAGATCGAGGACAGGGCGTTTGAGAAAAATGACGTGACTGTGAAGGGAAGTCTGAAAACGGCGAAGAATTATCTGGAGAATCTGGGAGCTGGGAGTTTTTAACAAAATGTGCAGTGCATGAAAAATATTGTTTCCATGAAAAGCTCAGGCTTGATTGCCTGGGCTTTTTTCACTATAATAGAGGTATGCTGGGAAGAAGTTTGAAAAATTTAATTAATTCCCCATGAGGAGGATACAATTCATGTTAAGAGAGCGAAAAACACTTCCAGGTGTGAAGCACCAGGAGGTACGAGAGTATGAGACCAAACACCGTCAGACGGCGCTGAAGATCGCCAGAGAGGGCGTGGTGCTTCTGGAGAATAAAAAATCCGGTGAGAAGCCGGTTCTGCCGTTAAAGAAAGGTACACGGATCGGCTTGTACGGCAGTGGTGCCAGAAAGACGATCAAGGGTGGTTCTGGTTCTGGTGATGTAAATGAGAGATCCTGTGTGACGATTGAGCAGGGACTGGAGCATGCCGGATTTGTCATCGAGAAGAAGGAATGGCTGGACCGGTATGACCAGGTAAAGGATGCTTCGATTGAAAGCTGGAAGAATGGCATCTTAGCCCGGGTCAATGAGGCACATCCGTTTACAGAGATTTATTTTACCACTCCATATCATGGACCGGAAGAGAATAAGATCACAGAAAATGAAATGCCGGAGGATGCGGAGGCAGTGCTCTATGTGATCAGCCGGATCTCTGGAGAGGGCGCAGACCGGGGCAATGAGCCTGGTGATTTCTTATTTTCAGAGTCTGAAAAAGAGAATTTAAAGAAGTTAGATGAGACAGGCAAAGACCTGATCGTGATCTTAAATACCGGTGGTCTGATGGATCTGACGTATTTAGATGGTTTGCATCATGTGAAAGCTGTGATCTACGCTTCCCAGGGCGGTATGGAAGGCGGCACAGCGTTGGGCGAGATCTTAAGCGGAGACGTGACTCCAAGCGGTAAGTTGACCGATTCCTGGGGCAGTTCCTATGAGATGTGGCCTGGTTATGACCAGTTTGGAAGAAACAATGGGGATGTGCAGACGGAGTATTACAATGAGGGAATCTTCGTTGGATACCGCTGGTTTGACGCCACTGGCAAATCCCTTCGTTATCCATTTGGTTTTGGTCTGTCTTATACTGATTTTGAGATCAAGACAGAAAAAGTGTCTGTGTCAGGAAAACAGGTACAGGTAGAAGTATCTGTGAAGAATACAGGAAATACTTACGCTGGCAAGGAGACTGTCCAGGTGTATGTGGAATTTTCTGGCAAAGAAGGAATCAGCCACGAGAAGAAACGTCTGGTCGGTTTTGGAAAGACCGATGTGCTGGAGCCTGGAGAGAGCCAGAAGCTGACGATTTCCTTTGACGGAACAGCATTGGAGCGTTTTGATCAGGATGAGAGCGCATGGGTAGTTGACCAGGGTGATTATGGTGTGCTGGTTGGTGATTCTTCTGCGGATCTGGCTGCCGCTGCAGTGCTTCGTGTGGAAGAAGATGTGGTGAGGATGGCTGTGGATCACATTTCCCCACTTCAGAAGGAACTGAAAGAAATGGAGTGGACGCCGCAGGCAGTTGTTTATGAAGAAAAATTGCCGGTGGTTGTGTTAAAGCCGGAGAATCTGGCGAAAGAGAAGAAAGCGCCGAAGGAGAATCCATATGAGGCTAAGGCGAAAGAATTGACAGAGAAATTGACTGCGGAGCAGATGATCGAACTGGTATGTGGCAAGACCGGCGGTGCCCAGGCTCAGGCTGGTGCAGCTTCTGTGAATGTACCAGGAGCGGCTGGCGAGACCGTGGAGTACCTGGCTTCTGAGATTGGAGCAGATCAGGGGGTTCCGGGTATGGCTTTAGCAGATGGTCCGGCGGGTGTCCGTCTGGCACAGAAATATTATACGGACGCCAATGGTCAGGTAGAGCCGGTAGATATCGTAGATGGTATTGAACACGGCTTGTTTGCACCAGAGAAAGTGCTGACAGAGGGAGAAGAGATTTACTATCAGTATTGTTCTGCATTCCCGATCGGTGCGATGGTGGCGATGACCTGGAATACAGAGCTGGCTTATGAGATGGGACTGGCGGCTGGAGAAGAGATGGAAGAGTTCCAGGTGGCCCTGTGGCTGGCACCTGGCATGAATATCCACAGGAACCCGCTGTGTGGCCGTAACTTTGAGTATTTTTCAGAGGATCCACTGGTAAGCGGACGGATGGCAGGAGCCATCACCAGAGGCGTGCAGACCATTCCAGGAAAAGGAACTACGATTAAGCATTTTGCGTGCAACAACCAGGAAGATAACCGGATGGGCGCAGACAGTGTGGTAGGCGAGAGAGCACTCCGTGAAATTTATCTGAGAGGCTTCCAGTATGCTATCGAGGAGACCCAGCCAAAGGCCCTGATGACCTCCTACAACCTGATCAATGGTGTGCATTCCGCGAATTCTTATGATCTGTGCACCGTATCTGCCAGAAAGGAATGGGGCTATGAAGGTATGATCATGACAGACTGGATGACCACGACTGACGGCGGTTCTTTAAGTTATGTGTGCATGAAAGCGGGCAATGATATGATCATGCAGGATGCGCAGCCGATCATGAAAATATCCGTCAGGCGTTGAATGATGGAAAACTCACGATGGATGAGTTGAAAGCCTGTGTGGTACGGATTATCCGTCTGGCGTTAGAATGTGAAGTGAAGGAACAGAATTGACCAATGTTTTGTTTTCCGGATGAAGAGCAGATAGGAGAGGGAATCATGGAAAGTGCAGCAGAAGTAATCAGGGATGGCAAGGCGGTTCTGGGGATTGAGTTTGGTTCCACCAGAATCAAGGCAGTGCTGGTAGATGGGAAATGTAAGCCCATTGCTTCCGGCAGTCATGAATGGGAGAACCGGCTGGAACATGGATATTGGACATATAGCCTGGAGGACATCTGGGCGGGTTTGCAGGATGCTTATAAGAATTTAAAAGAAGATGTGCGGGAGAAATACCAGCAGCCTCTGAAGCGATTGGGGGCTCTGGGCTTTTCCGGTATGATGCATGGATATATGGCATTTGATGCGGAGGGGAAGCTGCTGGTTCCGTTCCGCACCTGGCGGAATACGACTACAGGAGAGGCAGCAGCAGCCCTGACGAAAGCCTTTGATTTTAATATTCCCCAACGCTGGAGTATTGCCCACCTGTATCAGGCCATGTTAAATGGGGAAGACCACGTGGGGCAGATCACCTATCTGACCACACTGGCCGGCTATATCCACTGGAAAATGACCGGCGAGAAGGTACTGGGGGTTGGTGAAGCCTCTGGCATGTTCCCAATCGATAGTCAGACCGTGGATTATGATGAAAAACGTGTGGAAATCTTTGATGATCTGATCGAAACAAGAGGATATCCATGGAAATTGCGCCAGATTCTTCCGAAAGTCCGAAAGGCTGGGGAAAAAGCAGGGGTTCTGACGGAAGAAGGGGCAAAACTGCTGGATCCAACGGGAGAACTGGAGGCTGGTATTCCGCTCTGTCCACCGGAAGGTGACGCGGGAACCGGTATGACTGCGACTAATTCTGTAAGAGAAGGGACAGGCAATGTGTCTGCCGGAACTTCCGTTTTTGCCATGGTGGTATTAAAAGAGGCGTTAAAGGCAGTTCATGAAGAACTGGATCTTGTGACCACTCCATCTGGAGAGGCAGTTGCCATGGTGCACTGCAACAACTGTACGTCCGATCTGAATGCCTGGGTTGGTCTGTTTAAAGAGATTGCGGAGAACTTGGGGATCTCTGTGGATAGGAATGAACTGTACGGCATGCTGTATCGGAAAGCCTTGGAAGGCAAAAAGGACTGTGGCGGAATGGTTTCCTACAACTACGTGTCCGGTGAACCTGTGACCGGAATGATGGAAGGACGGCCATTATTCATGAGGATGCCGGATACGAAGCTTAATCTGGCGGATTTTATGAGAACGCATCTGTACGGTTCTTTGGCGGCACTGAAGGTTGGGCTGGATATCCTGTTGAAGGAAGAGCAGGTGACAGTGGATAAGATCTATGGACACGGCGGCCTGTTCAAGACACCGCTTGTGGGTCAGAAGATTCTGGCAGCAGCTATGAACGCTCCGGTGACAGTGATGAAAACTGCAGGTGAGGGCGGTCCCTGGGGCATGGCGGTGCTGGCTTCCTATATGCTCAAGAATCGTGGTGAAGGTCTGGCTGATTATTTGGACCAGCAGGTGTTTGCAGATGAAACAGGTGAGACGGTGGAGCCGGATCCAGAGGATGTCAGGGGATTTGACGCCTATATGGAGGTCTATAAAAAGGGACTGCAGGTGGAAGCAGCAGCCGTGGAGAGTCTTCTATTTTAAAGCTATTGCCGCAATGGCAGTTGGACAGAGCAGGTAGATTTTGGAAGAAAAACATTGCCAGTATAAAAAATGTGACATGGATAGCCGCAAAATTGTGCAAAGTAACGAAAATAAAAAAAGTGCTTACGAAGATGTCCGATCTATACTATAATTGCTCCTGTTAAAAATGATAGAGGTAACTATGAAGGTACTGAATAGTTACGATAGAGATTAAAAACGCAGTGAGATATACACAAAAAAGTGGAAGTCGCAACGAGTTTTATGTGACTTCCACTTTTTTATGTCTGCATCTGTATCCTGTATACAAAAATAAAAGAAAAAATCGATGACAGGATGCGGAAAGTAATTTTTGGAAGCTGCGACAAACAGGAGGACAAAAAATATGCCACAAAACAAGAGAGAAAGTTTTATCTATTCCGTGATGATGTGTTTTACCATGGTGCTCTGGATGAGTATCTACAATGTTGCTCTTCATATGGGTGTACTGAATTTTGATACTATCTGTGCAGCATGGCTGGGATTTCCAATCGCATATGTCTTTGCATTCTGCTGCGACTGGTTCCTGGTCTCCGGAATTGCAAAAGGATTTGCGTTTCGCTTCCTTGTGAAACCAGACAGCAGTGTGATGAGAAAGGTCATCTGCATTTCCAGCTGTATGGTAGTTCCGATGGTGATCATCATGTCCATGTATGGAGCGTTAGAGGGATGCGTAAAATCAGGTAACTGGAGTCTGCTTTTCATCATCTGGCTGACCAACATTCCGAAAAACTTCATCATGCACTGCCATTTCAGCTTCTGATCGCAGGCCCTCTGGTCAGAAGGGTATTTCGCAGCCTGTTTCCGGTAGGAAAGGTGCTGGCATAAATTAAAGATGAAATAAAGATTCCTGATGGCAAAGCGCGATAAATTTTTTTGCGGTTTGAGTCAGGAATTTTTGTTTGTGCCAGATCAGGTAGTTTTTTCTTAGAAAAGGTTCATCGACTACCGGTCGGGAGATCACTTTTCGAGAAGCAATATCGGCTGAAACCAGTTGTTCAGGAAGGAGCGAGATTCCGAGTCCACAGGCTACAGCATTTACTAATGCCTGAGTGCTGGCACTTTCCCACGCAGGATTAATTGAAAGAAAGTGCATAGCAAAAATCTGATCCAACAATGTGCGGCCTGCGCTTCCTTTATCACGCATTAAAATTGGGTATTGCACCAGATCTTCCATATATATTTCAGGTTTACTGCATAAAGGATGTTCATGCGGAAGAATTAATTTTAAATGGTCTTCCAAGATGACTTCTTTGTGAATGTGTTCATCCGGTATATCTCCTTCTACAATGGCGATATCGATTTTATCATCTAAAAGGAGTTCATAGATGGTATTGCTCTTGGAAACGGCAGCCTGCACCCGTAGATTCGGGTATAGATTTTGCAGCTGTCTGATCATTACAGGTAAAATAAAATTTCCAAGTGTGATACTGGCTCCAATTCTGAAAATTCCAAATTCATCCCAGTTTTTAATTTCCAATTCCATATCATGAAAAGAGTTTACGATATGAAGTGCTCTTACATAGATTTCTTCGCTTTCTTTTGTCCGGTAAAGTCTGCGATTGATACGTTCAAATAATCGGATTCCATAATAATTCTCTAATTCCTGAATCGAACGTGAAACTGCAGGCTGAGTCATATGCAGTAGGTCAGCAGCTTTTGTGATGTTCATTTCCTGATACACAGTAACAAATATCCGCAAATGTTTTAAAGTCATATGGATCATCTCCTTATACCAATAATGCTATTATAACAATAAAATAATAGCATTTTAAATATGATAGCGCAAGTGGTAGTATGGGGAAGAAAGGAGAGGAAGGGTATGAAAGAAACCAAGGGAACGATCTTAAAAAAACTATTTTTCAGCACGCTGTATATCAGTGCATTCACCTTCGGAGGAGGATTTGTCATCATTACCTTTATGAAGCGCAAATTTGTGGATGAGCTTCACTGGATTGATATGACAGAAATGCTGGATCTTACTGCGTTAGCGCAATCTTCCCCAGGAGCAATCGCGGTAAATGCCGCAATTTTAGTGGGATGGAGAGTGGCCGGATTGATGGGAATGCTGATAGCGGTCCTGGGGACCATACTTCCGCCCATGTTGATCTTATCTGTAATTTCGTTATGTTATCAGGCATTTGCATCAAATCTTTATGTCGCATTGATCTTAAAGGGAATGCAGGCGGGAGTAGCTGCAGTAATTCTGGATGTCGTATGTGGTCTTGGAAGCAATGTGATCAAACAGAAAAGACCGATACTTCTGGTGATCATGGCAGTGGCTTTTTTGGCAAATATGGTTTGGAAGGTGAATGTGGTCTATATTATTCTGGCATCGGCCTGATGGGGATTCTGTTAGAATTGATGGGAAGAAAACGAGGTGAGGCATGATGATCTATCTGCAGTTGTTTCTAAGTTTTTTACAGGTTGGCATGTTTAGTATCGGTGGTGGCTATGCGGCGATGCCATTGATCCAGAGTCAGGTGGTAGAGAAATATGCCTGGTTGACGATGAATGAGTTTACAGATCTGATCACCATAGCAGAGATGACACCAGGACCGATTGCAGTTAATTCGGCTACATTTGTTGGAATCCGGATAGCCGGATTTCCTGGTGCGGTGATCGCAACGTTCGGATGTATTTTTCCATCGTGTATCATCGTGTCTTTGCTTGCTTATATTTATTATCGATATAAAAATGTGTCAACGTTACAGAGCGTGCTTTCAAGTTTACGTCCAACGGTGGTTGCATTGATTGCAGCAGCAGGCTTATCAATTTTAAGAACCGTGGTATTTGGTGAAAATGAAATGGTTTTGACACATATCAACTGGATAGGTGCTATGATTTTTGCAATTGCGTTATTTGTATTAAGAAAATGGAAAATTAATCCAATTCTGGTTATGAGCTTATGTGGAGTCAGCCGCATGATGATTCATCTGATTGCAGGAGTTTAAAGCAAGGAGAGTGAAAAATATGAAAATGCACAGAATAAAAAAGGAAATCGGAAGAGAAATCATTACAGGGGAGCTGGATCAGGAAATAAGGTATGTGAGTAATCGTGGGAATATGTGGCAGCTTTTCGATGAACAAAAACGGGAATGTGTTAAGGTTAAACATTCCATGGATCATATAGTCGTTACAGGCATGATCAATGGAGAGGGAAAGATGTTTTTTGCAAAAGAACATTCCTTTTTTCAGTCTCCCCGTGTGTGTTCGCTGCATTTTTTGAAAGGCAAGGAAAAGTATACCATTGTTCAATCCCCAAAAAGGATTATACTATTTATCAGAATGACCGGATCATTGGAACCATCTACGGGATCGATAGTTTAAAACCAGAAATCCAGATAGAAGAAACCATAGATGAAAATATGGTGGGGCTGGTTTATATATTGGCGAAAATCATGTATCATCAGGATGATGTGTTTATGGTGTAGCTGATATGAAAAGGTGATGGTAGTTCTGATTTTCCGATCTCTGGATGATTGGAGGAAATTTTCATGAATGATTATCAAAGAGCTTGTGAACTGAAGGATGAAACGATTGCAAATCGCCGTTATATCCATGAGCATGCGGAGGTGGGGCTGGAGCTTCCTCAGACCAGAGCATATGTGATGGAAAAATTAAAGGAATATGGGCTGGAACCGAAGGTATGCGGTGCTGGTGTGACAGCGACTCTGGGAAAAGCAGGAAAGGTCCTGTTACTCAGGGCGGACATGGATGCGCTTCCGATGCCGGAGGAGAGTGGAGAGAGCTTTGCATGCAAAGATGGGATTCACAACCATGCCTGCGGTCATGATTTTCATGCAGCGATGCTTTTGACGGCAGCGAAGATCTTAAAAGAGAAGGAAAATGAGTTAGAGGGAACGGTAAAATTCATGTTCCAGCCGGCCGAGGAGACCTTTGAGGGAAGCAGGAACATGATCGAGCATGGGATTCTTGAAAATCCTAAGGTAGATGCGGCACTGGCATTTCATGTGGCAGCAGGAAAGGTACCTGCGGGACTGGTGATGTACAATGACAGTGGCGTGATGATGTCTTCTGTTGATGGTTTTCAGATCACTATCCATGGAAAAGGGGCTCACGGTGCATCTCCTCACACAGCCATCGATCCGATCAATGTGGGGGCTCATATCTATCTGGCACTTCAGGAACTGATTGCCAGGGAGAGCAATCCAAGCCATGCCTGCGTGCTGACGATCGGACAGTTTGCAGCAGGCTCTGCACCCAATATCATACCGGAGATCGCAGTGCTGCAAGGAACGATCCGCACCAATGATAAGGATGCGAGAGCGTTGCTGGTGCGCCGGATGAAGCAGGTGGCAGAAGGTGAGGCAGCTGTTTTTGGAGCGAGTGTAGAGATCGAGATGCTCTCAGAGGTCTGTCCGCTGATCTGTGATCCAACGCTGACAGATGAGATGGTTGGTTACATCAAGGAACTTCCGGTTCCTGGATTGAGTCTGTATCCGGGCGCATCTGCCAATGCATCAGAGGATTTTGCGCTGATCGCAGAGCGAGTACCGTCTGTCTTTATGTATCTGGGCTCAGGATACTTAGATGAGCGGGGCGATTATGGAGCACACAATCCAAAGGTTGTTTTTGATGAAGCTGTTTGCCCGATCGGTGTGGCAGGACTGGTTCACTGCGCAGTGCAGTGGCTGAAGAAGCATTGATCGAAAAAGTATTGATGGATCAGCCGGATACCTCTTCGAATTCGAGGTATCCGGTTGTTTCAAATAGATTCTTTCCACCGACGATCCCTGCGCGCAGTGTGCCATATCTGGCAAGTATATGCTTCATACAAATGCCGTATCTGACAGTAATTTTGCAGGCAATATAACAGGGATTTAACAGAAACTTAACCATAGTGTGATGTTATAAAAAACATATGAATGTCTATTGAAAGTCCAATTTTGACACGAAACCGACCCAATTATTACAATTAGCCCCCAAAACTAAAATTTTTATGCTAAGATGGCGGAGCAGTTCCAATCAAACATGCAGCTGGCAATCAGCCCGCCATCGCAAAGAAACCGATCGGTGTGGAACTGCAAAAATGGGGATGAAAACAGGACTGGTCCTTTGAGGAACCAGTCCTGTTTTATATCTTAGAAAGAATCTAAAACCACAGATACGGCATCCGGATCGCCGCATTTCTCCTGGCCTCTTCATCTGCTGTCTCAAATGGCAGAGATTCATAAAGCTGCACTAGTTCCGGTCGTTTTAAGAGGTTTCCTGCAAAAAGCATAAAGGGCATCCGCACAGGAAATGCGTCGAAATGCGTCACATCTTTCGCATACGGCCAGGTGGATTTATCTAACAGGTATGGGGTCAGGAAATCAACGCCTTTCTGGATGTCAGCGCCGTTTGGCAGGGCGTAATTCCACAGATTGTCATCTGGAGTGGAGAGCAGATAACAGAGGGCTTCTGACGGAGGATGAACTGGAAATTGCTTACGGATACAGTGTAAAAGTGATGGAGCATATGGTAGATTTCTGGTATGATAAAGATATGGAATCGATCAATATGTGGGAACACGGACGGAAAACTGACAATTACCGGAATAAGTACCGGATTCTTGGGGAAAATTTAAGTCTTTCCATGCAGATGGTGAATTCCTATGAACATTGGGTCAAGGCTGGTTATAAGGAAAAATCCATTTGCGGGGACTATGCGGAGAAATTGCAGAAACTGCCATCCCATATGTATGTGCCATTTGCCAAAGGGGAATACGACCGTGGACTGGTCATTGTCCGGGACGGGGATCATGTCTGGTCTTTGCCGTTTATCAATGGCGGACAGAGAATGTATGACAAAGATCCTTATCTGCCAGTGCCATTCCAGTACCAGGTTCTGCAAGGCGTACCGGAATATTGTCATGGACAGCTGATTCCGCAGCTTTGGATGGAAGACGGCGAGGTGTTAATGCCGGTTTCTTATATGTCAGGGATCTGGACCAAAGAGGAGGATGGAGATTTTACCGTGGGATGTCATTTTGATGCACTATGTCGCATGGGAGAGGGAATCTCTGTCGGTGGAGGAAAAACGGCAGACAATCTGGTAGATAATTCTGTTGCCGGAAACAGTGAAGAAAATCAGCGCCCGAAGCGGGTAGAAGGAATTACCGACGAGGTTTCGTATGAGTTTTCCCATGGCGAGATCAAGAGAACCGATCATTTTCAAGTGACGGAAGCGCTGGGAGACCGGAAGATCAAAAAGATCCGTCTGGTGCTTTTAAGCTTTTCTGAGAAGCCGGAAGTTTCTGGAAATCAGGTAACCTTTGCAAATGGTATTCTTACAGGTATGACCGCAGAGGGAGTGGGAGACTGTCATGCATTTGCCGCCCTGGATGATGGAAGT
Source organism: Lachnospiraceae bacterium AM48-27BH (assembly GCA_003478355.1). Lineage (GTDB taxonomy): Bacteria > Bacillota > Clostridia > Lachnospirales > Lachnospiraceae > UBA3402. Next base: position 42,150 of record QUFC01000011.1, read on the forward strand.
TTTGGTACGCCTATGGGCCGTTTGAACACGGAGGTAGTCTGGAGCCGGGAAGTGACCACACAGGAAACAGAGATCGAAACCACCTGGACCATCCGGTATCAGGTTTAAGAAAAAAGGAGAATCGAATCATGACAGAGAGAAATGGAGCAAACTGGTGTTTCTGGAAAGACACAGAAGCGGAAAAAGCCGGTGAAGGCGTGGAGCGCCGTGTCCTGGCATTCTGCGACGAATTAATGTGTGTGGAAAATACCTTTGAAAAGGGCGGAATCGGAGCCATGCATCATCATCCTCATACCCAGATCACATACGTGGCCAGCGGACGTTTCCGCTTTACCATCGGCGATGAGGTAAAAGAAGTCGGCCCTGGCGACACCCTGTGCAAACAGAATGATATCGTACATGGATGCGAGTGCCTGGAAGCAGGCGTACTGGTGGATTTCTTTACACCGATGCGGAAGGATTTTTTGAAAGACTAAAAGAGATTGGCTGTAAGATGGGTAAAAAAGCAAGAGAGCTGGATGGAAACAGGCTTTCTTGCTTTTTTTATCACTTCCTTAATTTGCTGTTAACAAGTAAACGATTGATGAGAAAAACAAGAAATAAACATAGAACAAAAGTTCGATTTCTCTATACATTTCCACTTAGATTTGCTACAATAGAACATAATAACTTTTAGAAATAACGATCATAATTCCACTAGATACAAAGTAATGCAAATGGAGGAAACACATACATGGACCATTTTGAATTAGTATCAGAATATCAACCCACTGGCGACCAGCTCAGGCGATCGCGGATCTGGTGAAGGGGTTTCAGGAAGGCAATCAGTTTGAGACGCTGCTTGGAGTCACAGGCTCCGGTAAGACCTTTACCATGGCCAACGTGATCCAGCAATTAAATAAACCGACCCTGATCATTGCTCATAATAAGACTCTGGCGGCTCAGCTTTATGGGGAGATGAAGGAGTTTTTTCCTAATAATGCAGTAGAATACTTTGTTTCCTATTACGATTACTATCAGCCAGAGGCATATGTGCCATCAACGGATACCTATATTGAGAAGGATTCTGCGATCAATGACGAGATCGACAAGCTGCGCCATTCTGCCACAGCAGCCCTTTCCGAGCGGAAGGATGTGATCATCGTGTCCTCGGTATCCTGTATCTACGGTTTAGGAAGCCCGATCGATTACCAGGAGATGGTGATCTCCCTGCGGCCTGGTATGATCAAGGACCGGGATGAGGTGATCCACAAATTGATCGATATCCAGTACGACCGCAACGACATGGACTTTAAGCGGGGAACTTTCCGTGTCCGTGGGGACGTACTGGAAGTGTATCCGGCGTATTCGGGTAATGAAGCATTCCGGATCGAGTTTTTCGGTGATGAGGTGGATCGGATCCAGGAGATCGATTCTGTGACAGGAGAGGTGCGGGCACAGCTTGGTCATGTGGCCATTTTCCCGGCATCTCATTATGTTGTGCCCAAGGAGAAGATGGAAGAAGCGGCGAAAAATATCCTGATTGAGCTGGAAGAGCGGGTGAAATATTTTAAGAGTGAGGACAAGCTTCTGGAGGCCCAGCGAATCTCTGAGCGGACGAATTTTGATGTGGAAATGATGCGGGAAACGGGATTTTGTTCCGGTATCGAGAATTACTCCCGCCATCTGACCGGATCAAAGCCAGGAGAGCCGCCATATACGCTGATCGACTATTTCCCGGACGATTTTCTCATCATCATCGACGAGTCCCACATCACTCTTCCACAGGTACGGGGGATGTATGCAGGGGACCGTTCCAGAAAGCAGACTCTGGTAGACTATGGATTTCGTCTGCCGTCTGCCCTTGATAACCGTCCGTTAAATTTTGAGGAATTTGAGAGTAAGATCGACCAGATGTTGTTTGTGTCAGCAACGCCGTCAGTCTATGAGCAGGAGCACGAATTACTCCGAACGGAGCAGATCATCCGGCCGACAGGTCTGTTAGATCCGGAGATTTTTGTCCGTCCGGTAGAAGGGCAGATTGATGATTTGATCGGAGAGGTGAACAAAGAGGTAGCCAGGGGTAATAAGATCCTGGTAACGACTCTGACAAAGAGGATGGCTGAGGATCTGACGGACTATATGCGGGAGGTGGGAATCCGTGTGAAATACCTGCATTCGGATATCGACACTCTGGAGCGGGCGGAGATCATCCGGGATATGCGTCTGAATGTCTTTGATGTACTGGTGGGAATCAATCTTCTGCGGGAGGGACTGGATATTCCGGAGATTTCCCTGGTGGCGATCCTGGATGCGGACAAGGAGGGCTTCTTGCGATCAGAGACATCCCTGATCCAGACCATTGGCCGCGCTGCCCGTAATGCCGAAGGCCATGTGATCATGTACGCAGATAACATGACGGATTCCATGAAACACGCCATTGAAGAGACGGAACGAAGAAGAAAGATCCAGCAGAAGTATAACGAGGAACATGGCATTACCCCGACTACCATTAAGAAAGCGGTTCGTGACCTGATCGCCATTTCCAAGGCGGCAGAGGAAAAATCCAAAGATATGGAAAAAGATCTGGAGTCCATGGATGTGAAGGAATTAAACAAACTTCAGAAGGAACTTCAGAAAAAGATGCACAAAGCAGCAGCGGAGTTAAACTTCGAGGAGGCGGCGCAGCTGCGTGACCGGATGCTGGAAGTGAAAAAGATGCTTCTGGATATGGAATAAAATTCCAAAAGATAGAAAATCAGGATAGGATCCTGGACGCAGGATCTCCGCCCAGAAAGATGGAATCCTGTGCGCTGGAATAATAGTAAACCTGATTGGATAATTGTTCTTCGACAGGAACACATTTTTCATTGACATCTTTTACCATGTCAGCCATTTCCTGAAAAGAATAGGTGGAATCATAAGGGAGAAGCAGAACTTCATGGACACTGGAGGGCAGAATGATCAGATCATGACCGATTTTCTTGGAGAATTCCTTTAGTACTCCGGGATAGAGCATGGCACTGGCACCAAAGATCCCGCTGGTATTGGTCAAAATGGAAAGGGGAATAGGACTGTCTGTGAGATCCAGGGCATTTGGGGAAGCTGCGGCAAACGAAGGCTGAATCAGCGTGCCGTTGACAAAAAGCATATCATTGATCAGGCTGGCCATGGAGCGGATACAGGGCGGATAGAGTCTTGGAGTGTTGTCGATGGCCAGTTTGTAAAGTTCAGAGGTATCCGTATTCCAGATGGGCAGATGATCATTGCGGATCAGCACGGTCATCTGCCCATGCTCGTCTTTATCCAGGAACAGGTAGAACACGATTGAAAGATCATGAAATGGAATAGATGGAATTTCTTTTAATAATGTTTCATTGGATTTGGTATGGATCAGCTTCATCGCCACCCGCTCCCGCATCTGGGAAAAATCAGAGAACCGCTTCAGATCAAAAGGCGCCTGATCCTTGTGATCCTCATAGACCACTAGGATCTCCTGAATGATGGATTCCAGATCCCGCCCCTGTTCATAAGCTTCATAGTAGCTTTGCAGATAAAACGTTGGAGTGGCGATCTCGTTCAGATGGAAGATTGTCAAACCGTCCAATAAGGTGCCGTTGTTTTTGGGGATTTTGTGGATCGCGATCTCATAATCATCGCCAAGCCGGTTTTTCAATTCCTCAGAAACAGCTGTTTGAAACACTTCGTATACCATAAGGTACCTCCTAAGATAAATTTATGTAAACTGAAAAACAGTTCCATACGGTGATAGAGGCAAGCAAAAGACAGTGAGATACATGAAAATGAATCGACTTAGATCAATTAATCTGGGAGTAAAAAATAACAAAGAAATAAAAGATGATCGAAAATCTAAGAAATAGAAAATGCGTCTGATAGGAATCGAACCTACGCACGCGGCTCCGGAGGCCACTGCTCTATCCACTGAGCTACAGACGCATTATATACATGATACTACAATTTGCCGTATGTTGCAAGCAAAAAATGAAAAATCTTGTTACTGTACACGGGTAGGCATTTTCTGAACTGAAAATGCCGTATGATACAGTGATGGTAATGGATTTTTCATAGTCTGTTCATTGCTTTTTAAATGGGAGTTTGTTAGAATAAAGGTTGGACTGTAATGATTCGGGACTTTCCGCATACTGTTTGTGTGGAAGAAATGAAGACGATTGTAACTGTTCAGGAGGCAGAAAGGATGGACAAGAAGAGAAAAAGAACAAAGGGAACATTGCCAGACGATGGAATCCGCCGCTATTTATATTTTGCGGCGATCCCGGTGGTTGTATTGATATTGGTTGTGGTGATCCTTCATTCTGATAAGAAGAAGGATACAGGGCAGACGGAAGCTGTGGCGATGACGGCGGAGACAGGTCAGCCAGTGGGGTTAAACGAAGGCGATCCGGCTGTTGATGAGAGCAGTGCAGCAGATTCTTCAAAATACACCTTGAAGCAGGATGAGATGCCAGAGTTAACAGCACTTGTCCAGTCTTACTGCCAGGCAAAGACTGACTGTGACACGGAGGCACTGCAGCAGTTATTTGGTGTGACAGATCTGAGCGAAGATCAGATTGCCGCAGAGCGCGAGAAGATGGAGCTGGTAAAAGCCAGCATCAAGGCGTACAAGAATATTTCCTGTTATTATATAGAAGGAGCGGAAGCGGACAGCTATGTGATTTTTCCATATTTTGAGATTCAGTACCGCAAGGCTGCGAAGCTGATGCCGACGCTGACCTGGGGGTATGTGAAAAAACAGGAAGATGGCCAGTACCGCATGGTAAGCGAGCTTTCCGACACCGAGAAAGAATATGTGAAGACGGTTGGTGAAAGAGCCGATGTGAAGGAGTTGCAGGACCAGGTAAAAGAGGCGGCGGCTGTCGCAGTGTCTGAGGATGAGGTGCTGCAGCAGGTATACACACATAATGGTTCCTCAGAAGTAAGTATTGGGACTCAGGAACAATAAAATGTCTAAATTTCCATGACGAAGTCGATTGGGAATGGATGGAATAAGAAAGGAATATTGGAAATACTATGGATGTAAAAGATTTTTATTTTGATTTACCACAGGAGCTGATTGCTCAGGACCCATTGGAGGATCGTTCTTCCTCCAGATTGTTAGTATTGGATAAAAAAACAGGTGAGATCGAGCACCATACCTTTCGGGACATTGTTTCTTATTTAAAGAAGGGCGATTGTCTGGTGATCAATGATACCAAGGTAATCCCGGCTCGTTTATTTGGCGTGAAAGAGGATACACAGGCCAAGATCGAGGTGCTGTTATTAAAGAGAAAGGAAAATGATATCTGGGAGACTCTGGTGAAACCTGGCAAAAAGGCAAAACCGGGCACAGTCATTTCCTTTGGCGATGGATTGTTAAAAGGTACGGTTGTTGATGTGATAGAGGATGGTAACCGTCTGATCCAGTTCTCTTACGAGGGGATTTTCGAGGAAATCTTAGACCAGTTAGGTCAGATGCCGCTGCCTCCATACATTACCCACCAGTTAAAGGACAAGAACCGTTACCAGACGGTTTACGCAAAACATGAGGGATCTGCAGCCGCACCCACAGCTGGACTGCATTTTACCAAAGAACTGTTAAAAGAGATCGAAGATATGGGTGTGACCATTGCTCATGTGACTCTCCATGTGGGACTTGGCACCTTCCGTCCGGTGAAAGTAGACAATGTGTTGGATCACCATATGCATTCTGAATTTTATGTGGTAGAAGAGGAAGAGGCGAAAAAGGTTAATGACGCCAAGAAAAATGGCGGCCGTGTGATCTGTGTTGGAACTACCAGCTGCCGTACAGTGGAATCTGCCACTGGCGAGGATGGCATCTTAAAGGCCGGAAGCGGTTGGACTGACATTTTCATTTATCCGGGTTACCGTTTTAAGATCCTGGACGGACTGATCACCAACTTCCATCTGCCGGAGTCTACACTGGTGATGCTGGTATCTGCTGGCGGGACGGGATCATGTGCTGCACGCTTATGAGGAGGCAATCAAGGAAAGATACAGATTTTTCTCCTTCGGTGATGCCACTCTGATCATTGATAACATTCACGACCATAGATAATAAAAGAAAAAGGGTAAAATAATGGAAGAAATCCGTTTAAATAAATATTTAAGTGAAATGGGCATCTGTTCCAGAAGAGAGGCAGACCGCCTGATTGAAGCTGGCAAGGTGCTGGTGGACGGTCAGACTGCGCCCATGGGTATGAAGATCACACCGGACCAGAAAGTAGTATGCGATGGAAAAACGGTAGGTATGGTGGAAAATGGACGCCGAAAGAAGCCAAAGCCAGTGCTTCTGATGGTCAATAAACCAAGAGGTATCGTCAGTACGACTTCTGACAAAGACCGGGCTATGAATATCGTGGAACTGGTGAAGTATCCAGAGCGTGTGTATCCGGTGGGAAGACTGGATAAGGATTCCGAAGGTTTGATTTTATTAACAAATCAGGGTGATCTGGTCAATAAGATCATGAAAGCGTCCAATGGTCATGAAAAAGAGTATGTGGTGACTGTGGACAAGCCGGTAACGGCAAAGTTTATCGAAAAAATGTCTGCAGGCGTGTATCTGGATGAATTAGATGTGACCACCAGGGAGTGCGAAGTGAGAGCTACGGGAAAACGGGAATTTACCATTATCCTGACCCAGGGCTTAAACCGTCAGATCCGCCGGATGTGCGAAACGCTGGGCTTCCATGTCCAGACTCTGAAACGTGTCCGGATCATGAACCTGCGGCTTGGCAATTTAAAAACCGGAACGTATCGGAAGGTAAGCAAAGAGGAGTATGAAGAGCTTTGCGAGCTTCTGGACGGTCCTGCTTTTGAAGAGGAATGGGAAGAATGAAAAATCAACAGGATATTGCCAGAATGAAAGAACTGATCGCCACCCTTTCCCCGGCTGCAAGAGCTTATTACCAGGAAAGCCGGGAGATCATGAGCAATCTGGAATACGACCGTTTATACGATGAGCTGCTGGCTCTAGAGAAAAAGACCGGGGTGATCCTGTCTGGAAGTCCTACCCAGAAGGTCGGTTACGAGGTTTTAAGTGAACTGCCGAAGGAGGCACATCCGTCTCCCATGCTTTCCCTGGATAAGACCAAGGAGGTTGGAGTGCTGCAGGAGTGGCTGGGAACGCAGAAAGGGCTTCTCTCCTGGAAATTAGACGGTCTGACCGTAGTACTGACTTATGAAAATGGCAGCTTGCAGAAGGCTGTGACCCGTGGAAATGGGGAAATTGGCGAGGTGATCACTCCCAATGCCAGGACCTTTGAGAATATTCCGCTGAAGATTGCCTTTGACGGCAGACTGGTTCTCCGGGGTGAGGCGGTGATCAGATATTCCGATTTCGAGAAAATGAACGAAGAAATCGAAGATGTGGATGCAAAATACAAAAATCCACGGAATCTCTGCGCCGGATCGGTGCGTCAGTTAAACAGCCAGATCACGGCCAGCCGTCATGTGCATTGTCTGATCTTTACCCTGGTGGAAGCGGTAAAGGACGATGAGGCAGTGGATTTTAAAAATTCCAGAACGGCTCAGTTTGCGTGGCTGAAGGATCAGGGCTTTGAGGTGGTGGAGCATCAGGATGTGACTGCAGCTACCTTGCCGGATAAGGTGGCATATTTTGCAGAGGCTATTCAGACCTTTGATATTCCATCAGATGGTCTGGTTCTGACTTACGAAGATATTGCCTATGGCGAGTCGCTGGGACGGACAGCGAAGTTCCCGCGTCATTCCATTGCTTTTAAATGGGCCGATGAGATCCGGGAGACCACCCTTTCCTATATTGAATGGAGTCCGTCCAGAACGGGTCTGATCAATCCGGTGGCGGTATTTGAACCGGTTGAATTAGAAGGAACCACAGTCAGCCGGGCCAGTGTCCATAACATCAGTATTATGGAAGGTCTGGAACTGGGCGCCGGTGACCAGATCACTGTTTATAAGGCCAATATGATCATTCCGCAGATCGCCGATAACCTGACCAGAAGTGGTGTGCGGGATATTCCGAAGATCTGTCCCGTATGTGGCGGAGAAACGGAGATCCGCCAGATCAATGATGTGAAAGCATTATATTGCACCAATCCGGACTGTCAGGCGAAGAAGATCAAGAGCTTTACTCTTTTTGTCAGTCGTGACGCGTTAAATATTGATGGTTTATCCGAGGCAACTCTGGAGAAATTCATTGGAGCGGGATTTATCCATGAATTTGCAGATATCTTTCATCTGGACCGTCATAAGGACGCCATCGTTTCTATGGAAGGGTTCGGAGAAAAGTCATATGAGAATCTGATTCAGGCGGTGAAACGTGCTGCTTCCACCAATCTGGTGCGGGTGGTTTATGGTCTGGGAATCGCAGGAATCGGCCTTAGCAATGCCAAGATGCTGTGCCGCCATTTCCACTATGATTTTGATGCCATGCGCCACGCTTCGGTGGAAGAGCTGACAGCAGTGGACGGAATCGGAGCTGTATTAGCAGATGCCTGGTGCCAGTATTTTGCCGATGAGAAAAATAATGCCATGACCGATCATCTTCTGGCAGAACTGACACTGGAAGAAGTGAAGGAAGAAGAGGGGGATCGTTCCCTGGATGGAATGGTCTTTGTAATCACTGGTTCTGTGGAACATTTCGCAAACCGGAAGGAGTTACAGACCCTGATCGAGTCCAAGGGCGGGAAAGCCACTGGTTCCGTGACTTCCAAAACCACTTACCTGATCAATAATGATGTGAATTCCACATCTTCGAAAAATAAAAAAGCAAGAGAGCTGGGGATTCCGATCCTTTCGGAGGAAGATTTCCTGAAACTCTTGGAGGGGGAAAAACATGCCGATTAAAATACAAAAGGATCTGCCGGCAAAAGCCATTTTGGAATCAGAGAATATTTTCGTGATGGATGAAGACCGGGCCATGAGCCAGGATATCCGTCCACTGGAGATCCTAATCTTAAATCTGATGCCCTTAAAGGAAGAGACGGAGACCCAGCTGTTGAGAGCTCTGTCCAACACGCCTCTGCAGATCGACTGCACCTTTCTGATGCTGTCTACCCATGTATCCAAAAATACGTCGGCCAGCCACATCAATAAGTTTTATGTTACTTTTGAGGGAATCCGCAAGAAACGGTTCGACGGTATGATCATTACCGGCGCACCTGTGGAAATGATGGAATTCGAGGAGGTCAATTACTGGGAAGAGCTGTCCATGATCATGGAGTGGAGCAAAAAACATGTGACCTCCACCCTTCATATCTGCTGGGGAGCACAGGCGGGGCTTTACTACCATTATGGGATCCAGAAGTATTTAAGAGAGAGCAAGCTCAGTGGCATCTACAGCCATAAGGTGCTTCATCACCGGGTTCCACTGATGCGGAGCATGGACGATTATATCATGGCGCCGCATTCCCGCTATACGGAGGTCCGCAGGGAGGATGTGGAGAAGCATCCGGAACTGATCATTCTGGCAGAGTCCGATGAGGCGGGACTGTTCCTGATCATGAGCCGTGATGGCAGGCAGATCTTCGTGCAGGGCCATCCGGAATACGACCGTATGACCCTGGACGGTGAGTACCACCGGGATCTGGGCAAGGGCATCAATCCGCAGATCCCGTGCAATTATTATGAAAATGATGATCCAACGAAGAAACCGGTGTTATGCTGGAGAAATATGGCCAATACGCTTTACAGCAACTGGCTGAACTATTATGTATACCAGGCAACTCCTTATAAACTTGAGGAAGATGCGGAGTAGGGATGTAAAATCTGCCCCTGGCGCTTGACGAAAGACGCCAGGGGCATTTATAATAAAAAAGTAAGGTTCCGGTTCTTTCTGAACCGATTTTACCGTTGTTTTTGTCGATCGATCATGAAGATACAGGACAACGATCCAGGTTTCAAGTTTCAAGCGGCGGTTCGCTGCATACTTTCCGAGAACAAGAAAACATAAGACAGAAGGTGGTGCCTTTGACGTAGAAAATAAGTCCGTGAATGCAGCTTTGGAGAAACGGAACGGGAGGTTACTGTTTGCACAACGCGTGGACAGTAACAACAGCTGGGAAAAGACAATAAAAGGATTGACTTTTCACAGCAAGTATATTATGATTACATTAACAAGAACATTTGTTCGTGATGGAGGAAAAGAATGGATAAAGCGGAGAAGATGAAAGCCCTTGACGCGGCTTTGACACAGATTGAGAAAGCATATGGAAAAGGTTCCGTGATGAAGTTAGGTGATTCCGGAGCTAATATGAATATAGAGACTGTACCGACCGGTTCTTTAAGTCTGGATCTGGCGCTTGGACTCGGCGGTATTCCGAAGGGACGTGTAGTAGAGATCTACGGACCAGAGTCCAGTGGTAAGACAACGGTTGCCCTGCATATGGTGGCAGAGGTGCAGAAAAGAGGCGGTATCGCCGGATTTATTGATGCGGAGCACGCGTTAGACCCGGTTTACGCGAGAAATATCGGTGTTGATATTGATAACCTGTACATCTCCCAGCCAGATAACGGCGAGCAGGCATTGGAGATCACCGAGACCATGGTGCGTTCAGGCGCAGTCGATATCGTGATCGTAGACTCTGTAGCAGCCCTGGTTCCGAAGGCAGAGATCGACGGAGATATGGGTGAGTCCCATATGGGTCTGCAGGCGAGACTGATGTCCCAGGCTTTAAGAAAGTTAACTGGTATTATGAGCAAGTCCAACTGTACGGTGATCTTTATCAACCAGATCCGTGAGAAGATCGGCGTCATGTTCGGTAACCCGGAGACGACTACTGGTGGACGTGCGTTAAAGTTCTACGCATCTGTCCGTATGGATGTCCGCAGAACCGACAGTTTGAAGCAGAACGGCGAAGTGGTAGGTAACCATGTCCGTGTGAAAGTAGTGAAGAATAAGATTGCTCCGCCGTTCAAAGAGGCAGAGTTCGATATCATGTTTGGACAGGGCATTTCCAAGGAGGGTGATATCCTGGATCTGGGCGTGAAGTTAGATATCGTGGAGAAGAGTGGCGCATGGTACGCATATGATGGCACGAAGATTGGTCAGGGCCGTGAGAATGCCAAGATCTATCTGAAGGATAACCCGACAGTATGCTTAGAGATCGAGAACAAGGTCCGTGAGCACTATGGACTGCAGCCGACGGAAGCAGTGGAGGTGCAGGCGGCAGCTTCTGAAACAGCAGCAGATGCTGAAGTAAATGAGTAATCGTCAAAGTACGAAACCCTTACACAGGAAAATGATGATTGGATGCCAGGATATACATCGGCGATAATCATCGGAATATACCAGTTCATAACAGGAGGCAGACATGCAGATCATGGCAGTTACTCCTTTTGACAAACGAAGAAGCAAAGTCCTTATCAGTGAGGACTTTGCCTTTGTTTTATATAATGGAGAGATCAGAAGATATCATATTCAAGAAGGGGCAGAACTGACGGGGGAGAGGTACCGCCAGATCTTAGACGAGGTCCTGCGGAAACGTGCCAGGGAACGAGCGATTTATCTCTTAAAAGAGAAAGACCGGACTGAGGCAGAGCTGACGAAGAAGCTGAGAGAAGGCTTTTATCCGGAAGAAGTGATCCGGGAAGTCTTAGAACTGTTTAAAGCACGCCACTACATTGATGATGAGGAATATGGCAGGCGTTATCTGGATAACCACAGCCAGAAGAAGAGCCGCAGACGCCTCCAGTATGACCTTCAGCGGAAGGGACTGGACCGGGATCAGATCGAAGAATTGCTGGAAGAGATCGAGGTGCCGGAGGAGGATCAGATCAGGGAATTTCTTCAGAAAAAGGGCTATGATCCGGAGCAGACCGATCAGAAGGAAAAGGGAAAACTTATAATGGCATTAGCCAGGAAAGGTTTTGCCTATGAAGCTATCCGAAGTGTCATGGGAGAGTGGCTAGATACTTGACATAATGCACAAAACCGTTTAAAATTGTAGTGTTGTATTATTGTACAATGAAAACTAAATAAGGAGGTGCTCCTGTGTTATGGGGACTATTGTAATAGCATTAGCAGTAGCAGTCACAGCGATCATTGTGGCGCCTATTACCTGGTTCGCAGCGGTCACACACCGTAAAAATGCTTACGAAAGCAAGATCGGCAGTGCAGAAGAGAAATCCAGAGAGATTATCGATGAAGCATTGAAGACCGCAGAGACAAAGAAGCGCGAAGCTCTCCTGGAAGCTAAGGAAGAGTCCATCAGGACGAAGAATGAATTAGATAAAGAAACAAGAGAAAGAAGAGCTGAGCTTCAACGTTATGAACGAAGAGTTTTAAGCAAGGAAGAAAATCTGGACAAGAAGTCCGAATCATTGGAACGCAGAGAAAGTGGTTTGGCAGCTCGTGAAGAGAGCCTGACCAAGAAACTGACAGAGGCAGATGAGCTTCGTGAGAAGAGACAGCAGGAACTGGAACGTATTTCGGGGCTGACCTCCGAACAGGCGAAAGAATACCTGTTGAAATCAGTAGAAGACGATGTCAAACATGATACTGCGAAGATGGTCAAAGAGATGGAGACCAGAGCCAAGGAAGAAGCAGATAAAAAGGCGAAGGAATACGTCGTGACTGCAATTCAGAGATGCGCAGCAGATCATGTGGCTGAGACAACGGTATCCGTTGTACAGCTTCCGAATGATGAGATGAAGGGTCGGATCATTGGTAGAGAGGGCCGCAATATCCGTACTCTGGAGACTATGACTGGCGTTGAGCTGATCATTGATGATACACCAGAGGCAGTCGTATTATCCGGTTTTGATCCGGTACGACGGGAAGTAGCAAGAATCGCACTGGAACGTCTGATTGTGGACGGACGAATTCATCCGGCCAGAATCGAAGAGATGGTGGAGAAAGCACAGAAAGAAGTAGAAGCCAACATGCGTGAGGATGGCGAGGCAGCTGCCCTTGAGGTAGGTATCCACGGTATCCATCCGGAGTTAGTAAAGCTTTTGGGTAGAATGAAATTCAGAACCAGCTACGGTCAGAATGCGTTAAAGCATTCCATTGAGGTAGCCCAGTTATCCGGACTCCTGGCTGCAGAGGTAGGAGTTGATATCCGAATGGCGAAACGCGCCGGTTTATTACATGACATTGGTAAATCCATCGACCATGAAGTAGAGGGTTCCCACGTAAAACTGGGTGCAGAACTTTGCAGAAAGTACAAAGAATCCCCTATCGTGATCAATGCGGTAGAGTCCCATCATGGTGATGTTGAACCAGAGAGTTTGATTGCCTGCATCGTACAGGCGGCAGATACCATTTCCGCCGCACGTCCAGGTGCAAGAAGAGAAACTCTGGAGACATATACGAACAGACTGAAACAGTTAGAGGAGATTACCGATTCCTTTAAGGGAGTTGATAAGTCCTTCGCAATCCAGGCCGGACGTGAAGTCCGTGTTATGGTAGTTCCGGAACAGATCAATGATGATGATATGGTTCTTCTGGCTAGAAACATTTCTAAGAAGATTGAGGAATCCATGGAATATCCAGGTCAGATCCGTGTCAACGTGATTCGTGAATCAAGAGTGACTGATTACGCAAAATAAGTGATTAGACAAAAGAGAAAAGCATTATTTTCAGGTGGGAAACTGCCTTTGAAAATGATGCTTTTCTTTTTTCTTACGTTTCATTGAACTCTATTGACAAGACCGTGAATTCTGAATAGAGTTAAGATAGAAGAATCGGTAAAAGAAAAGCGATAAAAGAAAAGCAATCAAAGAAAAACAATAAAAGGAATAAATGATAGAGGCAAGACAGGAGGAGATACAATGGGAAGAATGAAAAAAATAGCAGGTTTATTATCATTGACCGCACTGCTGACCATTGCCATGAGTGTTCCGGCATTTGCAGCGAAAAAGATCAAAGAGGTATCTATCAGCGTAAGTGATGAATTTAAGATTGGTGAGGACTGTTCTACCGAGGATGTAGAAGTGACCTCCAAGAGTAAAAAATATACCGTTGGTGATGTGGAAATCTTAAATGAGATCAACGAATGGGGACCATCTGATGTACCGGAACTGGAAGTAACCCTGAATGCTGAGGATGGGTATTATTTTTCCATCAGTGCTGCCACGATCAATGTAAAGGGTGGAACTTATGTCAGCGGAAGAAAAGGTGACAGTAACTATTCTGTTATTTTAAAGCTGCGACTTCCGGCATTGACGAACCAGGTGGGAACTGTAGAAGAGGCAGGCTGGTCCTCTAAAAATGTGGCGTCATGGAAAGAAACCTACAATGCAGGAAGCTATGAAGTAACTCTGTACCATGATGGTAAGAAGTATGGAACCATCCAGTCAGCAGTGGGAACAACCTTTGATTTCGCTCCATTTATGAAAAAAGCGGGAACTTATACTTATAAAGTACGTGGTGTGAATACCGCAGACAGCAAGATCAAAGGTGACTGGTTTGAGAGCCAGAGCGGTTCTTACATTGATGAGGCTACAGCGGAGAGTTATCGCACCCAGTACGGCAGTGCCATTCCAACTGGAATAACCGAGCCAGATCAGCAGATTCCTCAGAGCTCTAATGGAACGGGATGGCAGAAGGATAACAAAGGCTGGTGGTATCGGAATGCCGATGGAACCTACCCAACCAATAACTGGCAGCAGGTGAATGGCAAATGGTATTACTTTGATTCTGTTGGCTATATGGTGACTGGCTGGATCGAATGGAATGGCAAGTACTATTACTGCAGACCGGTTGACGGCGATATGTTAGTAGATACGGTGGTACCAGACGGCTCTGGCCGGAGAGTGGACTCTACTGGCGCATGGATTCAGTAGGACCTCAGCGGAAGCGTTTAAATTTACGGAGATTAAAAAGTGAAGCAACTGTGAAGGTGCTGGACAGTTATAAAGAAAAACAAGAAGGGGATCGGGTAACCATGGGAGATAAGGTAGTACGTCTGAAAAGAGAGTTAAAATATCAGGGAACGATTTTAAAAATTTACGAGGACACAGTGTTAGCCAATGGTCATGAGGCTCATTGGGATTTTATCCATCATGATGGAGCTGCTGCAGTGGTGCCGGTAACGGATGATGGAAAGATCCTGATGGTTAGACAGTACCGCAATGCTTTAAACCGGGAGACTCTTGAAATCCCGGCAGGTAAGCTGGATGCTCCGGATGAGCCAAAGATTGAATGTGCTTACCGGGAACTGGAAGAAGAGACCGGATATCGCACAGAGAAATTAGAGTACTTGATGAGTCTGAATACCACGGTTGCTTTTTGCGATGAGGCCATTGATATCTTTGTGGCAAGAAACCTGATCCCATCCCATCAGCATCTGGATGAGGATGAGTACATTGAAGTAGAAGCGTGGGAGTTAAAAGACCTGATGCAGTTGATCTATGATGGCAAGATGACAGACGCGAAGACTGTAGCAGCTATCAGTACTTATGCCATTAAGTACGGAGCAATGGTATAATTTTCCAAACCGTCTCATAGAATAGTAGCAGCTGTCTGGCTGGTCGGTCTGTGCGGCTGGCATGAAGCACTGCGGTGTAGTGGATGCAGACAAAGAAAATGGGGCGGATGGTCATGCGAATCTTAAAAAATCGTTCTTGGAATCAAAAGATAAAATTTCCGATATCCCTATGTATCAGCTTTTTTATAGGAAGTGTATTGGGAGGTGTGATAACCAATCTGCTTAGCAGGGAACTGCTGGAGCAGATTGGTTCTTTTGATTTATGGTATGAACAGTCAGATAGTCTGATCCAGAATTTAAAGAAACGTCTGGGACAGTTTATGATGGTGTGCTTAGGTGGAATGACTGGATTTTCAGGAATCTGGTTTTATCTGGTTTTTCTGGTTATGGGAGCAGGAGCAGGTGTATGGATCGCAACACTGACTCTTTATGGAGGATGGAAAGGAATATTCCTGTTTGCAGTCCACATGATGCCTCAGTGGAGTTGTTATGGGACTCTCTGTCTGTTTTTGGCGGCCGGATCCAGGAATGGGCTGGATCATATGAAATTACGGGGCTGGGTTTTGATGGTTTTGTGGCTATTTCTTGGCGTATTAATTGAGTATCAGATTGGAAAAATATAATTGCTTTTATAGGCGGTTGAAGATATAATGATAGATAACGCAGAAGTCTATCTAAATCAATCCTGGTCCGCAGTGGTGCGGAGATGGGATTGTGATACAGAAGAAGGGTTTGGAGAAGGGAAAGTTAAGGGACAGGAAATACGAGTATGGAAAATGAGATAAAAGGATTTATGGATTATCTGGCTGGGGAGAAAGGCGCATCGAAGAATACGCAGCTTTCCTATGAGCGGGATATCAACCAGTTAAAAAAATATCTGGAGGAAAAGGGGATCACGGATGTAACCAGAGTTACCAGAACCGTGTTGAATTCTTATGTCCTTTATCTGGAAAAAGAAGGAAGGGCGACAACGACGATTTCCAGAATGTTGGCATCCATAAAGGCATTTTTTCATTATGAATTTCGAGAAGGCGTGATCAAGAAAGATCCGGCGGAGCTGTTAAAAGCGCCGAAAATTGAGAAAAAAGCGCCAGTGATTTTATCAGTAGACGAGGTGAACCGTCTTCTGGCCCAGCCAGAAGGAAAGACGCCAAAAGAGATTCGCGATAAAGCCATGCTGGAACTATTATATGCCACAGGAATCCGGGTATCTGAGCTGATCGGATTAAAGCTGGATGACATCAATATGAACATTGGCTTTATCACCTGCCGTGATGAGCGAAAAGAGCGGACAGTGCCATTCGGCAAAACCGCGAAAAAAGCCATGGAGTCTTATCTGGATTCAGCTAGAACCATTTTATGCGGCGATCAGGAACAGAAGCATTTGTTTGTAAACTGTAACGGAAGCGTGATGAGCCGCCAGGGCTTCTGGAAGATTTTAAAGCATTATGGCAGTCTGGCAGGAATTGAGGCGGATATTACGCCTTACACGCTGCGTCACTCATTCGCTGCCCATCTGATCAGCAGTGGAGCGGATATGCATGCGGTGCAGACTATGTTAGGTCATTCAGATCTGGCGACTACCCAGATGTATATGGGATATCGTCAACATACAAGCAATAGATAAATTCAATATTCATATAAGATCATGCATGTTAAATAAGTGCTATGTTAAATAAGTGCTATGGAAAAGAGTTTGGTAAATCATTGCCATAAGCAGAACACGATCGGCTGTGATGAAAACATCGATTTCGTAGATACGGAGGAACACATGAAAACAGTTATTATCGGAATTGCCGGAGGAACCGGTTCTGGAAAATCCACATTTACAAACCGTTTAAAGGACGAATTTAAGGATCAGGTGGCGGTATTATACCATGATAATTATTACCGCGCCCAGGACGATATTCCATTTGAGGAGCGCAAGAAGGTCAATTATGATCATCCAGACGCTTTTGAGACAGAACTTCTCATCGAACATATCAAACAGTTAAAAGAAGGACATGCCATCCAGTGTCCAGTCTATGATTATGCAGCCCACAACCGTTCCAAGGAAGTAGTGGAGATCCAGCCCAAACGGGTGATCTTGTTAGAGGGAATCCTGGTGCTGGCAGATCCGCGGTTGAGAGAACTTCTGGATATCAAGGTATTTGTGGAGGCCGATGCAGACGAGCGTATCTTAAGGCGGGTGATCCGCGATGTAAAGGAGCGCGGCAGAGACTTAGAGGGTGTAGTAGACCAGTATCTGACCACCGTAAAGCCGATGCACTATCTGTATGTGGAGCCAACCAGAGCTTTGGCTGATGTGGTCATCAACAGCGGTATGAATCCGGTGGCTTTTGAGATGATGAAGCATAACATCCAGAAGCTTCTGGATGAAGAAGTCTAAAGTCTGGTGTCAGTGGCGGTAACACCATAAAGG
The DNA here is from genome assembly GCA_003478355.1 of Lachnospiraceae bacterium AM48-27BH. Classification (GTDB taxonomy): domain Bacteria; phylum Bacillota; class Clostridia; order Lachnospirales; family Lachnospiraceae; genus UBA3402. Next base: position 59,997 of record QUFC01000011.1, read on the forward strand.
AGCGGAGCAGGATAAGAGATCCGTGAAGGAGAAAAATCATGGAAACATTGGAAACATTAAAAAAGCAGGCGTATGATGCAGCGAAAGAGATTTTAGAGATTGGACGCTGTAAGGCAGGTGATTTGTTTGTGGTAGGCTGTTCTACCAGCGAGGTATTGGGAGATAAGATCGGCACTGCCTCCAGTCCGGAGACTGCCCAGGCAGTATTTGCCGGAATCTACCAGGCAGTCCAGGAAAAACAGGTTTATCTGGCAGCCCAGTGTTGTGAGCACTTAAATCGTGCACTGATCATAGAAGAAGAGGCAGCCAGAAAATTTGGTTATGAAGAAGTCAATGTAGTTCCTCAGCCCAAAGCCGGAGGTTCTTTCGCTACAGCCGCTTACCATGCATTTGCACACCCAACAGCAGTGGAGCACATCAAAGCCAGTGCCGGTATGGACATCGGTGATACCCTGATCGGCATGCATTTACGGGATGTGGCAGTTCCTGTGCGGATCAGCCAGAAGCAGATTGGCTGTGCCCATGTGGTATGTGCGCGGACCAGAGCCAAGTTTATTGGTGGTGTCCGGGCGATTTATGATGAAAATCGGTTATAGTGTGGATGCTGAGGATTGCGGGAGTACGCAGTGCAGAGAAATCTGGTATCAGATGGGTCAAAAGTTTTTGACCCCAACAGCTTGATATTGATGGATCATGAGAATCCGACATAGTCAGAACATGTCTATGTCGGATTTTTTGCGTGAAGATTTTTTATGTAATGACTGGTTGACTTAGACTAACTGGTTGCGTATAATGACACTGGATTAATGATAAAATTTTTCAATAATACCATTTATATTAAGAAGTGAAACAATCACATAGAGTGAATATACGAGAGACAAGGAGGAGTCGCCATGACATTAAAAGAACTTCCTATTGGGAAAATGGCAACGGTGCTGGCAGTAGGCGGAGAAGGCGCTTTGCGGCAGCATTTTCTGGATATGGGCATTATTCCTTCAGCGCAGGTAACGATGGTGAAATATGCACCGATGGGAGATCCGGTGGAGGTGCGGATACACAGTTACGAACTGACCTTGCGTCTGGCAGATGCAGAAAAAATTGAAATTGGACAGATACAGGATGCGGTGACGAAGACGCGCACGCCGAATCAGAAGATCATCGATCATCCGGGACTTGGAGAAGGTGGACGGTACCATGTAAAAAAAGGAGAAAATCCCCTTCCGGACGGAGAAATCCTGACCTTTGCCCTGGCTGGCAACCAGAACTGTGGAAAAACCACCCTGTTTAACCAGCTGACCGGTTCCAATCAGCATGTAGGCAATTTTCCAGGTGTGACCGTAGACCGGAAAGATGGTGTGATCCGCGGCCACAGCAACACCCTGGTGACGGATCTTCCTGGTATTTATTCCATGTCCCCGTATTCCAGCGAGGAACTGGTAACCAGACAGTTTGTACTGGATGAACATCCCAGAGGGATCATTAACATTGTAGATGCCACGAATATTGAACGGAACCTGTATCTGACCATGCAGTTAATGGAGCTGGATATTCCGATGGTTCTGGCACTGAATATGATGGATGAGGTCCGGGAAAATGGTGGTTCTGTTTATGTAAACCAGATGGAGGAACTGCTGGGAATTCCGGTGATTCCGATTTCTGCTGCGAAAAACGAGGGAATCGAGGAGCTGATCGATCATGCCATCCATGTGGCGAAATATCAGGAACAGCCGGGACGCCAGGACTTCTGCGATGCCAATGAGCATGGGGGCGCAGTGCACCGCTGTCTTCATGGTATCATGCATCTGATCGAGGATCACGCTCAGAAAGCTGGGATTCCGGTACGATTTGCCGCTGCCAAGCTGGCAGAAGGAGATACCAGTCTGGAAGAAAAGCTGCATCTGGATCAGAATGAGAAAGAGATGCTGGAGCATATTATCTGTCAGATGGAGAAGGAACGTGGTCTGGATCGTGCAGCAGCGATTGCAGATATGCGTTTTTCCTTTATTGAAAAGATCTGCGATGAGACGGTGGTAAAGCCAAAAGAAAGCCGGGAACATGCGAGAAGTGTGAAAATAGATCGTTTTTTGACTGGAAAACACACGGCTATTCCTGCGTTTATCGGAATTATGGGACTGGTATTCTGGCTGACCTTTGGTGTGATCGGCGCGGCCCTTTCCAGTGTCCTGGATTTTCTCATCAGTGGAGTGACTTCTGCAGCAGATATGGCTCTGACTGCGGGAAATGTCAATCCAGTGCTTCATTCCCTGGTGATCGATGGTATTTTTAATGGTGTGGGAAGCGTTTTAAGCTTCCTTCCGGTCATTGTGACATTGTTCTTCTTCCTGTCCATGCTGGAAGATAGTGGTTATATGGCCAGAGTGGCCTTTGTCATGGACAAACTGCTCCGGAAGATCGGGCTTTCCGGACGAAGTATTGTGCCTATGCTGGTAGGCTTTGGATGTACAGTTCCGGGTGTTATGGCAAGCCGTACCCTTTCTTCGGAACGTGACCGGAAAATGACGATTTTGCTGACTCCATTTATGAGCTGTTCTGCCAAAATCTCGATCTATGCTTTTTTTGCAGCAGCATTTTTCCCAAAATGCAGCGCGGCGGTGATGGTGATTCTGTATTTCACCGGAATTCTGATGGCAGTGCTGATGGCAATGCTGATGAAGCAGTTCGTGTTTAAAGGCGAAGCAGTGCCGTTTGTTATGGAACTTCCGAATTACCGGCTTCCGGGTGCAAAAAATGTAGGGCAGCTTCTGTGGGAAAAGGCAAAAGATTTCCTGCAGAGAGCATTTACCGTGATCTTCGTGGCCACTATGGTGATCTGGTTTTTCCAGACCTTTGATCTGAGACTGAATGTGGTGACAGATTCAAAGGATAGTATCCTGGCAGCAGCGGCCAGCTGGATCGCACCGATTTTTAAACCGCTTGGTTTTGGAGACTGGAAGATTTCTACTGCACTGATCACAGGATTTATGGCAAAGGAGAGTGTGGTATCGACTCTGTCGGTATTGTTTGGTTCCACAGAGGGTCTGTTAGCGGTTATGACACCTCTGGCAGCAGCCAGTTTGTTGGTATTTTGTTTACTGTATACACCATGCGTTGCAGCAGTTTCCGCAGTAAAGAGGGAATTAGGAGGCAAATGGGCAATCCTGGTAGTGGTCGGTCAGTGTGTGATCGCGTGGATTGCGGCATTCGTGGTCCATCTGGCGGGAAGTCTTCTGGGATTTTAACTGGATATAAAGAGAAAGAAAAAGGTCGGCACAACGATGATATGTGCCGACCTTTTTGTTGAGCAGAAATTAGTGCTGGGATGAGGATTATTAGGGGAAGAGATTTATTAAGAGAGGAGATGGTCAGGAAAGTAAATACACATCTGCGCTCTGGGTGCCATACATCCTGGTCTCGCCATGGGTATCAAAGAAGATATCGATGTGGTTGCCGCGGACAGCGCCGCCTTTATCTTCAGCAGTGTAGACCACTCCATTGATCAGAAGCTTACTGCCATAAGGGATCACACGTGGATCTACAGCAACCGTATGATTGGAAGAGGCAATGGTACCGGTAGCGGTGTGGCGCCCCCAGCCTTCTGAGCAGGCACGACATGGACAGTAAGCAGTGGTTTTAAAAGAACCCAGATAGGTGGCCTGTCCATTGGATGTGAGGCTGGAAATGGAGGAAGGCGTCTGACTGTAAGTCCCTGACAGATAGTAAAGGGAGCCAGACAGCGGTGTTCCACCGGCAGTGACCTGGATCTTGTATTCTGTATCTTCCAGGGAAGACCAGTCAACGGTGATGGCAAAGCTGTGTTTTCCATTGCCCTTGCCGCAGTTCTCTAAGTCCTGACGATACTGATCTGCGGTGAACGTGTTGGTGAATGCCACAGATTGATCAGGAACCTTTATGACTGATAACGTTACATCCACAGGGGAATCTGGGGCAGACGCATCCCACGCCCATCCATTGATCGTGCTGCCGGAACCGCCGTCAACTTTGCCCTCATAAGAGGCAGCAGATGCAGAACCGCACCAGAAGATCATGGTGAAGCAAAGACTTATAAACAGGATAAAAATTCGTTTTAAATTCATAGACAAAACTTCCTTTCTAACGATCACCAGCGGTGATATACGATGAGTGAAAGCCAGCAGCAGTATGATCTGGTCACGGCTTTCAAAATGATTACTCATAAAAACGCAACAATAAGTAATGAATAATAAATAAATGTAACACAATTGTAACATATAAGAACCATAAGTCCATATTTTACACATTTTTCCAGATTTGTCAAGTCTTAGGGTGTGCGGTGTTACATGGGCGGTTCAAGGGTGTATTTTGCCGGAATATCTTTTCATCAAAAAAGAGAAGGTGATCAGCCGGTACTTTGGCTGATAATCCTTCTCTTTTGCAGGTGGTTTGTCTATGTTATTCTGCCAGGAATACTTCCTGTTCTTGAAGACCGTGGTTCCATGCGTCTTCATGGGTGGCGTAGAAAATATCGATCAGGTTACCGTCAACACCGCTTCCCATATCTTCAACGGTATAAACGATATCTCCAATGAATACCTTCGTTCCAAGCGGAAGCACTGTAAGATCAGCGGAAATAGTATGATCAGCCTGGGGAACAGTGCCGCTATAAGTCAGGGTATTGGTCCCGGAACAGGAGCTGCAGGCACAATAACCGCTGGTGGTGAAGATTCCAAGGGATTTTCCTTTTGTATAGGTAGTTTTGGAAAGTACAGAGTCAGATTCCTGGGTATCAGCCTTCTGTTCAAGATTTGCAAAGGCTGGTCCAAGAGATTCGGAATTGGTCTGCGCATATGCTGGAAGGGACAATGCCATTCCAAGAACTGCTGCAGATGCGATTGTAAGTAATTTTTTTGATGGATGCATAAAATACCTCATAAATATTGTAAATATTGATGCGTTGTTATGTATCAGTTACAATTATATTACAGATTTGTTAAAAGTCAAGCCGATATAGCGACCTGTCTGATATAGCGCATTTGACGTGCTCATTCATAGGCTGGCCCTTCGGACCAACCTATTTCATGTCGGGCGTCCGCCCTATAGAAAGGAACATACAAAGCAGCCTTAGTGAGCAAGCTCCCACGTCTGCTTCGCATGTCCCTTTCTGCACGCCAAACTTTTCACAATATTTTCACAAAAAACTTTAAAAATCTATTGACAAATAAATTTGAATGAACTATATTATGAACATAAAGATTAGCACTCATACAAAAAGAGTGCTAACAACACCAGAAAGGAAGCAGCGGATATGGAGCTGGATGAGCGTAAGGTTAAGATATTAAAAGCAATCATCAAGAACTATATGGATACAGGCGAACCTGTCGGCTCCAGAACGATTTCCAAGTATCTGGATACCAAGTGGAGTTCCGCGACGATCCGTAATGAGATGTCTGATCTGGAGGAGATGGGCTACATCATTCAGCCGCATACCTCGGCAGGAAGAATCCCTTCCGACAAGGGGTACCGGTTCTATGTAGACCAGATCATGCAGGAGAAGGACAATGAAGTAGCGGATATGCAGGAGCTGATGATCCAGAGGGTAGACAGACTGGAATCGGTATTAAAGAAGCTGGCCAAGATTCTGGCGAAGGATACCAACTATGCGGCGCTGATCAGTGGCCCGCAGTACCATCACAACAAGTTGAAGTTCATTCAGTTATCCAGAGTGGACGCCTATAAACTGCTGCTGGTGATCGTCGTTGAGGGCAACCTGATCAAGAACACCATGGTAGATGTCCAGGAAGAGCTGACGGATGAACAGATCCTGAATCTGAACATCCTGTTAAACAGCAATCTGAATGGTCTTACGATTGAAGAGATCAATTTAGAAATCATCCGCAAGATGAAGGAGCAGGCTGGAAGCCACGGACAGGTCGTAGATCTGGTACTCAATGAAGTGGCAGCCGCCATCCGGGCAGATGATGATGACTTACAGATCTATACCAGCGGAGCGACGAATATTTTTAAATATCCGGAGCTGAGTGATAACCAGAAAGCCAGTCAGCTGTTAAGCACCTTAGAACATACCGAGACGCTTCAGGAGCTGGTCAATGGAGTCAATGAAGATCCCAATTCCAGTGAGAATGGAATCCAGGTATACATCGGTGAGGAATCTCCGGTACAGGCCATGAAGGACTGCAGTGTAGTAACTGCGACTTATGAGCTTGGCGAGGGAGTCCGTGGAACCATCGGAATCATTGGTCCGAAACGTATGGACTATGAGAAGGTATTAAAGACCTTAAGAACTCTGATGACTCAGCTGGACGCCACGTTTAAGAATGAAGAGAGGTAGAAGCAGTGAGTGAAGAAAAGAAAAAAGATGTAACGGAAGAAGCCAAAGAAACCAAAACCGAGGAGACCAAGGCCGAGACTGTACAGGAAGAGATCATAGAAGAGGCTCCGGAGAAAACTCCTGAGACCGAAAAAGAAAGGAAAGAAGCCAAAAAGGATAAGAAAGATCCAAAAGACGCACAGATCGAGGATCTGACTGACCGGCTCCGCAGAACCATGGCTGAGTTCGATAACTTCCGCAAGCGGACAGAAAAAGAAAAATCAGCGATGTTTGAGATCGGAGCAAAGGATATCATTGAACGGATCTTACCGGTCATTGATAATTTTGAACGAGGCTTAGCTTCTATACCGGAGGATGCAAAAGGCAGCGCCTTTGCCAATGGTATGGAGATGATATATAAGCAGCTTTTGAAGAATCTGGAAGATGCGGGCGTAAAACCAATCGAAGCATTGGGTCAGCCATTTGATCCGAATTTCCACAATGCAGTAATGCATATTGAAGATGAGAAGTTCGGAGAGAATATTATTTCCCAGGAACTTCAGAAGGGCTATATGTACCGTGACAGCGTCGTAAGACACAGCATGGTGCAGGTGGCAAATTAGGAATTTAGAACATTTGTTTGAATATAAACAGGAGGAAAAAACTATGAGTAAGATTATTGGTATTGACTTAGGTACAACCAACAGCTGTGTAGCCGTTATGGAAGGCGGTAAACCAACCGTTATTGCCAACGCAGAAGGTATCCGTACAACTCCTTCCGTTGTTGCATTTACAAAAACAGGAGAAAGATTAGTGGGTGAGCCTGCAAAACGTCAGGCAGTTACCAACGCCGACAGAACCATTTCTTCTATTAAAAGACATATGGGTACTGATTATAAAGTAGACATTGATGGAAAGAAGTATACTCCTCAGGAGATTTCCGCAATGATCCTGCAGAAGCTGAAAGCAGATGCAGAGAGCTACTTAGGTGAGACAGTCAGTGAGGCTGTTATCACAGTACCTGCATACTTCAACGATGCTCAGCGTCAGGCAACCAAGGATGCTGGTAAGATCGCTGGTCTTGATGTAAAACGTATCATCAACGAGCCTACCGCCGCAGCTTTGGCATATGGCCTGGACAATGAAAAAGAGCAGAAGATCATGGTATACGATTTAGGTGGTGGTACATTCGATGTTTCTATCATCGAGATCGGTGATGGCGTTATCGAGGTTCTGTCCACCAACGGCGATACCCACTTAGGTGGTGATGATTTTGATAACCGTATCACCCAGTGGCTGATCGATGAGTTCAAGAAAGCAGAGGGTGTAGACTTATCTGGTGATAAGATGGCTCTGCAGAGATTAAAAGAGGCTGCTGAGAAAGCAAAGAAAGAGCTGTCTACAGCGACCACAACCAACATCAACCTGCCATTCATCACTGCAACCCAGGATGGTCCAAAACATCTGGATATGAATCTGACCCGTGCAAAATTTGACGAGTTAACACATGACCTGATCGAGAAAACTGCGATCCCGGTACAGAACGCATTAAAGGATGCCGGTATTACCGCTTCCGAACTTGGTAAAGTTCTGTTAGTAGGTGGCTCTACACGTATGTTAGCTGCTCAGGAGAAGGTAAAACAGATCACTGGACATGAGCCATCCAAGAGCTTAAACCCAGATGAGTGTGTTGCGATCGGTGCAGCGATCCAGGGTGGTAAATTAGCTGGCGATGCCGGTGCAGGCGATATTCTGTTACTGGATGTTACTCCACTGTCCCTGTCTATCGAGACCATGGGTGGTGTTGCAACCAGACTGATCGAGAGAAATACAACCATCCCGACCAAGAAGAGCCAGATCTTCTCTACCGCTGCAGATAACCAGACTGCTGTTGATATCCATGTAGTACAGGGTGAGAGACAGTTTGCCAGAGATAATAAGTCCCTTGGACAGTTCCGTCTGGATGGTATCCCACCAGCAAGAAGAGGTGTTCCACAGATCGAGGTTACCTTTGATATTGATGCCAACGGTATTGTAAATGTATCCGCTAAGGATCTTGGTACTGGAAAAGAACAGCATATCACCATCACATCCGGTTCTAACATGTCCGATGCTGATATCGATAAGGCTGTGAAGGAAGCTGCTGAGTATGAGGCTCAGGATAAGAAGAAGAAAGAAGCAATCGATACCAGAAACGAAGCTGATTCCATGGTATTCCAGACTGAGAAAGCCCTGGAAGAGGTTGGCGATAAGATCGATGCGAATGATAAATCTGCTGTAGAGGCTGACTTAAATGCTCTGAAAGAAGCGATCAACCGTGCTCCGGTCGATCAGATGACCGATGCCCAGGTTGAGGACATCAAGGCTGGTAAAGAGAAACTGATGGCAAGTGCACAGGCATTATTTGCTAAGGTTTACGAGGCAGCCCAGGGTGCTAACGCCGGTGCAGGTCAGAATATGGGTGGCCAGGCTAATGGCGGTGCTTCCCAGGCTGATGACGATGTCATTGACGGAGACTTCAAAGAGGTATAAAATTCGATAAGAAACGCTTACAGGGGGGACTGTTGCGGGAGGAATCCCGCCGCAGCCCCTTGTGGCGTATGGGATAGGGAAAGGTAAACCAACATGGCAGAGAGTAAGAGAGATTATTACGAGGTTCTGGGCGTGCCGAAGACAGCAGACGATGCGACCATCAAGAAGGCTTACAGAACTTTGGCGAAAAAATATCATCCGGATGCCAATCCGGGAGACGCAGAAGCTGAGAAGAAATTCAAGGAGGCTTCTGAGGCATACAGTATTTTAAGTGATCCGGAGAAGAGAAAACAGTATGACCAGTTCGGTCATGCGGCCTTTGACGGCGGCGCAGGCGGCGGAGCAGGATATGGCGGCTTCGGTGGCTTTGATGGCGCTGATATGGGTGACATCTTTGGCGATATTTTTGGCGACTTCTTTGGCGGCAGAAGCTCCAGAGGCGGTTCCCGTTACAATGGACCAATGCGTGGAGCAAACGTCCAGACCAGCGTTCGTTTAAGCTTTGAGGAGGCGATCTTTGGCTGTGAGAAAGAGATCGAGATCAACTTCAAAGAAGAGTGCGCTTCCTGCCATGGTACAGGTGCGAAAGCCGGAACCTCCAAGGAGACCTGCTCCAAGTGTAATGGTAAAGGTAAGATCATGTACACCCAGCAGACCATGTTCGGCACCATGCAGAACGTCCAGACCTGTCCAGATTGTGGCGGTACTGGCCAGATCATCAAGGAAAAATGTCCGGATTGCCGTGGAACCGGTTATATTACACGCCGCAAGAAACTGAAGGTTACGATCCCGGCAGGTATTGATGACGGTCAGTGCATCCGTATGTCCGGTGCAGGCGAGCCGGGTACCAACGGCGGCGAGAGAGGCGATCTGTTAGTCGAGGCAGTTGTTTCCAAACATCCGGTATTTGTCCGTAAGGATATGAATATCTATTCTACCGTACCGATTTCTTTTGCCAAGGCAGCGCTCGGCGGTCCGATCATCATCAAGACCGTAGACGGCCAGGTAGAGTACGAAGTCAAAGCCGGAACCCAGACAGATACCAAGGTGCGTCTGAAAGGCAAAGGTGTTCCGTCCTTAAGAAATAAAGCAGTCCGCGGCGATCACTATGTAACCTTAGTCGTTCAGGTACCAGAACGCATGAATGAGGAACAGAGACAGGCTTTGAGAAGATTCGATGAGCTGATGACCGGAAAGATCACCAAAGAAGACGAAGGACATAAGAAAAAAGGATTTTTCAGTAAATAAGCTGCATAGCTTAAGAGGGCTGCTGTGCAGCGCATGAACAGTAACAATAAATTTGGCTGTTGTCCCATGAAAATGAGATGACAGCCTTTTTTTGTGGATAAAAGTATGATAAAATCAGAACTACAAAACAAGAGAAAAAATAAAAGGAACAATAAAAGGGACTGAATCGTTACAGGCAGACTTAAGGAGGAACATATGCAGAATATCAAGCTTGGTTTTATCGGTTTTGGCAACATGGCGCAGGCCATGGTAAAAGGATTATTATTAAAAGAAGTGCTTCCGGCAGATCAGATCTATGCCTGTGCGAAGAACTGGGAGAAATTAGAGCGGACCACAGGCAGTTTTGGAATACATCCATGCCATGATGCAAGAGAAGTGGCGGAGCAGACAGATCTGGTGATCGTGGCTGTGAAGCCGTATCTGGTGAAAGAAGTGCTGGAGCCGGTTCGTGATGTGTTAAAAGAGAAAGCCATTGTTTCCGTGGCAGCGGGATTGTTATTTGAGCAGTATGAGGAGATCCTGGGAACCGGATATCATCACTTAAGCACTCAGCCCAATACGCCGGTTTCTGTGGGAGAGGGAGTATTTGTCTGTGAGAACAGACATTCTCTGACAGCAGAGCAGTTTGAGACATTCCAGAATGTATTTTCCAATATTTCCCTGGTTCAGCTGGTGGATACCAGACAGTTTGGGATTGCTGGTGTGATCGGCGGATGTGGCCCGGCGTATGGAGCCATGTTCATCGAAGCATTGGCAGATGCTGCGGTCTTATATGGTCTTCCGAGAGAACTTTCCTATGCTCTTGCAAGTCAGATGTTAGCAGGTACCGGCAAAATGCAGGTAGAGACAAAGACACATCCAGGAGCAATGAAGGACGCAGTCTGCTCTCCGGGAGGGATTACGATCAAAGGTGTGGCGGAACTGGAACGAAAAGGCTTCCGCGGTGCAGTGATCGATGCCATCGACGCAGTCATGAGGAAGTAAAAACGTTTGCGCAACGCGTGAACAGCAACGTAAAAACCATTCTAAGCCCCATGCGCTTGTGAGACGGCAGCAACGGAACCGATATGAGCCGACAGGCAAAAATAAACAGATAGAGAGAAGAATATGATCAAAGCAGAAAAACTTTCCTATTCCTTTCCACAAAAGGAACTTTACAATAAAGTATCATTTACCATAGAAGACAATGTTCACTGTGCCTTTATCGGAACCAATGGAACCGGAAAAAGTACCATGGTGGATATGATCCTTCACCCGGATGACCATCTCTACGAGGGAAAACTGACCATGGATGTGCCGGGACGGATCGGCTATGTGAGTCAGTTTTATTCCCTGGATGAGGAGAAAGAGGAGACGGTCTTTACTTATCTAAGTGAGACCTTCGTACAGTTACAGAACCAGATCAATGAAATCTGCGACGCCATGGCCACGGCAGAAGATCTGGAGCCGCTTATGGAGAAGTACCAGACGGTGATGGATGAGTTCCAGGCCATTGACGGTGATTTTTATGAGAGCAACATCCACAAGCAGTTAAAAGTGGCAGGTTTAAAGGATTACGAGGACAAGCTGCTGACCCATTTAAGCGGCGGCGAGTTCAAACTGGTACAGGTGATCCGGGAAATGATGATCAGTCCGAAATTCATCATCATGGATGAACCGGATGTATTTCTGGATTTGAGCATTTAAATGCTTTAAAAGACCTGATCAATGGTCACAGGGGAACCCTTCTGGTGATCACGCACAACCGTTATCTTCTAAATCATTGCTTTAACAAGATCCTTCATCTGGAAAATGCAGAGATCCAGGAGTTTGACGGCACTTACGCAGATTATAACCTGGCGCTGCTCCAGATGAAGATCGAACAGCAGGAACTGGCGGCAGCAGATATGGAGGAGATCGAGCGGAACCGGAAAGTGGTGGAACGATTGAGAAATGAAGCCACGAAATTTGTGAATGCTTCCAGAGGAAGAACCTTAAAAGCCAGAGTGTCCCTGCTGGAGCGATTGGAAGCCAGAAAGACCAGATCCCCGTTTGTGGAGATCAAACAGCCGGATATTCACCTGTCAGAAGGAAGCTTTGTGGAAAAAGAGGAAGAAAATCTGTTAGAAGTGGAAAACTATAACGTCTCTTTTGACAGAAAGATTATGGAGGCGGTATCATTTGTTCTCAAGAAAGGTGAAAAAGCAGCCATTGTAGGACCGAATGGAACTGGAAAGACTACGATTTTAAGAGATATTTACAAAAATGAGAATCCGGCCATTCGCCTGTCTTCGGAAGTAAAGAAGGCGTACCTGTCCCAGAATCACGGAGAGGTATTTGACGAGAGGGCAACGGTTCTTCAGAATTTCGAGGATGCCGGATTTGAGAAAGACGCGGATGTGATCGCTTATCTGAAAACCTATGGTTTTGAGGAGGAGATGGCTTACAACCGGGTGGAGAATCTGTCCGGCGGTGAGAAAAATCTGCTGCAGATTGCCAGGATCGCCAGAATGCATGCAGATCTGCTGTTGCTGGATGAGCCAACCAGCCATCTGGATACTTATTCCCAGATGGCGTTCGAGCAGGCTCTGGCCCGGTATCAGGGAACCGTTCTGATGGTGTCCCATGATTTTTATACAGTGGCAAATTGTATGGATTATGTGCTGTGGGTGGAAGACCACAAGCTCCGTAAGGTCAGCATCCGTAAATTCCGCAAGATGATCTATGCCGATCATTTTGATAAGGATTATCTGGAGCTGGAGCAGAAGAAAAAAGAGGCGGAGAATCGTGTAGCATTTGCTCTTCAGGCAGGAAAATACGAGGATGCGAAAAAATACTGTCAGGAACTGGAAATGGTCATTGACGCTATTTCCGGAAAATAAAAGGTGAGCGTAACTGACCCGGAACGGGATCATGATAAAATGGAGGATGAAAAGATGGAGGATGAAAAAATGGAGGAACATACCTGGTGGAAGGAAGCGGTGGTTTATCAGATCTATCCAAGAAGCTTTAAGGATTCCAATGGCGATGGCATTGGTGATCTGCGTGGTGTGATTGAGAAACTGGATTATCTGAAGGAGCTTGGAGTCGATGTGATCTGGATGTCTCCCTGCTACAAGTCGCCAAATGATGACAATGGCTATGATATTTCCGATTACCGGGCGATCATGGACGAGTTTGGAACCATGGAAGACTTCCGGGAAATGCTGGAAGGCATCCATAGCCGTGGCATGAAGCTGCTGATGGATCTGGTGGTGAACCATACCTCTGATGAACATCAGTGGTTTGTAGAGTCACGGTCATCGAAGGATAATCCGTACCGTGATTACTATATCTGGCGTGATCCGAAGGACGGAAAAGAGCCGAACAACTGGACATCTTATTTCTCTGGACCAGCCTGGCAGTACGATGAGAAAACCGGTCAATACTATCTGCACCTGTTCAGCAAAAAACAGCCGGATTTAAACTGGGAAAATGAGACGGTCCGCAGGGAAGTTTATGATATGATGAAATTCTGGCTTGGAATCGGCTGCGATGGTTTCCGCATGGATGTGGCTAGCCTGTATTCCAAGACTCCCGGTTTACCTGATGGAAAAGGGACCACGGGTCTGATCGGCCATGAATATTATCAGAATGGTCCGAGAATCCATGAATTTCTGAGGGAAATGAACCGGGAAGTCCTGTCTCATTATGATATTATGACTGTGGGAGAAATGTCAGGCGTGACCATTGATGAGGCGATTAAATATGCAGGAAAAAAACGACGGGAGCTGAATATGGTATTTCAGTTTGACCAGGATGCGCTGGATCATGATCCAGATGACAAATGGGGACGCCGTGCGGTTCCGCTTCCGGAACTGAAAAAGGTATTTTCCGACTGGCAGATCCGTCTGGAGGGGAAAGCGTGGAACAGTCTGTATTGGACCAATCATGACCAGCCAAGAACCGTTTCCCGTTGGGGGAATGATGGCAGATACCGCAAGGAAAGCCAGAAAATGCTTTACACCATGCTGATGACACTTCAGGGAACCCCATATATTTATCAGGGTGAGGAAATCGGCATGACCAACAGCGTATTTGATGGCATTGAGGATTTTGATGATGTTGAAATCCATAATTGCTGGAAAGAACGGGTGGTTGAGGGTCATGAGGATCCGGAAGCGCTCTTAAAAGCTATGCGGTTCCGTGCCCGTGACAACGCCAGAACCCCGATGCAGTGGGATGATTCCGATAATGCCGGATTTAGCACCGGAAAGCCATGGCTGAAGATCAATCCTAATTATAAGGAGATCAACGTCAAGGAAGCCTTAGCAGATCCAGAGTCTGTCTTCCATTATATGCAGAAGCTGATCCGTATGAGAAAAGAAAATCCAGTAGCAGTGTATGGTGTGTACAAGGAATATCAGCATGATAACGAGCAGCTGTTTTTATATGAAAGAGTTCTGGAAGAAGAAGGACAGAAAGCCCGGACTATGTATGTGGTATTGAATTTCTCCGATCATGAGGCAGAGTTTGAAAAGCCAGAGGAGTGGGATGGTGCAGCGAAATATCTGATAGGAAATATGTCAGAAGCACCATTGGAAAACAGAACGCTGCAGCCATATGAGGCGGCAGTCTATCTGAAATCATAGTGATCGATCAGGAAATCAGCGGGCCGATGCGCCAGCTGATGTCCCTGGATTTCCCGGTTCCGGTTCTTTTGCAGGTTGATGCTTTCTCTTTCGTAAGGTGATTGAGGGGTTACCTCTGTAATGCAATCCGGTTTTCAAAGTTAGTTTCTAAGTGGTACGGAACCGGGAAGTTCAGGTTTTTTATCCATTCACTTCATTAATGCACGGGGAATGGGTTTTATTGCAGAAAAAATCAAAAACCATTTTTTACAAAATCCAGCAGAAGTTGCTGTTCACGCGTTGCGCAAACAGCAACGGATTTTGCCGATGCTTCGCATTCCAAATCGGCAAAATCTGTTACCACCACTGTATCATACGGCATTTTCAGTTCAGAAAATGCCTACCCGTGTACAGTAACCAGCAGAATACATTTTTTAACAGAATCTAATAGAAGAATTGTCGAAATGGAAAAACTATGCTATGATACATGTGGCTATAACTGCTTAGCAGGTCTGCATACTTCTTGTGCTGACCTGCTGAACAGTTATGGTTGATAATATGTGTGTAGTATCGGCAGCAGATGGTGAAACAGCATATGGCAGCTGGTATTATAAGAAAATGAGGTAGCAGTATGCTTTTATATCTGATTGTCTGTCCGTTGGTATTTTTAGCAGGATTTGTGGATTCCATTGCAGGCGGCGGAGGGCTGATCTCCCTTCCGGCGTTCTTTTTTGCTGGTCTTCCGGCTCATGTGGCGATTGGAACCAATAAGCTCAGTTCCACTTTGGGTACATCGGTCTCCACGGCGCGCTATTTTAAACAGGGGTTTGTGCCCGTCAAAATGGCGGTGTGTTCTTCTGTGGCGGCTCTGTGCGGTTCGCTGATCGGAGCCAATCTGTCATTGCTGATCAGTGAGTCTGTGATCCGTCATATGATGATCGTTGTGCTTCCGGTGGTAGCATTTTATGTATTGAAGAATAAAGATTTTGGTGAGAGCAGACAGACAGGAATCCTGAAAAAAGAAGTTCAGCTTCTGATCTCCATGGGGGCCGGATTTGTGATCGGAATTTATGATGGTCTTTACGGACCAGGAACCGGAACGTTTCTGCTGCTGATTTTGACCGGACTGGCAAAACTTCCAGTAACAGAGGCATCTGGTCTGACCAAAGTGATCAACCTTTCGTCCAATGTGGCGGCTCTGATCACCTTTATTATCCATGGGACCGTATACTATCCACTGGGACTGGCGGCAGCGGTGTTCTGCATTGCAGGGCATTACATTGGATCTGGTATGGTAGTAAGCAATGGGCGGAAGATCGTGCGGCCAGTGGTGTTATGTGTGCTGGTAGTATTATTTATCAAAGTATTATCTGGAAATTAAATAGTACAAGGTGAAATGGAGGAAAACTTATGAAATGGCAGAAATTTACACTGACCACAACGACAGCGGCGGTAGATCTGATCAGCAGTATGCTGGATGAGATCGGTATCGAGGGAATCGAGATCGAGGACAATGTGCCGTTGACCGAGGAGGAGACCAAAGGAATGTTCATCGACATTCTTCCAGAGCTTCCACCGGACGAGGGCGTGGCAAAGGTCAGCTTTTACTTAGAGGACTTATCCGAGATCGACCGGATCATGAAAGAGATCCAGGACGGACTGGATGAATTAAGCAATTTTGTGGATGTGGGTGAGCGCACGATCACCACTTCTGAGACCGAGGACAAGGACTGGATCAACAACTGGAAACAGTATTTTAAGCCATTTACTGTAGATGATATCCTGATCAAGCCAACCTGGGAGGAGATTCCGGAGGCAGATAAGGACAAACTGTTGATCCAGATCGATCCGGGTACTGCTTTTGGTACTGGTCAGCATGAGACCACCCAGCTTTGCATCCGTCAGCTCCGCAAATACATGACTCCAGGCGCAAAAGTGCTGGATGTGGGAACTGGAAGCGGTATTTTAGGAATTACCGCGCTGAAATTAGGCGCCGGTGAGGTATTTGGAACAGATCTGGATGAGAATGCCATCGTGGCAGTAGGGGAAAACCTGGAGTCCAATGACATTTCTACCGAGAAATTTACAGTGATCCAGGGCAATATCATTGATGATGAGGCAGTACAGCAGCAGGCAGGCATTGGCTGTTATGACATTGCGGTTGCCAATATCCTGGCTCCGGTTATTATTATGCTGCAGGGTGAGATCGCAAAACATTTAAAACCAGGCGCAGTATTCATTACTTCCGGTATTATCAATACCAAGGAGCAGGCAGTGAAAGAGGCGCTTGCGTCTAATCCGGAGTTAGAGATCATCGAGACTACTTATCAGGGCGAGTGGGTATCCATCACAGCCCGCAGAAAATAAGGAGAAATATCCGTGTATCATTTTTTTGTGACACAGGATCAGATCGGGCCGGAGACCATCACCATCACCGGACCGGATGTGAACCATATGAAAAATGTCCTGCGCATGAAGCCAGGTGAAGAGATCCTTATCAGCAATGGCGTGGACAAGGATTACCGCTGTCAGGTGGAAACCTTAGACAGCGATGCTGTAACTGCAAGAATCCTGTCAGTGGACGAGGAGGGAACCGAACTTCCGGGAAAGATCTATCTGTTCCAGGGACTTCCCAAACAGGAAAAGATGGAATTGATCGTCCAGAAGGCCGTGGAACTTGGTGTTTACCAGGTGATTCCAGTAGCCATGAAGCGTTCTGTGGTGAAATTAGATGCCAGGAAGGAAGAAACCAAGATCCGCCGCTGGAATACCATCGCGGAGAGCGCAGCCAAGCAGTCCAAACGGATCGTGATCCCGGAAGTGACCGGAGTGATGTCGGTAAAAGAGGCGCTGGCTTATGCAGCTGATTTTGACTTAAAGCTGCTTCCCTATGAGAATGCCAGAGGCATGGCAGCCACCAAAGAGCAGGTGGAGGCAGTAAGACCGGGTATGGACATCGCCGTGTTTATCGGACCGGAAGGCGGATTTGAGGAGACAGAAGTAGAAGAGGCCAGAGCGGCTGGCTTTTACCCGGTTTCATTAGGAAAACGGATCTTGAGAACCGAAACAGCAGGCCTGACCATGCTGTCGATTTTAATGTATCAGATGGAAACTGCGAAGTAGGTCTGTGCACCTGCCCAGAAATGGACTTTTGTGATGCCAGGGGCAAAAGCGTTTGACCCCGACATCAGTTTTGTGGAGGAATAAAAGAAATGGAAGCGTATTTTGATAATTCCGCGACCACCAGAGTGCTTGACAGCGTTATGGATATTGTGACCAGAACCATGACGGTGGATTACGCCAATCCGGCGGCCAAGCACATCAGGGGAATGGAAGCGGAGAACTATATCCGGGATGCCAGAAGCATCATCGCAAAGACTCTGAAGGTAGCGGATAAGGAGATTTTATTTACCTCCGGCGGTTCAGAGTCCAACAACATGGCTCTCATTGGTACAGCCATGGCGAATAAAAGAGCCGGAATGCACATCATCAGCACGAATGTGGAGCATGCGTCCATCTACAATACCCTGGGATTTTTGCAGGAACAGGGCTTTGAGATCACCTATCTGCCGGTGGATCACAACGGTCATATTGATCTGGACCAGCTGCGGGAGGCGGTACGCCCGGATACGATCCTGGTGTCTGTGATGTATGTGAACAACGAAGTGGGGTCTGTGGAGCCGGTTGCGGAGATTTCCAGGGTGATTAAGGCGAAAAATCCATCCACGATTTTTCATGTGGACGCCATTCAGGCTTATGGAAAGTATGAGATCCGCCCGAAAAAGGAAGGCATCGACTTATTAAGCGTCAGTGGACACAAGATCCACGGACCAAAGGGCGTTGGTTTCTTGTATATCGATGAAAAAGTGAAGATCAGACCATTGATCTATGGAGGCGGCCAGCAGAAGGGTATGCGCTCCGGTACGGAAAATGTACCGGGTGTGGCAGGTCTTGGCGTAGCGGCGGCAGAGATGTACCGGAATCATCAGGAGAAGATGGATCATCTGTATGAACTGAAGGAGCATATGATGAAACAGGTCGCAGAGATTGACGGCGTGGTGATCAACAGCCAGCCGGGCAGAGAGAGTGCGCCGCAGATCGTCAGCGTCAGCTTTGAGGGCATCCGCAGCGAGGTGCTTCTTCATGCTTTAGAGGACCGTGGTATCTACGTTTCCTCCGGTTCTGCCTGTTCTTCCAACCATCCGGGAGTCAGCGGCACTTTGAAAGGGATCGGCGTGAAACAGGAATTATTAGATTCTACTCTGCGCTTCAGCTTTGGAATGTTTAATAAAAAAGAAGAAATCGATTATGCTATTGAGGTGCTGAAAGAGCTTCTTCCAGTGCTTCGGAGATACAGGAGAGGATAAAATTTATGTTATATCAGTCATTTTTGATCAAATACGCAGAAATCGGTACAAAGGGAAAGAACCGTTTTCTGTTTGAGGACGCACTGATCAAGCAGATCAAGCACGCCTTAAGACCGGTGGAAGGAAAATTCATCATTTCCAAGGAATCCGGACGAATCTATATGGATGCCCAGGGGGAGTACGATTACGATGAGGTGATCGCTGCTTTAAAACGGGTATTTGGTATTGCATGGATCTGCCCGATGTTCCAGATTGAGAAAACGGACTTTGAGGAGATCAAGAAGGAAGTTGCTTCCTATGTAGACCAGGTTTACGAGGACAAAAATTTCACCTTCAAGGTGGACGCAAAACGTGTGGATAAGAAATATCCGGTTTCTTCTGAGCAGATGAACCGTGATTTAGGTGAAGTGATCCTGGATACTTTCCCGGAGACAAAAGTAGATGTTCATCATCCGGATGTTCTCTTAAAGGTAGAGGTCCGTAAGTTAGTGAATATTTATTCCGTGATGATTCCAGGACCAGGCGGTATGCCAGTGGGAACGAACGGAAAAGCCATGCTTCTGCTGTCTGGCGGTATCGACAGCCCGGTGGCTGGTTACATGATCGCAAAACGTGGCGTGATGATCGATGCGGTTTATTTCCATGCGCCGCCATACACCAGCGAGAGAGCAAAACAGAAGGTTGTGGATCTTGCGAAACTGGTTTCCAGATATTCCGGTCCGATCAACCTGCATGTGGTGAATTTCACTGATATCCAGCTTTACATCTATGAACAGTGTCCACATGAGGAACTGACCATTATCATGCGCCGTTACATGATGAAGATCGCAGAAAGCATTGCCAAAGAGACTGGAAGCCTGGCACTGATCACTGGTGAGAGTATCGGACAAGTTGCTTCCCAGACGGTCCAGTCCTTAGCGGCAACCAATGAAGTCTGCACCATGCCGGTATTCCGTCCGGTAATTGGATTTGATAAGCAGGAGATCGTGGATATTTCTGAGAAGATCGGAACCTATGAGACTTCCATTCAGCCTTATGAGGATTGCTGTACGATTTTCGTGGCAAAACATCCAGTAACCAAGCCGAATATTAAGGTGATCCATAAATCAGAGGAAAACCTGGCAGAGAAGATCGATGAGCTGGTGAAGACTGCGCTGGAGACCGTAGAAGTGATCAAATGCTGGTAAGCAATAAAATGCTGAGAAATAAAAAAGGAATCCTGGAAACAGGATTCCTTTCAAAAAAGCATATGAGATCGATTAGTGGATGATATATGGAGCCAGAACGGTTAAAATCTCGTTGATGGAAGACTCAGCTTCTGCATGGATATTTAAGTCGATCGGCTTGGATAAGTCTAAGCTGAAGATACCCATGATAGATTTTGCGTCGATGACATATCTGCCGGATACTAAGTCGAAATCAACATCGAACTTGGTCAGATCGTTTACAAAAGATTTTACTTTATCAATAGAGTTTAAAGAAATACGAACAGTTTTCATTACTATGTCCTCCTAAATGTTAAGTCAATCACAGGGCAGATTTATTTTTACCCTACTTCAATAGTACAAAGGTGGACGGGAAAAGTCAAGAGCGAGTTTATAAAGAATAGGAGAAAACAAAGCATGAGAAAGGCTGCACTTCACAATTTGGGCTGTAAGGTGAATGCCTACGAAACGGAGGCGATGCAGCAGCTTCTGGAGGAGGCGGGCTATGAGATCGTGCCGTTTCAGGAGAAGGCCGATGTGTATGTGATCAACACCTGTTCTGTCACCAATATCGCGGACCGCAAGTCCAGGCAGATGCTGCACCGGGCAAAGAAAATGAATCCGGCCGCAGTGGTGGTGGCAGCAGGCTGCTACGTGCAGGCGGCAGGAGAAGAGCTGAAAAAGGACGCCGCTATCGATGTGATCATCGGCAATAACAGGAAGAAAGACCTGGTACCGCTGTTGGATGAATACTTCGCAGGAAAACATGTGGAAGAGGATTCTCTGATCGATATTGGGAAAACCAGAGAGTATGAGGCACTTCACATCAACAAGATCGCGGATCACACCAGGGCATTTATCAAGATCCAGGACGGCTGTAACCAGTTCTGCAGCTACTGCATCATTCCTTATACCAGAGGAAGAGTCAGAAGCAGAAAGCCGGAAGAGATCATGGAAGAAATCAAAGGTCTGGTGGACAGGGGCTACCGGGAAGTGGTGCTGACTGGAATCCATTTAAGCTCTTATGGGCTGGATCTGGACGGGATCACCCTGTTGGATCTGATGGTTAAGATCGATAAGATCCAGGGACTGGAGCGGCTGCGCCTTGGTTCCTTAGAGCCAAGGATCGTGACCGAGGAGTTTACCAGGACATTGGCAGGTCTGAGGACCATCTGCCTCATTTCCATCTGTCCCTGCAGAGTGGCTGTGACGCTACCTTAAAGCGGATGAACCGCCGGTACACCACGGAGGAATATGAAAAAGGGTGCCAGATCCTGAGAAAGTATTTCGACCGCCCGGCGATCACTACGGATGTGATCGTAGGATTTCCGCAGGAAACAGAAGAGGAATTTGCCCAGACGGTAGAATTCTTAAAACGGATCCATTTTTATGAGATGCATGTATTTAAATATTCCAGAAGAGCCGGAACCCGCGCGGCGGATATGCCGGGACAGCTTACTGAGAATCAGAAAGGCCAGCGCAGTGATGTGCTTCTGAAGCTGGATCAGGAAATGTCCCTGGAGTACCGGAAATCCTTCTTAGGAGAGGAAAAAGAGGTGCTGATGGAAGAGAAAATCGTCATCGACGGCACCGAATATCTGGTGGGGCACACCAGAGAGTATGTGAAGGCTGCAATCCCGTGGGAAGAGGGCAAAAAAGGCGCCATGATCACTGGAACAATGGCTTCCATGCTGAATGACGAGGTATTTTTGCTGGGGTGATCCCCACTTTATAAAATTTTTTCTTTACGAATAAGAAAAAGTGGTATAGAATAAATAAGAACAGTTAAAGGACGTGAGGATGAATGGGCGATATTCATAACACACAATTTTTTCGCACAGTACAGGATAACAAGCTGGATGTCAGCGAGGTATTAGAGCAGGTCTATGCTGCTCTGACAGAGAAGGGATATAATCCGGTCAGTCAGATCGTGGGTTATATTATGTCAGGAGACCCGACGTACATCACCAGCCATAAGAATGCCAGAAGTCTCATTATGAAAGTAGAGCGGGATGAGATCCTGGAAGAACTTCTGTCTGTGTACATCGATGCAAAGTTAAAAAAATGATGACAGTGAAACCGTGACTTGTGTGGAAGAAAATGCCGGATACCCTTAAGAGAAAACTTTAAGAGTATCCGATTTTCTTGTTGTGCTAAGAAACGCAGAAGAAGATTTTTTCTGCAAAAGGACATGGTATGGAGAAAAGTGAATATGAGAATAATGGGCCTGGATTTTGGTTCAAAAACTGTTGGCGTGGCGGTATGTGACGAACTGGGATATACGGCCCAGGGCGTGGAGACCATCACACGGAAGGAAGAAAACAAGCTGCGTCAGACATGCCAGAGAATCGAAGCGCTGATCAAAGAATATGGGGTTACATCCATTGTTTTGGGGTATCCTAAGAATATGAACGATACCATTGGTGAGCGTGCAGAAAAGACCGAGGAGTTTAAAGCCATGCTGGAACGCAGGACAGGTCTGCCTGTGATTTTATGGGATGAACGTCTGACCACGGTGGAGGCAGATGAGATTCTGGAGGAGAGCGGAGTGCCGCGTTCCGAGCGCAAGAAGGTGATCGACAAGATTGCGGCGGGACTGATCCTGCAGTCTTACCTGAATTCCCCGGAGACAAAAAAATAAGTGTCTGGCAGGTATGCGCATCAGCTTTCTCTGACCGTAAGAAAAGCTGAGCTTTACGGCACTGGATAGTCAGGCAGAGAAGAAAAAGGAGCAGACCAGAAAATGAATGAAGAAAAAATGATCACCCTGGAGACCGAAGACGGGGAGCGTGTCGATTTTTACGTGCTGGAAGAGACCAGAATCAATGGAACGAATTATCTTCTGGTAACAGATTCGGAAGAGGATGACGAAGAGGGCGAGTGCTACATCTTAAAAGACCAGTCAAAGGCAGAAGACGCAGACGCCTTATATGAATTTGTAGAAGACGATGAAGAGATGGATTATCTCTATAAGATTTTCGCAGAATTAATGGACGATATGGACGTGGATCTGGAGAAATAAAACAGCGTTTGAACGTGGACTTGAAAAAAATAAGAAAGATAAAAATAGATAGAAAAGATAGATGGAGGTATGAATTTGAAACAACAGAACAAGCAGCAGAATGCTGACGCAAAAGTAAAGATCATTCCTTTGGGCGGACTGGAACAGATCGGAATGAATATTACTGCCATTGAGTGCAACGACAGCATCATCGTTGTGGACTGTGGACTGGCATTCCCAAGCGATGATATGCTGGGAATCGATCTGTGCATTCCGGACGTGACTTATTTAAAACAGAACATTGACAAGGTGAAGGGATTTGTGATCACCCATGGCCATGAGGATCATATCGGAGCCCTTCCGTATATCCTTCAGCAGATCAATGTTCCGGTTTATGGAACCAAGCTGACCATCGCTCTGATCGAGAACAAATTAAAAGAGCATAATTTACTAAAATCTACCAAGAGAAAAGTGGTAAAACACGGACAGTCCATCAACTTAGGCTGTTTCCGGATTGAATTTGTAAAGACGAACCATAGTATTGCGGACGCTTCCGCACTGGCTATCTTTACACCAGCAGGAATCATTCTCCATACAGGAGATTTTAAGATCGATTATACGCCAGTATTTGGTGAACCGGCGGATTTACAGAGATTTGCGGAGCTGGGCAAAAAAGGCGTTCTGGCGTTATTATGTGAGAGTACCAATGCGATCCGCCCTGGATTTACCCCATCAGAGCGTACCGTAGGCAAGACCTTTGACGCGATCTTTTCCGAGCATAAAAATAACCGGATCATCGTGGCGACCTTCGCTTCTAACGTAGACCGTGTGCAGCAGATCGTCAATTCCGCTTATAAATATGACCGGAAGGTGGTCATTGAGGGCCGAAGCATGGTCAACGTGATCGGTACGGCCAGCGAACTGGGCTATATCAAGATCCCGGAGGGAACGCTGATCGATATTGACCATTTGAAAAATTATCCGGATGAGAAGACTGTTCTCATTACCACCGGAAGCCAGGGAGAGGCCATGGCAGCCCTGTCCCGTATGGCAAGCGGCGCTCACCGGAAGATCAGCATCAAGCCGAAGGATGTGGTGATCTTAAGCTCCACGCCGATCCCAGGCAATGAAAAGGCAGTTTCCCGTGTCATCAACGAGCTGTCTGTCCGTGGCGCAGAGGTTATTTTCCAGGATACTCATGTATCCGGACATGCGTGCCAGGAAGAGATCAAGCTGCTGTATTCCCTGACCCATCCGAAATACGCACTGCCGATCCACGGCGAGTATCGTCACCGTATGGCCCAGAAGGGACTGGCAGAGTCCATGGGAATCCCGAAGGAGAATATCCTGCTGATGTCATCCGGTGATGTAGTAGAGGTATCCCAGGATCAGTGCAAGGTCGTGGACCATGTGCAGGCCGGAGCAATTCTGGTTGATGGTCTTGGGGTTGGCGATGTCGGCAATATCGTTTTACGAGATCGTCAGAATCTGGCACAGAATGGTATCATCATCGTGGTACTGACGCTGGAAAAATTTTCCAACCAGCTTCTTGCAGGGCCGGATCTTGTATCCAGAGGCTTTGTCTATGTAAGAGAGTCCGAGGATCTGATGGAAGAGGCAAGACAGGTGGTTCAGGATGCAGTCCAGGACTGCTTAGAACGTCATGTCAATGACTGGGGCAAGATCAAGAACATTATCCGTGACAGCTTAAGTGATTTCCTGTGGAAAAAGATGAAACGGAATCCGATGATCCTTCCAATTATTATGGAAGTATAAATACAACAGGGCAGAAGGGAGGAATGACGGAAGATGAGCCAGACGACCAAAGAGATCAACCGGGTTACCGGGACAGTGATCAGCGTTTCCTTGAAGCTGATTGTGTTTGCAGTGACGATCTTACTTCTTTATGAGGGTGTGACCAGAGGGTATGAATTTGGATACCATGTATTCTGCGATACCGCTGCGGCTGAGGAGCCGGGCGTGGATATGCGGGTCACCATCGGAGAAGGAGAAAAAATTGGAGACATTGCGGCAGCATTGGAAAAAGGCGGCCTGATCAAAAACCGTTATACATTCCTGATCCAGTGCCTGTTTTATGAATATGGCAGATCAGATAATCCTGTTCTGCCGGGAACCTATCTTCTGAATAACTCTATGACCGGGAAAGAGATCATTCTGGAATTGCGGGATGGAGTGACAGAAGAGGAGAAAGAAACAGAAAGTGCAGGCAGTTAAATGATAGTAGAGCAGCGAATCAGGGACTATCTTCATTCTCTGGAGCCGGATCAGGGAGATCTGTTAGAAGAGATCTCCCGAAAGGCCATCCGGGATGAGGTGCCGATCATCAAAAAAGAAACAGGCGCACTCTTAAAAACCATGGTAGCAACCAAAAGGCCTAGGGCAATTCTGGAAGTCGGAACTGCCGTAGGCTATTCTGCTTTATTGATGGCAGGCGTTATGCCGGCAGAATGTACCATAACCACCATTGAAAAATACGAACCCAGGATCCCGGTGGCAAAGGCAAATTTCAAACGGGCCGGAGAAGAGTCGCGGATCACTCTGCTGGAGGGTGATGCGGAGGAGATTTTAAAAGAACTGGAAGGTCCTTATGATTTTATCTTTATGGATGCGGCAAAAGGCCAGTATATCCACTGGCTGCCGATGATCCTGCGATTATTATCGGATGGCGGGATCCTGTTTTCCGACAATGTGCTCCAGGATGGAGATGTCGTCCAGTCCCGCTATGCGGTGGAACGCCGTGACCGGACCATCCATGCCCGGATGCGGGAGTATTTATATACGTTAAAGCATATGGAAGAGCTGGAGACCTCCATTATCCCGATCGGAGATGGAGCGGCAATCAGTGTGAAAATAGAGATCGAGAAAGAAAGAGTAGGAAAATGATATGAGAAATACAGAGTTACTGATACCGGCGGGCAGTCTGGATGTGTTAAAAACAGCGGTTGTCTATGGTGCGGATGCAGTTTATATCGGCGGAGAGGCATTCGGACTTCGTGCCAAAGCCCACAACTTTTCGTTAGAGGATATGAAAGAAGGCGTGGAGTTTGCCCACAGCCGCGGCGTGAAGGTCTATGTGACGGCGAATATCCTGGCACACAATGATGACTTAGAGGGTGTGGAGCAGTATTTTGAGGAGTTAAAGAGCGTAAAACCAGACGCACTGATCATCTCTGATCCGGGCGTGTTTGCGATTGCAAAGCGCGTTCTGCCGGAGATGGAGCTGCATGTCAGCACCCAGGCCAACAACACCAACTATGGAACGTATCTGTTCTGGTATCAGCAGGGAGCGAAGCGCGTGGTTTCCGCCAGAGAGCTGTCTTTAAAAGAGATCAGAGAGATCCGTGCCCGAATTCCGGAGGATATGGAGATCGAGAGCTTTATGCATGGCGCTATGTGTATTTCCTATTCCGGACGGTGTCTGCTGAGCAACTTCTTTACCGGAAGAGATGCCAATCAGGGCGCCTGTACGCATCCATGCCGCTGGAAATATTCCATCGTGGAGGAAACCAGACCAGGCGAGTATATGCCGGTTTATGAGAATGAGCGGGGAACCTATATTTTCAACTCGAAGGATCTGTGCATGATCGAGCATATTCCGGAGTTGATCGATGCGGGAATCGACAGCTTTAAGATCGAGGGACGTATGAAAACCGCCCTTTATGTGGCAACAGTGGCCAGAACTTATCGGAAAGCCATCGATGATTTCAAAAAAGATCCGGAATTGTACCGCCAGAATATGGAGTGGTACAAAGAAGAGATCGGCAAATGCACCTACCGGGAATTTACCACCGGCTTCTATTTTGGAAAACCAGGTGCGGATGCGCAGATCTATGACAATAATACCTATGTTAAGAATTTCACATACTTAGGAACGGTAGAAAACGTGGATGAGCGTGGATTTGCCAAGATCGAGCAGAAGAATAAGTTCTCCGTAGGTGAGATGATCGAGATCATGAAACCGGACGGAAGAAACTTACAGGTGGAAGTGAAGGGCATCTATGACGCAGAGGGACAGGCACAGGAGTCTGCGCCGCATCCAAAGCAGGAGTTATACATTGATCTGGGCGTGGCACCGGAAGAATATGATATTCTGCGGAGACAGGAGCCATAAAAGAAAGCGTATCGTTTTGTGGACCGGTGGGATGGCAGTGACAGCTGCTGTGAAAGTCCACAAAAAGACCATAATCGATGAAAATATGGGGGTGACTGGATGATTACCTGGATTTCAGCAGTGGCAGCGGTGGTCTGCCTGGTTTATTACGTGATCATTGTGTTATATGCAGGATTTTCCACATCATTTTCCTGGATCTGGCTGGCCGGGGCGGCACTTCTTGCCATGACTGGCTGGGGAAGCCATGAATACCGGCTTCACCCTCGGAAATTCCCGCTATGGGTTCCTGTGGCAGGAAGCACGATCCTTGGCGCTTCACTGGCAGTTTTTGTGGTGGTGGAGATTCTGGTCTTTATGGGAGCGGCCAGCAGTGATGAGCAGAATCTGGATTATGTGATTGTTCTTGGTGCAAAGGTAAAAGAGGAAGGAATCAGTAAATCCTTAAAAGCAAGACTGGATAAAGCCATCGAGTACAGCCAGGATAACCCTGGAACGGTATTGATCCTGTCTGGCGGCCAGGGACCAGATGAGCCGGTCAGTGAGGCAAAAGCTATGTTTGAGTATTTAAGTTACAATGGCGTGCCGAAAGATAAGATGGTGCTGGAGACTTTTTCCACAAGCACGGTGGAGAATATCGCTTACAGTAAGGTACTGATCGATAAACTGGAGGAAGAAAAGGTGAAAGAGCGGGAGCATCGTGGCCCGGTGATCCATTCAGAAGCGCCTGCCGGTTTTGTAGAAGTAGAAAAAAGGCCTGTCCAGGTGGGAATCCTGACCAGCAACTTCCACATATTCCGGGCGAGAATGATTGCAGAAAAATGGGGTATACCAAAAGTATACGGAATCCCGTCCAAAAGTGATCCGATCCTCTTTCCGCATCTGTGTGTGAGAGAGTGTTTAGCGATCATGAAAGATCGGTTGATGGGAAACATGTGATGAGAAAAGGAAAGGAAGAACAAGCATGAGAGATTTAGAGACTTTAAGCGCTTACCGCGTTCTGACAAGAAGAACCGTCAGCGAATTAAATTCTGAAGGTTATGTGCTGGAGCATAAAAAGAGCGGAGCCAGATTATTTTTACTGTCCAATGAGGACGACAACAAGGTATTTTCCATAGGTTTCCGCACCCCGCCTTATGACAGTACCGGAGTTCCGCATATTTTGGAGCACAGCGTATTATGTGGTTCTGAGAAATTCCCGGTGAAGGATCCATTTGTGGAACTGGTGAAGGGATCCTTGAATACTTTTTTAAATGCCATGACTTACCCGGATAAAACCGTGTACCCCATTGCCAGCACCAATGAGAAGGATTTCCACAACCTGATGGACGTTTATATGGATGCGGTGCTGCATCCGAATATTTATAAAGAAGAAAAGATCTTCCGGCAGGAAGGCTGGCATTATGAGCTGGAGAGTGAGGACGGCCCATTAACCTACAATGGTGTTGTTTATAATGAGATGAAAGGTGCGTTTTCCTCCCCGGAGAGCGTACTGGACCGTCTGATCCAGCAGACGTTATTCCCGGACACCTGTTACGGCGTGGAGTCCGGCGGTGATCCAAAGAATATCCCGGATCTGACTTATGAGCAGTTTCTGAATTTCCACCGGACCTATTACCATCCGTCCAACAGCTTTATCTATCTCTATGGAGATATGGATATGGCGGAGAAACTGGAGTGGCTGGATCAGGAGTATTTAAGCCACTATGACCGGAATGACAGGGAAGCCCGGATTGATTCCCATATCCCGATGCAGAAGGGCTTTGACGCACCAAAAGAAGTGGAGGCGGCTTACTCCATCACCGAGGAAGAGGACGAGGAAAATGGCTGCTATCTGTCCATCAGTGATGTGGTTGGCACAGATCTGGATCCAAAGTTATATGTGGCTTTCCAGATCCTGGAATATGCCTGATCGATGCGCCTGGAGCTCCATTGAAGCAGGCCCTGTTAGATGCAAAAATTGGCGGAGATATTATGGGCGGTTATGACAGCGGTATCTTACAGCCATATTTCTCAGTGATCGCAAAAGACGCCAGAGCAGACCAGAAGGGTGAGTTTTTAGCAGTGGTAAAAGGAACTCTGCGGAAGCTGGCCAATGAGGGCTTAAACAGAAAGAGCCTTCTGGCGGCTATGAATTACTACGAATTTAAGTACCGGGAAGCAGATTACGGCAATTATCCAAAGGGACTGATGTACGGCTTACAGTGCATGGACAGCTGGTTGTATGATGGCGATCCGATGATGCATCTGGCTTACGGCGATACCTTTGCTTTCTTAAAAGAGGCAGTGCAGGACGGCTATTTTGAGCAGCTGATCAAGGACTATCTGCTCGATAATCCATTTGAAGCGATCATTGTGGTGAAGCCTGAGAAGAATCTGACAGCCAAAGAGGATGCGCGGGTGGCTGAGAAGCTGGCGGCTTACAAGGAGCGTTTAACCGCAGAAGAGAAACAGGCCCTGATCCGTCAGACGAAAGAGTTAAAAGAATACCAGGATATCCCATCCAGTCCGGAAGAACTGGCGCTGATCCCGATGTTAGAGCGGAAGGATATTAAGAAAGAGGCAGAAAAATTAAAATGGGAGGAGCACAAGATCCATGGATCCAGGTGCTGCACCATGATATTTTCACTTCCGGAATCGGTTATCTGAGAGTGTTATTTCATACCAACCGGATTCCCAATGAGGATCTGCCATATGCAGCTCTGCTGCGCCATGTGCTGAGCCTGGTGGATACGGAGCATTACAGCTACAGCGATCTGACCAGTGAGATCAACTTAAATACCGGTGGATTAAGTCTGGGTATTACATCTTATGTAAACCTGAAGAAATTACCGGACTTTACCGGAGCCTTCAGCGCGGAGGTCCGCGTATTATATGAGAAATTAGATTTTGGTTTTGAGATCGTAAGCGAGATCCTGACCAGATCGAAGTTCAGCGATGAGAAGCGCCTGGGCGAGATCTTAAAAACAACCCGTTCCCGCATGAAGATGAAGCTGGAAAATGGAAGCCACAGTGCGGCAGTTGCCAGAGCCACTTCCTATTTCTCCCCGACATCTGCTTATAATGACTGTACCGGAGGAATCCGCTACTATCAGTTCTTAGACGATGTGATCCGGGAGTTTGAGAAGGATCCGAAGCCATTGATCGCAAAATTAGAGGAAGTAAGCAAAAAGCTGTTTACGAA
Organism: Lachnospiraceae bacterium AM48-27BH; assembly: GCA_003478355.1. Classification (GTDB taxonomy): domain Bacteria; phylum Bacillota; class Clostridia; order Lachnospirales; family Lachnospiraceae; genus UBA3402. The sequence goes on from QUFC01000011.1 coordinate 90,556, forward strand.
GGAAAATATGCTGATCAGCTACACCTGCGACAAGGCTGGTTTCCCGGCACTTTCTGAGTCCATGAAACATCTGACAGATACACTTCCAGAGGGAGAAGGAACGGTTTATCCATTCCAGTTCCAGCCGGAGCTGAAAAATGAGGGCTTTAAGACCTCTTCCCAGGTCAACTATGTGGCACGCTGCGGTAACTTCCGTCTTGGAGAGGAAAAACTGGATTATACCGGCGCTCTGCGGATCCTGAAACTGATCTTAAGCTACGATTACCTGTGGCAGAATCTGCGTGTGAAGGGCGGCGCTTATGGCTGCATGAGTGGATTTGGCCGTTCTGGAGAAGGCTATTTTGTGTCCTATCGTGATCCAAAGATGAAGGAGACCAATGAGGTCTATGAGGGCATCGTGGACTATCTGGAGCATTTTGATGCCAGTGACCGGGATATGACAAAATATGTCATCGGAACCATCGGAGCTATGGACACGCCATTTACCCCTGCTGACCAGGGCGCAAGAGGACTGTCTGCTTACTTATCCGGTGTCACTGACGAGATGATGCAGGAGGAGAGAGACCAGGTACTGGCAGCAACCCAGAAGGATATCCAGAACCTGGCAGGTATCGTGAAGGCGATCTTAAAGACCGGTGCGCTGTGTGCCATCGGTAATGAGGAGAAGGTGGAAGAGAACCGGGAGATGTTCGGAGAGGTGAAGAACCTGTTCCGGGCGTAATCACAAGTAGAGAAAACGATGATATGACGGGACCGCTGTCAGTGTGGCAGTCCTGCATGGAGCTGTTTTGAGAATAAAGGAAAGAAAAGTATGAATGAGAATTTTAAATCTGGATTTGTAGCGCTGGTCGGCCGTCCAAATGTGGGGAAATCGACTCTGATGAACCATTTGATCGGCCAGAAGATCGCGATCACATCCGAGAAACCGCAGACCACAAGAAACCGCATCCAGACGGTGTATACCGATAAGCGGGGCCAGATCATTTTCCTGGACACTCCAGGTATCCACAAGGCAAAAAATAAACTGGGCCAGTACATGGTCAATGTAGCAGAAGGCACTCTCAATGAGGTGGATGTGATCATGTGGCTGGTGGAGCCGACCACTTACATCGGCGCAGGCGAGCAGCATATCGCGGAGCTGTTATCCAAGGTGAAAACCCCGGTGATTCTGGCGATCAACAAGATCGATACCGTGAAAGACGAGGAGATCATTGCCAAGGCCATCGATACCTATAAAAATGTCTGTCCATTTGCGGAGATCGTTCCGGTCTCTGCTCTGAGAAACCAGAATACGGACAAGATGACGGAGCTGCTGTTTCAATATCTGCCATACGGTCCGCAGTATTACGATGAGGATACTGTTACCGACCAGCCGATGCGTCAGATCGCTGCGGAGCTGATCCGTGAGAAGGCGCTGCGTCTGCTGCAGGATGAGATCCCACACGGAATCGCTGTGACCATCGAGCAGATGAAAGAACGGGACAATGGAATCTTTGATATCGAAGCTACCATTGTCTGTGAACGTGATTCTCACAAAGGAATTATCATTGGCAAAGGCGGAGCCATGTTAAAACGTATCGGCAGCCAGGCAAGACGCGAGATCGAGAACCTGATGGGCGCCAAGGTGAACCTGCAGCTGTGGGTGAAGGTCCGCAAGGAATGGCGGGACAGCGAATTATATATGAAGAATTACGGATACTTTAATGAGTAAAGTCCCGGGCGACAGCCTGGACCGCGGATAACGGCGGCAGCAATGGGAGCACAAAAAGGTGCAAAGGCGCTGACTTTAGAAAAAGAAGGAGAAACTATGAGGGAACTGCTGGAAATGACTGGGATGGTGATCCGGTCAACTCCTGTGGGGGAGTACGACAAACGCCTGGTGCTTCTGACCAGGGAGCGGGGCAAGATCACCGCCTTTGCCAGAGGCGCCAAACGCCCCGGCAACAGCCTGATGGGTCCCAGCAGACCCTTTGCGTTCGGCCAGTTCCGCCTGATCGAGGGACGGGATTCCTACAGTCTTCAGTCGGCGGATATCAGCCAGTATTTTGAAGAACTGGCATCGGATATCGAAGGAGCATGCTACGGACAGTATTTCCTGGAATTTGCAGATTACTATTCCAGGGAGAATTTAGACGGTTCCGCCATGCTCCTTTTGGTTTATCAGTCCCTGCGGGCTCTTTTAAACCAGCACATCCCCAACAGGCTGGTACAGTGTATATTTGAACTAAAAGCCATGGTGATCAACGGTGAATACACGGAGCATCCACCAAGAACAGTTGGAGATTCTGCTAACTATGCCTGGGAATACGTGATCGGGGCATCGATAGAAAAGCTATATACCTTTCTTTTGACCGATGAGGTGTTTGAGGAGTTTAAGCGGTGTGTGGAGATTAATAAGGGGCGGTATGTTGACCGGGAATTCCATTCGCTGGGGATCTTGAAAACATTGGTGGGAAAATAGAAAGAAATACAGGATTGGGATATGTCAGAGGATGGAAAGGGGCGTTGTCAGTGGCAGAGAAAACAAAATTACCAGTAGGAATTGATAGCTTTGAAAAACTTCGCAGAGAGGGATTTTACTACGTCGATAAGACGAAGTTGATTGAACAAATCTTGACAAACTGGGGAGAAGCAAACCTTTTTACCAGACCACGTCGTTTCGGAAAAACATTGAATATGAGTATGCTCTGCAGCTTTTTTGAATATGGAGCAGATAAAACCTTGTTTGATGGATTATACATTTCCAAAAATCAGAAATTATGTGACGAATATATGGGAAAATTCCCAGTTATCTTTCTCACGCTAAAAGGAGTAGATGGACTTACTTATGAAAGTGCAGCACATCGTTTTGCCCAATTAATTGGAAGAGAGGCTGATCGTTTCCATTTTTTGGAAAATAGTAATCAATTAACGGATAGTGAAAAGGGAAGATATCGTTCATTAATAACTCTGCGGGATGGGCAGTATTTTTTAGAGGGAGAAAACTTCGCATCTGCTTTGCAGGTATTGTCCGAGCTTTTGTATAAACATTATGGGCAAAAAGTAATCATTCTTATTGATGAGTATGACGTCCCATTAGATAAAGCATTCCAAAATGGCTATTACCGGGAAATGGTGGAGTTGATTCGTGCCATGTTCGGTTCGGCCCTTAAGACCAATCCTTATCTGCAGTTTGCAGTTTTAACCGGATGCCTGCGGATTTCCAAGGAAAGCATTTTCACAGGACTGAATAATTTTAAGGTCCTTTCTATCATAGATACCCGTTTTGATGAACAATTTGGATTTACCAACGAGGAAGTAAAGCAGCTTCTGAAATCCTATGATCTGGAATCCCATTTTGAGGAAACCAAAGAATGGTATGATGGTTATCGCTTCGGAAATGCGGACATTTACTGTCCATGGGATGTGGTCAATCATGTGGATATGTTGTGCGCCGATCCAAAAGCGAGACCCCAGTCTTATTGGATCAATACCAGCGGTAATGGTCTAGTGAAACGTTTTATTGATAAGGCTAATAAAACAACGAGGGATGAGATCGAGCGTCTGATTGCCGGGGAAGCCATTGAAAAAATGCTTCGTTTGGAGCTGACTTATGACGAGATCGACAACAGCATAGAAAATCTGTGGAGTGTTTTATTTACAACCGGATATCTGACACAGGCAGGAATGACGGAAGAAGGGGCTTACAAATTGGTGATTCCTAACCGGGAGGTCCGGGATGTATACAAATTCCAGATACAGGAATGGTTCCGGGAGACCATTTTCAGCAATACCGAACAGCTGACTGCTTTCTGGAATGCAGTGGAAGAGGGCCGTATAGAGGTTATCGAGAAGTACTTAAACAGAACTCTCAGTAATTCCATCAGCGTTTTTGATACCAAAGCGCCAGAGAAGGAAAAAGAGAACTCTTATCACACATTTTTAGTCGGACTTTTGGTCGGAAATGCGGACTGGCTGGTAAGATCCAATGTAGAAGCAGGAGAGGGATTTGCTGATATAGTGGTAGAGACAGAAGATCCAGATGCCGGGATTATTTTTGAACTGAAATGTTCCAAAGATGCGAAAGGGTTGGAAAACGCCTGTCAACGAGCCATGGAGCAGATCAAAGACCGCAGATATACGGAATATCTGAAAAACGATGGCCGGGATGATATCTTGATCTACGGAATTGCATTTTATAAGAAGAGATGCAAGGTTGTTGTTGAGAAAATTTGACAGATACGGTACATGAGGAGAAAAACGTGTTAAATCAGGAACAAAAGAATGCCCTTACGCTTCTGGAACGGGAGCGGACGGGAGAAAATCTCTGGAATTGCGTGGTGCTGTTCCAGAATGAGACATTTAAGACCATGTCGGGTCTGTTTTTTACTTATGAATTAAAACGGGGGCGTGACGGAAAGTATACGAAGGAGCTTTGGGTCAACCGACGGGAGAACAGCAAAAGCCTGACCTGGAGTTCGGTGTGGAGGGCTTTTGAAAAGACAGAAGGGAAACCGGTGGCAGCCAGACCAAAGGATCTTGGAGATATCCGTGGGATTTCTTATATTTATGGGATTTTTTACCGGTTTGGACTGATCGAGGTGCCGGAGCAGGTACGGGTGAAAATGGCAGAGTGAAAAGATTTGCCGCCCCCTATTGAAAAACAGGGAAAAACACGGTATAATTTCAAATAACTGTGGGTAAGTTTGTGTATTAGCTGCACGGACTGTAAGAAAACACAGGTAAGGATAGACTGATTTCCGCAGATAACGCCGGGAGGATGGAAGAAACATGAGATATTACAGATGGATGAAAGCTGGGAGACGGTCGGCACTTCTGGTGACCGGTTGTCTGCTTACCGGAATCTGGCTGACTGGCTGTGGGTCAGGAAGCGGCAGCGCATTTCCACCATTCCAGAGTCTGATCTACGTGGATGACGAAGGTACATTGTATACAAGTCTGGTGGAAGCTTATGATCCGGCAGATACGTCATATGATGTGCAGGAGCTGAGCCAGATGGCGAAGCAGGAGGCAGAAAGCTATACAGGAGTCACTCTTTCTGATTGTACCATGGAAGATGGCATGGCCAGAGTGATCTACCAGTACAGCGATGGGGAAGCCCTTGTCCAGTTTACCAAAGAAACACAGGATGAGGCCAATCAGGTGGATTCTATCACTGCCATGACAGTGATGGAAGGACTGGCGGCCCGGACAGCCCAGGACGGTGTCTGGACAGATGCCAGGAAGGGTCAGAAAGTTGAACGGGAGAAGATCATGAGACAGAATAAGCTGCACATGGTCGCCATCGATGGAGAAGCCACGATCCAGACAGAGGGAGCTATCCGTTATTACAGCGGAGAAGTGAACCTGGCTGATACGAATGTGGCAGAGGTAAAAGGTCAGGCATATCTGATCTATCGGTAAAATCGCCAGAATCTGCAGATTCTACGGATCGACAATCAGATGCAGCAGATGACCGGCAGAAAGTAAAGGCAAACGATCCGCATTAGCGGTCAAATAGATGGTAATGTATCATTACCAAATAAGAAAGATAGGGAGTAAAAAAGTTATGGAAAAGACGATGGAGAAAATCGTAGCATTGGCAAAATCCAGAGGATTCGTATATCCGGGTTCTGAGATCTATGGTGGTCTCGCAAATACCTGGGATTACGGTAACTTAGGTGTGGAATTAAAGAATAATGTAAAGAAAGCATGGTGGAAGAAATTCATCCAGGAGAGCCCATACAACGTTGGTGTAGACTGTGCGATCCTGATGAACTCCCAGACATGGGTAGCTTCCGGCCACTTAGGCGGATTCTCTGATCCTCTGATGGACTGCAAGGCATGTAAAGAGCGTTTCCGCGCAGATAAGCTGATCGAGGATTATATGGCTGAGCACGGCATCACCATCGAAGGAAGCGTGGATGCATGGTCTCAGGAAGAGATGAAGAAATACATCGATGACAACAACATCTGCTGCCCAAGCTGTGGAAAGCATGATTTCACCGACATCCGTCAGTTCAACCTGATGTTCAAGACTTTCCAGGGTGTTACTGAGGATGCGAAGAACACCGTATACTTAAGAC
>QUFC01000110.1 GCA_003478355.1 Lachnospiraceae bacterium AM48-27BH
AACACCCGGAGGTTGCCCGGTATGCGAAAGCCGCCGCCTACCTTGCCAAGCACCCGGACGATAAGGACAGTACCCAAAAGGAGCTGCAAGAGGAGCAGGAAACGCTTCTTAGCGAAATCGCAGAGCTGAAAGTACCGCTGACCGAGGTACAGGAGGATTTGAAGAAGCTGCGGGACATCCGCTACTGGGTACGGAAAGCCACACCCGGCACAGAGGAAAGCAAAGAGCCGCCCAAGAAGCAGCCCATCAAGGAAGTCTTGCGGGATAAGGCAGACGAGAAAAAAGCACAAAGAACTGCCCCGGCGCAGACAAAACACAAACAACAGGATATGGAACTTTAACAGGCACTTGCCATTTTCAATCAGAGAATGTCAGGTGCTTTTTCTTTTTAAGGAGGGATAGATTTGAATGTATTTGAAGCTGTGAAGCAGTCCGTCACAACAAGACAGGCTGCGGAGCATTATGGAATCCATGTAAACAGGAACGGGATGGCTTGCTGCCCGTTCCATCACGATAAAACCCCAAGCATGAAGCTGGATCGGCGTTACCACTGCTTCGGCTGCGGTGCGGATGGGGATGTGATTGATTTTGCCGCCGCCCTGTATGGGCTGGGAAAGAAAGAAGCCGCCATACAACTGGCAAATGACTTCGGGCTTTCCTATGAGGACTGGAAGCCGCCGGGAAAGGCAAAAAAGCCCAAGCCCCGGCAGAAATCCCCGGAGGAACAGTTTCAGGAAGCAAAGAGCCGCTGCTTCCGTATTCTTGCTGATTATCTCCATCTGCTCCGGGCATGGAGAAAGGACTACGCCCCGCATTCCCCGGAGGAAGTCTTTCATCCCCGGTTTGTGGAAGCCTTACAGAAGCAAGCCCATGTGGAATATCTGCTGGATGTGCTGCTGTTCGGGGAGACAGAGGAAAAAGCGGCTTTGATTACGGACTACGGAAAGGATGTGATACAGCTTGAAAAGCGAATGGCAGAGCTTGCCGCCGCAAACGCAGCAAGAACTAAAAAACACCATGAACGCCATGCAGCCGCCCCAGAGCATTGAGGAAATCAAGGCGGGGCTGGAAACTACCGAGAAAGGCGGTGTCCGTCAGAGCATACGGAACTGCCTGACCGTATTCCAGCGTGACCCGCTGCTTTCCGGGGCTATCGCATACAACATCCTGACCGACCGCAAGGACATCATAAAGCCCATCGGCTTCCACAGGGAAAGCACCGCCCTGAACGATACGGACATGAAGTATCTGCTTCTCTATCTGGAAGAAACCTACGGGCTTACCAATGAGAAGAAGATTGATAACGCCATCGGGATTGTGGCGAATGAAAACAAGTACCATCCCATCCGGGACTATCTCAATACCCTTGTGTGGGACGGGACAGAGCGAATCCGTTTCTGCCTGCGGCACTTTCTGGGGGCTGACGCAGACGATTACACCTATGAAGCGTTGAAGCTGTTCCTGCTGGGTGCAATCTCACGAGCCTTTCAGCCGGGGTGCAAATTTGAAATCATGCTCTGTCTGGTAGGCGGTCAGGGGGCTGGCAAGTCCACCTTCTTCCGTCTGATGGCAGTCCGGGACGAGTGGTTCTCCGATGATTTGCGGAAGCTGGACGATGACAATGTGTACCGCAAGCTGCAAGGTCACTGGATGATCGAAATGTCGGAAATGATGGC
>QUFC01000111.1 GCA_003478355.1 Lachnospiraceae bacterium AM48-27BH
TTTTGCTGCTTATTTCCGATTGGCTTTCATTTTCTCCTTATCCGCATGGAAATCCAGGTAAGAAGCATCCGGGTAGGAATACTCACCACGATAATTGGAAGCATTATAAATCGGGAACTGTACCGGATGATAGGTCTGCTCCTTCGGGCAGTCATCCTGGGTATAAATGTACATGGAATGGTAATCCCATACTACCAGCTCGTCTCTCTCATCACCGGTCAGATCCAGTGACTCACAGCACAGAACCGGATGTCCATCGTCTGGGAATTCCACTGCGCGGACGCCTCTGCCATTTAACAAACCGCCCTTCTTCGCGTCTGCGTTGGTCAGGATCAGCTCTGTGCCATCACCATCCCAGTTCACCGGAGCCAGGATATTGCCGTTCATCTCATTTTCCATCTCCCAGATCTGGTTGCCATAGCAGTCATAAAGGAAGATCACACCCTGGTGACCCCAGAAGTTCGTAACCACGATCTCTCTGCCTTCCCGCTCCGGGCAATAGTTCGCAATGGAAACCCGCTGTGCGTGACCGATCATATCTCGTGCTACGATATTGCCATAGAAATCGCCGATGAAAAAGCCTTCTGTACCGGAGACACAGGCAAAATGACCTTCATCCTCGCCTGGCATCCATTTTCCTGCCACGATCTCATCCGTATGATCCTCAGAGATCGGATAGCTCCACAGCATCTGTCCGTCACTGTCTAACAGTTTATAGCCTACCAGCAGCTCGTCCTTTCCGTCTCCGTCAATATCGATTGGAAGCGGGCAATGACCAGTGTTCGTCGGGCTCTTAAATTTCCACATCACATTCAAATCTTCGTCCAAAGCGTAGATCCGGCAATAACGGTCTTTGATCAGAATATCTGCCGGTCTCTCTTTGCCCCTGAAGTTGCAGATACGGATGCCATCCGGGTTGATCCGTTCAAAGGCATAAATCTGATACGGAACACCGATCAGATCCGCGTCATCATCATCGGAAAATGGCGTCTTGGCGGATTTCTTGATGGTTCCTGTCCTGCCATCCAGAATCCGGATCTCAAAATCCCATCCAACGATGACTTCGTCCCTTCCATCTCCATCAATATCATAAACCTGAAATGCCATATCCGCAGAAACCTTACCCAGTTCTTCCGTCTTATCAGAAGGCTCTCCCAACTGCCACAATACGTTGCCCTCTAAATCAATGGCGGTCAGACAGCTGATAAATCCATAGGCATCACGGCTGACTCTCTTCTGCATCTGTGCCAGGACCACATACCATTCATCGGTTCCTGTCAGATGTCCAAAACGGATCTGACGGCTGGTACCAAAATTTTTCAGGTCGATCTTCTTCCAGAGCTTCATCTTCGGATGTTTCTTCATCTCTTCCGTTTCTGTCTCTTTTACAGCCAGTTCTGCCACTTCGATTTCCTGTTTCGTTTTTTCAGATACACATACCTTAAAATCTGCAAATCTGGACGGGCAGTCTGCAGAGATTCCCACTTTTCCACCTCTTGCCACCAGATCATCCTCAACCCGGAACAGCTCCTGGTCGTCCACATAAACCTTAGCAATGCGGCCATCACAGTCCACTTTCAGGCGATATTCCTGATCGCAGCCATGTGGGAAGGACACTTCTTTTAAGACCTGGACTTCTTCTTTATGACGGTATGCCACTGCCGCTTTGTC
>QUFC01000112.1 GCA_003478355.1 Lachnospiraceae bacterium AM48-27BH
TCAATTCAGCGAGCTGGATATTTTATCTCAGCGAGAGGACTGAGATAAACGCTCCGCGAGGATGCGCGTGTATTCTGTAAAGAATATGTCAGCTACGCTGACCAGAATCACGCGTCCAAGTCTCACGGATGTTCGACTTGAACTCAGTCGAGAAGACTCCCACCTCTTTCAGACCATCAGCCGTTTCAGATCCTCATAAAACTGTGGATAAGAGATATTCACACATTCTGCTCCCAGAATCTCGGTCTCCCCTTCACTGCAAAGGGCAGTGACAGCAAATGTCATAGCGATCCGGTGATCCAGCTTACTGTCAATGACGGCGCCATGAAGTGGTCTGCCGCCGCGGATGATCATGCCGTCCTCAGTTTCTGTCACATCGGCACCCATGGCGGTCAGATTGCGGACCATCACATCGATCCGGTTGGACTCCTTGACTTTCAGTTCAGCCGCATCCTTGATCACAGTTTCGCCTTCTGCAAAGCAGGCCATGGCGGCGATCATAGGCAGCTCGTCAATGAGCGTTGGGATGATGGCTCCGCCGATGACCGTTCCATGTAAAGCTGAGGAGCGTACCAGAATGTCAGCAGTCGGTTCACCGTCACCTGTGGACGCATTGACAATGGTTAAATCAGCGCCCATGTCCCTGCAGACCCGCAAAATCCCGTCTCTGGTGGGATTGATACCTACGTGCCGGATCAGGATCTCAGAATTGGGGATCATCAGACCCGCACAGAGAAAGAAAGCAGCAGAAGAAATATCCCCCGGTACCTGGATCTTGTTGGCGAACAGCTCTTTCACAGGCTGAATGACGGCGGTGGTTCCCTCGGTTCGGATGTCAGCGCCAAAGGAGCGGAGCATGATCTCGCTGTGATTGCGGGAAATGTAAGGCTCTGTGACTCTGGTTTCGCCCTCTGCGTAAAGTCCGGCTAATAGAATCGAGGATTTTACCTGGGCGGAAGCTACTTTGGAAGTATAGTGGATGCCGTGCAAAGGACTTCCCTGGATGAAAAGCGGTGCGCAGCCATTGTCGTGGACACTGGTGATGCGGGCGCCCATCTGGGAAAGCGGCTCCATGATCCGTTTCATGGGGCGTTTCTGGATCGAAGCGTCTCCGGTCAGCGTGACATCAAAGCTTGGGCGCTTAAGATGCCGCTGATCAGGCGGGTGGTGGTACCGCTGTTGCCACAGTCTAAAACGGAGTCTGGTCTGGTAAGTCCGTGAAGTCCACGGCCATGCACCAGCACGGTTTCGCCTTTATTTTCAATAGAAATGCCCATTTTCTGGAAACAGGAAATGGTGGATAAACAGTCCGCACCCTGCAGATATCCGTGGATCTCTGTGGTTCCCTGGGCGATGGAGCCGAACATGACGCTGCGGTGGGAGATCGATTTGTCTCCCGGCACCTGGATCTGGCCTTTTAAGCCATTGATTCTGGAAAATTTCATAAATAAAATCCTTTCGTTTGCCATAGGCGGAAACCCACTACCTTTAGGTGGTGGGAGGAGCCTTGTTAACTGTTACCCAATATGCTACAATAGCCGTAGC
>QUFC01000113.1 GCA_003478355.1 Lachnospiraceae bacterium AM48-27BH
GCACAATTTCAAAAATAGTACATATCAATGCAAAAACGAAAACAGCCACGCCCCTGATAAACACTGGGGCTATGGCTGTTTTTGGCTTTATAAAATGTCAAAGATGGGATCTTACCATAATATAAACAAAGTCTCAAGATTTCCTCCGGTATTTCGTCATTACTCCGCACCTTGTATCAACCTACTATAAGTATGGATATGGGTAGTGGCATGATACTGCGATTTCTCCATTGAAGAATTCATCCCACCAGTACTTAATTTGTTGATTTTTGTATTCTGCTTTAGTATAATAATAATAATTTCACATGTGTTTTTACTATTTTTAGTAATAATAACTGTGTTATTATGAAAGAGGTGATATTTTGGAGTTCATGAAATATAACTTTATGGGTAATAAAGCAGATGAAAATGTTCCTGATCAGGACTTAAGCAACACCACAGGATCGAGTTTTGATGATGTTAAAACTGAAACTGAGGAGTCTGATACTCAGGATAATTCTTCTTCTGTTTACTCTGACGACACTTCAACTGATACTGAACAAAGTAGTCATAATGGCTCTGTTATAAATGAACAAGGCGAACATAATGGTCCTATTGTAAGTGATATAGATGGCTTATATACGTATGGCCAGCTAGCCAAATTGTTAAATAAACCAGAGAATAATCTGCGATACTTAATCAATACTTTCCGCGATTATATTCATCCTGTTGCCGTTACAACTTCCGCAAATGCTAAACGTGCAAATTTCAAATATTCAGAATCTGATTATGCTACCCTTAAGCAAATTCTTGCTTATAAAGAAAAGGGAATTCAGAATGCTGAAATCATGAAGCTTTTAGAAAACGGGCCGGCTGATGATAACAACGATAATGAGGATGATCAGATTGATATTATAGGAAAGCGAATCCTGGCTTTATATAAGAATAAACTTTCAGAACGTGATCAACAAATTATTAATGAATTTAATTTGGTTAATGCCAGAAATCAAAAAGCTATAGAAAATCTGCTCCAAAAAGTTAGCGATGTTTATTTAGAGCAAAGGGAGTTTTATGAATCTGCACTCTCCGAGACAAAAAAACAGAATGAGATTTTAAAAGGACAAAATGACAAGCTGCAAAAACAGTTAACTGATGCACAAAATATTATATCGTCTTCAAAAGAAGCATATGAACTCAACAACCAAGTTATCAGCGATGCTCAAGAAATCATATTGAAACAATCCGAATATATCGAAAAATTAAAGGATGAGCTTTCACATGATGGTGAACAAACTTCAGAAAAGAAAGGGTTTTTTTCAAGATTATTTGGACTTTAATTTGATACCATCTTACAAATTTATATCCTATACCTAGAAAAGCAATCATACTTAATGATTGCTTTTTCTTTTATTTACTTGATTACCCCACTCTCCTACTCTCATCTTAATTTTCTATTATTCTTTAATTCCAGTTCGAATCTCTTTAAATTACACAGATATATGTTTGCTATTTA
>QUFC01000114.1 GCA_003478355.1 Lachnospiraceae bacterium AM48-27BH
GAGAGTATGAGAAAATCTCTGTAAATAAGATTCTTCTATGATAATTAAGAGCGATAAGCTTGTGAATCGGGCTTGTCGTTCTTGTTTTATATATAACAGTTGCTTACGGGCATGTCAAGAGCAGGCGGTTTCCCGCCTGTCTTCTTAACCCTTCTTTTGCTTACTCGGGTAAGCGTCCTTCGTACATAATGCTCAGTTCTCCATAAACCTGAGCCCAATCACGGATGGTGGTAGTCCATTTTTTCGTAGCCTCAAAAGTAGCCAGATACAAGGCCTTTAACAGGGCGGTATCGCTTGGAAATACGCTTCTCTGACGGTTCAGCTTCCGGTATGTGGAGTTCAGTGATTCGATCGCATTGGTTGTATAAATGACCTTCCGGACAGTGGTTGAAAATTTAAAAATTGGAGAAACAGCATCCCAGTTGTCTTTCCAGCGTTTCATGGAATTCGGGTATTTCGGAGTCCATTTTTCAGTTACACGTTCCAAGGCAGCCAGAGCCTTCTGCTCATCAGCGGCCTGATAGATGGTTTTTAAATCTGCAGCAAAGGCTTTTCTGTCCTTGTCCGGAACGTATTTCAGGGTGTTTCTTACCTGATGGACAATACACCTCTGGTATTCTGTTTTGGGAAACGCAGCTGAAATCGCTTCTTTAATGCCTGTAAGGCCATCGGCACAGATGATCAGGATATCTTTTACTCCGCGATTTTTCAGTTCGTTCAGGACTGACAGCCAGTATTTCGCACTTTCATTGTCACCAATCGTAATCGTCAGGACTTCCTTTTTCCCCTCCGCATTAATGCCAAGAATAACATAGGCTGCAAGCTTACGAATGACTCCATTATCCCGCACAGAATAGTGGATCGCATCGATGTAAAGGATTGGATATACCTCATCCAATGGGCGGTTCTGCCAATCTTCAATCTGAGGAAGTATCTTATCCGTCACATCGGATATGAAACTTTCTGATGTTTCAAAACCATAGATATCTTCAATCGTTTCCGAGATCTGGCGAGTGGTCATTCCTTTGGCATACATAGAGATGATCTTCTGATCAATATCAGAAATATCTTTCTGACGCTTTTTCACCACCTGTGGTTCAAAGGTCGATTTCCGATCCTGTGGGACCTCGATTTCCATAGAGCCATATCGGCTGTTTACCTGCTTGCGTTTATAACCGTTACGATAATCGTCATTGTCAGAACGCTGGGATTTCTCATATCCAAGATGGTCATCCATTTCAGCCTCCATCATTTCTTTAATGGTGCCGCCCAGAAGATCTTTGAGTGCATCCTGGATATCTTCTGCGGTCTCGATATCGTATTCCTCGAGAAGCTGGCGGATGATGTTCCTTTTTCCTTCAGTCATTTCAACTCTGTGAACTGGTTTCTTTTGTTTTGCCATAGTAAAAGGCCCTCCTAATGATATTTATTGTATCATAGAAGGACCTTACTTAGGTTATTTTACAGAAAAAGTTTCATAGGCTC
>QUFC01000115.1 GCA_003478355.1 Lachnospiraceae bacterium AM48-27BH
CATCACAGTCCACTTTCAGGCGATATTCCTGATCGCAGCCATGTGGGAAGGACACTTCTTTTAAGACCTGGACTTCTTCTTTATGACGGTATGCCACTGCCGCTTTGTCTTTGCCATCCAGATAAAATACCAGCGTGTCAATGCTGTGGTTCATGCTGAATACCAGACCTGCCATGCCCTTCTGGGAAAGACGTCTGACGGAGACGGACACCTCGTAGTCCTTCCACTGGTGCTTTCCGGTTTCCAGAGTCGGGAACATCCGGTGAGGCCGGTTTTTCTCGATCCGCATGGACTCCATAAAATGTCTTCCGTCACGTTCCGTGATCAGCCAGGTTGGACCGGTTCCGTTGTATGATGAGTTGCAGACCATGTCTACCCAGTTGCCGTGATAGCCATTCGCTACCACGTACTGATATTCTCCCATCGCCGTATGGTCTCTGTCATAGGGAAACTCCCCAATGGGAAAGTCCTGAAAATCTTCATTGCTCAATACCACATTTTTCATTGCATGCTCCTCCTTTGCCGGTATTTAATACCACGCTTTTCTGTGAACGGTTCATCTAAGTTTCTCTTTTTCTTAGAAACAAACAGGCCGGAAGACCCCGGTCTTCCGGCCGCATGTTTTGATTACCTACTGTCCGTTTAATTCTTTTAACATGGTGTCACCATCTACGCTGTCCCAGAAATTCTTATAGGATTTTAATCCGTCCTCTACGCTGGTAGATCCAAGAATGATCTGAGAAACAACTTCTTTCCAGGTACTCGTGATAGAAGCTGCTGTTTCATCATACAGGGTAGAAACATTGGATGGGATCATCTGCTTGTCGCCTCTTAATTTCATTGCTTCTTCGATATAACCCTTCTGAACTTCCAGAGTCTCTTTGGTCTTCTCATCTGGCTGACATGCCAGAGAAGAGAAATCAGGGATGTAGGAATCAGTTAAGTAGTTGTACGTGATAGAATAACCGGAGTTTGCCGCTTTCTCCGTTGCAATTGCCTGACCATTTTCGATGGTGTAATGAACACCCTCAACACCAGTGCTGTAGAATGCTGTATGCATCTCCGGATCAGTTACTATTGCTTCGATGACTCTCATAGCTGCCTCTGGATCTTTGCACTCAGAGGAGATGCACCATGCAGTCTGGATGGATTCGTTTAAGCCGCCACCCTTGCCATCTGGACCAACCAGCATGTAGATCGGCTGAACATCGGTTGCCGCGCCAGCTGCCTCAGACTGGATCACATAGTTAGAATAGTGGGCAACATAGTCGATATCACATGCTGCCTTAGCTGTGTATACATACTCACTCATGGTTGCGTTCTCAGTTGTGATAAACTCCGGATCAAGAATACCATTGGTGTACAGATCTCTTAAGTAGTTTAATGCGTCAACCATCTGCGGCTCCTGCATACCATCTACATAAGTACCGTCTGCATTCTTATAGATACC
>QUFC01000116.1 GCA_003478355.1 Lachnospiraceae bacterium AM48-27BH
AAGCGAACGGCTGATGGGGCTGCCAGAGGGCTGGACAAAGTACGGGGTGGACGGCGTGGAGATCCGGCCTCTGCAACGCTACAAGGCGCTGGGAAATGCGATTGCCCTCTTGCGCCGATTACATTATGGCCGGGATTTATGAGGTGCTGGCTGACCGGGCCGGAAAGGAGGAATGAGCCCATGTTTGAAGCCTATATAACCAATACAGCCCTATACCCCTTAATGGGGATTGAGGTAGGGACAACGGTACATTTCCCCATGACGACACAGGAGTTGCAGGCCGCTCTTGCCAAAATCGGGATAGACGGGAAACGGTACAGCGAAGTGTTCTTTACCAGCTTTGACAGCGATGTGCTGGGACTCTACGATCATCTCTACGAATGTGAGAACATCGACGAGCTGAACGAGCTGGGCCACGCCTTGCTGGAAGTACGGGATAAGGGCGGACTGGAAACCTTTGAAGCCGCTCTTGTCTTGGGAAACCACACAAGGAGCGTGAAGGATTTGATAAACCTGACCCAGAACCTTGACCTGTACCGCTTTTACCCGGATATTTCTGATGATGAAGGGCTGGGCCGTCTTTACGCCGACGAGCTTGGGACCATCGACATACCGGAGCATATTCAGAACTACTTCGATTATGAGGCATACGGGCGGGATGTGCGTATCAACGAGGGCGGCGTATTCGCTCCCGGTGGGTACGTGTCGGCAGTCCCGGAGGGCTTCAAGGAGTATTACCACGGGCCGCAGGACATTCCGCCGGAACACCGGATATTTGCCTATCCTGAAAAGGCCGAGCCTGTCCACTCCATTCTCGCCGCACTCAAACGGTTTCAAGAAGCCCCGCCCGCTCCGAAAAAGGACAAGGCGGGGCCTTCCCATGAAGAACGGTAAGACTTCGGGCCAGCATGGCCCGAAGCATGAAGGAGGTGCATACCATCAACTATTACCCTATCAATGAAGGAGCCGCCCGCCGGGCAAAGGAAATGAACAGCTTTTCCGACTACAAGGAAGGGAGCGCAACGGCGGAATACCGGGCAATGGTGGACAAGGCCGCCGCCATAGCGGAACAGCAGAAATCCCGGGTGGACCCCATGTACCATGAGAAGATCGACCATCTGTTAGACACCTACGCCCGCAAGCTGGCCGAAAACATGAACCAGGGCTTTGCCATTGACGCAAGGGTTCCCTCTGTGATGATCGCCGGACCTGCCAATTTCCCGGTGGGAAAGAAGGAAAAACAGAACCGGGCCCGGGACAGCAACATGGAGGAATGGCGGTATATTCAAGGGCTGCTGGATAAGATACGCAGTACCGGCATGGGCGGGATTAGCGCCGATGACCCGGCAGCGATTGAAAAGCTCCAGAAGAAGCTGGACGGGCTGGAACGCTCCCAGCTCATTATGAAGGAGGTCAACGCCTATTACCGCAAGCATGGCAA
>QUFC01000118.1 GCA_003478355.1 Lachnospiraceae bacterium AM48-27BH
TGGCAGTCCGGGACGAGTGGTTCTCCGATGATTTGCGGAAGCTGGACGATGACAATGTGTACCGCAAGCTGCAAGGTCACTGGATGATCGAAATGTCGGAAATGATGGCAACCGCCAACGCCAAGAGCATTGAGGAAATCAAGTCATTTTTAAGCCGGCAGAAAGAGGTTTACAAGATACCCTATGAAACCCACCCGGCAGACCGCCCCCGTCAGTGCGTGTTTGGCGGCACTTCCAACACCCTTGACTTCCTGCCCCTTGACCGTTCCGGCAACCGCCGTTTTATCCCCGTCATGGTGTACCCGGAGCAAGCCGAGGTTCACATTTTGGAGGACGAAGCTGCTTCCAGAGCCTATATCGGGCAGATGTGGGCGGAAGCGATGGAGATTTACCGAAGCGGCAGATTCAAGCTGGCTTTCAGCCCCGCCATGCAGCGGTATCTCAAAGAACACCAGCGGGATTTTATGCCGGAGGACACCAAAGCCGGAATGATACAGGCGTATCTTGATAAGTACACCGGGAACATGGTCTGTTCCAAGCAGCTCTACAAGGAAGCCTTGAACCATGCCTTTGACGAACCGAAGCAATGGGAAATCCGGGAAATCAACGAGATTATGAACCAGTGCATTTCCGGCTGGCGGTACTTCCCGAACCCAAGAATGTTTTCAGAATATGGCAGACAAAAGGGCTGGGAGCGTGAAAACCCGGCAACGGACTCCGGCAACCCGTCTGAAAAAACAATGGATGGTTTTGTGGAGGTCACAGAACAGATGGAGCTTCCATTCTGAAAATGACAGCCCGTTGCACCCCCTGTTGCTATCCCGTTGCCGAGCCGGTTGCCGGGGAAAATCCCGAAACTATCGGCTTTTCTCCCCTATAACAACCAAAACAACAGAAAAATAAAAGAAAAGTATAAATAGTAACCATCGCCAGATTGAGATTGTTTGCAAGGTCTTTTGAAGCCCGTTGCCGGACTTCGTTGCCGACACCCTCTGTCTGGCTATTTTCATGTATGGAGGATAACTGCCTATGGCCAAAAACAAAACAGAGATTCATGTTACAACGGTGTTTGACGGGGAACTGGACGCAACCGATGTGTTCGTCAGCCTGATTTCCCAGAAATACGGCAAGACAAATACAAAAGAATATCTTGCTAAAAAGAAAGATTTGAAGTATAATGAAGATGAGGTTCAAAAGAGCCAGATACCGTCTGGATTGTGTGGGTAAATGGCTATGATGAACGAAATGGAATATAGAACAATCGGAAAGGCACTTGCCGGGGGTTATCGTGCGGCGGTCTATTGCAGACTGTCAAAGGACGATGACCTGCAAGGCGAAAGTGCCAGTATCGCAAACCAGCGTGATATGCTGGAAAAATACTGCGAAAAGCAGGGATGGGAGG
>QUFC01000119.1 GCA_003478355.1 Lachnospiraceae bacterium AM48-27BH
TGCATCCATGGCTGGAAGAAATGACGATCAAAGATATGCTGCGGATGGAAACCTGTCACAATATGACTACTTATAAGAAGACCAGCACCACAGAAAACTGGGTCAGAAGTTTCTTCCAGACAGTGCCGACCCATCGCCCGGGCCAGATATTTATGTACGATACTTCTGCGTCTCATACGTTGTGCGCTTTGGTTGAGAAATTGACAGGGCAGAAACTGCTGGATTTCTTAAAAGATCGGATACTGCGGCAGATTGGTTTTTCAGAAGAGAGCTATATCATGGAAGATCCATTCGGTGTTTCTATGGGAGGTTCTGGTCTGATGGCAAAGCCAACAGATATGTTAAAAGTTGGACTGATGCTGTTAAATGGCGGGAAACACCCGGATGATTATGGAAAAAAAGATGGACGACAGGTATATCCGAAAGAATATTTGGATCAGGCATTAAAATTCCAGACATCAACAGTTATGAATTCCTTGTGGGATTGGGGGTATGGATTTCAATTTTGGAAAATGCCAGGTAATGGCTTTGCCATGATTGGAATGGGAAGTCAGGATACCATGTGTTTCCCAGAGCAGGATATGGTGATTACCATGAATTCTGACACTCAGGGAATTCCCAATGGAAGTGATATGATTTTGAATTTGATCCGAACAGAAATCTTCGAACAGTTATCCGATCAGCCGCTTCCTGAATTAGGGGAGACAGAGCAAAAATTATGGAAAGAAAAGCTGGAGAAGCTGGAACTTCCTCTTCTGGAAGACTGGGGTGGTGAAAATGTGTCCCAGATGATAAATGGAAAAGATTATAAATTTTATGTAAATAAAGCGGGCTTCTATCGGATGCGCTTAAGTTTTGAAAACGATCAGACTGGAGTCCTGGAATATGAAAATGAGCGTGGAAATCATCAGATTCCATTTGGAATGGGAAGTCATCAGATTGGAATGTTTCCAGAATATGATCAGTTATGCGTTTCCTCTGGCGCATGGTGCAGCAAAGATACATTCCATGTATGTTGCCAGATGATTGATGAATCTGTGGCTGCGGTTCATTTTAAGTTAGTATTTGCAGAAAATGGAACCATGACGATTCTTATGAAGAAGACAGAAGAAACGAAGTTTAACGAGTTCCAGGGCGTTTATACAGCAGTAGGCTGATAAAAAGCACCTAATGTTGGATGGAGACCGGTATTTTGATGGGCGGAGGTGCGACCACCAGGATTTTCGCAGGCTGGTTCTGTATGATATGCTATAAGAATTTCTTTGCTCCGTCAATGACTTTTGGATAAAAACACAAGTGCTGTTCGTGAAAAAGGTCAATGAAATATACAACATAAATAGAAAATGAAATAAGTAAAAAATAAAAGTAAACAAAATATACAATAAAAGTAAAGAAAGAG
>QUFC01000012.1 GCA_003478355.1 Lachnospiraceae bacterium AM48-27BH
CAAAAGTACACATAAAAAATGTACAATGTTGACAAAATAAAGTACATTTATTTGTGTACAATGTCAATATACAAAGTACATAAAAAAGTGTACTATATAGTCACAAGTTGATACAGAGAACACCGATAAGGTCGAAAACCTTAGAACTTCAATTCCATATACCCGTGACCGTGTACGATGAAGAAAACAGGAATAGCCGGGAATGGTTGAAGCGGTGACTCGATCAACCAACTATAAACCAGACAGAAGATAATGAGGAGGATTCCAATATGTGTAGAACGATGAAAGAATTAGAAAAATTTGTAGCTGATTATAGAAGCCTTAAAGCCATGAAAGAACAGTTAGACGCTGAGTTATTCGCAGTAGAGCGTGAGATCATCGGATATCTGGACATCAACCAGAAACTGACTGAGACAGGTTCAGATTTTACAGTAAAGGTTTCCACCTGCGAACGCCGGACGTTGGATAGCAAGCGCCTTGAAGCAGATTTAGGTTCCCTTGCAGAATACCAGAGGGTGAGCCAGTACAGAAGATTGTACGTGAAATAAGCGGAAAAGGGAGAAATCCCCTAACCGTTTTCCATAATAAGAATAGGAGAATGGCACAATGAAGCAGATGATTGAAGCGGTGAGAAAACATCACGCAATGAATAAAGTTCAAAAGTTATATCAGTTGGGATTATCTGAAAAGACCGTAAAAGGGTTTGAGAATATCAGTTTTCAAACTTGGGTAGAAATCAGAGGAATCTATATCATGATTTCTTATGGTCAGCCATTCCCAGCAATGAGCAATGACGCAAGAACAGTATTTTCTAATGTTGGACTGTTATAGGAGGATAAATATGACAAGCAAAGCACAGGAGCGTAAAGCATTAAACGAGATCAAAGAAATCTTAGTACAGCTTGAGCCGGAAGGATATGTAAGAACAGCATTAGATGGATGCTTAGAAATCGCAGCCGACAACATTGATAATGATTTTGCATGTAGTATGAAGCAGCGTGCAGAAGCAGCTGATAGGGATGCATCAAAGTATGCAGTTTTGGCAGAACAGAGAAAAGCCGAGATTGAGCAGTTGAACAGTACCAATCAATCATTGCGCCAAGATCGAGATACAGTGTCAGAATTACTTGTTAAGGAGCGCAAGCAGAACGCCGAAGAGATCAATAGATTGAACGGTATTATTGC
This sequence comes from Lachnospiraceae bacterium AM48-27BH, assembly GCA_003478355.1. Taxonomy (GTDB): domain Bacteria; phylum Bacillota; class Clostridia; order Lachnospirales; family Lachnospiraceae; genus UBA3402. Next base: position 1,186 of record QUFC01000012.1, read on the forward strand.
AGAGTGCCGCAAGGATTCAGATGATAAAGAATATCAGATTCAAGATATGGCAAATCAGATTCTCAAGCTGAAAGCCCAAGTCTATGATTTGACTTTTTAATATAAGCCCGCCCCGGAGGTTACGAGGGCAGAAGGACAGGCATGAAAAAATATAGAGTAAGCGCAAGCGAGCATTTTAACCTGTTATCTATGTATGACAAACTCAAGTGCCAAGAAATAGACATGGAAGAAGCACCGGCGCACACATACACAGAAGCCCAATGGGATGCATTGTATGACCGTCTGGAAGAGATCAATTCTCTTATGGAAAGAGCCTATTGTGTTGGGGCGTTGGTTAGTTGGGAGACATTAAAACGTATTCGTGAGATCAAGGAAGAACGGCAGATGATAAGATACAACACTTGCATAGCGCAAGGGGCATCGGAAAAAGATGCAGCGGTAGCATTTCAATTATAAATGAAAGGTTCTTACCGGAAAGTTACGGGAATAGGAGGAGAAGAACATGGACAAACAGGTTGTAACGATGGCAGTGGTAACAGATAAAGAGGGGTTAGTGGAGCGGATCGGACATAGCACCATTACACACCCGGCGATTAACTACACGGGTAATGGGACAAAATGGGCTGAGGAAAAGCCGAAGAAACAGGAGGGCAAAGCATTATGAAAGCATTTAGTTTCCGCATTGTAACGAACGCTGATGGAGTTGAGATCATCGACCCCAGACAGTCTACAGAGTTCGATAGTTTGAATCTTCGGGAACTCAGACGTTACCTGGATGTAGAGGAACAGTTATACTACATGGAACGGCGCAAACGGCAGCAGGCCAGAGAGGAAGAGCACAGACGCAAGCTATTATATAAGTTGGCGGTTCTTCTGGGGGTGATATGATGGCAAGATTGGAACCCTTAAGCGCACAAGAGCGGGACTTTGCTGCAGAGCATCACAACATCGTATACAAGTTTCTACACGTAAACAAGTTTTCGATAGAAGATTTCTATGACATAGCGGTTCTGGGATACTTGCAAGGCGTTCGGGCATATCTCAGCCGTGAGAAATCGAAAGCCAACATTCCATTTACTGTGGTGGCGTGGGGATATATGCGGGCAGCAGTACAACAGTATTTCAACAAGCAAGATGCCGCCAAGAGAATCCCGCCAGAATTGATTCTAAGCCTAGACATCATGGACGAGGACAAAGTGTTCTTCGATCACATTTATGAAGATCAGTACATGGAAAATGTAGCCATAGAGCAACAGGTATTGGAAACAACGGTCAAGGCATTTCCGCAGATGCAGCAGGCAATCATCTGGTGCAAGCTGGACGGCATGAGCAACAGGGAAATTTGCAAGGAATTGGGGATTCTTGACGGGAAATTTTATCGGGAAATGAATAAGATCAAGGCAACTACAGAACGATTAATTGGAAGGAGGAAAGATAAGTAACTAGAATATAATTAAATGTGAACAAATAGGTTCAAATATACTCAAAATCCAGAGTATTCGTTTGTGCTAACGTCAAAGCAGTCGGAAACGTCGAGAAGTAACCAGTGCAAGTTGAAACAGCCTTGCTAATTATAGGATAGAACCTTGATGGTGATGTTTGGACAATGGTAGAAGTCTACGAAAACCAAGTAGCAAAAAGAAAAAATATTAAGAAAGGAAAAGCTATTTAGATGAAAACCTATATCTAATCAATGAAAAAGAATTTATAGGTGTGTACCGATGGCTAAGTCGGGAATTTACGACTGTGGAGTGTACAAGAACTTGTGAGTAGTGTGTTACTTTTAACCACCAAAGCATACACGTTGAAACAGTAACTATAAATCGTGAGATTATAGCAAATCATCTAGCATATGCACATTTGTGTATGTTTTTAGTAGCAGATCAGCATGATAGCATTATTTTTAGATATGGAAAATGACGAAGTTAGGATAGTAACGGTAAACGGTTTACAAAACTATTGCCGTCTGATTGGCTGTGACTGTATAGAGATAGTCAATAGAGAAATTAGAGGAAAACGTTATGATATTATCTGCGATGATGAAGGATTGTTAAAGGCAGAGCCGCAAGTCTCAGCCGTTAATGGACGGGGCGAAGCGATGCTTGTTGGCAATCTTATCATTTGTGGCGAAGCAGACGCAGACGGAAACGAAACAAGTCTGGCGGAAGAGGACATTATACATATCCGGCAAAGTATCTTGATTTTGCCGACAATCAACAATCCATCGTTCCATCATATCTTATGCTTTACAGAGTATTGACAGGGCGTAAACCTCTGCTGCCAAATTGGTAGCGGAGGGAAAATTATAAAAAGTGAAAGAGAGACGGGAAAAATGGCTATCGTAATTACAGACGGAACCAGATATATCAGCGGCGTTACACCAGGAAGCAAAGGAGTCAAAATAGAAAATGCAGCAGAAGCATATGAGTTCACCGATGCAAATGCAGCAATCCAGTATATGCAAAGTGACAAAGCGTTTACCCTCTATTACTATGTATATGACACAGTAACGCAAAAGATCGTATGGAAGTGGTTGGAACCGGAAGAGGTAGCACGGATCAGAGCAGCGAAAGCGGTATGGAAAGAAGCAGCAAAAGAGAATGGGCTAAGAAAGAAAAATAAAATCCATAGAAAGATGTATTCCAACGATGTAAAGAAGTTGCTGTATAAGGAAGCAAATGGAAAATGTGCATTATGTGGCCGGGAAATGACCTTAGATCAAGTGACACTGGATCATATTATTCCATTGGCTAAAAATGGCCCAGATCGTGTAGATAATTTGCAAATTTGTTGTAAGGGCTGCAACTTGCTAAAGGGAGCCGCCCTTCCGGAAGATTTTGCCAACAGGGTAAACGCAATCTTCCTATACCAGATGGAACGCAAATATGCCCACAAGATAACATGGAAATTTGCTAGTTGGATGTTGCGAAAATTGGGATAACGCCAATAGGGAAAATTCCCTTGAGTTGGCACGGCGCAGATAGTATAATATAGGAAAAGGAAGGTGAAGAGAATGAGCGCATTACCGATAGAAGATATGAGCAATGCCTATATAGAGCATTCCATGGTTATAAATAATTTTGTGGTCGAGATTGGAAGTCAGATCAAAGACAGTCTGTGCCGTGTTTTTGGCGATGGCGTACAGTATCAATGGCGGGAAAACGATGATAAAGTAGTCATTCCAGACGCTTCGATCAACTGCAATATTCGGGACCGAAAGAATGTATCGTTCACCGGAATCCCTAGATTTGTAATGGAAGTTCTGTCTGACGCAACTGAAAAGTATGATCGTGGCGAGAAGATGGAAACCTATTGTAAAGTCGGCGTATCTGAATATTGGATCGTGGACTGGCGTAAGAAGTCTGTGGAAATCTATATGTTTGACTATAAGGAAGACGGAAAGCCGTACTCATATCTGTTCAAAGCTGTAACGGAAAAGAATAAGGATGAACTGGGGCTTGTGATGTTCCCTAATTTCAAGATTAGTTTTGACCATTTGTTTGATTTTGCATAGGAATCTAATGGGAAGAGATAGCAGATAATTTCATGGAAAGGAGTGAGGTCAATGCCAGCAGCAAAAAGAGAAATTATCATGTCTTTTGCAAGAAAAGTAAGAAGGATACTGGGTAAAAATTTAAAACAGGTAATCCTATATGGTTCTTATGCCAGAGGTGATTATACAGAAGATTCAGATATTGATATTATGGTTTTGACAACACTTACCGATAAAGAGATAGAACAGATAGAGACAGAAATTTATGATCTGGCGTTTGATTATCTGATGGATTATGGCGTAGATATCAGTGTAGTAATTAAAAATGAAGAGCAGTTTAATTATTGGCTGGGAGCATTGCCGTTTTATGACAATGTGCGGAAAGAAGGGATGGTGCTGAATGGATAATAGACAGGAAGAATTGAGCAAATATAGAATCCAGGAATCCAAGAATAGCCTAAAAGTAGCGGAACATTGCTTAAATGAAGGCTTGTATAAAGATTCCATCAATCGTTCATACTATGCTGCTTTTTATGCGATTAAGGCAGTTCTGGCACTGGGAACCATTGATTTTAAAAGGCATAAAGATGTTGTTGCTTATTTCAATAAGGAATACGTGGCAACGAATGAGTTTCCGAGAGAACTTGGAAGACGTTTGGGAATGCTGAAACAGTTAAGAGAAAAAAGCGATTATGATGATTTTTACATTGCATCAAAAGAGCAAGCAGAGGAGCAGTATCATACTGCTGAGTACACAATAGAAAACGTAGAGCAATATTTGAAAGTCAAAGGAATTGCATAAGAGAAGCCTACCGGAGTGAGATCTGGTAGGCTTTTGTGTTACTCATAGTTGGTTGGTTTGATTTCTCCATAATTGTCGAGATAATTGTATATTTCATTCAGTATATCTTGTGGAACAACTTCAAATATAGAAGGTAAATCGTATTCTTCTCCAAATCCTAAAAACCAGTTAACACATTCTTTGATATGCGTAGTAAGATCTTTTCCAGTATGTGTTTGCCAGGATTTAAGATAATGCTTCAAAACATTAGGTTGTCCACGTTCAATCATAAAAGAGACATCAGTGGTAAATTCACGCTTGATTGAGAAAAGATCTGGATTTTTTTTGTGAATTTCCTTATGCAATTTAAAAATAATTCTCTTGAAATTGTCCAAAGCAGTATGAATCCACTCTTTATAAAGTGAATCATAATACTCATCTCGTTTTTGCCATTCACGGATGGTATTGATACTATCATTTTTCATAGAGAGATCATTAAATTTTGCATAGAGGGCTAACAAATCGTTAAGTGCAGTAGTATGTTCTGATTCGTCCAGTTCTTTAACGCCGTATACGGGGATACCCAATAAAGCAAAAGCCAAATCTGAATCTTTATATACTGAATAATATAGATGCTGTAGTGCTGTTAAAGCTGCCTGTTTTTGATTTGTTGACATTCCGAAGATGGTGTTACGAATTTGAGGAATAAGCTGATCGTCCAGCAATTCGTCTAAGGAATCCATTAAATCATCTTCTTCATATATTTCTGAGAAATTGTCGGATATGTCAATCAATTCATACCATTCCCGCTCATCATTACCAATAGTTTGTTTTAGAATCTGTTCGACGGTATCAATCGCATCGTCTGGATCGTCAGTTTCTTCCAATATCATGTAAATTTTGATTAAATCGTCTTTAGTGATTTTTTTTGTTTTTCCGTTCTCTATATTTTGCAACCAGAACTTTGAGTGACCATTACCAACCTGTTCTGATAGATCGTAACTAGAAATCCCCATATCTTTTCTACGTTCAATAATATCAAGCCTAAGAGCATTTGTGATGGCAATTTTTTCACTAGCCATATAGAACACCTCGTTCATTATAATTTGTACTTATCATTATAATTGTTACTAAAAACAAAGTCAACAAGTATAAATAATACCAATTAAGTACAAAACAAGAAATATAAGTAAAAAAAATACTTGACAAGATATTATACCAGTGCTACACTAGAGACATGAAAGAGAGGTACAAAAGGAATGAACATGGAAGGTAACACAGGTTAAAAAGAAATGGGACAAGGTTCCAATAGAATATACAGTGCAAGGTAAGATAAATAAAAAACTCCGACAAAACGGATGCTGGTAACATCCACCGCCGGAGTCTTCATGGTAAAAGATCGTCTGGTAAACGATCTCCTAAATCGACAAAGTTATTTTATCATGGAAAATTTTATTTGTCAAATTATCACCGGTGTTCTGCGGGTGGTATTTCCCACACTTTATATTAGAAAAAACAAGAAAATTGAATATGGAAGGATGGTTTATTTGCGTACAAAATATGAAATCCTCAATGTCCTTTATCAGATGGGGGCAAAAAGTAAGTTAGTTGCAGCCACACAAAAGATGATTAAAGAGGGGCTACTGGAAGTCGATATTGACTATACAGACAAGACAATCTATAAGCATCTGCGTGAATTGCTGGATCTGGGTTATGTGAAATATGGCATGAATCAGTTAAATGCAAAGACTTACTACATCACTGCGAAAGGCGTTGAATGGGTGAAAGCAATGGAAGCGGAAGAAGTAGAAGAACAAGAAGAGGAATAACATTATGAAAAAACTGAATACGAGATTAAAGTCAACATTTATCGGATGTGGCCAATGCGGATGCCAGGTTATAGCTGAAACCGCTAGGAAGATCATGGAACTGGATGGTACAAAGGATAATGTGTCATTCGTGGGTATTAATACCAGCATGGAAGATCTGTCTGCTGTGAATTTGCCCCATAAGATCCATGTGAAAGATTGCAACGGCGCAGCAGGAAACCGAGAGCGTAGTTTAGATGCATTGGCGGGGAACATTGACGAGATTTTGGAAGAATTACAAACCTACATAATTAAAGGTAGCATCATTTTCATTGCATTCTCGATGGGCGGTGGAACAGGTTCTGCAATGGCTCCAATTCTTGCAAGGATCATGAGAGAAATGGAATACACAGTCTGCTTGATTCCTGTTTTGCCAGCAGATTCCGAGTCTTTAAAGATCAGAGATAATGCGAGACAGACCTTTAATGAGATTGAAGAACTGAAGCCAGTTCTGGGAAGTATCTTTATGCTGGATAACAACGCCACAGACAAACTTCAGATCAACAGGATATTTGCAACGCTGATTACGGCGGTACTAAGTATCAACAATAAATCTCAAGATGGCAATATGGATTTAGCGGAAATTGAGTCTTGTTTACAATGTCCGTCATTCTCAATCATTGTTGCTACGAATGCCGCCAATGGAACAACAGGTCATATCATAGATATTTTAGAGCGAGAAAACAATATCTTTGCGAAGCGTGAAGATAAGACGGTAACCATTATGGGTATTTCGGAAGCGGTATCTGCCAAAGACAGTAAGATTGATGTGGTGGAATTTAGAAAAGCAATAGGAACGGCACCGACTGAATATCATGGATACCTGTCTGAATCTGGTGAAAACGTAGTGATTCTTAGTGGATTGATGATGCCGTATAGCCGGATTGATACGTTGGCAGAGTCGGTTGAGAAAGAAGCAGAAAGTGTGCAGAATTCTTTGAAGGCTCTAACAGAAGTAAGAAGCGGGACAAGTTCTAGCATATTTTCGGTGAAACCTAAATTGGATCATAAACCGACCAATGGTGGCCTGTCAGCATTGGAAAAACTGAAAGCCAGAAGAATCAGCAAATAAGGAGAGGTACTATGATTACAGATAAACAAAGAATGGTTTACGACTATATTTGTTCTTACCTGGAAGAAAACGGTTATCCACCAACTGACCGAGAAATTGCAGAAGGAACAAAAAGTTGCATTAGTGCGACCCATGGGAAACTTCTGGGCTTGGAAAAATTAGGACTTATAGCAGTCAAGCCAGGGTCATCACGGGCGATCAAGGTGATCGGCTACAAATTTGTGAAGGAGGACAAGAAGCAATGAGAGGAACAGTCAAAGAATTTGGTACACAGAGAGGTTGGGGATTTATCACCGGCGATGATGGAAAGGATTACTTTGTCCATCATACAGATATTCGGATGAAAGGATTCCGTACCTTGTATAAAGGGGATTCAGTAGATTTTGAACCAACCGAGACTGATCGTGGAGTCAAGGCGGGAAATGTGATTCCAATTATGGAATAGAAAGGGACGGTAAGTATGAGATCAACGTCAGCCAAGAGACTCTTAGGTACGCTAAGAGACAGGACAGTATCAGTTAAAGATATTAAAGTCACAGATAAGGATTCCAATGAGGTAAAAGTAATCAGCACAGAGCAATTTCTGATGGACTTGGAATTTTACACAGAATCTGGCATTTTTACTGAATCTACCGATATCAAAATCGGAGTGGTGGGCGATAGCCTGAAAGTAGAAATCGGCAGGAAAAGCCCTTGTAGCCTCTATGTGACAGAGATTTGGTTAGATGGACCAGAAGGCCAGGACAAACGCCAGGTGGCGAAGAAGTTAGAGGTAGAAGTTGCCTAAAAAAGAGAGAACAATATAGTAGGAAAGAGAAGTCCTGCTACCACAGTGAGAAGAGAGAGGGAAGAATATATGATTTTGACAGAATTATTATCCGAATTGATGAAACAGAAGGAGAACAAGGGCGGTTTTCTGATATATTTGAATTCTGATGATCTGGACCCAAAAACCCAGTACAACACAGATATTCAATTCTCTGATCTGTGCTTTTCCAATTTCACAATGCTTCGTAGTGGAACGTTACTTGCGTTTGAAAACAGTAACAGACAGCCGATCAGCCACGCAGACGATGGAACACCGCTATACTCCATTGATACTGATGGCGGTATGTATATTGATCTTACAAAGGTGGAAGACATTGAGAAAGTGAAGGATGGTCAGGACTGGTTCCAGTTATCGACACATCTGGTAGTTAATCTCTATATGTTTCCGGCAAATAACAACATAGATGGCCACAGGAATGTTGTAACTATCGGATTTATGGAATAAGGAAGAGAGAGGGAAGAACATGAAAGACAATAGAAAAATGATGGGAATGAACGATAAGACTGAGCCATTGATCAGAACCTATGATCATTATATAGAAGTCTCTGAGTTGGAGCCGGTACATGATGATTTTATCTCAAGAGCAGAGTTCATTAATCAGACGGGTATCTTCGTTTCACCGGAGTTCTTTGAGGTTATCCATGATGTGTTTGTTGATAGTGGATTATCTGTAGACGAGTTTGTGTCAACCTATGAGGACGAATATTCGGTTGATGTTTGCGAAATCCCGCTGAATGGTGTGTTCAAATATGAATCCATAGATCTTTGCTCTTATGCCGCAAATGATATAAGGCCGGAAGATGAAGAGCCTAATCTGTGGGAAGTGATGGATTCCGTTGTAAAAAAGGCGTATAGCGAAGAACAAGATCTGAGTAATATGCTTAATGCGGAGAGAGCAGCCAACAGAGAATCGAAGAGAATTATCGCAGATTTGCGTGAACGGTTGGCAAAATATGAGACTGATGCTGAAGCGTAGAAAATACTATAACGGACGATGAAGAGAGGGAAGAACCATGGAAGAAGCAAGAAAAACTTTAAGAGATAGTATCGTAAATGATATGACAGTGGAGAAGCTGATCCAGATGACGGAAATGGGACTGATCGGCAAGATCAAAACTACCACGGCTTCCACCTACAATGAGCAGGTGTTTGGGCAGATGGCTTATCTGAAAGCGGAGAGTTCGGAAGAATCCGATGCAATTCGATATGAGTGTGTGTCTGCTGATGGTTATGTAGCAGCCAGTACGATCATCGACATTGACGAGATCGTGGGCATTCACGGCGCAGTCAATGAGGGTTATCCAGAGGATTTCCTTGATATTCTTCTTTTGATGGCTGATGAGTCTGTGGTGACGATTTCCGTAAAATACTAAGCCAATCTTAGAGATATAGTGATGCAAATAGATGGCCAGCCAGTTAGGCAGGTAAAAAAGAATTATATGGATATTCCATATCTTTGCCAGTATAGAAAAATGGAGGGTAAAATACTATGACCAAAGAACGAATGAAAGAAATTATGAGAGAAATAACACAGAAATGCCATGATTTTAATGAAATTGTGGATGTCATGGAAGAGCAGTATGAAAAAGCAAAGAGACAAGAAGATAAACCTTTACTGAAAACTATGCTTGGAAGTGATGGTGAAAATGATACATATAGTTTTGAAGAAGCTATTGAGATCGCAATAAACAGATGGGATCAGATTGGAACAGTAGAACAGGCAGCAGTGGCGCTTTACTTGGCAGGAATCCCACAAAATTCCATGTATGTATCTGCGTTACTGTCTAGTGGAATTAGTAAATAAATCGGAGAATGATAAGTACAGAGATATATCAGCGGTGCAAGTAGCTGGTCTTCCATTGTTGAGAATGGCCCCGCACCTAAACGAAAATCCATATGAAGACTCCTTTGTATATCCAGTGATGATGCTGGTTCCGAGAAACGGCAGGCACATTGTTCCTTTGCGGGCAGTGTGCCTAAATACTAATGGGTGAGAACGACGGGAAAATTAAGAATGGAGGAGATTTACTATTAGCGAGTATTTAAAAAGATACTATGAAATGTTATATCCTGAGCAATTAAAAGAAAATGAATTTGTTTGCTTATTTCTGGTAAAGACTGATAAGGAAGGAAATCCAGAATACGATGCTGATGGAAATGAAGTAAAGTTCCATAAATATGCGAAAAGTTATCAGCAGTACCAGGAAATCGTAGAAAAATATAAGCATAATTTCCATGTGTACAATGCGCTGGCAACCGTTAAAATGGATAAAAATGAAGAACTGCATAGGCGTGAAGCCAACATGAGACAACGGCAGGTTTTATTCATAGATTTTGATAAAAAGGACTATGAAAACTTAACTACGGCACAGGAATTTACCAGTTTAATTAAGGATAAATTACCGGATGTATTCTTACATGCTTGTTATGATTCTGGGCATGGATACCACTATTATATTTCGGTGGAACATACGTGTAAAATCAGAGATTTATGCGAATTAAATAAGTTGATATGTGAAGTGGTTGGAGCGGATACAAACGCCTGTAAGGTTACTCAAGTTGCCAGAGTTCCAGGAACATACAACCGGAAGAGACTGGGTGAGAATGGAAAATTCCCGCAGGTAAAAGAAGTAGACCATTACCAGAAACATGATACTACGAAGAAAAATTATCATCCCGTAAATATGGAATTTATTCGTAGAAGAATAGAAAATGCCCTGAAAGTGCAGCAGAATATTCTTGAAAGTAAGCCATTGGAACCATGGAATTATGCCAGTGATGGATTAGACACGAAGCAGTATCCATGCCTTTGCACAGAAAAAGTATTGCGAGAAGGTGCAGACGCTGGGCAACGTAATACATGGTTGGGGCGCATTGTTTCCATGCTGAGATTCCAGGGCTACACAGAAGCAAAAGTGCGGGAGATATGCCTTGAGTGGAATGCGAAGTGCAGGCCGCCGAAGAATCCGAATGAAGTAAAAAAAGACATTGAATCTTACTTGGATCATGAAAACATTTATCGGTTGAATGGATGTTGGGAACAGATTCCAGATCAAAGAGTGAGAGAGATGGTCCAGGCGCAGTGCGATAAGTTCCATTGCCAGCAGGCGGTTCAAAAGAAAAATCTTTCCATTGTGGAAGATATTGGTTCTAAAATGTCACAAAAGTTATTGACGAAGAGCCGATTAAGAAATGATAAGGATATGAGTATGTCAGGATATGAATATTTGATTATGACGATTCTGTATAAATACATCAAGGATGGATCAAGGGTGCCATTTACAATCAAAGAGTTGAAGCTGAGAATGCAGTTTAAGAAAAGTGGAAAGTGGCAGCTTTGCATGGATATAAAGACGTTCAAAGATACTTTGGATAGCTTGGTTAGACATCATTGCATCGAATTGTTGGAGCCAGCAAAAGGCCAGAAAAATGTGTTTGATAATACGAGAATTAAAATGAAGCGTGGTCTGAAAAATTTCAATGATAAATATATTGAATTCTATTACAGTACGGCGAGAGCATTTATTTCTAAGCAGATCACGCAGAATGAATTTAAGGTGTTTCTTTGCATTGTAAATAATATCAGAGACAGCAAGTCATGTACGATTGAGGATATAGACCGCATTCTGGGAATTGGAAAAAGAAATGTTATAGCTGCGATAATGAATCTTCAGTCGGCGCAGTGTATAGATATAATCCAAAATAGAAGTGATAAGGGTAATTGGTATAATGTTTATTCTCAAAAGCATACGGATAAATATGATGATAAAACATACAATGACAAGAAAATAGAAGTGGATACACCGAATAAAAAGAAAGTAGATGAAGTGGATGACCAGAAAGTAGAAGAAGGTATAACTATTAAGCTAATGGCTTAAATGTATACCTAGTGGTATATAATACATTCTATACATAGGTGTGAAATTTCCCTAAGTACCCTCCTTAAAACCTCGGCTACACTGGCATTTGACGAAAAATTATCGTGCAAATCATGGGTGTGATTTTTCCCTGCCCAATATGGGGCAAACCACAGTGTGGCTGATGTTTTACGATTTTTTATTGTGTAGAAAAAATATTTGAGATTCCATGCAGGATATTTTCTTAAATAATATTGTACCATGGAATGATATTGAGGGCAAGAAAAATATATTTGTTTTAGCGGCGGAGATGCAGATATAAAAATGGGCATCCTTTAAGGTTAATCATGTTAAACTGCGGGAAAACAAGGGCTTAAAAAGAAGTTTAGCACTTTTGGGACAAAATTCATTCTTAGGTGCTAACGGAACGAATAATAGCTCCACTCCAATTGGAGTAAACGGATCTATCTGGTTGCAAGAAAATCTTAATAATACTGTGTGATTGAGATTGATATATATTGGGGAACTTATAACAACTTGAGAAAGGAAGATAAAAAATGAAACATAAAAAACCAGTACCGGTAGAAATAAATAAAATCGTTATCGGAGAAAAATATTATACATGTAGTTGGACGGGAGCCATTAGTGTAATTGTTCTGAAAATATTTAATGATACGAATTCTGTATTAGTAGAAATTAATTCAAAGAAAAAAGGATATAAACCATTTGTGCGTCCTGTAAATTATATTTTTGATAATCAAGAAATGGCGAAATCCGCTGGTAAAGCATGGGAGCATGATGAACGTAAACGAAAAAAGAAATAGACATATGCGGATATGAATGAAAGTTAAAGATTTATATCCAGTGGAATTATTGCTATAGCGGTAGTTGAGTCTTGCGATAACGGTTGGTACATTGAAAATAATAGATAGATTTATTGATGGTTTTATGTTATACTAATCTTAGTATTTGTGATGGGAGATGGTATAATGGAAAATTTAAAATATATAGCTGGTATTGTTGCAGTGGTTCTTGGGGTAATAGGTTTTAAATATATTGTTGAAAGTAAAAATGCTTACGAGGTTTTCTGTGATGACATAGAAAAGAAATTCAAAAAAGGAATTAAAGACAAAAATATAGTAACATTTACAAAAGAAGAATTAAATGCAAAAAGCCAAGAAGAACTTACTCAAATAAAAATAGAAGCAGCAACTTTTGAGTATACGACATATATATCGAATAATATGGGATTATTGGCATTACTAATATCTGTTATTACATTAATAAACACAATGATTTTAGGTAAAAACTTTATAGATTCCTTTAATATATTTTGCCTAGTAGCGTTGTTTATATGTGTGATAATGGTGTTGACAAATTTACTAAGATTTAAAAATGCACAGAAGTGGCGCAAATATATTCTTGCAGTTATTGATGAACTGATTGAAAAAAATCAAATCCAGGATCAGATGTATACATATGAAATCGAAATCGAAGATAGTTTAACTCATGAAAAAACAGTATATACAGAAAAAATTAAAAAGACAAAATATTAGAACAATTTGTTTTAGTCAGCCATCAATAAAACGGTGGCTGATTTTTTATACTTATATGTATGATTTTCCCTATGCAATACCTTCAAAACATCAGTATAGTTTATATTTGGCAAAAATTATCGTGCAAATTTCTAAAGTAGTTTTTTGCGACTTTTGAATTCGGCAGCGTGGCATTGGAAATACGAATCCTGTGAAACTCGGCCGATGCATCAAGGAACTTGAGAGAATCTATGGGGTTAGAGAAGGTAGTGCTAATAATAAAGGAATTAATGTGAGCGAAAAGTTTTCGTTCACGCAAAAAGATTTGTCAGACGAACTTGGAATTGATGTGAGAACCATGCAGAATTACAAGAAGCTCACCGAACTTATTCCAGAATTAGAGGATTTAGTTGATACCGGTATCCTTGCGCCAACGACAGAATTGGTGTCTCCGAAAGTTTCGGATTCACCAAATGTGACTCAATCAGATATTATAGAAATTTTCCTTATGGCGTTCAATTTATGTTAAAACTCTGATATTTATTCAATAAAATCTTCCCATTTTCGGCTTCTAATGGATTCCATGATAATTTCCTTGCCTAAAATTAAAACGCCGAAATTGGGTGCAAAAACCATTGTAAAATATCAAGGAAAAATCAATCACATGAAATCATTCTTTCAACATCTAAAATATTCCCAAAAGTGGAGAATGATATATATAGGAAAAATATTTATGGAGGTATTGTTGCTTTATGGAAAAACTGAGAATGTATATGATGTTCAATTTGTCGATCTATGATGCATGGACAGACGAAGAAAGAAAAGTACATAGTATATATAAAAATGGTAAAAAAGCAGATAAGGAGCATTTAAGACGTCAGTATATTGAGACACTGGAAAAATTTACTGGACAACGAATCATTGAAGAATCAAAACTTTATCAAAAAGATAAGACTCCAAAACTCTATAAGTTAATAGCGGGATTTGAAAATGAAGCGGTAAGATTGTGTGATAGTTTTAGGACTTTTCTGTTCGATAAGAAAGATAATAATAAAAGACCGTTGGTTACGGAATTTATTATCTTGGATTGCGATAATGAGATCATGAGAAATCAGATCATTGATAATGGAATAATGGTTAATGGTATCGAATATTTTGTATATTCTTCATCTGCAAATCAGCAAAAGAAAAAACAGGTATTACTCATGAGCAGAGACTTTTACAATAAAAATAGTAATAAATTGATGTGTGGCATTACAGTAGAAAAGATAAATCAGTATGAAGATGCAAAAGGACATAGAGGATGTAACACGGGAAAATATATGGCGTATACATCGCTTCCGTTTTCCAAAAGTTCAAAGACTGGAATTCCAGTCAGTATTGATGAAGTTATTGTGTTGCCGGAATTTGAAACGTTAGTTCAAGATAACGTAAATTATCTTGATATGGATACACAAGTCATTGAAAGAAAAACGATGATGGTTCCTGTGAATCATATGGATGGTGCTGGTATATTTCTTCCTGGGGTATTGCCACAAAGCGCACAGATACGTGGTGGTTGGATAAAAGGAGCAGTGTTCCCATTTGACTTTAGACAATTTATTTTTGACAAGCAGCAGGAGGGAAGAATCGAACCAGGATCAGTAATAAAAGATGTCTGGGGAAGCGATGTTACTATAGATTATATACGAGATCATGTGAAATTGATCTTAAATGGATCACAACTTAAAATGTGGAAATATTATGAGTCATGGGATCAATATAAAAAGGCATTTAAGGAAAATGGATTGGAATTATTAATAAATAATATGCTCCATTATCCGGAAACGGAAGAACCTGTGGTTCAATCGGCGTATCAGTTTTATCAGACAATTCCCCGTCAAAATATTACAGAGGAAAGAATTGAGAGATTGTGTCAAAGAACGGTTGATACTATAAAAGACTATCAGAAGAATCCCAATAAAATTATTGAGGTTATGGGAGCAGATGGGTTACAAGAACTTGACCCATATTGTGCTTCAGTTAAGTTATATCCGGCAATGGCAAATGATCCATATACCATGAGTCGAATAAAAAGCAAGGTACAGAAAATAAGAAAGATGGCGATGTCTGGAAAACCATTGATCCAAGGATTTTATAGTTATATTTGCCCAGATTTATATGCTGCCTGTGAATATTGGTTTTGTGGGGACAAGAATCCAGAAGGATTAATTCCAAGGAATCATGTGTATAATGCTTTTTATAGTCCGAAAAATGTTGAAGAAGTGTGTTGCTTAAGAAGCCCGCATTTATCTGATTGTGAACATGGAATCAGAACTTTGATTAAAAGTAAAGAATGTGAAAGATGGTTTAGTGGTATGGATACCGTGATAAGTACGCATGACCTTCTGGTAAAAACATTGCAGGCCGATGTAGATGGTGATGAAACTTTAATCACGCCGGATCAGATGTTTATTGATTTACTGGATAGAAACAAAGTACCGCTCTACTACGAGATGAAAAAAGCCGATCCTATGGAAGTAAATAATGAAAATATAAAGAAATGTCTATCATGCAGTTTTGAAAACTCTGTGATTGGATATATTTCTAATTCGTTGACAAAGCATTTAAACAAGCAAGAAGAACCAGATCTGGATTTTGTGCAGGTATTGACGGCATATAATAATTTTTGCATTGATAATCCAAAATCTCAGTTTATGCCTACTTTAAAGGCGAAGTATCAAGATATGTTTGATGCTTTAAAAGAGGAAAAATATCCATGGTTCTTTAAGTATGCGAAAGATAAAAAAGTTGAAGCGTGTGAAAAGTATAATCATAAAGAGAAAAGCAACGTGAACCGGATAGTTAAATATATCATGAATCAAACGAGTAGTGGCAAACTAAATGATAAAGAAAATGAGTCTGTAGAAAAGTTTAATCCACAATATTTTCAAAATAAGGAAATTGCGGTGGATAGGAAATCTAATCTCTATATAGATTTATGGACTGAGTTGATTAGACTCAAAAGAATCAATACAAACAGGTTTAATCAATCCATTGAGAAATTATATAGAAATGATTCTACTAAGAAAAGTTTGCTTGGATATATACCATTTTATTGCTATTGCAACAAGTGTCTATTAGATATTGCCAATAAATATATATCAAAAGAAGATTTAGATATTAGAAATCTGGTGGCATCGTATTTACTGGATATTGAGTATTTCCAAGAGGAAAATTTATTAACAAATAAAGATATTCTTTGGAATTGTTTCGGTGATATATTGTATGAAAATTTGAAAAGGAATAGATCCAAAAAGGAAGATAATGAGATGGTTCCGGTAAAAAGACTGGCGTATCAATCAAGATCGGAGAGTGAGCAACAAATTGAAGAGGAAATATCAAGATTAGAAGAAAAGAATAGAGCCATTTCTAATGTGAATATAACCGAAAACGAGTATAGTTTTATTACCAGTTTGAAGTGTAGAAAAGGGTGTGAACGTGATGTCTGGTTGCTCTATTTGATCCTGGTATTATATAAGCGTAAATTGGAATATTTAAAAACATATTCCGTTGATAGTATTCCAGAAGAAAATAAAAAGTATTTTAGAATCTATAAAAATAAAAGATATGGAAACATAACAAGAGCAAGCCTTGATCAGTGGATGGATAATTGCTCAGTTGCAGCAAAAGGATTAAAACGATTAGAAAAAGCAGAACTAATTCGTATCGAGAAAAAAGTTAGGTATGATAAGATATATCCACTATTTATATCTGATATTGGAGACGATAAGCACATTCGTTTTGAAACGACAGAATATAATCCTATGATAGATTATTTTCGATATAATCCAGGTGAACGGACAGTGAAACAATGTGAGATTTGTAAAAAGTATTTTATTGCGCCAGAAGGAAATTATAAAACGTGCGGAAAGGTGTGCCAAAGGAAGTTAGAATTAAGAAATAAAAATTAGGAGTTTTGCTCAGAAAAGGATATGTGGTAAAATACCGGAAAAATAGGTGTTTGCCGCATATCTTTTTTAAATCGCCGATTTAGTCATAGAGATAGGAAACACGTACTAAAACTTTTGTTTCCGTCACATATAATTATGAAAATAGTTTATAAAAATATAAAGGAGAAAACAATAAAAATGAGTGACTTAAGACAGATGGTAAGTATGTATTTAAGGACGAATGGAATTAAAACGAAATTTTTTGCGCAGTATATCGAATGCGATTATGCAAGGTGTGTAAAGTGTTTAAAAGGTGAAGGGAAATTTACTTCTGGGGAGATTAGAAAGATTTATGATTTCCTGGATGGAAAACATTTAGTTCCGATGGACCAGATTATTAAGGAGGGGACAGCGGTTGAAGATTGAATTGGATGAAAGAAGCAGGAAATATTTAGTACAAATTTTGGAAAAAAGAAGTTATGAGATCACGGACCTAAAGGAATTGGCTATGGTCAATGAAGTTCTGAAAATATTGGGCCAGGAGTCTAGGACTTGGCTAGAATCTTATCTTACGGAGAGTGACAATGAGACTAAATAGGGGCGATACAATCAAAGCAGTAATCATGTCAACCGTTTATTTGTGTCCTGCTGCCGATCCGGGCAAGTATGATTATAGCTGGGACGAAGTAAAGGAATATTATAAAGATGTTGAGATTATGGGAAAGAGGTAAGTTATGGAAGAACAATATACAAGACGAGAAATATCCTACGCATTGAGCGCATTAACGGATGTAGAGTATGAGATTATCAAGGATATGAAGATCGATGGCATTTATAAGGCATTGAGTAGCCGAGAAAATTTAGATCAAAGTTTGGACTTATGCAGACAGGTAGTGCAGCAGTACGAAGATACCGTTGCTGTGTATAAAGCCAGGATGAATACATTGGAAAAATTGAACACCATTCTTGCCGCCTATAAAGAGCATGTGGAAAAAATGAACGCCAGCAATAAAATTAAAAATGAGAGAGAACGGATTCAGAATTTTTACAATGTGGCTCATGTGCCATTAGCATAGAAGGAACACGCCATGGATCTAAAAAAGCAGTTACAAAAACTGGATGTGTCGAAGTTGAAAACAGTGGGCGGGGATACAGTGGAAAAAGAATTAAAACGCCATGCGAGGTTCTTGGCAAACTGCATTATGCACCGCCTGGATCAAGTGTATGATTCCTACGAGCCAAAAGTATATAATCGGACATATGATCTGTACAACTCAGTTTATGTGGATGATAAGGTCTTTGCCGAGGTATCCAGCACCGGAGCATCATTATCAATAAAGGTATGCTTCGATGCTGGGGCGTGGCATCAAGGATTAGGCGGGAAAAAAGTAAATACCGCAGTCCTGTTAAATGAGGGCTGGCAAACTCACGGGGCATTTGCAAATGTCCCTTATTTTGGGTTTAGAGAGCCGACACATTTTATCGAGTTGGCAGTAGAAGATTATAAACGTGGCGTTCCAAAGCCATTTGACGTTAAAATTAATAAGGATTACTAGGAGGACAAGCAATGAGTAATGTAGATATTTCCTTGTCTGCTGGACTTAGTATAGAAGAGTCCTATGAGCAGATAAGATCAGATATAGCACAAATTCAAAAGAGACTGGATGCAGCAGGAATTAAGATCAATCTGACTGCTGAAGTCGATACGGAATTGAAAAAGAGCCTGGAAAAACTGGGCAATACGAAAGAACCGGCAGTAGTTGGCAAGAAGCTGGGCGATGTCCTGGCATCAAATATTATCAACGAATTTAGCATTAAATCTAAGGATGCACAACGCCAGATCAAGACCTATATGGGGCAAATCTATAATATGACCGTAGGCGAGTTGAAAACTGGCAATGATAATCCGCAGTTATTAAATGTATTCAATCAACTTGGCGAAGTTGTAAAGAACAACGCCAACATCTTACAATCCCGTATGGGCATCTATGATAGTTTCTATCAATATTTCAAGGGCATCAATAAAATAAAAATTCCCGATGTAGTAAGAACTGACCTGGGCAAAGACTGGAACAGTATGCGTCTTACATCGGCAAAGACCTTTACAACTGGAAATGGTATCGAGTTGGATTCCATTTACCAGGAGATGTCTAGTAAGTTTAAAGATTTGTTCTCTGGGACCACCGATCAGACCCAGCAGTTCCGGGAGATCGTAACCGCTTTAAGAGCATACCGGGCAGACGTTGATAAATTGGAACCGATCGACCCGGCAAAAGTGACTGGTTTTGAAGATAGCGTGTGGGATTCCCTGGTGTCAAACTTAGGTGTCCTTCGAAATCAGATCAAAGCACAGTTACCAGAGATCGAAGCAGAGGTTGAACGTTCCGCCGAAAATATCAAGAAGTCTTTGCTGGATATTGATGTATCATTTGATGGCGGCGATGTAAGTAAATTGACCGAAGAAGCAAAGAACTACTTTAAATCCATTTCAGGTATTGAAGATAAGGATATCAACCTACAGTTTTTCAAGAATGCCAACGAGGATATTACCTCTTTCAATGCCACGATTGACCGGGGGCAAGGAATCTTAGAGAAATATAGTTTTTCCATGAACAATCTGGGACAATATGTTTATAATGGCGGTTCCATTATTGATAAGTCTGGCAAAGAGTTCTCGGAAGTTACTGTGAAAGCAGCAGAATTCCAATCAAAATTAGAGTCATTAAAGTCTACATATAACGATTTTCTTAGTGGCACATCAGCCGAAAATCCATTTAAAGCATTAGTTGAGGGCATTGATTTTAACAATATTACCGATAAAGAGTCACTGGACACTATGGCGGCAAAGTTCCGACAGGCTACCGAGATGGCGAAAGCATTCAACACCGAATTATCTCAAAGTGGGGCAGGTCAGAAGCTATCTCAGTATTTAAAAGAACTTCCAGCAGACATTGATTATTTGGAAGAAAAATTCCGTGGCGCAAATTTCAAAATCCCGGACGATGTAGCTCAGTCATTCCGGGCTATGCGGGAACAAATCACCCAGATCGAGCAGACAAGCGATCCGTCTAAAAAGATCCAACTTTATAATCAGCTTACCGATCAACTGAACAAAGTTACTCAAAAATATAAGCAGATGGCATTAGAGGAAAAGAACGCCGCAAATAATACGAAGTTGCAGGCCAATAAAAATCTGTTTAGCACAAATCTGGATACCTGGATGAATAAGAATACCTCTGCTGCCAAAGTATTTTCCGAGAGATTAGCTGATATTAAATCCAGACTTGCCAGTGCTGATGCAACCGAGTTTACTCATTTGGAAAATGAATTTAAGGCAATCCAATCGGAAGCAACCCAGATGGGACTTACCGGAAGTAATGCGGTGAAGGCCATGAAGTCTGAGTTTGATCGTGCAGTGACTAGCGTTGTATCTTTGACTGCTGCGTTCCATGCCTTTAAAAGAATGGTCAGCACTGCGAAAGAATTGGATGATTCCTTATTTAACCTGCAAGTTGCAACCGGAAAGACTAGAGAGGAAACCAAAGGTCTGCTGGATACCTACAACCAGATGGCGGGGAAACTAGGGGCAACCACAGAACAGGTAGCAGAAGCGGCCAATGATTGGCTAAGAACGGGACGTAGTTTAGATGAAACCAACGAACT
Source organism: Lachnospiraceae bacterium AM48-27BH (assembly GCA_003478355.1). GTDB lineage: Bacteria > Bacillota > Clostridia > Lachnospirales > Lachnospiraceae > UBA3402. The sequence goes on from QUFC01000012.1 coordinate 22,216, forward strand.
TATTAAGGATTCCATGATTCTGAGTAAGATCGGTATGATTGATACTGGCGATGCTACTCAATATCTGGTATCGGCCCTGAACGGCTATAAACTGTCAGCGGAATCAGCCCTGGAAGTGATCTCCAAACTGAGTAACGTTGATATGAACGCCGCAGTATCAGCCGGAGGAATTGCAGAAGCCATGTCAAGAACGGCTACATCAGCGGATCAAGCGGGCGTAAGCATTGATCGTTTAATTGGCATGATCGCTACGATGAAAGATGTTTCCCAAGCATCAGACGAGCGTGTTGGTACTGCTATTAAATCCATTGTATCAAGGTATTCCCAGGTCAAGACCAACAAATTAGTCGATTATGAATCTGGCGAGGATTTGTCAAATGTTGAAAAGGCATTAAAGAAAGTCGGTGTGCAAATTCGTGATAATCTGACTGATTTCCGTGATCTGGATGATGTACTGGGGGAATTGGCAAAGAAATACAATGATCTGAATGACGTGGAGAAGAATGGTATTGCAACCGCATTATTTGGAACCCAGCAAGGGGAGATGGGTAAAGTGCTTTTATCCAACTGGGATAAGGTGCAGGAATTGACAAAAATATCCGCTGATTCTTCTACCGAAGCGTTGGACAAGTTCTCGGCATATACCGATACTTTACAGGCACATATCAATTCCTTGACCGCATCATATGAGCATCTGGCATCTGTAGTGGCAGACAGTGAGTTTTTAAAAGGTGCAGCGGACGCAGCATCTGGATTCCTGGACGTGATCTCTGCAGTGACTGATAAACTGGGAGTTTTAAGTGTGGCAACGGGCGCAATTACTGGGGGTGCGGCACTGAAAGGTGTGAATCTTGGATTATTTGGTAATAACGGGGCAGACATCACATTCCTTGGCAAGACCGTGCAAGAGATGGAAGCAGCATCAGCAGCGGGAGAAAAGTTCGGCGGCATATTTACAAAGTCCGTGAAGGAACCTATTGTAAATGCTCAGTCTGTGATCGCCAATTATAATAAGTTGGCGCAGAAGCAAGCGGTTAGCCAACAGGCAATCAATAATCTGACTGATGATTTTAATATGCGGAAATATCTGAGTGGCCTTAAAGGTGCAGAAGCAGGAATGGAAGGCTATACGGCAAGCTTTAAGATGTCTGAAGCGGCTACGTTACGTCTGAAATTGGAGACTGTGGCACTAAATATGGCACTAAATATGGCAATTACGGCGGGTATTACTGCTGCAATCTGGGCAATAGGTAAGGCTTATGATACCGTAGCAAACCGAGTAAAAAACCTACGTGAATCAGCAGAAGAATCAGCACAGACCTATGAAGATCTGAAATCTGACATTGAAAATATCAATGATGAAATGAAAACAACTGCTTCTCGCATTGATGAACTGAATAAGAAAGACCACTTATCTTTTGTGGAGCAGGAAGAACTTCAAAAGTTAAAGGATACCAATGAAGAACTGGAACGTCAGCTTAAAAATAAGCAGGCTCTAGCAAATGCGGAAAAAGATGAAGCCCGTGAGAAAGCATTAAAATATTTCAATTCCTATGCAGATGTTCAACCAACAAGATATCTTGGTTGGGATATGTCCCAGGTAGAAGCTAAAAATGAAAGATATGGTCATGTAGAAGGGGGTGTATACACTGGCAATCAAGCAGAAGTTGCAATGCAGCAAGCCAAAGATTACCTGGCATTGTTAGAAGAACAGAAGCAAGTCGAAAAAGATATTCTGGAATTCCAGATGAATCATCCACAGAACTATGAAAACATGGATGAATACCAGAATCTCATTCAGCATGGGAATGCTCTAAAGAGTCAGATTGATGTATTAAAGACTTCTGTTACTGAGTTCATGACTGATTTTAGTAAATTGGATTCAAGTCTTGATCCAGAAAAAGATCAGGCACTTCTTAGTCTAATCACAGAATTTTCTAATTTGTATCAGCAAATCTTCAGCGGTGGGGAAACACCGACACAATCCTTTGATGATGTTTGGAATAGCAACAGTTTTCAGTCTGCCAAAACTGAACTAGAAAAGATGGCGAAAGCAGGAACTCTGGACCAGAAGACATTATCTAATAATGAAAAGTACAAAGAACTGCTGGACGCAACTGGGAAAACGGCAAAAGAAACCTGTGATCATATTTACTCTCTTGTAGAGGCGGAAGGTGAAACAGGAACGAGTTCTGGTAAACCATTTTCTAAGCAAGAAATGATTTCTCAAATCAATGGTCTTTCTGAAGGTTTTGAAGAACTAGATAAGATCATGAATTCTATGAAGGATACAAAATCTCCATTCGATTATTCGATTCTGGATGATAAGAAATTCAATGACAATTTTAGTAAGCTAGGCGATGCATATACTGATTTTGTGGAAAAGATTGCAAGTTCTCCAAAGGATGTAAAGGGTTGTCAAAGTGCATTTGATAATTTAGCAACTGCTTTTGTTAACAATAGTGGAATTCTAAATGGCTTATCAGAAGATACTGCTACTTTAACAACCGATATGTTAAAAAATATGGGCGTTGCCAATGCCGAGGAAGTTGTTATGGCGGCTCTTGGTCAGAAGAAGGCGGCAGCTGCTGCAGAAACAAAAAATCTCGCAGATATGTCCGATGAAGAAATTGATGCTTTTCTAACTGAACAAGGAGCTACCGCAGATACCATCGATGCATTTAAGGCTTATGTTGCAGAAAAACAATTGGCTAATTTCGCCATTGATCCAAACGGTGATATCGAAGCATTAAATGCTATCATGGTTAAACTTGGTGCGGCTGGTAATGCATGGAAGAATTACTATCGGTACAAAAAGGACTTAGATGCTATCAACAACGGCGAGGTTTATACTGTTGCTGGCACTAAAATGTACAAGTATACCGACGTAGATGGCCGTACACATCATATATCTGAAAATGGTAAGAAACAATTAGAGGATCTGACTTCTAGCCAGTACAATTCCGTTATGAATGAGCTAAAAACTGGTTCTGATTTAAAATTAGCTCATTATTCTGGCGGTCCAAAGACCAATAAAGAATCTTCTTCCGGCTCTTCCAAGAAAGAAAATAAGGAAGAAAAAGAAACCTTTGACTGGACAGAGCGCAAATTAGAGATTATCGCCAATCAGCATGACAAGATCAACGATTACATCTCCAACGAGACAAAATCTATTGAGGGTCAACAGGCGGCACTTTCCGAGATCATTTCTCTGGATCAGCAGAAAATGGAAGTTCTCAAGCAGCAGATCGAGGTCTATAAGCAATACTGGCTCAAAGCTCTTTCCGAGATTGACGAGGAACAACTGAAAATCTACGGCAACGGCATGAGCAAGGATGACCTTATCAGCAAGATCACTAACGGTTCTCTGGATATCCAAGATTTTGTACTTCCAGAGGGTGCTACTGATGCACAAGAAACCGCCTATAAGAAACTAGTTGAAGGTATCAAAAACGCCCAGTCAGCATATCAGGACGTTGAGGACACCGAAAAGAAATTGGACGACACCGAACAGGATATTGCCGACCATCAGAAAGAACGCTACGAGAAACGCATTGAGCAGATCGAAGCGGAAAATGATGCGCTGAAATCCCGCCAAGATATCATCCAGGCTGATCTTGACCTTCTTGAAGCGTCCGGCGGTATTGAACTGGAAGGGATGTACCAGGAACTCATCGATCTGTCCAAGCAGCAAATGAGTCTGTACGAGGAAGAAGCTGCGGCGGCCAGAGATCGTATGTCCGAAGTCGAAGCGGGTTCCACCGAGTATTACCAGTTAGAGTCTAAGATTAATGACTGTACGCAGAGTATCAAGGAATGCCAGAAGGAACAAGCGGAATGGCAGGAAACCATTAAGCGTCTGCCGATTGAGCGTATCCAGAAGTACATCAATATGCTTCAGAACATCAAACAGGATCTGCAGAACTTCATTGATGAACAAAACTCGCTAGGTATTTCTACTACTGTTGACCAGTATAAACAGTTAATGGACATTTGCCAGAAAGAGATTGATAAACTGCTTGAGCAGCAGAAGAAACTTTCTGACCTTTTAGGCACTTATCAGTACGGCTCAGAGAAATTCAATGATGTCCAGGACGAGATTCAGGACATTAATGATACGATTAGCGGGCTGATCCAGAATATGTACGAATGGAATAACTCCATTATGCAGATTCCGATTGACCAGTTAAGCAAAGTCAATGAGCAACTGAATCTTTACTCCAATTCTTTGGGCGAGGTTTTGGATAATTATGATTCTGTTTTGAGCGCCGTTACGGGAACGATCGACCAACAAATACAGTCATTGGAAGATCTGAAAACGGCTACTGAAAAATCCTATGAAAAGCAGACGAAGCCTATAGAAGAAAAGATTAGTCTGCTTCAGCGGGAGAACGAAGCTAGATCCAAACAGATCTCGTTGGAAGAAGCCCAATATAATCTCGAAAAGGCCAGAAATCAGAAAAATGTTCAAGTTGTAAAAAATGGTTCCTTGACCTATATCGCTGACGAGGAATCTATAAGACAAGCACAAAGCGACTTATCAGAAGCCAAATACAATAAAATTGTATTCGATTTGCAAAATGAGGTAGATCGTTTAAACGACGAAAAGAATAAGCTATTAGAAAATTACGATCAGCAGATAGAGAAGCTTCAAACTGTTGAAGATAAATGGTCAAAAATCAAAGACCAGATCCAGCTTGCCGCTGATACTATCAAGGCGACTGACCTCTTTGGCGCAGATTGGCAGAACAAGATTCTTTCCGGCAAAGACGATGATCTCTACACAATGTTCAAGAATCTCTACGAGTCCACTTCCACCGAGAAGGACAAAGTAGATGAACAGATTGCGTCCAATGAGCGGATTGTGACCATGATGCAGCGATTTGTTGAACTCTACCAGGACGGTTCTATCACCTATGAGAAGGCCATGGCGGGAATTACCCAGATGGCGACTCAGATGAAGGACGGCTACTCTGCGCTAGAGCAACTGAACGGCCTGATGAACTTGGATGGTATTGGCAAGATTTCCGATATCTCTGCTTCCACCAATGCCAAAGTTGATGAATCTGTGCAACTTCTGGGCGAGTACATGGGCATCGCAAAGGCGAACTCCGACACGATTTCCCAGTACACTTCCACCTGGAATGAGATGAAAGATAATATTGCTGCACAGTTAGCCCAGCTTGAGAAGATGGCGAAAGAACTGGAAGAATATGTGAAAAATCATACATATAGTTCTGGATCTTCCTCTTCTAGCCGAGATCACGATAGTGGTTCTTCTTCCCCTTCTGGTGGCGGCTCCGGTAACAACTATGTTGCGGCTGGTCCTGGTTATTCAGACGAAGGAATGCAAGAAGCAATAAATCGTGGTGATCGTATCGAATTTGATGGTTCCGGCGGTGGCAAAACCGAGCAGGAAATCAAAGACACCTATGAGGAAATGACCAAGAACAAGCGGCATACTGGCGTTGAGAAAGGCCCCGTTGGTAGCAATGGCGATTCCAATGATAAGTATGCGAAACTTGCGAAAGAATTAGGTCTAAAAGAGATCCAACCTTATGAATATCCGGCTTTCCTAAAGGAAGGTGAGATCGTGTTTACACCGGAACAACAAAAACAATTAGTGGACAACATGAAGATCTTTACATCTACGCCGAAGTATATGACTGTACCGGAGAATGTGATTAAAAAGAACCAGCAGGTAATCAATATTGATTGTAGCATGGGTGATGTTACATTGCCAAATGTGCAGAATTGCGATCAGTTTATCAAACATGTATCTACACAGTGGGTATCCAGTATGCGGCAGCAGTTGTCTGTTGTGTGCAAAAACTAAAATTGTGGCCATTCTCTGAAATATGGGGATGGCCTATTATATTGGAGGAAACATGAGCAATTATTCAGAAGAGATAAACAAAATGTCCGGGGAAACACTGCGGATCATCAAAGATCTGATCCAGAAATGTGCGAAATTTGACCAGACGATTACCGCACAGGTGGTAGAGATTGTCACCGCCCAGAAAGTGCGTGTGAAGTACAACAATAGCGTGTTTACCGCATCGACAACGATTCCGTGTGAGATCGGGGACATTGTTAGAGTGACGCTTCCGTGTGGAAATTGGAGTGATTTATTTGTGGTAGTAAATAAAGGAAAAAGACTGAAATAGGGTGTCTGGGGACAGGCATCCTTTTATATAGGAAGAAACAGGAAAGAAAGTGGGAGAAATGGGAATGGCAGCAGTGGCAGTAAACGATGAAGAAATCTTGAAATACGCAGTATCTGAAGGTATAATTAGTCTGGATGATGTGCGAAAAAGCATGGAATTAAAGGAGAGAAAAAGATTACTAAAGCAACATCACAACAAAATATTTAAAGGATCTGACGGGAGGTGGAAAACAACACTACCAGGTGCCAATGGAACAAAGACCAGAAAAATTATTGCCAAGAAAACAAAAGAAGAAGTAGAAGATGTGGTGATTCAATATTATTCTGGTTTAGAAGATCATGCGTATGTGGAGGAAAATATTCCAACAGTAACAGAATTATACAGACGATGGCTTTCTTATAAAATGGCTCATACAGAGTCAACAGCCTATATCAAGCGTATTAATAGTGACTGGAAACGATTCTATGAGAATGATCCAATCGCAGAAAAAGAGATCACGGCTTTGACGGAAGTGTACTTGGATGAATGGCTGCACCAGAAGATCAAGGATTACGGTCTAACAAAGACATCATTTTATAATATGTCTACGATCGTTAGACAGAGCTTGGTCTATGCTTGCAAGGATGGCGTGAATCTGTTGGAGAAAAATCCAATGGCCAACATCGAAATCAATACAAAGCTATTTAGGAGAAAACAGAAACCTGCGGCAACCACACAGGTATACTTAAATTCAGAGCAGAAATTGATCGCAGATGAATGTTTGCGTAAGATCAGCAGGAATCCAAACTGTACAACGCCGATGGCGATTATGTTAAATTTTCAGATTGGTCTGAGAATCGGTGAACTTGTTGCGCTGAAATGGTCTGATATTGAAGGAAATTACATTCATATCAACCGAATGGAAGTGGAAGATTATGAGATCGACAATAAGACTGGCGTTAAAATTGACTTTAAAGGGCATAAAGTAGTTGAACATGTTAAGAGTGGCGCAGGTGTGAGAGAAGTGTATTTAAACACAGAAGCGCAGAAAATCTTGAAGATGATTAAGGAATCCAGTGTTCAGAGCGGTTATTATGACCAGGATTATATCTTTATTTCCAGCCAAAAGAAAGTGCGATCAACGGCAAGAACCATCACATCATATCTGGAAAAGTTATGTGCAACGGTTGGAATTGCTGTGAAGAGCAACCATAAAATCAGAAAAACATATATTTCTGCATTATTTGACGCTAAAATTAATATTGATACAATCCGCAGAATGGCGGGACACGAGGATGAGAGAACCAGTTTAAAGAACTATTGCTTCGATCAAAATGATAAAATATACATAGAGGATCAACTGGAAAATGCCAGAAATACAACGATTTCCTGCTAAAAAGTTGTAAACAGGCGTATGAGTTTCTTCTATATAATACATTTTTCTAGTGTAAACATTTGTAAACACAAAAAAATGCCGTAAAACCTAAGTTTTACGACACTTGCGAAACAGGGGAAGAGGGGCTCGAACCCCCATCTACGGTTTTGGAGACCGCTGCTCTACCATTGAACTATTCCCCTTTATGAAGTTGTTTTGTTTTGCTGTATCTCAGCGACTCATTTATAATACCATGCCTCTGCAGAAATGTCAACATTTTTTTGAATGTTTTTTTTGAACAATTTTAAAAATATATAAAATAAGGGAAAACGGTGTCTTTTCCTTAGATCTGTGGTAAACTAAAAGAAAGAATACGGCCGGTTGTCATACTTGAGGTTTTGCGGAAGGAGTGGACGGAAAGCGTTGTCTGATGATAGAAGATATACAGTTGTGCGGGAGCCACACAAGGAGAATGAAATGGATCTTGCTGCAGAGAAAAAAGTCCTCCGCAGGGAATTAAAGCAAAAACGAAAAAATCTTCTGGAAAGTTATCGCCACCAGGCAGACCGACAGATTCTGGAACGTGTCAAAAGCCTGGAGTTGTATCGTCAGGCCCATAGGATTTTCTGTTATGTCAGCATGGCGGAGGAGGTTGATACCAGGCTGCTATTGGAAAAGATGCTGGCAGAGGGAAAGATCGTGGCAGTTCCATTGTGCCGGGAAAAGGGTGTGATGGAAGCGAGACAGATCACCAGTATGGATCAGCTGAAACCGGGAGCATACGGTATTTTGGAGCCCAAAGAGGATACAGAAAAATTAGATCCAGATCGCCTGGATCTGTGCGTGATTCCCTGTGTGGCTTGTAGTTTGAGCGGAGTCCGGCTTGGTTATGGAGGCGGCTATTATGACCGTTTTCTTCCAGAGACAAGGGCGAAACGGATAATCCTCTGCCAGGAACAGATGCTCTGTGAGAAAATTCCGGCGGAGCCCATGATTGCCCCATGGATCTGATTGTAACGGAAGAACAAGTCTGTGAGCCAGTCTGATGAACCGCGGACAGATGCTCGTAATCTGGAATGGATTTTTGCTTATAACGATGAAGGCGCTGAATGGTTACAAAAAATTGTATAATTCTCGCAAAATGTAGAATTTGTCAGCCGCGATTCATGAAAAATAGATAGAAAAAAATGTAGAGCATTTTCGGACAATTTTTGATTAATAAAAAATATAGAACAAAAATAAAAACAACAAAACACTTTATATGTAAAAAATACACAAAAAAAGACGAAAAACGAACCTGAAATAAAAAATTTGACAATCATAGTTTCTTTATGTTATAACTCTTGCAACCGAAAAGGTTGTCATTGAAAAGGAGTTGAGAAACATGAAACAGAAAAGAATTTTGTTGCCAACGATTGATGACGCAAAGATGTTTGTTGCTGCAGCAACACAGTGTGACTTTGATATTGACGTATATTACAACCGGGTAGTCATTGATGCAAAATCAATCCTTGGAGTATTAAGCCTGGATTTAAGAAATGTACTGACGGTTCAGTACGATGGCGAGAATGAAGCGTTTGAAGCATTCTTAGAAAAGATGGCAGTAAAGAGAACTGCTGCATAAGAGCAAATGGGAGAGAGGATCGTCTGTTATGGGCGGTCCTTTTTTCGTGTCATAGGAAACTTCGTCCTATGACACAAAAACGCTCCGCGGGATCGCATTGCAGCGGGGGAAAACAAAGAAGGGGGACAGTCATGGAAACAGAAACACGGGTCATCCGGATCTCTGTGCGGAATCTGGTGGAATTTGTCATGAGAAGCGGTGACCTGGACAACCGACGGCTGACCGGAGCAGAAAAGGACGCGATGCAGGCGGGAAGCCGCATCCATCGGAAGATCCAGAAGCAGATGGGAGCCGGATATCAGGCAGAAGTCGCCCTGAATACCAGAATTGATGAGGGCAGGTTTCAGATTCTGGTGGAAGGCAGGGCAGATGGAATCATGACGGATGTGACAGGTCATGTGACCATTGATGAAATCAAAGGTGTTTATCTGGATATTGACCGTCTTGAGGAATCGATCCCAGTCCATCAGGCACAGGCTCTGTGCTATGGTTATATGTATGCCAGAAAAGAACAGCTGGAGGAAATTGGTATCCAGGTGACTTATTGTCAGTTGGAAACGGAGATGATTCGCAGATTCACGAAGGATTACAGTTTTGAAGAACTGGATCAGTGGTTTCAGGGACTGATCCATGAATATGTGAAGTGGGCGAATTATTTATACGAGCATGAGCTGCGCCGTGATGCCTCTTTAAAAGATCTGCAATTTCCATTCCCTTACCGTCCGGGACAGCGGGAACTGGCTGTTTCGGTCTACAAGGCCATTGCGCGGGAGAAAAATCTGTTTATCCAGGCGCCAACTGGAGTCGGAAAGACTCTTTCCACCGTATTTCCGGCGGTAAAGGCCATGGGAGAACAGATGGCAGATAAGGTCTTTTATCTGACCGCCAAATCCATCACCAGGACCGTGGCAGAAGAAGCTTTCCGGATCCTGCGGGAACATGGAATGTATCTGAATACGGTGGCGATCACTGCGAAAGAGAAGCTGTGTTTTCTGGAGGAGATTTCCTGCAATCCAGATGACTGCCCTTATGCCAGAGGTCATTTTGACCGGGTTAATGATGCGGTATATGAAATCATTCACACAGAACAGGGGATTGGACGGGAAGAGATTCTGCGATATGCCAGAGAATACAGGGTGTGTCCATTTGAATTCTGTCTGGATATCTCGAACTGGGTAGACGGGGTGATCTGTGACTACAACTATGTGTTTGATCCCCATGTGCGGCTGAAACGGTATTTTTCAGAGGGGGTATCCGGAAATTATCTGTTTCTGGTGGATGAGGCCCATAATCTGGTATCCCGTGGACGTGAGATGTACAGCGCGTTTCTGATCAAAGAGGATGTGCTGACAGCCAAGAAGATTTTAAAGGGACATAGAAAACTGACAAGGGCTTTCGAGAAGGTCAACCGCCTGCTGCTGGAGATGAAACGGGAGGCAGATGGATACCAGATTTATGAAAACGTTCACACATTGACACTGGCTCTCCAGAGCTTATATGGGGAACTGGAACCATTTATGGAAGAACATGATTCCTTTGAGAACCGGGAGCTGGTGCTGGATTTCTATTTTCAGTTGAGGGATTTTCTGGCCGTGTACGAAGATCTGGGAGATGATTATCGGATTTATTCGGAGTGCCTGCCGGATGGAAGATTCCTGGTGAAGCTGTTTTGCATGAATCCGGCAAGACACTTAAAAGAATGTCTGGATAAGGGGCGTGCCACGGTATTTTTCTCGGCAACCCTGCTCCCGGTCACGTATTATAAAGAACTGCTCAGCGGAAATCAGGAGGATTATGCGGTTTATGTCGAGTCTCCATTTCCAAGGGAAAACCGTCTTCTCTTGGTAGCGTCAGATGTATCGAGCCGTTATACCAGGAGAAACCAGAGAGAATACGAGAAGGTGGCAGAGTACATTCAGACGGCGGTACAGGGGCGAAAGGGCAATTATCTGGTGTTTTTCCCGTCATATCAATACCTGAAAGCTGTGGAGGAGATCTGGGCTCAACGGATGGAGGAAGAACAGGCAAATGGAAAGCGGCAGCCAGAAGGCGATGCCATCCACTGGCTGAGCCAGGATGGGTATATGAAAGAAGAGGAGAGAGAGGCATTTTTACAGGAATTTGAGAAAGAACGGGATGAAACGTTTGTAGGATTCTGCGTTATGGGTGGGATTTTTTCAGAAGGGATTGACTTAAAGGAGGATCGGCTGATTGGTGTGGTGATCGTGGGAACAGGGCTTCCTATGGTCTGCACGGAACAGGAACTTCTGAAAGGATATTTTGAAAAGACTAACCAGAAGGGATTTGACTATGCTTATCAGTATCCTGGCATGAATAAAGTGATGCAGGCAGCCGGGCGGGTGATCCGTACCATGGAAGATGAAGGGATCATTTTGCTGTTGGATGACCGGTTTTTAAAGCGGGAGTATCAGGAACTGTTTCCGAGGGAGTGGTGGCCGCACCAGATTGTGAACAGGGGAAATGTGGGGAAAGCGATCAGGGATTTCTGGAAAGAGCGAAAAAGATAAAACATGCTCCCGACCGGGAATCTGCATAGGAAAGTATGTTGCTAAAAGAATCCGCCGCAGGCGAAAATCCTGCAGGCGGATTCTTTTCGCAAGTGTTTTGGTAAGAGAATGTATTACAGCATCGACATAAACTGTTTCGCTGTCTGTGAGAGCGGCATCCGTTCGTTATAAGCCACCACCATCTGTCGTTTTGGCAGTTCTTCCTTTAATTTCACAACAAACAGATCCTTATCATCTGTCGGGATACAGAAATCCGGCACAAATGCAATGCCAAGGCCGATACGGGCCAGGTCGATCAACAGATCGTTGCTGCTCAATTCGATCTCCGGCACCAGATCCAGGTGGGAACGCTGGAACATTGCATGCAGGAACTCGCTGGTGGTGCTCTTGCGGTCCAGCATCAGGATCGGGTATTTCTGCAGGCTTGCTAAGCTGACTTCCCGGCCATCCAGTGGAAAGTACTGGCGGTTCGCCACAAACACATCGTGGAATTCATTGATGACCCGCGGAATGTGGGTGCTGGAGAGGGCAGAGTTTGGATAATTGACAACAATAAAATCTACCTGTCCGTGTTCCAGCAGGGAAGCACAGGCGATGGAAGTCTGGTTCGTCACCTTGATATGCACATGTGGAAACTGTTTGTGGAACTTGTTCAGATATGGAACCAGATAGTACCGGCAGATGGTATCGCTGGCACCAATGCGGAGCTGGCCGCCATTTAAGGTATGCGCCTCCAAAAGCTGGTTCTCTCCCTGTTTGATCAGGTTCATGGCCGGTTCGATATGCTTAAACAGGATCTCTCCTTCAGGCGTTAACTGAACCCGCTTGGTACTGCGGATAAATAATTTCTGGTTCAGCTTCTTTTCCAGCACCTTGATGGACTGACTGACTGCAGACTGGGAGATGAAGAGCTGCTTGGAAGCCTCAGAGAAGCTTAAGGTAATGGCAACATGATAAAAAACCTTATATAATTCATAATTGATGTCCATTATTAGTCCTCCTTATGAGTTATGACCATCATATCACAGGTAGAGGGAAAATGCAAAGGGATAAACATGAACTTTGGCTATTTACGTTACTGTTCACGCATTGCGCAAACAGCAACGGATTTTGCCGATGCTTCGCATGCTAAATCGGCAAAATCTGTTACCACCACTGTATCATACGGCATTTTCAGTTCAGAAAATGCCTACCCGTGTACAGTAACCTATTTACGCAGGTTATGCTTTTATGTTAGAATAGCAGTAATGTTGCATCCATGTATCCGGTCTTGCCGATTAAAACAGAGATGCCAGAAGAAAGAAGATGGAGAGAACAATGGGAATAACAGAAGAAAACCAGGAAGAATTAAATGGCTTCCAGTTATATTTAGATGAATTAGAGGGAATCACAAGCTGCAGCGAAGCGGAGAATACGGAGCTTGCCAAGGAAGCAGCAAATGGCAGTGCAGAGGCGAAAAAACGTCTCATTGAAGGAAATTTGAAAAATGCCCTGGCTATGATCCGGGAATACCTGAATAAGGGGCTGCCGGCTGGAGATCTGGTGCAGGAAGCGAACATGGCCCTGGTGATGGCAGTGGAAGAATTAGGAACCGCAGAGTCTGTTCTGGATTTTAACGAGTATTTAAAAGAACGGGTTACCGAGGCATTGAAAGCTGCTGTTGCTGACCAGGAGACAGAGCATAAGATCGAGGAAAAGATGTTAGCCAGAGTGAAGGTTCTGGAAGAGGTATCCAAATCGATGGCAGACCAGCTTGGCCGTGAGGCAACGGTGGAAGAACTGGCAGAGCGGATGCAGATGACGGTGGAAGAGGTAAAAGATATCATGAAGCAGACTCTGGATGCCATGACTGTAACCGGAGAGTATGATCAGTCCTTAAAGGACGCTCCGCTGGAAAAATAACCGGAGGGATTTATGATAAACATTTATTTGATCCGTCACGGACAGACAGACTGGAACGTGGCAGGAAAAATTCAGGGAAAAACAGACATTCCGTTGAATGAAACAGGAAGACGGCAGGCTGTCTGTCTGGCAAAAGGCATGGCAAACCGCCCTGTGGTGCAGATCTTTTCCAGCGACTTACTTCGTGCCAGGGAGACGGCGGGAGCCATCGGGGACAGTCAGCATGTGGCGGTAGAAACTCTTCCAGGACTGGAAGAGATCGGATTTGGTAAATGGGAAGGCATGACGTTGGAGGAGATTCAGGCTGCTTTTCCAGCGGAATATGAAAAATGGTGCGAGAATCCTGTGACTGTAGCTCCACCAGGGGGAGAATCCTTAAGTCAGATCAAAGACCGGTGCCAGAAAGTGATGGAGGAGATTCTAAAAAGGGCGAAAGGTGATCTGGCTATTGTGTCCCATGGAGCGATGCTTGCTTATGTGGTGGAGTATCTGATGAGAAACGATCCGAATGACCAGGAGATCATTGTGGGGAATGCCAGCATCACTACGATCCGGTATGAGCAGGAGAGCGGAAGAGCAGTGTTGATCCAGGCCAATGACCAGGCACATCTGGCGGAATTAACGTCATGATTACAATAAATTAGAGGTAATAATAAAAGCCATAAGATATATTAATTTTCCTTATGATATATCTTATGGTATTATTTTTTCATAAAACAAGAATTTTGCAAAGATACAGAAATGATAACTGCTGGGGTAAGAACCATAAGGAGGAAATACATGAGTGTAAAAAGAATTTATGTAGAAAAGAAAAATGATTTCGCAGTAAAGGCCCATGAACTAAAAGAGGAGATCGACAGCTATCTGGGGATTAAAACTGTGGGCGGTGTCCGTGTTCTGATCCGTTACGATATTGAAAATATTTCCGAAGAGACCTATCAGACGGCGCTGGGAACCATTTTTTCTGAGCCTCCGGTAGATACCTTATACGAAGAGAGCTTTCCAAAACAGGAGGGAGATCTGGTATTTTCCGTAGAATACCTTCCTGGACAGTTTGACCAGCGTGCGGATTCCGCAGAGCAGTGTGTCAAGCTGTTAAAAGAGGATGAAGAGCCGGTGATCCGTTCAGCAACCACCTATGTGATCTCAGGGACCTTAACAGAGGATGAAGCGAAGGCTATCAAGTCCTTCTGCATCAACCCGGTGGATTCCAGAGAGGCTTCTGCCCAGAAACCAGAGACCCTGGTGACGGTATTTGATACTCCGGCTGATGTGAGGATTTTTGACGGCTTCTGCCAGTCCCCGGAGGCAGAACTGAAGACTTTATACGATTCTCTGAATCTGGCTATGACCTTCAAGGATTTCCAGTTTATCCAGAATTATTTTGCCACAGAGGAGAAGCGGGACCCGTCCATGACTGAGATACGCGTGCTGGATACTTACTGGTCTGACCATTGCCGCCATACCACGTTCCAGACAGAGTTAAAGGACGTTTCCTTTACCGAAGGCGCATACAAAGAGCCGATCCGGGCTTCTTATGAACAGTATCTGGCTGACCGTGAGGTGCTTTATAAAGGCAGAGATGACAAATTTGTCTGCCTGATGGATCTGGCTCTTCTGGCCATGAAGAAATTAAGAAAAGAAGGAAAGCTGGAGGATTTAGAGGAGTCCGAGGAGATCAATGCCTGCAGCATCGTGGTTCCGGTGGAAATCGATGGTGTGAAGGAAGAGTGGCTGGTAAACTTTAAAAATGAGACCCACAACCATCCGACTGAGATCGAGCCATTTGGTGGTGCGGCAACCTGTCTGGGCGGTGCGATCCGTGATCCGCTTTCCGGACGTACCTATGTATACCAGGCGATGCGTGTGACCGGTGCGGCAGACCCAACCAAGCCATTAAATGAGACTCTTCACGGCAAACTGCCACAGAGAAAGATCGTGACCGGAGCAGCCAGCGGCTACAGCTCCTATGGCAACCAGATCGGTCTGGCAACCGGTTATGTAAAAGAGATCTATCATCCAAATTATGCGGCAAAACGTATGGAGATCGGTGCGGTGATGGCAGCGGCTCCAAGAAAGAATGTAATCCGTGAGACTTCTGATCCTGGCGATCTGATCATTTTACTGGGCGGACGTACCGGACGTGACGGCTGCGGCGGAGCAACCGGTTCCTCCAAAGTCCATACAGAGGCTTCGATTGAGACCTGCGGCGCTGAGGTACAGAAAGGTAATGCTCCGACGGAACGGAAGCTGCAGAGACTGTTCCGCAGACCAGAGGTCAGCAAGCTGATCCGTAAATGTAACGACTTTGGTGCAGGCGGCGTATCCGTAGCCATTGGCGAGCTGGCAGCAGGACTGGAGATCGATCTGGATAAGGTTCCAAAGAAATATGCAGGACTGGACGGTACTGAGATCGCTATTTCCGAGTCCCAGGAGCGTATGGCGGTAGTCGTTGATCCGAAGGATGCGGAGGCGTTCTTAGACTATGCGGCTGAGGAGAATTTAGAGGCAGTGACTGTTGCGGTGGTGACTGAGAATCCAAGACTGAAGATGAGCTGGAGAGGTAAGACGATCGTAGATATCAGCCGCGCATTCCTGGACACCAATGGCGCTCATCAGGAGGCGTCTGTAGTACTGCACACCCCGGAGAAGGACGGCAATCCATTTGTGAAAAATGAAGATGTGGCCAACGTGAAGAAGAAATGGTTAAATCTTCTGTCCGGATTGAATGTGTGTTCCCAGAAAGGCCTGGTGGAGATGTTTGACGGCTCTATCGGCGCAGGTTCTGTATATATGCCTTATGGTGGTAAATATCAGCTGACAGAAACCCAGTCCATGGTAGCGAAGCTTCCGGTGCTGAAAGGCAGGACCGATACCGTGACCATGATGAGTTACGGCTTTGATCCATATCTGTCCAGCTGGAGCCCATATCATGGTTCTGTTTACGCAGTGGTTTCCTCTGTGGCGAAGATCGTGGCAGCAGGCGGTGATTTTAAGAAGATCCGCTTTACCTTCCAGGAGTATTTCCAGAGAATGACTGATGATCCGTCCCGTTGGGGCCAGCCATTTGCGGCACTGCTTGGCGCTTACAATGCACAGCTTGGTTTCGGACTTCCATCCATCGGCGGAAAAGACAGTATGTCCGGTACCTTTAATGATGAGCATCACGGCGAGATCAATGTGCCTCCGACACTGGTTTCCTTTGCGGTGGATGTTGCGAGCGAGAAAGACATCATCACCCCAGAATTGAAAAAGGCAGGAAATAAGCTGGTTGTATTCCATATTGAGAAGGATTCCTATGATCTTCCGGTTTATGCACAGATCATGGACGGATACGAGAAGCTGCGCCAGGATATCCAGGCTGGCAGAGTGGTATCTGCATACGCAGTGGAAGGCCACGGTATGGCAGAGGCAGTCAGCAAGATGGCATTTGGCAATAAATTAGGCGTAAAGATCGAGCATAATGTAGATCCGAGAGACTTCTTTGCAGCTGCATGGGGCGATATTGTATGCGAGGTTCCGGCAGACCAGGTAGGAAATCTGGCAATCACTTACACAGTGATCGGTGAAGTGACTGGCGATGGTGTGTTCCATTATGGAAATACGGAGATCACCATGGATGAGGCTTTGGAGGCATGGACCAAGACCT
This sequence comes from Lachnospiraceae bacterium AM48-27BH, assembly GCA_003478355.1. Taxonomy (GTDB): domain Bacteria; phylum Bacillota; class Clostridia; order Lachnospirales; family Lachnospiraceae; genus UBA3402. Next base: position 39,440 of record QUFC01000012.1, read on the forward strand.
TAGAGGATGTATTCCCAACCCAGTCCGGTGTGAAACAGACCCAGGTGACGGATCAGTTATATCAGACGAAAGAGATCTATGTGTGCAGACATAAGGTGGCAAAACCTCATGTATTTATCCCGGTATTCCCAGGAACCAACTGTGAGTACGACAGCACCCGTGCTTTTGAGCGTGCGGGAGCAGAGGTTTCCACCAGAGTATTTAAGAACTTAACGGCAGAAGATATCCGCCAGTCTGTAGAAGGCTTCAAGGAGGAGATCGCTAAGGCACAGATCGTCATGTTCCCGGGTGGCTTTTCAGCAGGTGATGAGCCAGAGGGCTCCGCAAAATTCTTCGCGACCGTATTCCGTAATGCGGTGATCAAGGAAGAGATTGAGAAGCTGTTAAATGAGAGAGATGGTCTGATGCTTGGTATCTGCAACGGCTTCCAGGCGCTGATCAAGCTGGGACTGGTTCCAGAAGGTAAGATCGTGGCACAGAAGTCCGATTCCCCGACATTGGCTATGAATACCATTGGACGCCATATTTCCAAGATGGTCTACACCAAGGTAGTCAGCAATAAGTCCCCATGGCTTCAGGGCGCAGAACTTGGCGGTGTTTATTGCAATCCGGCTTCTCACGGAGAGGGACGTTTTGTTGCCGATGAGAAATGGCTGAAAGAGTTATTTGCTAATGGACAGGTGGCAACCCAGTATGTAGACGAGTTTGGCAAGCCAACCATGGACGAGTTCTGGAATCCAAACGGCTCCTATATGGCGATCGAGGGTATCACAAGTCCGGACGGCAGAATCTTAGGTAAGATGGCTCATTCCGAGAGACGGGGTGACAGCGTTGCCATGAATATTTATGGTGAGCAGGATCTGAAGATCTTTGAGTCTGGCGTGAAATACTTCAAATAATGAATGGCGAAATACAATGATGAAAAAACGTAACTATTCAGTAGGTCTGCGCACATGCTGCGCTGACTGTAAGAACACATAGGACAGAAAGGGCGTGTGAAAAAATGAGAAATCATTTTTCATACGCTCTTTTTTATAGGCTATGTTTTTTCACAGCCCCCATAGAACCTGTTTCCCTGTGACAAATTAATGCCTCGCTTTGAATCTTTTTCACATTTATGGGTATTCTATTCTTGTATCAGAGGGGTAAAAAAACTTTTGCCCCCAATAAAAAACATATCAGGAGGGAATATTCATGACAAAACTGGATTGTAGTGTAAAAAACTGTGTTCACAACTCTGACAACTGCTGTTGTAAGGAGGCGATCGTAGTCGATGGATGCAAGGCGAAGGAATGTTGCGAAACCTGTTGCGGAAGCTTCTCCGAAAATGATGGAGGAATGTTTAAGAACCTGTTTAAGACACCGGAAAAGAGTCTGAAGATTGACTGTGAAGCAGTGAACTGTAAGCATAATGAAGACCACCGATGCACGGCGGGTCATGTGGGGATTACCGGAGATGGTGCATCGGAAGCGGAACAGACCGAGTGCGCGACCTTTGAGATGAGATAAGCAGATGAAAGAAAGCCGGGGACTGGATCTGTTCAGAAATATGACCTCTGGATAGCCGGTTCCCGGCAAAAAATGATGTTTGTAAATCAGATTCTGTATGCTATAATGCTAGAGATGAGCTTGATGCTGCGAGATGGCACATCACCATGAAGTGTAAAAGGTTGCTGCTACATGAGAATCGGGCAGAAATGTTAGAAATAGACAGGAAGGAATATAGGAGACTATGGTCATGCAAATGATAAACACGTTTTGGCAGGAATTGCAGGAAAGCTGGGAGCAGATCAAGGAATTTTATAAAAAAACGAAAGTACTTCGGTGGTTTGGTGCATGCCTGATGTTTGTACTGTATGGAATCCGGTTCGTACAGGGAGAATATTTTGTTGATAGTGAATTGATGCTGACAGCGCCTGAGGAGCTGCTGCAGTCCTGGTATGGACATCGGCGGTTTGCATTGATTTTTACCAGAAAATTATTTGGTATGCTGCGTTTGATGCCGTTTATGGAAAATGCCCTTTTGCTGTTGATGTTCTTTCTGGCAGGTTTTACTGCGCTATTTGCCATCTGGTACTGGAACGGCAGAAACGAGAAACTCCATGCAGGATATGGTCTGTTTTTGTTACTATTTTTTTCGGCGCCATGTTTTGTAGAACAATTTAATTTCACCTTACAGGCATTTGAGATTGCGCTGATCATGGCTGTCTGTATCGGCGCTGCATTTTGCATGGGCAAATGGCTTTATGAAAGAAAAAGTGTGCTCTGGTGTATCATTGGCTTTGGAATGATGGTGTGGTCCTTTGACACATATCAGTCATTTCTGGCATTTTATATCGGAATTGTACTGATTTCATACATATGTGAATACTCCAGTGGAATGAATCCTTGTGGCTGGAGAGAGGGAATCCTCCATGTTATGTTTTTTGTGGCTGGATATGTGGTTTCTCAGCTTTTGGCCATATGGATTTGCCAGATAAAAGGCGGAAACAGTGGATATGTGAATGGAATGATGCGTTGGGGAGTCGAAAGCGTGCAGGAATGTCTGGAAGGAATCCGTGTAGATTATAACCGGATTTATCGCGGAGAATGGCCGACTTTTTTCAAGAGCAAGGCTTTTCTTAGTTCTGCGGCTGCGGCGTTTGTGATTTCTTTCTGGAGATTAAGAAAGAAGAAATCCGTGATCTGCTTTGGAATCGCCTGGTTTTTCCTGGTATTATCCCCGATCCTGACAACGCTTCTGACGGCAATGCCACAGCCGGTCCGCAGCCAGTTCACGTTTCCGGCAGTATTTTCTTTCGCGGTTTTCTTCTTATATAGTGAGATCCGGATGTTCTGTTTCAAAGATAATTGGAAGCAGGTACGGCGGCTGACCGGGGCAGTGGTGCTGGTATTGGGCATTGTGGTCGGATGGAAACAGAGTGTGACCGTAGGCCAGCTCTGGGAGACCGCCCATGAAGTTTCATTGGGAGACCGGGCATTGGCGCAGAGAATCTATGACCGGGTCTGTATTGCGGCAGACATGGAGCATATGGAAGACTGCCGGGTGGTCTTTGTGGGAAGCAGGGCAGCTGAGGTACCGAAAAATGTAGTAAGAGGAGATGTGATCGGCTATTCGTTCTTCCAGTGGGATGCTTCTTCGCCCTCTGCCTTGAATCAACGGATTCATGGATATTACCGGTCATTGGGACTGCCCATGCATTTTTTAGCTGATGGAGAAATCCAGGGCTTATGCGAAGAGGCGGCAGAAGCGGCAAAGGATCATACCTCCTGGCCAACTGCGGATTCCGTATTTAAACTGCTGGATGGGGTTGTCGTTGTGAAATTATCTGATCCGGAATAGAAAAAAAACAGACAAAAAACCCTGAAAAAAGTGCTTGACAGGTGAGTGTGGGTATTGTATACTATACAAGGTTATGAAAATAACTGGCAGGAAAGTAGGTATCCACCTCACCTCGGCACATCGAGATTGTGACCCGGGTTCATATTTAAGTTACATAGCGTTTTCGTTATGTCCTTGGATTTGGTGGATAGAGTTTCTCTATCTACTTTTTTTATATCATGCCATAATTCAACAACATTCACATTCATACATGGAGGTGCACGACCATTAGCGAGTTAATGATTAACGAACAGATCAGAGACAAAGAAGTTCGATTGATTGGTGAGGACGGAGAGCAGTTAGGTATCATGTCTGCGAAAGAAGCTTTACAGCTTGCAAAGGAAGCAGAACTTGACCTTGTAAAGATCGCTCCGGCTGCAAAGCCGCCAGTTTGCAAGATCATCGATTACGGTAAATACCGCTACGAGCTTGCAAGAAAAGAAAAAGAAGCGAAAAAGAAACAGAAAGTGATCGAGGTAAAGGAAGTACGCTTATCTCCGAATATCGATACAAACGACTTGAATACAAAGATCGGCGCTGCACGTAAGTTCCTTGAAAAAGGAGACAAAGTGAAGGTTGCACTTCGCTTCCGTGGTCGTGAGATGGCTCATATGGCAAAATCCAAGTATATCCTGGACGATTTTGCTGAGGCACTGAAGGATATCGCAGTGATCGATAAGCCTTCCAAGGTTGAAGGAAGAAGCATGGTGATGTTTTTAACTGTAAAACGTTAAAATATACGAATATCAAGGAGGAAATAACAATGCCTAAAATGAAAACCAGCAGAGCTGCTGCAAAGCGTTTCAAAAAAACCGGAACTGGAAAGTTAGTAAGAAATAAAGCTTACAAATCTCACATCTTAACTAAGAAATCTACCAAGAGAAAAAGAAACCTTAGAAAAGATATCGTTACTGATGCAACAAACGCAAAAGTAATGAAGAAGATTTTACCATACTTATAAGATTTCGATAGTTTAGAAGGAGGAAAGAACCGATGGCAAGAATTAAAGGCGGTATGAACGCTAAGAAGAAACATAACAGAGTGTTAAAGATGGCTAAGGGCTACAGAGGCGCTCGTTCCAAACAGTATAGAATCGCAAAACAGTCCGTTATGAGAGCATTAACAAGCTCTTACGCAGGAAGAAAGCAGAGAAAGAGACAGTTCAGACAGCTGTGGATCGCTCGTATCAACGCTGCTGCAAGAATCAACGGCTTATCCTACAGCAAGTTTATGTACGGCTTAAAGTTAGCAGGTGTTGAGATGAACCGTAAGGTATTATCTGACATGGCTATCAACGATGCAGAGGGCTTTGCAAAATTAGCAGAGCTGGCTAAATCCAAACTGGCTTAATTCATAGCGAGATAGATATTTGAAATCCCGGTCGGAAGTGTTCTGACCGGGATTTTTTTATTTCATAGGAAAGTTCATCCTATGAAATAAAAAACGCTCCGCGAGGAGCGCACTGCGGCGGAAAGGAAGAGTGCCGCTGTCGCGACCCGCCGCAGGCGGAGAATCCTGCAAGCAGGATTCTTTTTCATCAGAACCGGGAAAATGAGCCCAGCTCCGTGTGCCTTTTTACCAATTCAATAAAATACTGTGCGGCCTTTGTTAGGACTGCGTTTTTGTGGTAAATGATGCATAAGGTTGCTTTGGAGTTATCATGATCCAGTCGGAAAAATGCTCCATAATGGTGGGAGAATGCCACGTAATCCTGCAGCAGGGCGAAGCCAAGTCCTGCCTGGACCAGGCTGAAGATGGCAGCTTCTTCAGACAGACGGATCATGTTTTTGGGCTTGAAATCATAGGGCTTTAAGATATTTTCTTCCCATTTCTTGTGTCGCTCATTGGGAATGGCACTAATAAAGGTTTCATTCTGGAAATCATTCAGATTTACTGGATCTCGCATTCTCCAATCGGGCTGGATTGCTGCTATTTTGGCAATTGGGTGCGTTGGCGGAGCAGCTAAAAGACAGTAGTAGTCGAATAGTGGCTCATAGATCAGATCCTGTTTAAATTCATTTGGAACATTGGCCTGATCCATCACAAAGGCGAGGTCCAGATAACCGGAAGAAACCATATTTTCAAAGCCATCGGTGGAACGGGTGTTAATAGTCAGCTGGATGTTTGGAAATTCTTTCTGGAATTCTGGAAGAATAATAGAAAGGAACATAGGAGCCCTTCCGCTGGAAATCCCAATAGATAACTGTCCGGTGCGTGATTGACGTACATCTTCCAGTTGACGGTTTAATCTTCCCTCCAGTAATTGCTGCTGACGGAACGTGTTTAAGATCATTTCTCCTGTATAAGTAGGAGTCAGGTGCCCGCCTTTATATTCAAAAATCTTTGTGTCATAGGTCTTTTCCAGAGAAGCGATCAGTTGACTTAATGCTGACTGGGATACATACAATTCTTTGGCAGCCCTGGTAATCGACTGGGTTTCTGCAATTTTCAGAAGATAATCAATTTTACGTTCATTAACCATAATTTTCCCCCAATAAAACGCTTATATCTAAGGAAATTATAACATGTCGGATCGGAAACGAAAAGCAAAGCAAAGAAGTATTAGAAAATACTTATGAAAACCTAAGTGATTAACGATTTGCTTATAGGGACTGGAGAAATTATAATTATTTATAGATGGTGACCTAAAGGAAAGGAGAATGCAGGATGAAGAGGAGAATGAGAGAAATTTATGTAAAATCTTCGGATCCATTTGAAAGAGGACGCCAGCATGGTGCCCAGGTCAAAGGAGAAATTGAACGAGTTTGCGTAGGATACCGAAAATCCTTTGAGAAAAAGGGATATACCTGGGAAGAAGCGCAGACAATGGCCATGGAGTATGTTCCTTATCTGGAAAAGGAAATGCCGGAATTAATGGAAGAGGCTAAAGGAATTGCAGCAGGCGCAGAAGTAGAACTGGCAGTGGTTATGGTATTAAATACTCGTTATGAATTGCTGAAATTTAAAAAAGGTGTGGATAACTACGAGCATAATGAGTGTACCTGCTATGCGCTCTTACCAGAAGCAACAAAAGATCACGTGACCATTGGTGGTCAGAATTGGGATAATGCGCCATTTGTTGGAGAAAACTTGTATGTTCTTCATATTGATGAAGAAAATGGGACTAAAATTGTCGGTATCAGTGAACCGGCACAATTGATTCGGAGCGGAATGAACAGTTACGGAATTTCTTTAAACTGCAGTACGCTTTTATCTTATAAAGATGTACGTGGGGTGGCAATTCCGACAAATTTTATGAGAAGAAAAATCATGCAGGCAAAAACCTTGGATGAGGCGAAAAAAATGATCATGGGATTTTCTCCATGTGTATCTTTAAATTATGTGATTACCTCTGCGAAAGAACAGGACGCGATCGTATATGAAACAACTCCAGTGGAGAATTTTGAGTTGTATCCGAATCGCGGAATGATCACTCAGGGAAATGACATTCTTGCAGATCCGGCCATTGACCGGTTTATTCCAGCAGATAAACATCATCAGCGGCATTTCCGCGGTCAGAGACTGCAATATCTGCTTCAGAAGAAACAGGGCGAGATCACAAAGGAGTATTTGCAGGAGTGTTTAAGAGATCACTATGGTTACCCGGCATCCATATGCAATCATGCAGGCGATGATGGACTTCAGACCATTGCGTCCATGTTATATTGTGTCAGCGAGGGATATGCGCTGATTGCATGGGGAAATCCGTGTGAGTATGATTATGAAAAGTATGTATTAGAATGAAATCAGATTTAACCCGGCAGTTTTTCTGCTGTATCCATATGTTTGGAAAGAGGGGAAGGTGACATTGTGTTACTGTACACGGTAGGCATTTTCTGAACTGAAAATGCCGTATGATACAGTGGTGGCAACAGATTTTGCCGATTTGGAATGCGAAGCATCGGCAAAATCCGTTGCTGTTTGCGCAACGCGTGAACAGTAACGACATTGTTTTAATTGTGCAAAAAAATCAAAAAAAATATAAAAAAAGTGCTTGCCAAAATGAGAACACTGTGCTATACTGTATTTCGTCAGCGGGAGTGCTGGAATTGGCAGACAGGCAAGACTAAGGATCTTGTGGGTGTATGCTCGTGTGGGTTCAAGTCCCATCTCCCGCATGGATTTTTTAAAATCCAGTTGACAACGACAAGAACTATGGTATAATACTTATGTTCATGCAGAAGTGGCGGAATTGGCAGACGCGCACGGTTCAGGTCCGTGTGGTAGCAATACCTTGAGGGTTCGACTCCCTTCTTCTGCATTGGTCAAAGAAAAGCCGTATGGCTTTCTTTTTTTGAAAAAGAGATTTGGCCATCACCTGTGATACCAGACAGGGCAGAGCATTTTAAAAAGAATGAATTTTCAAAAAAGTTAAGAAAATTCGAATTAATCGAAAAACTTCTTGACAAATTGAAAAACCTGGTATATAATACACATATGTTCGCGCAGAAGTGGCGGAATTGGCAGACGCGCACGGTTCAGGTCCGTGTGGTAGCAATACCTTGAGGGTTCGACTCCCTTCTTCTGCACTGAATGATCGGGAAGTCTTGGAGACAAGGCTTCCTATTTTTTTGCATGTATCCCTATTGGCTGAGTGTGGAGTAAAAGTTGTGTTTTATCTAATTATTGTCAACTCAATGAAAGGGTGTAAGAGAAGGAGGCATTTTTATGATAACCAATACCATCCAGGAACTTTTTGACCGGAAGTCCGTCCGTGCCTTTACGGATCAGGAGATTCTCCCAGAGGAGAAAGAGCTGATCTTAAAAGCCGCAGCCGCAGCGCCGACCGCTGGCAACCAGCAGCTTTACACGATTTTAGACATTACCGATCAGGAACTGAAAGACAAACTGGCGGAGACCTGCGACCACCAGCCATTTATCGCCAAAGCCAAGATGGTCCTCATTTTCTGTGCTGATTTCCAGAAATGGTACGATGCTTTTCAGGCGATTGATTGCGAGTCGAGAAAGCCAGGCCCTGGGGATCTGATGTTGGCCTGCTCCGATGCTAATATCGCAGCGCAGAATGCGGTGACAGCGGCATGGAGTCTTGGAATCGGTTCCTGCTACATTGGCGATATCATGGAGCTAAGAGAGGTACACCGGGAGCTTTTACATTTGCCAGAGTATGTATTTCCAACAGCCATGCTGGTGTTTGGCTATGGAAATGAGCAGCAGATGAACCGTAAAAAGCCGGAGCGCGCCAGAGTCTCTGATATTGTCTGCGAAAATGGATATCATAGGAAAGAGAAAGACCAGTTAAAAGAGATGTTCCAGTATAACAACTGTCCGGGACGGGATTACGAGGCGTGGATGAAAGCGTTCTGTAACCGCAAATACAATAGTGATTTTGCAAAGGAAATGAGCCGTTCTGTGGGAGAATATTGGAAACAGTTTGAAGAATAAGCCTGGCAATACCTGGAGTTATGGGGTATAATAAAAGGATCAGGGTCACACAATGAGTTAGCGGAGGAAAAAAAGATGCTTACATTGGAGAATATTTCCTTTGGAGTAAAGGATGAAAAGGGCGAGAAAGAGATTATCAAAAATCTGAACCTGTCCATTGGAGAGAACAAATTTGTGGTCATCACCGGACCGAACGGCGGTGGAAAGTCCACATTGGCGAAATTAATTGCAGGAATTGAAAAGCCGGTATCCGGACGGATCTTATTTGATCAGGAGGATATCACGGAAAAGAGCATTACCGACCGGGCCAATATGGGAATCAGTTATGCGTTCCAGCAGCCGGTCCGTTTTAAAGGTATTCAGGTGCTGGATCTGATCCGTCTGGCAGCAAAGAGGAAAATGTCTGCAGCGGATGCCTGTGAGTACCTGTCTGAGGTGGGGTTATGCGCGAAGGATTATATTAACCGTGAAGTCAACGCCAGTTTATCCGGCGGCGAGTTAAAGCGGATCGAGATCGCTACGGTATTAGCCAGAGGTACGAAGCTTTCTGTATTTGATGAGCCGGAGGCAGGAATCGATCTGTGGAGTTTTCAGAATCTGATCTCTGTTTTTGAGCGGATGAGAGAGAATACCAAGGGCTCCATTCTGATCATTTCCCATCAGGAGCGGATCTTGAATATTGCCGATGAGATCGTGGTCATCGCTGACGGACAGATTTCTGCACAGGGATCAAAGGACGAGATTTTGCCGAAGCTTTTAGGAACTGCGTCTGCGGTGGATGCCTGCAGTATGTTTTATAAGGGGGAAAAATAAGATGTCAGCATTTCCAAAGATTGATGAGATCCAGTTAAGACTGTTAGAGGAGGTAGCAGACCTCCATGAAGTGCCGGAGGGAGCTTATAACATCCGTGCCAATGGCAAACTGGCAGACCGTGTCAACAGTGCCAATATCGAGATCGTGTCCAAGGAGGACGGTACCGGAATTGACATTCATATTAAGCCAGGTACCAAGAAGGAAAGCGTGCATATTCCGGTGGTGTTAAGCCAGAGTGGATTATCAGATCTGGTATACAATGATTTCTATGTGGGGGATGATGCGGATGTGGTGATCGTGGCAGGCTGCGGTATCCACAACGGTGGCGACCAGGATTCCAGACATGACGGCATTCACCGTTTCTGGCTGGGCAAGAACGCCAAGGTAAAATATGTAGAGAAGCATTACGGCGAGGGCGATGGAAAAGGAAAGAGGATCTTGAACCCGGTGACAGAAGTGACCATGGATGAGAACAGTTACATGGAGATGGAGATGGTCCAGATCAAAGGTGTAGACTCTACCCAGCGTATGACAAAAGCAGATCTGGCGGCAGGTGCCAAGCTGATCATCCGGGAACGACTGTTGACCCATGGCGATCAGCATGCAGAAAGCGGATTTGTGGTGAATTTAAATGGAGAAGATTCCAGCGCCAATGTGATTTCCAGATCCGTGGCGAAGAATAATTCCACCCAGGTGTTCAATGCTGAGATCAACGGCAATGCCAAATGTGCAGGACATTCTGAATGTGACGCGATTATCATGGATCATGCGAAAATATCCGCAATTCCGAAAATTGTGGCCAATGATATTGACGCGGCTCTGATCCATGAGGCAGCAATCGGTAAGATCGCTGGAGAGCAGCTGATCAAGCTGATGACTCTGGGACTGACAGAGCAGGAAGCGGAAGCACAGATCGTCAATGGATTCTTGAAATAAATGGGATTATGCTGATCGTTTGACAGTATGGTGTGTTTGCAGAAAATGACAGCGGTTTTAGAATAAAATAGCATAGAAATTCATAAAATAGCCCTGATTCTTAAGTGATCGGGGCTATTTTTGTATGGATAATCAGAAATTGGAAAATCTGCTGAATCTGGCATTGTCGGCTACTATCCAGGAGCGGGAGCGGTCGGCCAGTTTATCGACCGGATATGACGGAGAGACCAGGCGGTGGGAGCTGATCGTGCGGCACAGCCTTCCATTGCCGGATCTTTCGGAACTGGGGATCGAGGAGGAAGAACTGATCGGGCAGTATGGGATCTTACGTGTCCCGGAACCGCTTATTGGTCTGGTCAGTGAATTGCCGCAGGTCGAATACATCGAAAAACCAAAGAGGCTGTTCTTTGCCGTCAATCAGGCGAAGGCAGCCTCCTGTATTACCCGGGTGCAGATTCCCGGAAGCGGGGATCATACCGATTTAAGCGGCCAGGGAGTGATCGTGGCAGTGATCGATTCCGGAATCGATTACTTTCATGAAGATTTCCGGAGGGAAGATGGACGGACCAGGATTCTGGAATTGTGGGATCAGGGGCTGGGACAGATATTTTCCCAGGAGAAGTTCAATGAGGCTTTAGAACAGGGCAGCAGAGAACAGGCGCTTCAGATGGTGCCGTCCAGAGATCTGAGCGGCCATGGGACGGCAGTGGCAGGGATTGCAGCGGGAAATGGACGAGAAAGCGGAGGAAGATACCGCGGCGTGGCTTACGAAAGTGATCTGCTGGTGGTAAAGCTGGGCAACCGGGAGCCAGGGGGATTTCCAAGGACAACGGAACTGATGCGGGCGTTAAATTATGTGGTACAGTATGCGGCGGAGCGGGCGCGTCCATTGGCAGTGAATCTGAGCATCGGAAACAGCTACGGTTCCCATGAGGGAAATAGTCTTCTGGAGACATTTATCAACACTGCCTCGAATTTTGGAAGAACCGTTCTGGTTACCGGAACCGGCAATGAAGGTGTTCGCGGCGGTCATGCTTCTGGAAATTTAAAGGAGCGGGAGAGCCAGGAGATAGAATTATCGGTTTCGTCTTATGAAACAGGATTCAGCGTCCAGCTCTGGAAATCCTATGTGGATGAGTTCCAGATCAGCCTGGTTACGCCGTCAGGAACTGTCCTTGGCCCATTGCCGCCCATCACCGGTCCTGCCACATGGAATTATGAAGGAACCAGGATACTGGTCTATTACGGGGAACCGGCGCCATACAGCTCTGCCCAGGAGATTTATTTTGATTTTATCCCCTATGAGGGCACCTATGTTTCAAGTGGGATCTGGCGTTTTCGCCTGAATCCCCAGAGACTCCGGCGGGGAAGCTATGATCTCTGGCTTCCGTCTGCGGCTGTTCTGAATCCGGCAACTGCGTTTTTACGCCCCTCTCCAGAAATCACGTTAACGATTCCGTCTACGTCTTCCATGATCCTTTCTGTAGGCGCCTATGACAGCTTTCGAAATACCTATGCTGATTTTTCGGGCCGTGGTTTCACCCGCGTCACCAACCAGATCAAACCTGATCTTTCTGCCCCCGGAGTCTCGATTATGGCCCCCAAAGCCGGAGGTGGCTACGAACCTGTCACAGGAACTTCTTTTGCTGCACCGATGGCGACCGGATCGGCGGCCCTTTTGATGGAATGGGGGATCGTGAGAGGAAATGATCCATTTTTGTTTGGGGAGAAAGTCAAAGCCTATCTCAAACGGGGGCGCCAGGCCCCTTCCGGGGATGGGGGTGTGGCCGAACCGGGAGATGGGGTGGGGGAGGTTGTGCTTGGCGGAAAGTATACCAAAATAAAAGATTGGACAGAATTTAAGTTTCGCCAAGTTTCACCTGCCCCGGCTTCCAATCCGAAATACCGCCTGCGGAATCTCAAAAACAAACACGATTCCCAGTACAATGGCAACCGCCATTTTAACGGCGTCAAATCCGGTCTGTACAGCCAGATACAGCTGATTGGTAACGGTATAGTAAGCTGCCCGGTAAATTCCGGCTCCGGGAACCAGAGGGATGATACCGGAGATCAGGAAAATGGTAACTGGGCAGTGTTCACGGACGGCGAACCACCTGGACAATAGGATCACGATCACGGTAGCAGCGAAAGTGGCGATGGATACGGAGCTATAAGGAAGCAGAAGCAGATAAGCCAGCCAGCTGACACCGCCGATCAGGGCGCAGCTGGGATAATAGCGGGCCGGGACGCCAAATAACAGAGAAAATCCCACGGTGGCAACGGCAGCTGCCAGTGTTTGAATAAGTAAATGCAACATATGTTTTCCTCCTGATTAAACGCATACATTTTCGCAGCTTTTTTCTGCATTTTATTTGCAAAAAATTCGAAAGTACATCTTATGGCAGCAGTGGGGTGCCAGTCAGTGTGCCATATAGCGCGATGACAAGACCGACCCCGATGGCAATACAGAAAAATACAAGAACAGCGTCCATCATACGGACAGATCCGGAGATATAGTCGCCATCGGCCATATCGCGGATGGCATTGGTAAATGCTACTCCAGGTACCATCAAGATAATGCCGCCGATGATCATGGCATCAAAATTTTGTCCAGGTCCAAAACGGTAACAGAGAATACATAAAAAGGTGATCCAGGCGCTGCCTAAAATATTCCGGACGATCTGGCTGAAATGAGGAGCACCGAGATACAGGCAATAGACCTGGTAAAGTGCTCCAATAAAGAGAGAACAAAGAAAATCTCTTGCAGATCCGCCAAACATGACACCAAAGCAGGCTCCGGCAATCCCGGCAACCGCAATCTGGAGGGCAGCAGGAAAGCCTGGTTGTTCTTCAATCCGCTTTAGTTCCCGCCGGGCCTCTTCCGGTTCCAGCTTTTCTTCTTCAATCCGTCTGGAAAGCTGGTTGACCTCTGCCACCCGGCGCAGATTGGTATGATTGACCGGAACCTGCAGCACCTTGGCAAATTGTGGCTCCTGTTCGTCCCCACAACTGATAAAGATTCCGTTGCTGAGAACGAAGGTGTTGACAGAATGAAGACCATAAGAACGGCAGATGTGCATGATGGTATCCTCTACACGGAAGATTTCTGCGCCATTTTCCAATTGGATCTGCCCGGCTTTCATAGCCAGAAGCAAAATTTCCTGTTGTGGAATCATTTTTTATATCCTCTCATAACCAAGTAAAATCGAAATTTGTAACGGTTCAGTGCATTCATAGTTACCTGAATTTATCATAGCATAAGTGCCAGAAAGTTCAACCAGCATTTTAGATTGCCTTGACAGATAAAAATAGTTGTACTATCATCAATTGGATGTATGTACAACTATTTTGCGTTCAGCGAACCAGTACATTCGCTGTGTGGATACGCTGAATGGTTATCAGAGAGGAGACATATGGACGAGACAGGAAGAAAAATCACGAAGATCGCCAGGGAAGTAGCCAAATTTACTGTTCAGACCATGAAGGAAGAGGGAATCGGAACGGCGGAGTTTGATTTCATCCATCTGGTGCGGCACAATCCGGGGATCACGCAGACAGCGGTGCGGGAAAGCCTTCAGATTGATAAAGGAGCGGCGGCCAGACGGGCGGCAAGTCTGGAGAGCAAGGGCTATCTGGTGCGGAAGCCGAATCCGGCGGATGGCAGAAGCCAGCTTCTGTATGCCACGGAGAAAGCAGAGTGTCTGAAAAATTCTAAGGCGAAGATTGAGGGGATTTTCTATGAGTGGCTGCTTTCTGAATTGCCCAAAGAGGAAAAAGAGGCATTTTGTAAGACATTAGACACATTGTATTGGAAGTCTAAACGGCAACGGCAGGCGGGCTTTGTGGATGTGGCCAGAGTTGTAGAGCAGACAGGTGAGAATCATGTATGACCGGATCAGCACGTATTTTAAGACAGAATGGAAAATTTTGGTATTGATTACTGTATCTGGCCTGATCTACAACCTGGGACTGCTTACGGGACCATGGTTTGAGGGAAAGATGACCGGATGTCTGATCGATATCTTAGGCGGATCGAAGGTATTTTCTGACATGGCAGTTCTGGTACTGGCCTATATGGTTTCTATTACAGTGGTGCAGAGCTCCCGGTATCTGAAGCGTTTCTATGTGCGGCGGTTTGCCAACAATGTAAACCGGAGCATGAAACAGGTGCTCTTTGGAAGCCTGATCCGCAAAAGCCGGACGGAGCTTCAGGAAGAGGGCGTGGGAAATGTGATGACGAAAGCAATCCTGGATGTGGATGACTGTGCAGAAGGCATGAGGAAATTCACGACAGAAATCTTTGATACGGGCGTTGCTCTGATGGCCTATGCGGGAATGCTGCTTTTCTATGACTGCAAACTGGCGCTTTTGAGCATGATCTTCCCCCCGATTTCCTATTTTGTAGCGGAGAAGATGAAAGTGGTGATCCAGAAAACAGGTGCCGCTTACAAGAAACAGTCTGGAGCATTAAGCGATGCTACCTTAGACCGGGCTTCCAATGCAATCACCTACCGGGTGTTTGGGCGGGAACAGGAGCGGAAAGAGGCTTATGAGGAAAATCTTTCTGCGTATGAGCGTGCTGCAGTCCGTGCCAATATCTGGAATTCTTCCATGCCTCCGGTCTATAAAGTGGTATCTATGACAGGCGTTTTGTTTATCCTGTATTTTGGCGGAAAAAATGTACTGGGTGTGGGCTGGCGCGCATGGGATATCGCAGCGTTTACCACGTTTATTTCCTGCTTTACCAAGCTTTCCACGAAGTCCTCCAGTGCAGCGAAATTATTTAATGCGGTGCATAAGGCACAGGTGTCCTGGAAACGGATCAAGCCGCTGATGAAGGTGGAAATGAAGCGTGGCATCATGGAAGACTCGGAGCATGAAAATCAGAAAGTGTCTGGGATGTCACAGTCTGGTTTGATGGTGTCCCATATGGGTTTTTCTTATCCAGATGGCAGACGGATCTTCGATGATATTTCATTTTCAGCAAAACCAGGACAGATCATCGGTATCACCGGCCCCGTTGCATGTGGAAAGTCTACCTTAGGCAAAGTATTTTTATGCGAATACCCTTATGATGGCAGTATCACATGGAATAGAGAAGAGCTACAGGAAGAGACAGCTGCGAAGCGCGCAGAGCTGATCGGATACCTGGGTCATGATCCGGAGTTGTTTAACGATACGGTGGAGCAGAATATTCTGCTGGGCGATCAGAAAGATGCCAGAACCTATCTGAAGGCTGTCTGCTTTGATGAAGAAGTGGAAGCGATGGAGCAGGGGACAGAGACTTTCGTGGGCAGCGGCGGTGTGCGTCTGTCAGGCGGCCAGGCCCAGCGTCTGGCGTTGGCGAGAACTTTATGCCATAAAAAGAAGCTGCTGATTTTGGACGATCCATTTTCCGCACTGGATAAAAAGACTGAGGAGCAGATTTTTGCGAATCTGAAGGAAATGGCGAAAGACTGTGTAGTGTTGTTGATTTCTCACCGGTTGTATCTGTTCCCGCAGATGGATCAGGTGATCTGGCTGAATGAGGGGCAGGCCGTGATTGGCAGCCACCAGGAGGTTCGGGATCAGGTGGAAGAATACCGGAGATTATATGATGGACAGAAGGGAGAAAACCAGAATGAAAAATAGCGAACAGGTAAAATCCGTTATTTTCCGCACAGCCGGAAATTATAAGTGGCTGTCTCTGGGAATTGCTGTCTCTGTGTGCGGAGCAGTGGTGACGTCCCTGATTCCGCCATTGATCCTCGGGAAGATCATCGATGGTCTGACAGCCGGACAGGCGCTGGCATTTTCCATGGTTTTATCCTATTTTGGAATGTTGGCTCTGACCGGTCTGACAGAATCCCTGCGGGAGGGACTTCTGACTGTATTTGGCCAGAAGATCACCCACGCGTTAAGAAGCAGTCTGATGGACAAATTTACCCGTCTGACGGCAGACGAGTTAAATAAACAGGAGCCAGGAACCCTGGTTTCTCGGTTTGTTGGGGATGTGGATATGGTGGAAAATCTGTTCACATCAGGTATTATCAGTATGTTTGCTGACGCCTGCCGGATCATCAGTATTCTGGCGGTGATCTGGTTTCAAAACCGTGGACTGGCGCTGGTGTTTGTGATCTTGCTTCCAGCGCTTTTTGGATTTACCAGATTTGTCCAGAAACGGATGTTGGCGGCTCAGCTGGAGAACCGGAAAGCTGTGGGAAGAGCGTCTGCTTTTGTGCCGGAATCTCTTCACAATATTCGGACGATACATTGTCTCGGAAAAGAAAATTACATGGAAAAGCGGTATGACCAGTACATTGGCGAGAGCTACCGGGCCATGGAGAAAACCAACTTTTATGACGCAGGATATTCCCCGGTGATCCTGGTTTTAAATGCCATTGTAGTGGCTGTGGTGATGGCGCTTTCTGCATCAGGCAATCCGAAGGTATTAAGTCTGTTTGGTATGTCTGCCGGAACCGCTGTCGCAGTCATGAACTACATTTCCCAGATCTTTGCTCCAGTGGAAAGCCTGGGCATGGAGATCCAGACCATCCAGTCGGCGTTAGCTGGTATCCACAGAATCAATGATTTCTTCGGGCTTCCAGAGCGGAAACCAGAGACTGCAGGAGTGGCCGGTTTGAATCCGGTGACGGAATCCACGAAAATAGAAACTTTGGATGCGAAGACGGAGAACACCGATCCGAAAGCATTTGTAGAACTGAAAAATGTTACCTTCGGTTATGATGACCGCATCATCTTAGACCACATCAATATCCAGGTGCAGAAAGGTGAGCAGGTTACATTATCGGGCCGTACCGGAGCAGGAAAGAGCACCATATTTAAGCTGCTATTGGCCTTTACGAGCCTCAGGACGGTCAGGTGCTGATCAAAGGAATCCCGGCTGGTGATATTCCAGAATCGAAGAAGAGAACCTTATTCGGCTATGTGGAGCAGTCCTTCCATATGGTTCCTGGAACAGTGAAGGACCAGATCACCCTCTATGACGATTCCATCCCCGATGAGGCGGTAAAACAGGCGACGAAAATGGTGGGACTGGATTCCTCTATCGAAGCGTTGGAGCATGGTTATGATACGATCTGCACTCCAGAGGTATTTTCCCAGGGGCAGTGGCAGCTACTGTCTATCGCCAGAGCAGCGGCAGCAGGACCAGAGCTGCTTTTGCTGGATGAGATCACGGCAAATTTGGATGCGGAGACGGAACGGGCAGTTTTGCAGGCACTGAAGCAGGTTTCTGCAAACCGCACGGTGGTTTCGATTTCCCACCGGTTTTCTGCGGAGATGGGAAGAATTATTAAACTCACAGGTGTTGACGAAAAACTGAAAATCTGCTAAGCTAGACATAGCAAAAGAGCTGCGGCGAATGATAGTTTTATAATTCGTTGCAGCTCTTTTTTCGATAAAAATAATTTTGTGTATTTATTAAAAGTTTTGTGTTTTCGGAATAATAAGAAATGTGGAGGCAGAAAATCATGACGACAGAAATGATGAAAAAACAGGGAGAGAGATTGCGGCAGAGATTGTCGGAAGTGCGTTGATCGCCCTGTCAACTTACAACGTAGCCCTTTACGCAGAGTTCCCCATGGCAGGGCTCTCTGGTATTTGCCTGATCCTGTACCGGTTGTTCGGGCTTCCTATGGGTGTGATGAATCTGGTGCTAAATATTCCGGTAGCTCTGCTTTGCTGGCGGCTGATCGGTACGAAATTTATCCTGAAATCCCTTCGATGCATGCTCATTTCCTCGATTATGCTGGATTACGGGGCTCCGTTATTTCCGGTTTACGAAGGAAGCCGGATGGTGGCAGCCATCATGACTGGCGTCATCGGTGGAATCGGTTATGGGCTGATCTATATCAATGGCTCTTCTACCGGGGGTGCGGATTTTATCATCATGGCGGTGAAAGCGTTGAACCTCATGTGAAGCTGGGAAATATTACATTTGGCATTGACATGGTGGTGATCTTCTTAAGCGGACTTATTTTCCGGGATGTAGACAGTGTGTTTTATGGGATCATGATCAATTATATCCTGGCGCTGGTGGTCGATAAGATGGTACTGGGTCTGAACAGCGGCAATGTAGCTATGATCGTGACGGAGCATGGAAGGGAGATCTGCCAGCTGATCGACCAGTGCTGTATGCGTGGTTCCACGATCTTAAAGGCAGAAGGAGGTTACCAGGGAGATGAAAAACAGGTGGTTCTGGTGGCTGGAAGCAATAAAGATATCCATATGATCGGGAAAGCCGTAAAAGAGGCAGATCCGGCCTCTTTTACGATCGTGCTGGAGTCAAAAGAAGTGCTGGGTGAAGGGTTCCATGTGACCAGGATTGCAGAATAAATTGTTAAAATTATTTCGATTTTTTTAATTGTTCCAAATCTTCCCTGGTACAGGGAACATTTCCATAACGTGCTTTTTCATAAAGCTCATGAAGGGCTGGCTGATCCATGCCGCAGGTTTCCTCAAGCTCAGAAGGAGAAGCCCAGCGCGGCAGAATTCCTGCAGTTTTTTGTGAAAAATGTTTTAAGATCCGCTGTCGGTACAGACGGCGGATTTTTTCACCTGGGGTTCTGACCGGAAGAAACGCTATAGCAGGACGGAATCCGGTTTTTGCCGTGTCAGCATCCAGATGAAGAGATGGCCTTAAATAAATTTTTTCGTCATCATCAAAGTGTCTCGGCCTGGTGAAAAATGTCCAGATAGAACGGGCGATCTGACGCAGAACCAGGACTGCCAGAAGTAAAAGCAGGAGCACTGCCAAAATGCCCATGATCCGGTCTATGAATTTCATCCATGCAGGCGTTTCTCCGGCTTGTTCCGCAAGAGAGGGCAGCAGACCGGGCTGGTTTAACATAGCAGCGGTATTTTGTTCCATTTCCACAGGCGCAGACGATGAGGTGCGGGTGAGATACTGAAGACCACGCCAGATCCATGCCCAGAGGGGATCGAACAGAGGCGGGACCACTGATAAGACCAGCGCAGAGACCAGCAGGAATACCGTCATGCAGAATGCGTTGACATGGGCCAGCTGCTTTTCTGGAAAATGATCGGTCTGATGAAACATATCCCAGAAATGATGCAGGCTGTGCAGATTTTTGTGGACCAGATAGAAAAGTCCAAGAAAAATTGTCAAAATGACTGCGGAAAGCTTCAAAGCCCATGACAGGGCAGATTCCTGGAGGTAGCAGCCAAGCGCAGTTCCAAGGACGTAAAGTCCGGCAGCTAAAATCCCAAAGAAAATATAAAATCCATCCCTGGATTTTTGAAACCAGTAATTCATCAGTTTACGAATGCTCATAAGGTACCTCCAATGGAAGAAGGGTAAAGGAAGCAGTTTTCAGACTGTCTGGAAATTCTCCTGGCCGGTGGGGACAGATCCATTGGGATCCGGCGGTAGGGCGGCATAAGGTCTCATAGGAAGCTGCAAGAGAAGCAGTAATGTTCGGTGAGATCAGCACATAAAGGACAGAATCGGAATTCCTTTTGAAAAAGGCAGAGTCCAGACACTGCTCCATGGGTGGAAGCTCTGCTTTCTCATCTGTCTGGATCCGGGCACATAATTCCTGGATCCTCTGCGGATGGATATTGCCGGTGCCAAAGGATAAAAAAGCTGGTTTGCCAGTGAGACAATCCGGGCCGTTGGAACCAATAGAAACGGGAATCTGTCGGTTTAGCAGCTCCAAAGCCATAGAGCAGCCCAGCCGGATCACCGTTTCATAGAGACTGTGGTCTTTCCAGATCCGGTCGGAATGAACGTCCAGCAGAATACATACCTGCCAGGACGCTGTAGGCGCATAGACATTGACCTTCATCTGCCCGGTCCTGGCGGTTGCTTTCCAGTTGATATCCCGGAAGCTGTCATAGGTCTGGTAAGGCCGGATAGACTGCATCTCAAATGGATCACGGATCAGGGAACGGCTTGCCAGAATCTGGCCGCATAATTGCTTTAGCGGCAGATCTAACACAGGCAGTGGGACCGGAACGGGATAAACATAGAGAGCTGTTTCTACTGGGCAGGAGCGGACAAAATGGCAAGTCTGCATCAGATCGTAGCTGACCAGATCAGCCCGGGAAATAGGATAATATCCTCGTTTGGTGCATCGGAAGGTCAGGCTGCGGCGGATCTTTTGCCATGGCATACAGGAAAAAATATCACTGCGGTAATTCTGGTCTGTGATCTTAAAGTTCTTACTATTGGAAAATACCAGTTCCCGGCCCATCTGAAATTTCACATGGAGAACCGGGATCGGCAGCCATTTGCGGTTGGTAATGGTTTCAATTAAGGAAGAATCTTCTCCTTCTGTGACGCCGTAATCCGCAAAATGCAGGTCTACGGTCAGCTCCCGCGCCCAGAACTTGTTCCAGAACACTCCCTGAAACAGGATCAGCAAGAGAACCAGAATCAGGATGACGAGCAGCTTCATAGGCGTTTTCCCCAGTCTTCCGTAGGCAGTGGAACGGTAGTCAGAAGCCGTTCTATGATCTCTTTACCAGAAGTTTTTAGTCCGAAGGTTCTGGCAGTGGTCAGACGATGGGCCAGAACTGGAACAGCCAGTGTTTTGATATCTTCCGGAATCACATAGTCACGGCCTTTCACCAGAGCGTAGGCTTTGGCGGCGCGGTAAAGGGCAAGACTTCCACGTGGGCTGACACCATCCAGAATCTGGGAATCATTTCTGGTCGCCTGTACCAGGTTCACAAGATAATCTTTTAATAGCGGATGTACGAAAATGGCACTGGCGGCGGTTTTCAAAGAAGATAAATCCTTTTTATTGCAGACAGCCTTTAAATCAGTCAGTGGATTTCTGGAGCCAAACCGGTCCAAGATGGTCAGTTCTTCCTCTTTGGATGGATAGCCCATGGAAATCTGCATCAGAAACCGGTCCAGCTGAGCCTCCGGAAGAGGATAGGTCCCCTCTGTTTCTACCGGGTTCTGGGTGGCAATGACGAAAAATGGTTCATCCAGCAGATAAGTTTCCCCATCAATGGTTACCTGATGCTCCTCCATGGATTCCAGAAGGCTGGACTGGGTGCGAGGAGTGGCGCGGTTGATCTCATCTGCAAGTAAAATGTGAGTAAATACAGGACCTTTCTGGAGAACAAAAGCACTTTCCTTCTGATCAAAATAATTCAGTCCGGTAACGTCAGATGGAAGAAGATCCGGTGTAAACTGGATTCTGGAAAATACCAGTGACATGCTTTTAGCTAAGGACTTGGCTAAAAGTGTTTTGCCGGTTCCGGGAACATCCTCTAACAGGACGTGTCCTCCGGCAACTAAGGATGTCAGAAGAAGGTCAATGGTGTCGGTTCTTCCGACGATGACCTTGCGGATATTTTGTCTGATGGATTCAAGAATTTCGATTGGCTGCATAAGTTCCTCCTGGGTAAATCCCGGTATCC
This sequence comes from Lachnospiraceae bacterium AM48-27BH, assembly GCA_003478355.1. Classification (GTDB taxonomy): domain Bacteria; phylum Bacillota; class Clostridia; order Lachnospirales; family Lachnospiraceae; genus UBA3402. Next base: position 61,372 of record QUFC01000012.1, read on the forward strand.
CCTATAAGATCTTTAAGCGGGGGCAGTACGGGTTTTTTACGGTCAGCGTGATAAGGGTACAGTAACGTACAGACCTGCTGAACAGTTATAAATCATTTTACTACAGCTTTTTTAGAAGAAATAGTATTTTTTGTTATGTTCTGGATTTTTATAGTTTTTTGTGGTGTTTTATCAATAAATCTTGCTATATCGTTAAAAAAATGCTAATATTAGTTCTGGACTTGAAGGTTCGGAAAAGGCCTTTGGGATTAAATCTTTTAGGAGGGGTCAGATGTTTAAGATATTAAAAGCAGAGCAGTTGGCAGACAAAATCTTTCTGATGGACGTTGAAGCACCCAGAGTGGCCAAATCCTGTGAGCCAGGTGAATTTGTGATCGTAAAGATGGATGAGATCGGAGAGAGAATCCCGCTTACTATTTGTGATTACAACCGTGAGGCAGGAGTGGTTACCATTGTATTCCAGATCGTTGGCGCTTCTACCCAGAGAATGTCAGAACTGAAGGCAGGAGATGCATTTGAGGATGTAGTAGGACCTCTTGGCCGCCCATCCGAATTTGTACATGAGGACCTGGAAGTATTAAAGAATAAGAAAATGTTGTTCGTAGCAGGCGGTGTCGGCACTGCTCCGGTATACCCACAGGTGAAATGGTTAAGAGCCCACGGTATTGATGCGGACGTGATCGTAGGCGCAAAGAATAAAGACCTTCTGATACTGGAAGATCAGATGAGAGCCGTAGCTGGTAATTTATATGTGACAACGGATGATGGTTCCTATGTCCGCAAGGGTATGGTAACTGACGTGATCAAGGATCTGGTGATCAACCAGGGCAAGAAGTACGACGTGTGTGTAGCCATCGGACCGATGATCATGATGAAATTTGTGTGCCTGTTAACAAAAGAATTAAATCTCCCAACTATCGTCAGCATGAACCCGATCATGGTAGATGGTACAGGTATGTGCGGTGCATGTCGCCTGACTGTTGGTGATGAAGTGAAGTTTGCATGTGTGGATGGACCGGAATTTGACGGTCATCTGGTAAACTTTGACGAAGCCATGAAGAGACAGCAGATGTATAAGACCCAGGAGGGCCGCGCAATGCTGAAATTAAAAGAGGGCAAGACCCATCATGGCGGATGTGGACAGTGCGGAGGTGACGAATAATGGATGTACTGAAAAAAGTTCCGGTTCGTGAGCAGGACCCAAAGGTAAGAGCAACAAACTTTGAAGAGGTTTGTCTTGGATATAATAAAGAAGAGGCTATGGAAGAGGCATCCAGATGTCTGAAATGTAAAAACGCCAGATGTATGAAGGGATGCCCGGTTTCCATTAATATTCCTGGATTTATCAAAGAGGTTCAGGATGGCAATTTTGAAGAGGCAGCGAAGATCATCGCCCAGTCTTCCGCACTTCCTGCAGTCTGCGGACGTGTATGTCCACAGGAGAGTCAGTGTGAGGGACAGTGTGTACGTGGTGTGAAAGGTGAGCCGATTTCCATCGGTAAGCTGGAGCGTTTCGTAGCAGACTGGTCCAGAGAGAATGATTTTGTTCCGGCAGTCAGCGAAGAGAAGAATGGCAAGAAAGTCGCAGTCATCGGTTCCGGTCCATCCGGTCTGACCTGCGCAGGTGATCTGGCAAAATTAGGCTATGACGTGACCATTTTCGAGGCACTGCATCAGCCAGGCGGCGTACTGATCTATGGTATTCCGGAGTTCCGTCTGCCGAAGGATACTGTCGTTAGACATGAAGTTGAGAATGTGAAAAAACTGGGTGTGAAGATCGAAACGGATGTCATCATCGGCAAATCCATCACCATCGACCAGTTATTAGACGAGGAAGGCTTCGATGCCGTGTTTATTGGATCCGGTGCAGGACTTCCGATGTTCATGGGTATTCCGGGTGAGAACGCCAACGGCGTATTCTCTGCGAATGAGTACTTAACCAGAAGCAACCTGATGAAGGCATTCCGTGACGATTATGACACTCCGATCGCAGCAGGTAAGAAGGTTGCCGTTGTCGGCGGTGGCAACGTAGCCATGGATGCGGCAAGAACCGCACTTCGTCTTGGCGCAGAGGTACATATCGTTTACCGTCGTAGTGAGGCAGAGCTTCCGGCACGAGTGGAAGAAGTTCACCACGCAAAAGAAGAGGGTGTGATCTTCGATCTGTTGACGAATCCAACCGAGATCCTGGTTGATGACAACGGCTGGGTAAGTGGCATGAAGTGCATCCGCATGGAATTAGGCGAGCCAGATGCATCCGGCAGAAGAAGACCAGTGGCCATCCCAGGTTCCGAGTTTGTGATGGATGTAGACACGGTCATCATGTCCTTAGGTACTTCTCCAAACCCACTGATCTCCAACACCACCAAAGGTCTTGAGATCAACAAGAGAAAATGTATCGTAGCCGAAGAGGCTACTGGCAAGACCAGTAAAGAGGCTGTTTACGCAGGCGGCGATGCAGTAACCGGCGCAGCAACCGTAATTCTGGCTATGGAGGCCGGTAAAGCTGGCGCGAAGGGCATTCATGAGTATTTGTCTGGAAAGACAGAAGCGTAAGAGCTTTTGAAAATGGAAGATTGATGGTTTTGAGGGGCGGAAAGCGTAGGCTTTCCGCCCCTTTTGTAACAATAGAATTAAGGCAAATCAAGTAATATTGTTGTGATTTTTATAGATGTGTATTACAATAATTATGCAAAATAGTTGAGAATATGAGGAATAATCATACATGACATCAGATAGAATCATTGATTTGCAAAATGGATTATATACTGCTTTTGTTGATCAAACACATCGCTCGAATTTAGCATACCGTCCTCAGTTTGTTTATAATGATAACAAAAAAGGACAAAAGGTTTTCTCTGCAATCGAAGATGAGTTACTAAAATGTGATAAATTTGATATCAGTGTTGCGTTTATTACTAAAGGCGGTATTACTCCATTATTGCAGACATTAAAAGAACTGGAACGTAAACATATTGCAGGCCGGATTTTGACAACAGATTATTTAAATTTCAGTGATCCATCTGCACTGGACACATTAGCAGGGCTTTCCAATATTGAATTGCGAATGTACCAAACGGAAAAAGCAGGAAATGGTTTTCACACAAAAGGATATATTTTTCAAAAATATGAGGAGTATCATTTCATTATAGGTAGTTCGAATCTGACACAAGATGCGCTGACCAGAAATATGGAGTGGAACACGAAAGTGATTTCTACCAATAAGGGAGAGATGGCACAGTTAGTTTTGCATGAGTTTGACAGACTGTGGAATGATACGAGAAGCACCAGATGTTATGCGGATTTTATCACGGAATACCGCAGAGTTTATGAAGAACAGAAACTTTTCCAAAAGATGGTTTCAAAGCAGAAACAGATCGTCAGACAAGAGATGGTTCCATCTTTGGAAGCGTATACTTTACAGCCGAATTCTATGCAGAGAGCTTTTATTTATAATTTATTAGAACTTCGGAAAAGAAAAATGGATAAGGCATTGTTGATTTCTGCTACTGGTACGGGAAAAACCTATGCATCTGCGTTTGCTATGCGTGAATTGGGTTTTAAACGGGTCTTGTTTCTGGTACATCGAAATCAGATTGCCAGACAGGCGAAAGTCTCATTTGAGCGTGTTTTTGGCAGTAGGATTTGTACAGGACTAATTTCTGGAAATGCAACAGATTATCATGCAGATTTTATTTTTGCTACTGTTCAGACACTTAGCAAGCAGGAAAATCTGGAACGCTTTCCAAAAGATTATTTTGATGCATGTATTTATGATGAGGCACATCATACCAGTGCTGAAAGCTATAAGAGGGTAATGGATTATTTTACTCCGCAATTTACACTTGGTATGACGGCGACACCAGATAAGCGGGATGATCATATTGATGGGCGCAATATTTATGAAATATTTGATCATAATATTGCTTATGAGATCCGTTTGCAGCAGGCGATGGAGGAAGATTTATTATGCCCATTCCATTATTTTGGAATTACGGATCTTGCAACGATTGCTGATGACGGGACCTCAAAAGAAGAAAAGTTGGAGCAGTTTCGTTATCTGACCAGCGATGAACGCGCAAACTATGTGATGGAACAGGCAACTTATTTTGGACATTCCGGTGATCGGGTAAAAGGGTTAATTTTTTGTAGTAGAATCGAAGAAGCGAAAGAATTATCCAGAAAATTTAATGCCATGGGACTTCGAACTGTGGCATTGAGTGGAGCAGATCCTGAAGAAGTCCGCATGGCAGCGATTGAACGTTTGACCATGGAGGCACAATCTCCAGAGGATGATTATCTGGATTATATTTTGACAGTAGATATTTTTTCAGAAGGAACGGATATCGTTGAGGTAAATCAGGTAATTATGCTGCGTCCTACTCAATCACCGATCGTTTTTATTCAACAGCTCGGTCGTGGACTGAGAAAGTCGAAAGAAAAAGAATATGTGGTAGTTCTGGACTTTATTGGAAATTATAAGAACAATTTTATGATTCCAATTGCTCTTTCTGGTGATCGTAGCTATAACAAGGACAATATCCGCAGATATTTAATGGAAGGCGGTCGCATGATTCCTGGTGCCAGCACGATTCATTTTGATGAGATCAGCCGAAAACGAATTTTTGCAGCAGTCGATCATGCGAATTTTAGTGATATCAGATTGATCAGGGAAAATTATACAAACCTGAAAAATAAATTGGGACGCATTCCGAAATTATGTGATTTTGATGATTATGGGGAAATGGATGTACTTCGTATTTTCGATAATAACAGTCTGGGATCTTATTACAAATTTTTGGTAAAGTATGAAAAAGATTATAAAGTTCGTTTGTCAATAGAAGAAGAAAAAATGGTTGAGTTTATTTCTAAAAAACTTGCTAATGGTAAACGGATTCAGGAATTGCAGCTTTTAAAGAGAATGTTGATGTATGTTCAGAGATTTCATGTTTTTAATGGTCTAAGTCAGGAATTACAGGATAATTATGGAATTCAATTAACTGAAAATCAGAAGAAAAATATCATCAATGTATTGACCAATGAATTTCCAGCAGGTGCAAGCAAGAAAACATATGCAGACTGCATTTTTATCGAAAAAGAGAAGGATGAGTCCACTGACTACTGTATTTCCAAAATCTTTGCTAAAATGCTTCAAAATCGATATTTTTATGAGATGATCGATGAATTGGTGGATTTTGGTATCAGTAGAAATAGAAGAGATTATGCAGATACATATAAAGGGACAAGTTTTGTTTTGTATCAGAAATATACTTATGAAGATGTCTGTCGTCTTCTGAATTGGGAAATTAATGAAGTTCCATTAAACATCGGCGGTTATAAGTATGATAAAAAAACGAAGACATTTCCGGTATTTATCAATTATGATAAAGCGGAGAATATTAGTGATACAACGAAGTATGAAGACCATTTTACCAGTAGCAGCAGTTTGATTGCAATTTCAAAGTCTGGAAGGAGTGTATCATCGGAAGATGTTCAGAATTTTCTTCATGCAGAAGAACGTGGAATTCAGGTGCATCTTTTTGTGAGAAAAAATAAAGATGATAAAATTTCCAAGGAATTTTATTATTTGGGCTACATGAAGGCCAGTGGACGATTTAAGGAATTTACAATGCCAAATACGGATAAAACGGCAGTGGAGATTGAATGGATATTGGATGAGCCGGTGAGAGAAGATTTATATGAATATCTGGTAAATGCTTGACAGGATGGTACATAAGGCGCGTGATAAGCAAGCGAATGAACGAGAAATTGAGGAGTCAGAAAATGAAGACAGTCAAAGTAGTAGCAGCAGTAATCAAAGTGAAAAAAGAAAATGGAAAATGGATGATTTTCGCAACCCAAAGAGGCTATGGAGAGTTCAAAGATGGATGGGAATTTCCAGGAGGAAAAATTGAAGCTGGAGAAACCCCACAGGAAGCATTAAAAAGGGAAATCAGAGAGGAATTAGATACAGAAATTAAAGTGGGACAGCTTATTACAACTGTAGAATATGATTATCCAACATTTCATCTTTCCATGGATTGCTTTTGGGCTGAGGTTGTTTCTGGAAATTTGATTTTGCGTGAACACGAAGCTGCAAAATGGCTGGCTATGGAAGAACTGGATTCTGTAGACTGGTTGCCGGCAGATGTGATGGTGGTGGAGAAGGTGCGAGATCGTTTGTAAATATCATTAGAGAAGAAATAATATATCCCATTATACCCGTTATACCCTTGAAATGCTGAGGTATAACGGGTATAATTTGATATAACAACAGACACTAACAGGAGGTGACACTATGTTCCAAAATGAACTTCAAAGCCGTATTGAAGATTTAAAACAACAAATTGCAGCTTTTCCACCTGGTTCTATTACAAAGAAAAAAATAAATGGTAAGGACTACTTTTATCGTCGCTGGACAGAGGACAAAAAGAGAAAAGAAAAATACATTCCAATGACAGAAGTGGAAACAGTTCGACAACAGATTGAACAAAGAAGGTTATTAGAACAGGAGTTGAAAACATTAAAAGTGCAGCTTTCAAAATCACAGCCTGAGAAAGAAATAGTGACATCTCCTGCATTTGTAACGAATGTACGAACTGGCAAATCTTTACGTGTATTTTCGGCAAGTGTTCAAAAAATGCGAAAAAGAGAGTGCTATCAACAACTTTACAATTTTGTTTACGGCGAAGCACAGGATAAGGTGTTCATCCTTTATGGATTACGCCGTACCGGGAAAACCACGATGATTCGGCAGATTTTTGCTGAAATGGATGACAACGAACTAGAAAAAACTGCTTTTATCCAGATTACATTAAAAGACACTTTAGCAGATGTAAACCATGATTTGAAACTATTAGAGGCACAGGGGATTCGGTATGTATTTCTTGATGAAGTGACCTTGATGGAAGATTTTATTGAGGGCGCAGCGTTGTTTTCTGATGTGTTTGCTGCTTGTGGTATGAAAATTGTACTGTCTGGAACAGATTCCCTGGGCTTTTTATTTACAGAAGACGAGCAGCTTTATGACAGATGCATTTTACTTCATACGACATGGATACCATATCGGGAATTTGAAGAGGTTTTGGGAATCCGTGGTATTGATGAATACATTCGGTATGGTGGAACCATGAGCCTTGGCGGAGTTCATTATAATGAGACTTCTACATTTGCGACTTTGGAAAGTACGGATCAATATGTGGACACAGCCATTGCCAGAAATATTCAGCATTCTTTGCGATGCTATCAGTATGAGAATCATTTTCAACATTTGCGGGATTTATATGACAAAAATGAGTTGACCAGTGCGATCAATCGTGTTGTGGAAGATATCAACCATCGCTTTACACTGGAAGTTTTAACGCAGGATTTTAAATCCCATGATCTTGGAACTTCAGCATCTAATTTGCGTAGGGATCGGAAAAATCCAACAGATATCCTTGATCGTGTGGATGTGGCTGAGGTAACAGATAACTTGAGAAAATTACTAGAAATTCGAAATAAAAAGGAACAGCAAGTAGAACTTGATGACGTTCATGCAGCGGAGATAGAGGAATATTTGAATTTGCTTGACCTCACACAGAAGATTGATGTGATGCATTTGCCGAATGTTGGAACGAAGACTCAAAGGACTGTCATAGCGCAGCCGGGACTCCGTTATGCTCAGGCAGATGCTTTAATTCGTAGCTTGTTGTTGGATGAAATATTTAATTCTTTATCCTTGTCAGAACGAAATGCGGTACAGAAACGAATTATAAATGAGATAAAAGGGCGGATGTTGGAAGATATTGTCTTACTGGAAACCAAAATGGCGAATCCAGGAAAGCAGGTGTTTGTGCTTCAGTTCCCAGTTGGAGAGTTTGATATGGTAGTATTTGATCCCAATGATGCCGCATGTCAGATTTTTGAGATTAAGCATAGCACGGAGATGGTTAAATATCAGTATCGTCACTTGATTGATCAAGAAAAATGTGCGCAGACTGAACATCGATATGGTTCGATTACGAAAAAAACGGTGCTTTATCGGGGCGAGAATCAGATGGTCGAAGGAATATGGTATCAGAATGTTGAGGAATATTTGAAAAATTTGCAAGTCACTCCCATTGCAGGAGTTTAGAAACCTCCCCTGGAATTTAACCCCTTTCAGCCTAATTCCAGGGGAGTGATCATATTAATACATATGCGGCATCCCACAATCATCATGCATCTCGCAATCATGATCTGGCATTGCCCCGATATTCTGGGTATTCAGTGTCCGGCGTTTTAGGCGCTGGTCTTCAGACTGCTGAAGGATAAAATCTTTAATTGCCCGCGCATTTTTAATATGCGTCAGCTCCAGTTTTGGATGGGTGACGTCACCGGTGTTACAGATGATGGTTCCAAGTCCGACGATACGTTCGAGAAAACTGGTAGTCAGGGTCACATCCTGGATTTTATACATGTAGCAGTCATCTTCTTTGCGGCTTAAGAATCCCTGATCGATGGTAACAAGCTCTTCGGTAATGGTGTAGGTGGTAAAAGTCAGTGGAAGCCCCAGAAATAAACATCTCTTTTTTTCTTTAAATTCCATAAATGTACCCTCTTTTCATAAAAATATGGTAATGACACAGGTTGATGTGAAACATTTAAATGTAAATCAAGTATACTCGAAATAACTGAAAATTGCAAAGATATTTAAAGGAAAAGAAAAGTCTGAAAAGGAAAGTCCGTGTTCCATCACCGATAAGATTCAGCTATTATTTGCGTTGCGTATGGGAAGCAGGGGGGATATTTTTCAAAAAATTCAAAATCACCTTCCAACATTCGGATTCCCGTAAAAAAATTACCTGATGGGTTCCGCCCTCTACCAGATAGAGCTGGCAATTAGGAATCTGTGATGCCATCCAGTTGGTGTGAGAGGTTTTGATCAGATCCCGGGTTCCGGCAATCAGAAGGACAGGGGCTGTGATCTGATGGAGACGGTCAGCGGAGAGGGATGGGGAGTCTGTCAGCAGGGAGTTTAACTGTTGCCAGTTTGTAAGAGATTGACGAAGTGGTCCTCCTGGGACCAATTTCTTTATTGTTCTGAAAATCTGTCCGGTAAATCTGGCTGCCAGGCGGACGGGAAGACGCAAGCCATGAGGCAGTGCGTTTCCGCTGGCAGAGATCACGGCCAGAGTCCGTTCGGGATAGAGACTGGAAAACTCCAGGGCAATGTTGGCACCGTCACTGAAGCCAAAGAGAATGATTTTGGAGATATGGAGCTTGTCCAGAAGGGCAGCGACATCCAGGGCCATATCATGAATGGTAAACAGGCGGTTGGCCCAGGAATCTTTTAAATGGGAAAACCCATGTCCGCGGCTGTCCATCAGAATCACCTGATAAGAACCTTGAAGTTTGCGGGCATAGGAATGAAAAATGTGGTGGGACTGGCTGTTTCCATGTAGAAACAGGATGGGCGTGCCGTGTCCGGAGATTTCATAATATAAATGGGCCTGTGGAGTGGTCACATAACCATGGTTCCATATGTTTTTGTGATTCCAATCATTTTTTCGGTTACTCATGATGTTGATTTCCCTGGGAAAGAAAAATGTTCTTTCAAACCATGATAAATGGATCCGATGCCTTCCTTAATGGAATCCGGATTCTGGATTTTCACGACTGCGTAAAACATATCTGGAGTTGGATGTTTGGGCAGATAGACGTAATATGCAGGAAGCCATTCAGTCGGACTGTACTTTTCCTTGGCACGGTATAGGTCTTTAAAACCATAGCAGTCATTCAGATGGTTGTAGATAAAGCGGAGGAATTGCTCTACTAGCCCTGCTTTTTCATCATCCAGCCCGGCAAGCGGAGCTACGCCGAGACTGCCATAATGGACGCCCTCTTCACGGAAAGCCTGGAACGCTTCATAAATAATGGTTTCCATGACACCACCTGGAGCATCATTTCCGTGGCGTGTGACATCTGCCATATAGCCGTCTTTGCCGAGAAATGGAACAAAGGCAATGAAAGCAACAATTTTGCCCTCAGCATTTTCTGCATAAAAATATCGTTTGTCCATGGGATGATCGAATCCGACGGTTCCCATGGTGAAAGACAGCAGAGAACTTTTTTTCTGTCCCAGCCATTCATGAGTGACGCGGTCAAAGGCTGCTTCAATATCCGGATCACGGTTGGTCAGAGGACAATATTCATGGATGGTAACACCGGCTTTTTTTGCATGGTTGATATTCATGCGCATTTTTGCTCCCTTTTTGCCGCTGATCTCGTATTCAGCAAGAGAAAAACGGGCTTCTTCACCACATTTTACAGAACCAAAGCCCTGCCGTCTGTATTCTTCCAGAAAATGATCGGTGACACTTAAAAAGAACAATTTGTGGGCACTTTTTTCACAAAATTCCCGGAATTCTTGCAAAAGAACAGGAAAATCATCATCTGCACAGACGGGATCACCGTTGACAATGATGGTATCTCCCACAACGCCGTAAGGGATGACACCGTCTACCTGATGGCCAAAGTACAGTTGCTTATCGTCCTCCAGGGCCAGATAAGAGCAGTTATTCTGGCTGTATAGGTTTAGAAGAGTCCTGGCGTGCTGCAGATCACTTTCATGTCTGGAAGAGGCTGCAATCCATGGACGAACGGTATAGAGAAAGGCAGCAAGAATACAGCACCAGCTAAACCAGAAAAGCGTCAGTTCCAGAATTTGGGCGTTGTGCGGGACAGGTAGTGTGCTCCCGTTTCCGAAAAGAATGGACAGACTTTCCGTCAGGCTGTTCAGAATGGTATGACTTCCAGTGCCGAGGAGCGGGCTCAGATAATGATAGCTGATGGCAGCATTGGTGATCACGCCAAGAAAACTGAGAAGGAGGATGGAGAATCCTCTTTTCTGGTCTGCTTTGGATGCCGGGCAGCAAAAATCAGAGCGGAAATGAAAGAACAACAGGAATAACAGCAGACTTACCAGGCCGCTTATCAGATGTCTGGGGCTGGTAAGCTGTGGGAAGCTGCGGACAATATTGAGAAGAAATAGTATAAGTGCCGTATCAAGTGCGGCCCGTTTCCGCTTTTTCAGCTGGCGGCAGAGACAGATCAATACCAGGGAAAGGGCTCTTTGAACCATCCAGTCCATTTCAGTACCAATTAAAAGAGCTGCTTCTGCCGGAGAATGATGCAGAAAGCTGAAAAGGAACATGCCAAGTGAAAAAAGAAACAACAGTAGAATACAAGAGTTTTCCAGCCTGGTGCGATGAGATTGTGTCATGGAAATCCTTCCTTTCTGATAAAAAAATCCAAGTAGTATCTTTAGTCACAGTATAGTTTTTGAAAAGTGATTTTTCAAGTAAAATTATGTTACCCCCAGCAGCCCCACCATTTTCCCGGCTGCCACAGATAATGGGAATTCTTTGTTTACAGCAATGCAGATGGAGCGTCTGGGAATCGGATCGACGATATTCAGCTGAAAGACAGAGCCATTGATCAGGCTGCTTTCCGCGAAAGAATAAGGTACAAACCCAATTCCAAGGTTGTGAGAGACCATGGGGGTGATCAGGTCCGTGGTGGCCAGCTCGATATCTGGTGTGAGGTGACAGCCAAAGCTGGCAAATATGTGCTCCAGATGTTCCCTGGTTCCGGTACCTGGTTCCATGGAAACGATAGGGTAAGCGTTTAGATCGGACAGATGGAGCGGTGTGTCTTTTAACTGGGAAAATTGAGGACCGGCGATGAAAATATCCCTGATTTCCAGTAATTCGTGGATTTCAATGGAATCATCCGCCACTGGTGCGATGATCACTGCAAAATCAATGGCGTGCTCCCTTAATGCGTGAAGTGCCGCCGGAGTGGTGGTATTGGAGATTTTCAGCCGGATATGGGGATAAGCGGCACGAAACTGCTCTAAATAAGGAAGAAGAAAATAGTGCAGGGTGGTCTCGCTGGCACCGATGCGGATCTGTCCTTCGGACAGGGACAGGTGATCGCGCAAGGACCGTTCTCCGTCTTCCACATGCTGGAATGCTTTCGATAAATGACGATACAAAAGCTCTGCCTCCGGTGTCATCTGAACTCCCTTTTTGGAGCGGATGAAAAGCTGACACCCCAGTTCCTTTTCCAGACCGGCGATAGCGTGGCTGACGGTGGGCTGAGTCAGAAACAGGGCCTTGGCAGCACCGGTGATATTTTTATATCTGGCAGTATAATAGAAAATCCGGTAAGTCTCAAAGTTCATAAAGCGTAGCTGTCTCCTTATCCATAGAAAAATTTTAGGAATAATGACAAAATATATCATTATATTTATCAATCTATCTGTAGTATAATATCAGCCAGTGCAAAACACAAGAAAAAGAAATTAAAAAGAAACAGGGGAGAGAGAAAAATGGTTAAAGATCTAACAGTTGGAAAACCAGAAGAAGTATTATGGAAATTTTCTATTCCGATGTTTGTCAGTGTCATTTTCCAGCAGATGTATAACATAGCAGACAGTGTGATCGCCGGCAAATTTGCAGGAGAGGATGCGTTGGCGGCAGTAGGAGCTTCATACCCGATCACCATGATTTTCATGGCCATTGCGGTAGGCAGCAACATCGGATGTTCCGTTGTGATTTCACAGTTGTTTGGTGCAAAAGAGTATGAAAAAATGAAAACAGCAGTTTATACAACGCTTACTTCTTCTGCTGTGTTGTCGATTCTGTTGACGGTCCTGGGACTGATAGGAACCAAGGGACTGATGCACATGATCCAGACACCGGATAATATTTTCGCAGATGGTTCTCTGTACTTAAGTATTTATATCGGGGGTTTTTTCTTCCTCTTTCTATATAATATCTGTACCGGAATCTTTCAGTCTTTAGGAGACTCCAAGACACCACTGTACTTTTTAATTGGTTCTTCGGTAGGAAATGTGATTCTTGATTATATTTTCGTAGCGATCTTCCCGTGGGGCGTAGCCGGTGTTGCATGGGCTACCTTTATCGCACAGGGCATTGCCTGCGTATTGGCGTTTATCACATTGTTAGGCCGTTTAAAAGGTATAAAACCAGGGGCGAGGTGAGGTTTTTCTCTGGGGAAATGTTAAAGAAAGTATCTTTAATCGCAGTACCAAGTATTTTACAGCAGAGCTTTATCTCCATCGGTAATATTTTCATCCAGGGTATCATCAACAGCTATGGCTCTTCTGTCATTGCCGGATACTCTGCAGCAGTAAAATTAAATACCTTTACCATTACTTCCTTTACAACCCTGGGAAATGGTCTGTCCAGCTTTACTGCCCAGAACGTGGGCGCCGGAGCCATCGACCGTGTCAAGAAAGGATACAAAGCCGGAGTCAAGATGGCGCTTATGGTGGCAGTACCATTTTTTGTACTGTTTTTCTTCCTGGGAACGCAGATGATCTCTCTGTTCATGGATGAAGGTGGTACTTTGGCTATGAGCACCGGTGTTCAGTTCTTGAGAATCGTAGCTCCGTTCTATTTTGTAGTATCCATGAAATTAATGGCGGATGGCGTTCTTCGTGGCGCCGGGGCCATGACTTACTTTATGATCGCAACCTTTACGGATCTGATTCTCCGGGTAGTCCTGTCCTTTGTTCTGTCAGCGATGTTTGGCACAGTGGGTGTATGGCTGTCCTGGCCGATCGGTTGGACGATTGCCACGATCATGTCTCTGTATTTCTATTTCACGGAGAAATGGAATCCGATAAAGGAATTGGAAAAAGAGCTGGAGCCGGTTGTGGAAGAGATGGCGGAAGAAGCAGAGTAGAATCAGGAAAAGAATCGGGAAAAGAATCAGAAAAATAAGAAAAGAATAAATCGACAAATTTTAGAAAAAGCTATATAATAAAAAGAGGGGACGAAGTTTCCCTCTTTTTCATGTCATAGGAAACTTCACCCTATGACACAAAAAACGCTCCGCGGGATCGCACTGCGGCGGAGTGGAAGAGTGTCACTAAAGCGACCCGCCGCAGGCGGAGAATCCTGCGAGCAGGATTCTTTTTCAGTGTAAAGGAGAGTATCTATGAAAAAATATAAAAGAATCTTTACGATTGTGATCGATTCTCTTGGTATTGGCGCCATGGCCAATGCGGCAGAGTATGGTGATGCCGGAACAGATACCTTAGGACATATTGATGAGCGTATGAAAGAGTTTCGTATCCCGAACCTGGCAAAGCTTGGACTGGCCGATCTTCATCCGATGATCCATGTAGAAAAACCTGCATGTCCGATGGGGTATTATGCCCGTTTATCGGAAGCCAGTGTGGGAAAGGATACCATGACTGGCCACTGGGAGATGATGGGACTTCAGATCACGAAGCCATTTCAGACATTTACCGATACTGGATTTCCTAAGGAACTGCTGGATGAGTTAAGTGCCAGAACCGGAAGAAAGATCATCGGCAATAAAGCAGCCAGTGGTACGGAGATTCTGGAGGAACTGGGGGAAGAGCAGATCGCGACTGGCGCATTGATCGTATATACTTCTGCAGATTCGGTATTGCAGATCTGTGGAAATGAGGAGACCATGGGAGTGCCGGAGTTATACCGCTGCTGTGAGATTGCCAGAGAGCTGACCATGAAGGACGAGTGGAAGGTAGGCCGTGTGATCGCAAGACCATATGTCGGACTGAAAAAGGGCGAGTTTAAGAGAACCTCCAACCGTCATGATTATGCATTGAAGCCGTATGGAAGAACGGTGTTAGATGCATTAAAGGACGCAGGCTATGATGTGATCAGTGTTGGTAAGATCCAGGATATTTTTGACAGCGAAGGAATTACAGAGGGTAACAAGTCCAAGAGCAGTGTTCACGGTATGGAGCAGACCATTGAGATCGCAGACCGTGATTTTACCGGATTATGTTTTACCAATCTGGTGGATTTTGATGCACTCTGGGGCCATCGCAGGAATCCGATCGGCTATGGTCAGGAGCTGGAGCGTTTTGACGAGAAGCTCGGACAGCTTCTTCCGAAACTGAGAGAGGATGATCTTCTGATCATCACGGCAGATCACGGCAATGACCCGACTCATACAGGAACTGACCACACGAAGGAGATGGTGCCATTTCTGGCATATTCCCCATCCATGGTTGGCTGCGGCGGATTAGAAGATCAGAAGTGTTTCGCCGTGATCGGTGCGACCATTGCAGATAATTTCCAGGTAGAGATGCCGGAGGGAACCATAGGCACATCATTGTTAGGAGCGTTACGATAATGGAATATGAAAGACCGATGCAGTTATTCAGACCGATGAATCATGCATCGGTCTTTTTTGTGCGCTTTATTTTGGTGCAGAGATAAATAAAAAAAGAGGAGATTAATAGTAATGAAAGAGGAAATGAAAAATCTATTGTATATTTTGGCGGGTAATACCATCTATGCCTGGCAGTTACCCTGTTTATTTTACCAAATGGACTGATCACAGGAGGAACGACCGGTCTGGCGCTGTTTTTCTATCATCAGTTCGGCCTGCCGATCCAGGTGTTTGTGTCAGCTTTTAATGTAACGATGTTTGTACTTGGCGCGATCGTGCTGGGTAAAAAATTTGCCCTGACGACCATTGTCAGCACGTTCTACTATCCATTTATTTTGTCAGTATTCCAGAACATGCCGATGATTGGAAAAATGACAGATGATAAGATTCTGGCAGTGCTTTTTGCAGGGCTGATGATCGGCGGCGGTATCGGAATCGTTCTGCGAGCAGGTGCGTCTACTGGCGGTATGGACATTCCTCCGCTGGTACTGAATAAGAAGTTTGGAATTTCTGTTTCCGGGTCCATGAATGTGATGGATACGGGGATTCTGCTTCTGCAGATGGTCTTTTCCGACCGGGAATCGGTGCTTTACGGAATCTTATTAGTCCTGACTTATACCACTGTGTTGAATAAAGTTCTTCAGATGGGACAGGCGAAAATGCAGGTAAAGATCGTCAGCGGCCACTATGAGGAGATCAATCATGCGATTGCCACCCAATTAGACCGCGGTGTGACCTTACTGAAATCGGTTACCGGTTATTTAAAACAGGATGGCTATGTGGTCATGTCCGTTGTCAGTCACCGGGAGCTGGTACAGCTAAACCGTCTGATCCAGGAAATCGACCCTCATGCCTTTATCGTAGTGAACCAGGTTAACGAGGTGCGGGGCCGTGGATTTACCATGAAGAAAAAATATGATTCAGATATGAAAAAAGGAAATTAAGTGATAGATTTGCTGATTCCAACAAATTGACAGAAAACAAACAAAGTATTTCAATTTTTCTCAATAAGAAGTATTTTTATTGACTAACCGGGGTACGGTTTGATAGTCTGTGTGTAATAAAAATACCAATGTTCATAGGAGGAAAAAATTATGTTAGATATCAGCAAAATGAAACATATCGGACTTTTTGCAGGAGGTGTTCTGTTCGGAACCGCAGGTGTGAAGGTATTAGCAAGCAAGGATGCGAAGAAGCTGTACATCAACTGCTTAGCAGCTGGTTTAAGAGCAAAAGAGAGCGTTATGACTACCGCTACCAATATCCAGGAGAATGCTGGTGACATCTTAGCAGAAGCAAAAGAGATCAACCGTGTTCGTGCTGAGGAAGCTGCAAAGGCTGCTGATCCAGAAGTAGAAGAGACTGTTGAGGAGCAGGTGGAAGAGTAACATGAAATTTACAATCAGGCATGAGATAAAAGGCAGAATCCGTATTCATCTTTGCCAGAATCACATGACCATGCGCCAGGCCGATCTTTTGGCCTGGTTTCTTTCAAATCAGCCGATGGTGGAAGAGGCAAAGGTTTATGAACGGACTGCAGACGCAGTGATTCATTTCCGCGGTGAACGGAAAGAACTGATCCGCGCGATTTTGGATTTTACTTACGAAGATGAGACATTAAATGAAATCGTTCCGATGGACAGCGGACGGGAGTTGAATCAGGAATATCAGGACAAACTGGTAAACCAGTGTCTGGGACGTCTGTGTACCAAACTGTTTCTTCCGGCTCCGGTGCGTGCAGTTTATACCACCATCAAAGCTATCCGTTATGTATGGAAGGGTATCCGTTGTCTGATGAAGTGTAAGATCGAGGTTGAAGTGCTGGATGCCACAGCGATTGCGGTTTCCATTATCCGCAATGACTTCGATACGGCAGGCTCCGTCATGTTCCTTCTGGGTATTGGCGAGCTGCTGGAAGAGTGGACCCATAAGAAATCAGTAGGCGACCTGGCAAGAAGCATGTCCTTAAATATTGAAAAGGTATGGCAGAAGATCGATGATACTGAAGTATTGGTTCCGGTATCGGACATCCGCGAGGGCGATCTGGTAGTGGTCCATACTGGTAACGTGATCCCGTTAGACGGTATCGTAGAAGCCGGTGAGGCCATGGTCAACCAGGCTTCCATGACCGGAGAGTCTGTTCCGGTGAAGAAGGAGATCGGCTCTTACGCATATGCGGGAACAGCGATCGAGGAAGGCTCTATCACCATCCGGATCAAGAAAGCAGCTGGTTCTACCAGATTTGAACGGATCGTGACCATGATCGAGGAATCTGAGAAATTAAAGTCTTCAGTAGAAGGCAAGGCATCCGGTTTAGCAGATGCGTTAGTTCCGTGGAGCCTTGGAGGTACCGCGTTAACCTGGCTGATCACCAGAAATACCACCAAAGCATTATCCATTCTGATGGTAGATTTCTCCTGCGCCCTGAAACTGGCCATGCCATTATCTGTACTGGCGGCTATGAGAGAGGCCAGCAGCTATCAGATGACGGTCAAGGGCGGCAAGTTCTTAGAAGCCATTGCAGATGCAGATACCATTGTTTTTGATAAGACGGGTACCTTGACCAAGGCACAGCCAACAGTAGCTGATGTGGTGACTTTCGAGGGCCGTGACCAGAATGAGATGCTTCGGATCGCTGCCTGTCTGGAAGAGCATTTCCCACATTCCATGGCGAATGCGGTGGTGCAGGAATCCATCAGCCGTGGGCTGGTTCATGAGGAGATGCATTCCAAGGTTGATTATATCGTAGCACACGGAATCGCCTCTTACATTGGTGATGAGAGAGTCATCATCGGAAGTAACCATTTTGTATTTGAGGATGAGAAATGTGTGATTCCGGAGAGTGAGATGGACAAATTTGACAGTCTTCCACCAGAGTATTCCCATCTGTATCTGGCGATTGGAGGACGTCTGGCAGCGGTTATCTGTATCGAAGATCCACTTCGTCCAGAGTCCACACAGGTGATCAAAGAACTGAGGAAGCTTGGTATTTCCAAGATCGTCATGATGACTGGAGACAGCGACCGTACAGCGAAGGCCATTGCAGCGAAGGTTGGTGTGGACGAGTATTATTCTGAGGTTCTGCCAGAAGATAAAGCGAACTTCGTGGAAAAGGAAAAGACTGAGGGAAGAAAAGTCATCATGATCGGTGATGGCATCAACGATTCTCCGGCACTTTCAGCAGCCAATGTAGGAATCGCCATCAGCGAGGGAGCACAGATCGCAAGGGAGATCGCGGACATTACGATTTCTGAGGATGCACTGTATCAGCTGGTGACCTTGAAGGAGATCAGTAACCGGCTGATGAAGAGAGTTCATTGGAATTACCGGTTTGTGATCGGATTTAACCTGGGTCTGATCCTGCTTGGTGTCAGCGGCGTGCTGGCTCCGGCCACCTCAGCGCTGATGCATAATACTTCGACGTTATTGATCAGTTTGAAGAGTATGACAAATCTGCTGGATCATGATAAGGTGGATCTGGAGATGACTGAGTCATAGGCTTGATAGTGGACTTTTGACACTGTTGGCGGAAGGTCCGGCTTAGGATTCATGTTCACCTGACTCCTGCGTACCTGGCGGTCGCAGAGAAAAGTCATATATGTTAATAAAAACTCGTACTTGGACGAAATAAATTCGTGAAGTACGAGTTTTTTTGTGCACGATATTTTTTGCTTTGCAATTACATCAATAACCGTAGAAGATCTGGGTGATTGGAGAAGATTTGTCTAACAACAGCGTATTATTTCCATTTCCCAGAGATGCCTTTGCGGCATCTAGGGATCTTACGAAGTTATAGAAATCGGCTTTGCTGGTGTCATTATAAGCCTCGGATAAGATCTGCATATACTGCGCCTCACCTTCTGCCTTGATCTTTTCCGCTTCCGCTTTCGCCTGGGATTTCATGACGGAAACTTCTTTGGTGGTGTCGTTCTTGATCTTCTGTGCAGAGGAGTTACCCTGGGCAGTGTAGGAGGCGGCGATGTTGTTGCGCTCGGAGATCATACGGTCATAAACGGCCTGCTTGTTGTCATCTGGCATATCCAGAGACTTGGTTTCTACGGCCAGTACCTGAATGCCATATTCGTCTAAAGAGTTTCCGATGTTAGCGCGGATATCCTGGGCCAGCTTGCCATTCCGGTTCTCGATGATTTCAGTCTGATCCATATTGGAAATGACGGATTTCATGGAGGAGAACACGGAAGCGGAGATTCTGGACTGGGCCTGAGCTACCTGGCCGTTTAAATGGCGGGTGAACAGGATCGGGTCGGAGATCTTCCACAGGACAAATGCGTCTGCGATCATGCTTTTCTTATCTTTGGTGATGACATCCGATTCCGGGATATCATAAAGCTGTAAGGACTTTGGCAGAGTGGAGCTGGTCTGGATCACTGGAAGCTTCAGGGAAACACCAGCGGTGTCTGTGACCCGCACAATCTCGCCAAACTGACGGATGATAGTGTATTCGTCTGGATAAGTGATCACCAGGGAACCGCCAACTACAAACATGATAGCAAAAATAAGCAGTAACGTGATAAACTTAGATGCCCGTTTCATGATTATTGTGCCTCCTTTCCTGTCGTTGTATCAGTGGAATCAGAATCAGCCGCAGCCTGGGTGGCAGTGAAACTGTCTAACGGCAGCATCTTCTGGGTTCCATTTTCATCTACAATATAGACTTTCATGGTCGGAAGCAGGTCCTCCATGGTCTCATAGAACATACGCTGTTTGGTGATCAACGGATATTTGCTGTATTCCGCGTACATCTGCTCAAAACGGGAAACCTGGCCCTGAGCCTCGTTGATGCGGGCCTCTTTCTCGGCTTCGGCATTTTTGATGATCTGGTCACACTCGGCCTCCGCCTGAGGAATCTTCTCGTTACGGTCCTTGTTGGCGTTATTGATGGCTGTTTCCTTGCCCTGCTTTGCATTTTCCACATTTTTAAAGGCGTTCATGACCTCATCAGTCGGTGGAAATGCGTCCTGGATGGTGATGTTGGTCACGGACAGGCCGATGTCCTCTTCAATCATACGGTTGGTCAGCTTTTCCTTGATCTCAGACTGGATCATAGCTTTTCCTGTGGTGATCACATCGTCTACATTATAGATGCCTACTGTGTCACGGATGTAGGACTGGGCCAGCATCTTTAAGGTAGCTACCGGGTCGGAAGAGGCGTACAGGTATTTTACCGGATCATTGACCATGTATTCCAGGTAGAAATCTGTATCAACAAAGTTAAAATCCTTGGTGATCATCACAGATTCAGAATCCACAGCCTCTCCGGTATCCTGGTTATAACCGATGGACATACCTTTAATACCCTTGGATACCATGCGGACATTCTGAATAAATGGAATCTTAAAATGAAGTCCCGCCTGGGATTCCGCCTGGGGACTTCCCAAAGTAGTGACAACAGCATAATTTTCCTCATCCAGCACGTAGTAGCAGTTGCTGGCAATGACTGCGGCAGCCGCATGATGACTGCGGTCCCGGCCCTTTTGCCAAGATGCACCCGTCTGCGGATCGGATTGCCATCCGAGTCAAAACGTTCTGTTTGCCCGTCTGGGCTGATGATTTTTTCTTAAATAGCATAAATACCTCCTTCTGCGATAAACTAAAAAATGAAAAGCGGGTGAAAAATATCCTGTCAAACAGCTCTTCGCCTGCGGCGGAACAGATGCTGTTTGGCAGGATATGATTACTTGCGGTGTTTTAGAATATGCTGTTTTAATGCTTCAAAGCTTTCCGGGCTGATGTCATGCTCCATCTTGCAGGCATCCGCCGTAGCGATCTCCCGGTCAACGCCAAGCTCGATCAGCCAGCCGGACAGGAGAGAGTGGCGCTCATAGACGGTTTCTGCCATAGCCTGACCCTCCGGAGTTAAAGAAATATGTCCATTGTCAGACATCACGATCAGATCCCGGTTGCGCAGGTTCTTCATGGCAACACTGACACTTGGCTTGGAAAAATGCATCTCGTTTGCAATATCGATCGAGCGTACCTCTGGAAGCTATGGCTTAACACCAGGATCGTCTCCAGATAGTCCTCTACGGATTCTTCAGATTTGTGTTTGATATAGGTCATTCGATTCCCTCCAATAAAGTCTTATGGCTATTCTATCACAGAAAAGAAGGAAAAACAAGAATGGGTGAAAAAAGGATTTAAAGGGAAAATTATCAACAAAGAAATGATATTCTGACATTTACGCATTTGTTTCAATGTGCTATACTACGGGCAGCAGAGAGGAGAGAAAAGCTATGAAATATATGATTGCGATTTTTGACTTAGATGGAACGATCTTAAATACACTGGAAGATCTGGCGGACAGTACCAATTATGCCCTGAAAACCTGTGGTTACCCGGAGCGGACGATGGATGAAGTGCGGCAGTTTGTGGGGAATGGAATCCGCAAGCTGATGGAGCGGGCAGTGCCGGAAGGAACTCCGGTGGAAGAAATTGACCGGGTACACGAGACATTTACGGCACATTATAAGGTTCATTGTGCAGATAAAACCAGACCTTATGACGGGATCATGGAGCTTCTCCAGAATCTGAAAAAGGATGGCTGCAAGCTGGCAGTGGTATCCAATAAGGCAGATTATGGTGTGCAGGAGCTGTGTAAGCAGTATTTTGACGGGGTCTTTGATTTCGCAGTGGGAGAGAGAGAAGGCATCCGAAAGAAACCGGCGCCGGATTCGGTCAATGAGGTGCTAAAAACCCTGGGATGTTCCCGTGACCGGGCTGTTTATATTGGGGATTCTGATGTGGATATCCAGACAGCAGCCAATGCCCAGATGGATCACATCATCGTGGAATGGGGCTTTCGGGATGTACCATTCCTGATCGCTAAAGGCGCGAAGGTGCTGGTGGAAAAGCCAGAAGAGATTCTGGAGATTGTAGAAGGACGATAATAACCATTTATCACCGAGAAAATGAAGGGCTGCACAGGATAGCAGGTATTACAGCTATGGTGTGCAGCCTTTTGTGTTGATAAAGCATAACTATTCAGCAGGTCTGCGCCGACCATAAGAACACATAGGCTAGAAAGCAAAAATCGATTGCAGACGGAGAATTCTGTTAGCTGGATTTTTTTAATAATGGATGACGTTCGCCTCCGCCCGGATCTTCTCAATCACCGGTGCGGCTTCCGGACTTTCAAAATACCGGAGCGTGGTCTCTGGAACCAGGGTCTTTAAGGTTTCCATATCTCCGTCCTTCAGGCACTGGCGGACGGTGGAAGCGCTGATTGGCTTTCCATCGGCTTCTTTTCTGGAAATGATCCGGCACTGGATGTCTGCTTTGGGAAGTTCTGCTGCCATAATCTCATTGTACATGCCAGTTACCAGGCTGGTTGGTTCTTCGCCAACATAGCGGCAGGTGATGCCAAGGGCTTCGGAAATCCGTGTAAATACGGCCAGATCCAGACGGGCGTGGCTTTCGATGACGGCAGATTTGTCCTTCTGGAAATAGCTTGGGAAGGTGGCACTGCTGATGATGTAGGGGCCGCTTTCGTGGTAGCAGATATTCTTTAAGTGGGCGGTTCCTTCCATCACCAGTTTTTTCCGGACAGAAAATGGAACCAGGCTGGCGTCTTCGCTGACGATGAATAGGTGCAGAAGATCGCAGGAAGCAGCAGCTGTTTCCACCAGATACTGGTGTCCAAGGGTAAACGGGTTGGCGTTCATGACAAGGGCAGAGATAACAGGGCCAGAAGCGCCAGAGCCATCCGTGGAAGCTGCTGCATGACCAGTCAGCCAGCGTTTGTCCGTATCGGTCAAGTCTGCATAAGCCTTACATTCGCAGGTTTCTTTCTTCAGTTTCTCCAGATACCCGGAAAAGCCCGTTTTCCGGTTTTCCATAAATACGATCTGCCCGTCCACCCGGACAATCTCATAAAATCCCAGATCCCCGAAGAATTTTGCTGAATTGCATTTCGTATAAAGGAACAGGTGCATATTTCCCCGTGCGAACTGCACCTCCATCAGATGGGTGACGATCTCATTCATCAGCCCCTCGCCCTGATGGGAACTGTCCACCGCCATACACCGCAGGGTATTGCCAAAACAGCTTCCTGTGGCGATCACATTCATATCATCGTCAAACATGGCGCAGGTGTAGTCTAAGTTGCCGTCCTTGCGGATTCCTTCTTTTATTAACAGCTCTGAAACCAGGCGGTTGGTGCGCTTGTCAGAGGGATAAACTTTCGAAATTTGATAATCGGACATGAGTTTTGTCTCCTTTTTCGTTCTTGAAGTTATTTTAAAAAAGTTTTGGAAAAATGTAAAGGTCTCTTTTTCGTATATAAAAATGATTGACAAATAAATCTTCGACTGTTATATTTTACACTATGGAACGAGGGCGTTGCAGATGGTCTGGGAAGAACAGACCTTATGCAGTGCCCTCTTTACGTTTGGGACAGAAGTATGATACACTAAAAGAATAAGGCGATCTGCAGATTTTTCATGATGTAGAGAGGGAGAAACATATGGCGAAATACAAGAAAGAAGATATTTTTCGTATGGTAGAAGAGGAAGATGTGGAGTTTATCCGTCTTCAGTTTACAGACATGTTTGGCATGTTGAAAAATGTAGCGATCACGGCTGGTCAGCTGGAAAAGGCACTGAATAACCGCTGTGTATTTGATGGTTCAGCCATTGAGGGATTCGTAAGGGAGGAAGAGACAGATATGTACCTTCACCCGGATCTGGATACGTTTACCATTTTCCCATGGAGACCACAGCAGGGCAAAGTGGCGCGTCTGGTCTGCGATGTGTATGGTCCGGATGGAACTCCGTTTGAGGGAGATCCGCGCTATATTTTAAAGAAGGTATTAAAAGAAGCAGAAGAGCTGGGCTTCTATTTTAATGTAGGACCGGAGTGTGAATTTTTCTTATTCCATACGGATGAAGAGGGACGTCCGACCACCAAGACCCATGAGATGGCTGGTTATTTTGATGTGGCGCCGATCGATCTGGCAGAAAATGTACGCCGGGATATTGTACTGAACCTGGAAGAGATGGGTTTTGAGATCGAATCCTCTCATCATGAGATCGCACCGGCACAGCACGAGGTGGATTTCCAGTATGAGAAAGGCTTAAAGGCAGCAGATAATATTCTGACCTTTAAGATGGCAGTGAAGAGCATCGCCAAGCAGCATGGCCTTCATGCGACCTTTATGCCGAAGCCAAAGGCCGGGGTGAATGGTTCCGGTATGCATATCAATATGTCTTTAGAGGACAAGCTGGGCAAAAATCTATTTGCAGATACAGATGATAAGCTGGGATTAAGCAGGCTGGCCTATGAGTTTATGGCAGGTATTTTAGCCATATCAAATCCATGTGCCTGTTGACGAATCCCATTGTCAATTCCTATAAGCGTCTGATCCCAGGCTATGATGCGCCGGTTTACATCGCATGGTCCAGAGCGACCAACCGGGGACAGATCGTGAGGATTCCGTCTTCCAGAGGCGCAAGCACCAGACTGGAGCTGCGAAGCCCGGATTCTGCCATGAACCCATATCTGGCACTGGCAGCATGTCTGGCAGCAGGACTGGACGGCATCAAGAATCACATAGAACTGCCGGAGCCGGTGGTTCAGAACATTTATGCCATGGATGAGGAAACCATCAAGGAGCGGGGCATTGATCATCTGCCAGAGACTCTTGGAGAGGCGATTGATGAGTTTGAAGAGGACGTATTTTTAAGGAATGTTCTTGGAGACCATATTTTCTACAAATATCTGGAAGCTAAGAAAGAAGAGTGGAACGTATTCCGCAGCCAGGTAACCGACTGGGAGATCGGGGAATATCTTTACAAATATTAAAGATATTTTCCAATGACACCAAGACCTGGGGGTGAGATATGTGACCAATATTATCGTGGCGTTTTCCAAGCCGGAGGATGCAAAAAGTATTAAAAATATCGTCATGAAAAATGGCTTCCTTGTTGTCGCAGTCTGCACCTCAGGGGCCCAGACTATCAGCAGTCTGGAGGGACTGAACGGGGGAATCATAATCAGCGGATACCGGTTTGAGGATATGCTGTTTAAGGATCTGTATCAGAATCTTCCGGAGAACTTTGAGATGCTTTTAGTAGCATCCCAGAACCGGGTAGGTGATGACCTGAATTATAAGCACTTGGTATATCTGCCTATGCCGCTGAAGGTTCATGATCTGATCGCCACACTGTCTATGATGTGTGAAGCCCAGATTCGGCTGAAAAAGAAACGGAAGCAGAAGCCTCAGCCAAGAAGTGAAGAGGACCGGCTTCTGATCACGAAAGCCAAAGAACTGTTGATGGACCGGAACCACATGACGGAGGTAGAGGCCCATCGGTATCTGCAGAAATGCAGTATGGACAGCGGTACCGGTATGGTGGAAACTGCACAGATGGTGATCAGCCTGATTCAGATTTAAAGTTCAGAAGTATATAGAAAAAGAGGACCGAGTATGAAGTTTACGAAAATGCAGGGCGCAGGGAATGACTACGTCTATGTGAACTGTTTTGAGGAAAAAGTAGAAGATCCAGTGTCAACCGCAATCCGGGTCAGTGACCGCCATTTCGGAATCGGTTCGGACGGACTGATCCTGATCTGCCCGTCCGATCACGGAGATTGTCGGATGAGGATGTTCAATGCAGATGGCTCCGAGGGCGAGATGTGCGGGAATGCCATCCGCTGCGTGGGCAAATACGTCTATGACCACGGCATCTGCCCGAAGACAGAGCTGGTGGTGGAGACTTTAGGCGGCGATAAGTACCTGACACTGAATGTGAAAGATGGAAAGGTATTTGAAGTGACTGTGGATATGGGAGAGCCGGAGCTGACTTCTGAGCTTCCAGAGAAGATTCATGTGAATGGCGAGAACAGAGAATTTGTTGGGATTTCCGTTGGAAATCCGCATGCTGTTTATTTTACGGAAGAAATCGACGGATTAGATTTAGAAAAGATCGGCCCGGCTTATGAAAATCATGAGCGTTTCCCAAACCGGGTCAATTCTGAATTTATAGAATTAGTCAGCCGTGACCATATCCGGATGCGGGTATGGGAGAGAGGAAGCGGTGAGACCTGGGCCTGTGGAACAGGAGCGACAGCCAGTGCCGTAGCTTCTATTCTGATGGGCTACACAGATCCGACGGTGAAGGTCTCTTTAAGAGGCGGCGATCTGACCATCCACTGGAACCGGGATACCAATCATGTATATATGACCGGTCCGGCAGTGGAGGTATTCCATGGTGAGATCGAGGTCTGACCGGTCAACAGTTGGAATGAATAAAAAAGACAGAATGAGAGTGACATAAAGGAGGAAAATGCCATGTTTCAGGTAAATGAAAATTATTTAAAGCTGCCGGGAAGCTATCTGTTTTCTACAGTAGGAAAGAAAGTGAAGGCTTATTCTGAGGCACACCCGGATAAGAAGGTGATCCGTCTGGGAATCGGTGATGTGACCCAGCCATTGGTTCCGGCCATTATCAAGGCCATGCATGAAGCTGTGGATGAGATGGGCAATGCGGATACCTTTCACGGTTATGCCCCGGATCTGGGATATGGATTTTTGAGAGAGACCATTGCCAGAGAGGATTACGAGAAACGTGGCTGTCCGATCGCAGCAGATGAGATCTTTATTTCTGATGGTGCAAAAAGCGACTGTGGCAATATCCAGGAGATTTTCTCCGCAGACAGCCGGATCGCTGTCTGTGACCCGGTCTATCCGGTTTATGTGGATTCCAATGTGATGGCAGGCAGAACCGGTGAGTACGATGGGGAAAACGGTATCTGGAGCAACGTGATCTATATGCCGTGTACAGCGGAAAATGGTTTTGTTCCGGAGCTTCCAAAAGAGACGCCGGATCTCATTTACCTGTGTATTCCGAATAACCCAAGCGGTACCACACTGACCAGAGACCAATTAAAGGTATGGGTGGATTATGCCAATCAGGTAGGCGCTGTGATTCTTTATGATGCTGCTTATGAGGCATATATTTCAGAACCGGATGTTCCACACAGCATTTTCGAGATCCCGGGGGCCAGGACCTGTGCGATTGAGTTCCGTTCCTTCTCCAAGAACGCCGGATTTACCGGAGTGCGGCTTGGCTTTACGGTAATTCCAAAGGATTTAAAGAGCGGCGATATCACGGTACACAGCCTTTGGGCAAGAAGACATGGAACCAAGTTCAACGGCGCGCCGTACATCATCCAGAAGGCGGCAATGGCAGTCTACTCTGACGAGGGAAAAGCCCAGTTAAAAGAGCAGGTGGGCTACTATATGCGTAATGCCAGGGTGATCTATGACGGCTTAAAAGAGGCAGGCTACGAAGTATACGGCGGTATCAACGCTCCATATATCTGGCTGAAGGTTCCGGCAGGTATGACTTCCTGGGAATTCTTTGATTACCTGTTAGAAAATGCCAATGTGGTCGGAACACCGGGAAGTGGATTTGGTCCAAGTGGTGAAGGCTATTTCCGGCTGACTGCGTTTGGAACCTATGAAAATACCGTGGAAGCTATTGATCGGATGAAGAAATTACAAAAATAGTAACTGTATGGTCAGTTATGAAATAGAGATGCAGGGTTTATGCATCGAGGAAGACGGGAGGAGAATGCACTATGATGACTTTGGACGATATTGACAGAAAGATCTTAAAAATCCTGCAGGAAAATGCCAGGACTTCCCTGAAAACCATAGCAGAAAAAAAACATTTTTTGTCATCTCCGGC